>CAYMUL010000066.1:0-2134 GCA_964393605.1 uncultured Ignavibacteriaceae bacterium | reverse complement strand
CTGCGATTGGTGTTTGATAAACTATTGTCGTGGTTGGATTGAATGGATTAGGGTGATTTTGGGAGAGTGAAAAATTATTTATTTCTATTTCCTCATTTCCTTTTTTCTTTTCTATTTCGATATACCTACCATCTATATCGACAGTATTTGTTTTAGCAGATAATGTTGAACCGCTTCCTTTGGCTTTGACAAAATAATAAACAAGGCTGTTGTTGTTAGAACCTAAATTGATATCGCCGTCTGTATAAGTGAAAGTAGAATTGCCGAGTCCGTTTGGTGTAAGCAGCGCAAAATTTCCTTCGGCAGGTTCCGGTTGTCCGGGTGAAACGATTGCGCGATAAACGTTGAATCCGTTATTGTAAGTTATATTTGGATGAGGTCCCCAAACTAGACGCGGTTGATTCCCTGTTTGAGATGGAATTATGACTAAACAATTTTGCCAAAAATTTTCAAATAAACTTGTTGAAGGCATTAATTTACCATTCATTGAAAAAATTGACAAAAATGTATTCTGCGTAATTTCAAACGAAGAGCATTCAGTATATGTTCTAAATATGATTTTATCAAGCTGCGAATCTATGATAATATAAAAATCATTGCCACAAGGATATGTTCCATCATAATCATCATCTCTAAAATCAACATAAAAACTTAAATCATTCACGGATAATTTATATAAACCATATCCAAAAAAGGGTGGTAAATTTGGTGGAAAACAATTTATGACTACATTATCGAACCCCAAATCCGAACCATAATAATTAGCCGGGATATTAACAGTATTTTGTAAAAGTGAGTACTCCTCACAGAACATGTTGTTCAATTCAAAATCGTGTCCCCAAACTCTACCAACCGCAGACATATCAATTGTTGCAGAATTACCAATTGTTTTAACATATATTTCACGATATCCAAAGTCAATTTGACTGAAAACAATTTTAAAGAAAAAAATATTAAGTAATACAATTATTTTAATTGATTGCATATACTTTAAAACTCCTCCAATTTGAAAAATAAATATTATCGCTACTTAAAGCCGGACAATTTCCGGTATGAACACTTTCGAAATCAATGCTCCATTTCTTAGTGCCTTCAGAATTATACATACTTAAACTCACAATATTTGTTGCTCCTTGAGTTAGTTGTGTTGAAACATACACATTCGACAAAATGTCTACAACAAGGGGGGCTTCGCATGATCCTGATAATCCAATTTTCCAGTTTAGTACCCCGTTATGATCTAAACAGTACAATGAGTCTGAGGCAAAATAAATTCGCCCAAATTTATCCAGGGTGGGTTTACCTGTGAAGTAAATATTTGTGGAATGATATTCATACTTCCATAAAGTTGAACCATTTTCATTTAAGCAAAACAAAGTAGATTTTTCCGTGATAGATACTTCCTTTGGCAAAATAAATATTTTGCCATTTGAACTAACAACAGGAGCATTGTAGTTCGTTATTGTGCCAAATTTCCAACGTATAGAATTACTGGCAATATCCACGGCTATTAAAGAACAGTTATAACCTGGCAAATACAATGTTGCTCCATCGGAACTAAAGGAGATGCCATTCACACCGCTAAAAATATTCGGATCGGTCAACAACCATTGAATAGTTCCCCCTGGTGATACCGAATACAAAGAATTGTTAGCAATAAAATAAAGATTTCCTTTCCTATCAATGTTTAACATCGAACCCAGCATCGCTCCATGAACTGTAACTTTCCACTTGATAGTGAATCCACTGGAGACACAATAAAGATCCGTACTATCTTTCGTTGATGTTACAAAGATATTTCCAAATTTATCTATCAATGGAGTCGAAAAAATTTGTTTATCGGAAAGGAAAAGCGAATCAACTTGAGAACCTACATTATTAATTCTTTTTAAATAGCCCGTTTGGCAGAAATATATAACTGAATCGTCGCCAATAGAAATACCTGCCTGATTGTAATGTGTATTAGCACTCCATCTGATGTGTCCATTTTTCGGTCCCAAAAACCTACTTCTTCCAGTGGATTGCGGATCATGATGCCCCATCGGCCATGGGCTGTCTGCCAAGCTCGGCCATTGTATGTCTTCCTGATAGCCAGGAGGTTTTTCTTCGGGAGGGTTTGTACCACTCTCTTTGC
>CAYMUL010000065.1:0-2264 GCA_964393605.1 uncultured Ignavibacteriaceae bacterium | reverse complement strand
CGAAAGTTTATTTATCAAACTCAATAAAACACTTTTTCAGGAAACCCTAATTAACGGTTATTATCATCTTTTTCAAACCGCCTTCGGGCGGTTTTTTTTTGAGCAAAATTTAAACTCATCAATTTGGGATTATGTCTTAAATTTAAATTCACATTAAGGATTCACAAATGAAAACAATACTTTTGATTTTTATTTCACTTCTCATCATTACTAATATTAGTTATTCGCAGAGGCGCTCGGCTGAAGAACAATCAAAATTTCTGAAAGAGAAATTGACTTTAACCGATTCTCAGTTCGTGTTTGTGGATAGCGTTCTAAAAGATTCCGAAACAAAAATAATTTCTCTCCGAGATTCGGGAGAAATGGATAGAGATAAGATCATGTCTCTCCGACAAAAAACCAACGATGCGATCGAATCTGTTTTATCCGATGATCAAAAAAAATTATATAAAGAAATTTTAGAAGAACGGAGACAAAACTTCAATCGTAACCGGATGCGTGAATTTTAATCATCGATAGCTATCCCTTCTCTTCCCAAACATGAAGAATGGTAACGATAACTTTTACCGCCATTTCCATATCTTGAATTGCAACCCATTCGGTCTTTGAGTGGAAAGCGTGTTCACCCGCGAAAATATTGGGTGTGGGCAATCCCATAAAAGATAGACGCGAACCGTCGGTACCGCCGCGAATCGGGTTCTGTATCGGTTCGATGTTCATGCGTTTCATAGCTTCAACTGCGAAATCAGAAACTTGCGGATATTGATCGATAACCTCGCACATATTTCTGTACTGTTCCAATACTTCGGTGGAAAGTCGTGCGCCGGAAAATTCTTTCAAAGTTTCTTCAGCAAGTTTCTTTAAATAATTTTCATATTCTTTTAATTTATCGGTTTCAAAATCGCGAATGATAAATCGTAGAACAGTTTGCTCTTCGTTTCCGTTGATTGATGTGCAGTGAACATATCCTTCGCGCTTCTCGGTTGTTTCGGGGGAAAGATAATCCTTCGGAAGTTTTTCAATAAACCTTGCGGCAACTTTTACAGAATTAATCATCTTCCCTTTTGCATAGCCGGGATGAATATTTTTTCCCTGAAAAGTTATAATCATTGCATCGGCGGAGAAAGATTCAATCTCCACTTCGCCGCGCGATTGACCGTCAACCGTGTACGCATATTTTGCGCCAAATTTTTTGAGATCGAATTTTTCAGTTCCTCTGCCGACTTCTTCATCGGGAGTGAAACAAATTTTCATCGGTCCGTGTTTTACTTCAGGATGTCTGAGCAGATAATTAACGGCATCCATAATTTCCGCAACGCCGGCTTTGTTATCGGCACCGAGCAATGTTGAGCCGTCGCTTGTAATTATATCGTAGCCAATCATATTTTTTAGCTGTGGATTATTTTTCACTTCAATTATCTGATTATCTTTTGGAAGATGAATATCTTTCCCATCATATTTTTTATGAATGAGGGGATTAACATTAGCACCGCTGACTGCGGGAGAAGTATCAACGTGCGCAATGAATCCGATTGCGGGAATATTTTTTTCTGTATTCGAAGGGAGAGTTGCCATCACATAACCATACTCATCCATAAATGCATCGGAGAGTCCCATTTCTTTTAAGTCAGCCGCAAGATCGGCGAGAAGTTTTTTTTGTTTTTGAGTACTCGGGAATGTTCTGGATTCTTCATCCGATTGAGTATCATATTTAACATATTTTAAGAATCTATCCACGCAAGTGAATTTATATTTTTCATCAAACATTTTCTTTTCCGTTTTTAATTATTTTTTGTTTCAAATATAATTCATTCAAAACTTTCTTTCCTTAAAGCAAATCAAAATAGAAGAGGGTGATTCATGAAAATCCAAATCCTCGTAGAGGATATATTATTGTAACAACTCATGCCGCGGCGATCCTAATCCCCGTAGGGTATTCATTATTATTTCTGTTCGATGACAGCATCGAATTAATGTTGTGCAAATGTATTTTCTTTTGTGAATCCTCTACGAGGATTTGTTCGGGGTGTAATTCATTGTTCTACAAAAATTAAACCTCTACGAGGTTTGATGATGTTTGTTCTCAGTGTATGCAACTCAATTTTATTTTTCATTTGATAAAATGTTTCGTGATTAAAATGTAGCACAAGTATTTATAATCTTTCTCTAAATCCTCGTAGAGGATTTATTATTGTAACAATTCATGCCACGGCAACGCCAATCCCCGTAGGGGATTCATTATTATTTCTGTTCGGTGACAGCAT
>CAYMUL010000064.1:0-2774 GCA_964393605.1 uncultured Ignavibacteriaceae bacterium | reverse complement strand
TTATTAAAAATAGAGTTCTTTGAAGATTTCATTTGCTATTATTATTATTATTATTGCGGTGAAGAAAGTGAAGAATTTTTTTGAAGCGAAACAAATTCGAGAACACTTTATTCAAGATTTGAAAAGAATGTTAGGAGAACTGAAATGAAACAAATAATAGTTTTGTTACTCTCCACTGCAATGGGAGTAATAATGATGAGCTGCAAAGAGAGCGGAACCAATCCGCCTGAAGAAAAACCTCCGGGTTATCAGGAAGATATTCCATGGCCAAGCTTGGCAGATAGTCCATGGCCGATGAATCATCACGACCCACAAAACACTGGAAGGAGCAAATTTAACGGTCCTGTATTCGGAATATTGGATACAGTTATTTCCACCCCGGAACTCCATTCCGGTTTTGCTTGTTCAAAAGATAGTTTTCTATACTTCACCGGAAGTTCTCCTTTGGGGGGGGTAATGTCCTCAACTCTTAATGGAAAGATAAATTGGCGTTCATATGCAGTAGGATGGTCGTATACCGCCCCCATTATCGCAAACGATGGAACCATCTATTATTTGGGCGGGGGTGGCTTGGCTGCGTTGAATCCTGCAGGAATTGTAAAGTGGATTTACAATATTAATAGTTCGCAAACACTGAAATTATTTACGATTGATAAAAACGGAAATCTATATTTTTTTGATGGATCTGAACGTTCCATCAAATCAATTGATAAAAATGGCAATCTCGTTTGGACGTTTACTGATCCACGATTTAATTATCTCGCCAATTTGCAATTAGGAAATAATTTTGCTTTTTCACCTGATGGGAGAATTTTATACGTAAATGCCGTGCCAAATAAATTAATAGCGATCGATATTTCTAAATCATTAGTGAAATGGGAATTTGAAAAAATTATCGCAAATATCTCCAGCGGTTCGATAATTGGACCGTTGATTGACAGTAACGGTAGTGTTTATTTTAATTATCAGGAAAATGATGGAACAATTTTCTTTACACAACTAAATGAAAGTGGAACTCAAAATTGGAAAATCAAATTATACAGACCATTAGACGAGCAGCCGACCATCGACAAAAATGGTAACATTTATTTTGCCACCGATACTTTATACTGTTCGGACTATTTTGGGAATCTTAGATGGAAGAAAGCCCTGGGAACTTTTTTAGCATCGAATTTAGTTTGTGACAAAAATGGAAATATTTTTGTATGTCTGATTAATCCAACACTAAAAGTTCTTTGTTTTGATTCCAAAGGAAATATTAAATGGAATTTAGAGGCGCCACTCTATGGAATAATCAATTCTTCTCCGGCAATTATTAATGAAAAATTGTTTATTTCAGCCAATAACGACACAAATTTTTATGTAATAAAGTGAGGTATGCTGTGCGAATGATTTTATTAATATTATGCTGTTTCTACACAATTGATTTTTATCCCCAGAGAGGAGATGAAGAGATTGGTTGGGGAGTAGGTGAAATTTACATTGGAACCCGGGGGTTAGATGAGGAAGAATTCGTTTATTATAAGATGGAAACAATAGGCGCTTTTTATGGTGGTGGTCCTCTTATTTCACCATCACAACCTTTTACAATGAATAATCCTTCAATTTATCAAAATGCAATGGCACATTATATTTCTGGGTATCAAATTATTCAAGAAATATCGAATACGAATTTTAGTTTATTTAACTGGCCCTATTTTAGAATGATATTTCTCGATGATGGTGGCTCTAATTCTTTTGGGTACGGAATTTATAAATTATTTATTGAACCTTATAGCGCTTATTTTTATATCGATTATCGCGATACAGATTATGGAAGTTACACAAATTGTAATGGTCATTGTCAAGATACTTGGTTAAAGTATGAAAGAAGTCTGAATAAATTCTATTACAAGCCAGGTTCTAATGGTGCAAATAACCCTGATGATGAAAATTGGATTCCGATTGAAAATGGAGAAGTTTTATTTCATTATGAAATAAAAATGCAATCCAATCCTTCAACAGCAGAATTCCCTGACTTCTGGCAAAACTGTTTGGTTGTAATTCCATCTCCAGCAGGGAATCAACCCCGTCTCGTTTGGGGACCGCATCCAAACTCATCTTACAATAGTGGATTCAATGTTTATCGTGCAGTTGTTTCACCCGGACAACCGGAACCTGCCGAAGGAAATTTTGCTCTGCTCACTCCAAACGGACTTAGCAACTCTACGTTCACTTATACCGATGGCGATATTAATTTAGGTACTAACAACAACAGCCTTGTTTATTATTTTGTCAAAGCGAAGGGAAGCGGCTCAACATTATCTTCTAAAACAAATACTGTCGATATTGATGGTCGGTATATCGAAATAGAAAAGAAAAAAGGAAATGAAGAAATAGGAATAAATAATTTTTCACTCTCACAGAACCACCCGAATCCTTTCAATCCAACAACTTCAATTGTATATCAAATTGCGACGTCAGGAATTGTAAATTTATCCGTTTATAATTTGTTGGGAGAAAAAGTTGCAATGCTCGTCAATGATTACAAGGAAGCGGGCGAGTACACAGTTCAATTCAATGCATCAGGACTGCCAAGCGGAACATACATTTATACGCTTGCAACAAACGGAAATAGAATTTCAAAAAAACTTTCGGTGATGAAGTAAACGAAAAATTTTTATAAAAAAATTACTTCTATTATTAAAGAATTCGCTTGATAATCCCGATACGTTATAAACCATTGCTGTCCAAAATAAAATAGAGATAAGGAAAAAGTTTCAAATACAACTTGA
>CAYMUL010000063.1:0-2870 GCA_964393605.1 uncultured Ignavibacteriaceae bacterium | reverse complement strand
GTTGTTAGTGTGTAAATGTAGGTGCCGCTTGGCAATCCTGATGCGTTGAATTGAACTGTGTACTCGCCCGCTTCCTTGTAATCATTGACGAGCATTGCAACTTTTTCTCCCAACAAATTATAAACGGATAAATTTACAATTCCTGACGTCGCAATTTGATATACAATTGAAGTTGTTGGATTGAAAGGATTCGGGTGGTTCTGTGAGAGTGAAAAATTATTTATTCCTATTTCTTCATTTCCTTTTTTCTTTTCTATTTCGATATACCGACCATCAATATCGACAGTATTTGTTTTAGAAGATAATGTTGAGCCGCTTCCCTTCGCTTTGACAAAATAATAAACAAGGCTGTTGTTGTTAGTACCCAAATTAATATCGCCATCGGTATAAGTGAACGTAGAATTGCTAAGCCCGTTCGGTGTGAGCAGAGCAAAATTTCCTTCGGCGGGTTCCGGTTGACCGGGAGAAACAATTGCTCGATAAACGTTGAATCCGTTATTGTAAGCTGTGTTTGGATGTGGACCCCAAACTAAAATAGGATTTGTGTAAAGGTTATTTATGCACAGTGTAGTATTCCATTCAACCAATATCGGAACCCAAACCTTATTAGTAGGAGAAGATTGCTGATAGGAATTTATTGCTTTGATATAATACCAAGCGAAAGATGTAGGATCATCGTCTAATTTGAGAGATTTATCATGAAATGTGAAAATATTTTGATTAGCATGCCCGATAATTTGAAAATCGTTTGTATTGGGTTCAACGCCACTGATATTACCAAATGCTCTTGAAATTTCGTAGTAACTTACCGGAGAAATAAAATTATGCGGACCCCACAGTAGAGTGATTGAATAGTTTAAATTATCATCTGTTTGATCAAACGGAATAAAGAGCGCCTTAGACCAATAATTTTCTAGGCCGCCAGTAAAGTAGTTATTGAACGGAATAATAATCGAACCTTTCTGAATCTCCCCTGCACAATTTAATACATTGCCTGGACAATTGCCTAAAAAATATCTATCTGTTGCATAGTCATAGGTTATATCTACATCCGCAAAACCATAAGGGTGTTCGTAATACAATACTGAATAAATATAAAAATAATTATCGTTTGGCCCATTTTTTGAAAACTTATAAGTCGAAAGGCTGATAGTATTTTGGGGATTCTGATCACCTTCTAAATCTATTTCGGCATATTGCTCGTGGGGCGCGTGGAAATTAACTGCGTCAAGAATTGAACCGGTCAATTGACCGCCGTGAATTCCAAAACTCGAATAAGGCGCCCATTTACCTCCTTGTGTTAATAATCGCTCGGCAATAAAATCTACGCCCACAGTATTTGAATTAAATACATGGATAATTATTTCATCTTCAAATAGCTGTTCTTGCCCATTTATTGCAAATAAAAAAATAAGAGTAAAAAAAATTATTTTACTTAATGATATGAACATTTTTTGAATCTCCATACATTGATAATAGCACTAATCGTTCTGAATTATTTATTAATCTTGATCTGAAACTATGTCCCTCCAAATTAATTGTCCAAATATTATTTCCGAGGTCATCTAAACAGATTAATTTGCCGTTAGAAGTAGTGATATAGAGATAATTTTGGGAATCACATATTAATGCCGAAAAAGGTTCGATAGTTATTTTTTTCCCCCACCTAAAAAAACCATCATAGTTAAAGGAAATAAGGGAATCAAATGTTGCTAAATATAAATTACCATTTTTATCGATTGTCTTATCAATTAAACTCAACGAGGGAATTTTGTACTTAAGATCGCCATTAGAGTTTAAACAATAAGTTCCATCGATATAAGAAGTTGATGAAGAATTTCCCATTGCAGTGACAATTATATTTCCAAAAGCATCAATTAAAGGAGGAGGGGATTCAAAAATATTTTCTGCGCCAACAGGTTTCCATTTCCACTTCAGTGCGCCTGTTTTTGTCACGCAATACAATTCTTCTCCACTTATAAAGAAACTCTCGCCATCCGGCGCAATTGAAACATACGAATTAGAAGAGCCATAAGATCCGAGTTTTACCGATGTAAATATATTACCGTCTCCTCCGATAGCATAAAACATGCCCGAAGAAGAATATCCATACAGCATGCCATTTTTGTCAATATTTAATGTGGAAAAAATAATGTCGTTATTAAACTTTATTTTCCATTTTAAAGCACCATCGGATTTGAGAGCATAGATTGTTGAATCCCACCCTGCGAAGTAGATCGTACCATCTATATCTATTAAGGGATGCGAAGTGAACTTTCTGCTGCAGGAGAGAGGATAGCTCCACAACAATTCTCCTGCAAAATTATATTTGTATAAGAAAGAATATGGCGAAGTTGAATCATTATATGATAATAAAAAAAATGATGTGTTGTCGCTAATTGGCGTTAAATAGGAATGCTTTGAATTTATAGTCTTAATAGTAATAATTTTTTCAACTACTCCTAGTTTCGGACCTGGAAATTTGCTCCTCCCAGAATACTGTGGGTCAAATTGATGCATTGAAGAATGTTGGTCGCCGAGGCTTGGCCATGGAATATCTTCCTGATAACCCGGAGGTTTTTCTTCAGGCGGATTTGTGCCGCTCTCTTTGCAGCTCATCATTATTACTCCCATTGCCGTGGAGAGTAATAAAACTATTATTTGTTTCATTTCAGTTCTCCTAAATTTTTTTTCAAATCTTGAATGAAGTGTTTTCGAATTTCTTTCGCTTCAGAAAATTTTTCCTTTTCTCCACTGCGATAATAATAATAATAACAATAATGGCAAATGCTATCTTCAAAGGTTCTGGTTTATAACATATCTGTCCAAAACGATAAAAAAAATCCCTCAAATAAAAATGGTAAATTTGA
>CAYMUL010000062.1:0-2982 GCA_964393605.1 uncultured Ignavibacteriaceae bacterium | reverse complement strand
GCACTAAGGAAAAACTTATGGTTTGTTCGTTTATTCAAAACTTCTTTGTGCCTTGGTGTCTTTGTGGCTAAAATGTCTCGCTATATGCATAACATGAATCAGAAACTGAAAACTTAAATAATAAGAACCTTATCACATTATTCACAGCAATCACCCAATAGTTTCTATTATTCGATTTTCGCCGATAGAAATCTGTGACAATCAGTTGCATCTGTGTGCTATTGTTAGTTTTGCGGAACCCCTTTAATTAACATTTTTGCATTAGCAATTGATGTTGAACGAACTAAAGATAATTATTGCAAGTTTCTTTTTTTTCATTTAAAGTGATAGTGAACTTTATTTTAAGTTTTGGAGACACACAATGAAAGATAATCACGACAAAAAGTCCGGTAAAGAAAATGAAAGTTCATCGCTAAAAAAAGCAGAACGTTCTTCTCTTCTCGGAGATATATTCGGCGGAACGGCATCGATGCTTGTTGCGCTTCCATCTGCTATAGCGTTTGGATTGATTATTTATGCACCGCTTGGATCTGAATTCTCCGGGCAGGCGGCTCTCGGCGGAATAATTGGAACAATAATGTTGGGGCTTGTCGCTCCACTTGTCGGCGGAACAAAAAAACTTGTAACCGCGCCGTGCGCACCGGCGGCAGCTGTCTTGTCTGTTTTCGTTGCAGAGATGGTAAGTGCCGGCAGCGTTGAGCAATCGCTTATTCCAATTTATATCACACTCGTTGCTTTCTTATCCGGTACTTTTCAAATGCTTGCGGGATTTATCGGCGGCGGAAGATTTATAAAATACATTCCTTACCCTGTTGTCGCCGGTTATTTAAGCGGAGTTGGTGTTTTAATTTTTATCGGGCAACTTCCAAAGTTTTTAGGGATAACCGAAAAAATTAATTTTTGGAACGCTCTTGGTTCGTTCGAACTCTGGAATCTTGAGAGCATCATAATCGGATCGGTAACGATAATTGTAATGTTGTTCGCATCTAAAGTAACGAAGACGATTCCCGCCGCAATTCTATCACTCATTTTTGGTATCGCATGTTATTTTGTGCTGGCAATTTATAATTCGCAACTCTTAATTCTTGAAAATAACAAAATGATTATCGGCGCAATCTCCGCTTCTGCAGGCGATGTTACAAATTATATCGGTAGTCATTTAAGTCTCATAGCGCAAATAGATTTGTCATTGATCTCCCATGTTATTGTACCGGTTTTTACACTCGGAGTATTACTTTCGATTGATACTTTAAAAACTTGCGTTGTACTTGATGCATTAACATTTTCGCGGCACAATTCCAACCGCGAGTTAATTGGGCAGGGTGCAGGAAATATTGCTTCGGCTATCGCTTGCGGAATTCCCGGCGCAGGCACAATGGGCGCAACACTTGTGAATTTGAACAGCGGCGGACAAACTAAATACTCCGGAATGTTCGTCGGCATCACCGCACTTTTTGTACTTCTTCTTTTAGGAAAATATGTAGCGTGGATTCCTATTTCCGCACTCGCCGGAATATTGATGGTCGTTGGTATCAGAATGATCGACAAAAAAAGTTTTGAGTTATTAAAATCAAAAACAACGATGCTCGATTTTTTTGTAACGCTCGCAGTAATTCTCTCCGCAATAAGTTATAGTTTGATTACCGCCGCAGGAGTGGGAATCGCCCTCGCGATCTTACTCTTTCTTCGAGAACAAATCAGAACTTCGGTTATTAGAAGAAAGATGAAAGTCGGTCAAATTTTTTCCAAAAAAGTCCGCCTCGAAAATGAAGTTGATATATTAAACTCGAAATCGGATTTAACACTTGTGCTTGAACTTCAAGGACAACTCTTCTTCGGAACTACCGATCAACTGCTCACTGAACTTGAACCATTTTTGAAAAAATGCAAATACATTATTCTTGATCTTCGCCGCGTTGCTTCTGTTGATTACACCGCAGGTAATTTGCTTCGTCAAATTAAAGCAAGAATAAAAACACAAAAAGGAATTTTAATTTTTAGCTCTGTGCCTATGAGTTTGCCGACAGGGCAAAACGTCCGCAAATATCTCGAAGACCTCGGTATGGCTGAAAAGAAACGCTTGAAATTTTTCGATACACTCGATCAAGCTGTAGAATGGGTTGAAGATCAAATTCTATCCGAAGAAAAAATTGCTGTTAAAGATGAATCCGAACCTTTGAATGTTGAAGAACTTGAATTGTTCGAAGATCTATCGCATGATTTACTTTCTACAATGATTAAAGCGATGGAAATAAAGGATTACAAACCTGCCGAAACAATTTTTTCTATCGGAGAAGAAAGCGAAGAAATATATTTCATCAGAAAAGGAAATGTAAAAATTGTTCTGCCGCTTGCGGGAGGAATGATTCATCATCTCGCTACATTTTCGCGCGGAAATTTTTTCGGCGATATGGCTTTTCTCGATAAAGGCAAACGCTCTGCAAACGCTGTTGCCGCCGATGATGTTTCGCTATATGTTTTAAAGAGAAGTAAGTTTGATGAAATTGCTATCGAACATCCGAAGATTGCAGGCTTATTTTTCGAGCGATTCGCCTATACAATCTCTTCTCGTCTGCGTCAAAACAACACTGAGTTAAAAGCACTGCAAGAAATATAGAATATTTTTTTTTGTTTAAGAAAACACTGCTCGAAACACTCCGGATTTTCGGCAAGTTGCCGAAGTTATGCAATCGTTCTTATTATTAGATATTTGCAGATAGAAATCCGTGACAATCAGTTGCATCTGTGTCATCCGTGTACTATTGTTAGTTTTGCGGAACTTCAGTAAGTATAATTGAGCATCTACGATGCTCTGTTTTTATTGTTCAATATTTTCTACAATAATAAATCTTCTACGAAGATTTTTTTCATTTTTGCTTTAGCTTTTGTTGCCAATAGATGAATTCTAAAGGTTTAGAAATTTTTTTCCGTTAGGAATGAAATATTTTTTTCTCTGTTGGGATACTCTCATTTCCAAAGTAA
>CAYMUL010000061.1:0-3140 GCA_964393605.1 uncultured Ignavibacteriaceae bacterium | reverse complement strand
GAAAGACGAAGGTCGATATGAAGTAATCTTCGATGCAGCAACGCTTTCGAGCGGAGTATATTTTTGCGAATTGACAAGCGGGAAATTTATATCGAGAAAGAAGATGATTTTGCTTCGCTGATATTCTTAAAAAATTAATAGCACAAGCCGAACAATTTCGTTCGGCTTTTTTATTTACGAGCTTGTTGACATTAGTATTTATTCCATGTACTTTTGCAAAAAAAAAGAAAAGAAAATAAATTTCATGAAAATTTGCTTCGACATTAGAAATATATTTTTTCTCATACTTGAATTAATAATTATTAATTCTTCATTAATAATTAGCGAAGTGAGATACGTTAGCAAAACGGGCAGCAGCGCTCCGCCATACACAAGCTGGGCAACGGCAAGCGATAGCATACAAAAGTGCATTAACATCTCTAACTTTGGAGATACGATTTATGTTGGCAAAGGCAACTACAAAGAAATAATAGTAATGAGGGACGGGCTATCTCTAATTGGCGTCGGTATGGATAGCTGCGTGATTGATATGACAAAATTGTACATTTATGTCCGTGCGGTCACAATGAAAGATAGCTGTTTATTACAGGGCTTTAATATAAAATTTTCCCGCTCTTTCCCGTACGAACAGGGGGTAGGTGTCTATGTTAGTTTCTTAGATACAACAAAAGGTTGCAGGATTTTAGATAATAAAATAGAGAACGCTGAAACTGGAATTGTCGCTACGGAAGGCATAATCAGACACAACATCTTAATTAATTGTAAGTGGGCAATTCTATTAGACGTGTTCGATTTAAGTAGAGATTACTATGCGGAAATTGATTCGAACTTTATTTCTTTCTGGTACAAGGGTATTCGTGTATCAACTGAAACCAAAGTGAGAGCAAGGGGAAATATTTTTAATACATCTTTTTGGATCGACCCAATACTTAAGAATGATATTCTCACGGGGAACACTTATACTGAATTCCATAATAACTTGATCCTAAAACCAGAAGGTGATTCTCTGCTTGATGTAGCCATTTACAATTTTTATCCAGGAATATTTACTAACAATGTTTTTTTAGCAAAATATAAAAAGATTTTCTACACCGCTCCAATAACCGTAAAAAATAATATTGCTATCGGCAGTAAGAATGCAATTCTTGGAGATACAACTAATGTAAAATACAATAATTTCTGGAAAATGGATAAGTATCCCAAAGACAGCACAAACATTTCAGTCGATCCGATGTTTGTAAATGACAACAACGATTTCAAATTGCAAAAATATTCACCGATGATTGACGCCGGCGATCCGGCAATCCTCGATAAAGACGGCACGAGAAGCGACATCGGGTTATACGGCGGTTTGTATGGAATGAGTTATGAATACGTTGATTTAGCTCCTCGCATTCCGGTCAACTTTCATGCTTTAGTAGATACAAACATTATAACTCTAAAGTGGAATAAAAACACGGAAGCGGATTTCAGAAATTACAAACTTTACCGAGACACAGTTCCGAATTTCACACTATCACCGGAAAAAATAATTTCTGAGACAGAAGACACTTCATTCATAGATATTATTCAATCGGTAAATCATAATTACTATTACAAAGTAACTGCAAGCGATAATCAAGGAAATGAATCTCAAGCGAGCGCTGAAGTAAGCGTAATTTACATGAGTATAAAAACATATCCGCACTTAATCAGCGATTACAGGTTGTATCAAAACTATCCGAATCCATTTAACTCAACGACGAAGATCGGTTACCGGTTGCCGAAGCGTGGATCTGTAAAGATTTATGTTTATGATACTAAAGGAGAAAGCATAGCTGTAGTAGAGAACATAGAACGAGAAGCGGGCTATTATGAAGCTGAGTTTAGGGCGGAGGAAAAACTCTCAAGCGGAGTTTATCTTTACAGAATAGACATAACTGATAGTGAAAAAAGAGTTCCGGTATTTTCAAATATGCAAAAAATGATAATAATCAAATGAACATCGGCTAATTAAATAAATATTAAAAAACAAAGGAGCAAATATGAAAAGCAAAATATTGATTGGACTTTTGGTTCTGTTGAGCTTAGCGGAAATTTATTCACAAACAGATACCGCATTTATAATCGGTTCGTATTCGCATGTAACGCCTTGGCCAAATATAGGTGCCCCTGCTTATTTCCCGCCGGAGGATGCATTATTTAGCATATCACGCGAACAGGAATGGGGCTTTAATACAATTTTGAAATATGTTCGTCAGCCCATTGCGGATGATAATATTTTCTATTCAGGTACTCAATGGCCAAATTCTATGAGTAGTAATATGAATACATTAAAAGCATTCCAAAATGTTATTGCAATTAATCCTTATTCGGCAGAGAGGTTATTAGACCCAACTTTCTCTGGTACGAATGTAACTGTTCGTAACTTTGATTATATTTATTTTTACAGCGGAGCGTATTATTCAAAGTGGGATGCCGCAAGGGATGTAATACCTGTTGGAGAGTTAGGATTAAGACATGATATTGGGACACGGGTTACGATCGGCGGTAAAAATTATTGGTCAAGTTGGAATGAACAAGGTGCAACTGGATTAATGATTAAAGGACCAAACTATCGGCAGGAAACCCGTTACAGAAGTTCAGCATTCCCGACTATCTGGGATAAAGACATAGTTAAGTATAAAGCTATGTTCAACATGTTTTTGGAAGAATCACCGCCGCCTGAACAGTGGGCTGATCCGGTTTGCGAAATAAAAGTGGTTGCAAGATTTTATTGGGGGAACGATCCCAATCAGCAAATCTTCACAGAGAATAGGAACTCAAGAATATTAACAGCGGGAGAGTTTGAGGATGAACGTTTGAAAATACTGGAATATGATTTTAGTGAATATTGTCCAAATGTTGGGACGGCGTTACAACCGATTGAAGCTGGTTGTAATGGTAAAATCCTAATTGATGTAGAATTTCAAATGATTACTTTAGACAATAGATATACTATACTGATGGATAATATTGAAGTGTTTGATGTGGATATTTGGGAAGACTATCTTAGTACTGATGAACGAAAGTTATCAGCCAGAAATAAGATAGGAGAGTATTTAGGAAAATTCAGATTAGCTAACCAGCAATTTTATGATCATCATCTCAAATATTTTTAT
>CAYMUL010000060.1:0-4124 GCA_964393605.1 uncultured Ignavibacteriaceae bacterium | reverse complement strand
CGGAAGGACTTGCATCTGCAATCAGCTTCATCAATTCTTTAAAACAAAAAAGGTCGTCAATTATGACAACCTTTAATAGTTTGCGGAGAGTCAGGGATTCGAACCCCGGAAGGACTTGCATCCTTAACGGTTTTCAAGACCGCCGCATTCAACCACTCTGCCAACTCTCCGAATTAAAAAATTTTTGTGGTTAATAATTGCAAGCAACAAATGAACTATTGCTTTGGATGAAGTGAAATGCATCTTAATATTTCTAAAATTTTGCGTGCAAATATAAAGAGAAAGTCTTTTGTCGGAAAGTTAAAAGAAACTTCCGATGAAAAATTATTCTTTGCCGTAAAGAATATGTTCTACGCTTTCGCATAAAATATGAGCGACAGTGATATGTCCTTCCTGTATTCTCTGCGTGTTGGATGAAGGAATAACAACGGCAACATCTACTTTAGGTTTCAACTTTCCTCCCGAGCCGCCGAGAAAACCGATAACTTTCATCCCCTTCTTATGAGCCATTTCTACCGCCTTAATTACATTGGGAGAATTTCCACTTGTAGAAATTGCGAGCAGTACATCTCCTTTTGCGCCGAGCCCTTCAACATTTCTTGCAAATACATTTTCAAATCCGATATCGTTTCCACCCGCAGTTAGATTGGATGAATCGGTTGTTAATGCAATTGCCGGCAAGGCGGGACGCGAAATTTCATGGTTGAGTCTAATCATAAATTCAGTTGCGATGTGTTGAGAATCCGCCGCACTTCCGCCGTTTCCGCAGAGGAGAAATTTATTTCCGTTTTTGAAAGCTGTAGCGAGTAACTCGACTGCCTCAATTATTTCGTTCAAACATTTTTCTTTTATATCAATTTTTGTTTTAGAACTTTCTTCGAGAGATGAGATTGCAAATTCTTTTACGTTCAAATTTTTTCCTGACAAATTTTTCAAATAGTTACTATACTTTTAGAATGAATGGCATCTGAAAATTGAGAAATCAAATCCCAATTATTTTCATCCTCGAAATGATTTCCGATAACCACAATCTTTGCCCCCGCGCTAACCATCTGCGATGCCGTTTGTGCATTTCGAATTCCTCCACCGACAATAACCGGAACAGAAACTGTGGATGAAACAATCTTCACCATTTTGGGCGGCACGGTTAATTCAGCACCGGAACCGGATTCGAGATAAATTAATTTCATTCCCATGTATTCAGCGGCAAGCGCAGTGGCGGCGGCTATCTCCGGTTTGTTGCGCGGAATTGGCTGGCTTCCGCTCATATACTCAGCTGTTGTTCGCGCACCGGATTCAATCAACATATACCCTGTTGAAATTGGTTCGATGCCGCAACGTTTTATCAATGGAGCCGCAAGTACGTGCTTGCCAATCAAGTGTTCGGGATTCCTTCCGCTCACAACTGAAAGATAGAGTAATGCATCCGCTTCAGGGTGAATCTGATTCAGTGCACCTGGAAAAATTATCACGGGAGTTTCCGTAATCTCTTTAATTGAAAGTATGAACGACTTCAAATCGCCGTGCATTAGCAAACTGCCACCGACGAGAAAGGCATCAACACCCGCATTAACACAATGCTTAATGAAGTTCTTTAACTTAGTGCCTTCAATTTTGTCGGGATCGAGCAGTATAAAAAATGCCGCTCCTTTTTCGGAAATTCTGTTTAATAAATAATTATAAATTTTCATTTCGATAATGCTTAAAATCGAGGGCGAATATATTTATTTGTGTTCGGAATTGAAAGCAACCAAACTATTTATTTCATTTTTTTATTTCGATTGAGATGTGAGACAAGTCGAATTCTTTCTGTAATTTTAGAATGTAATTAATCTTTTATTAAACATTTTAAGGCGAAATCATGAGTGAAAAACGAACTTCTTTTCCTTTTGTATTTTGGATTGCAAATACGATAGAAATTCTTGAAAGATTTTCTTATTACGGCATTTATATGGGATTTGGAATTTATATGGAATATCTCGGTTACTCCCGCGGTCAGTTGGGAATTGTGCAGAGTTTATTTTTATTCTTTTCTTACGTAACCCCCATATTTTCAGGCACTCTTGCGGATAAATACGGATTCAAAAAAGTTTTAATTGTATCGTACGTTGCCTATCTCCCTTCAATACTCCTTTTGATGATGACAAAATCGTTCAGCGGCATTGCCCTTACAATGTTGAGCATTGGTTTAGCGGCAGGTATTTTTAAACCGCTTATCTCAGGCACAGTGCGGGCAGTTACGGATAAAACAAACAAGACACTCGGTTTCGGAATTTTTTATGCAATGGTGAATCTCGGCGCATCTTTCGGTCCGGTTATCGCCGGTAAATTAAGGGCGATATCATGGGATTATGCATTCATGGCTGCCGCCGCCGGTATAGTGGTTATGCTTTTGATTACGATTTTCTTTTATAAAGAACCTCCTCGCGAAATTGAAAATGCTACTTTGAAGGATAAATTCCGCGACATAAAAATTGCTCTTTCGGATTTTAGATTTTTAGTTTTTCTGATATTACTCGGATTACTCTTCTGGCTTCCATTCTGGGCTTTCTTCAATTTGCTCGCAGTCTATATCGACCGTAACCTTGATACTGCGGCTTTATATCAATCTGTCTCCGGAATTTTTGGGGCGGGATTTGCAGGATTTTTTTCTTATACCGACGAAAAAGGAGTAACGAGAATTTTGGGTGAAACAATTTCACACACAGGCTATGTAATTATTTTATTCCAGGTTATCGTTTCAAAGATTGCAGAAAAATATAAAGCAATGCCGACATTTTACACAGGGCTCCTGATTGCGGCAATTGGATTGATCGTGTTAGGTTTAGCAAAAACTTCGGGATCGGCGTTTGTTTTTCTTGGAGTGTTTTTATTTGCTGTTGGAGAGATGATCACTTCACCGAGAATTCAAGAGTATGTTACGTGGCTTGCCCCAAAAGAAAAAGCAGGATTATATATGGGAACAAACTTTCTCGCCGTTGGATTGGGCGGCTCGCTCAGCGGTGTTACTTACACTTCACTTTATGGATATTTCAGAGATATGGGAAATCCCGAATATATTTGGTATGCGCTTGCCGCCAACACTCTAATTGCAATTATAGGAATCTGGTTATTCACAAAACTTGCAGGCGAGTTCAATGAACTATCAGAATAGATGAAAAATGTCGTGGCTGATAATCATCCATTAAGTGGATGATTATCAGCCACATGAATTTGAGAAGAAAACCTTAATCCCAAATACAATTAATCGGAAGTGCAAAAAGATTTTTTGCAAAAGGGATTGAATCCTTCCCTGTGTATAACACTATTCCTCGAAGAAAATGTTTTTTCGTTTCATCGGCAAACATTTTGATTGCAGAAAAAGTACGCTCGTCAATCTTCTGAGAAGCTTTTACCTCAAGAGCAACGAGTGCACCGTCGCTTCTCTCAATTACAAAGTCAATCTCCTGTCCTGATGCAGATCGAAAGTGATATGTAGAATAAGAAAATTTACTCCACGATGACTCTTTAATGATCTCCATCAAAACAAAATTCTCGATAATCCTCCCCCACTCGAGAGAATCATTAACAATTCTCTCATCATCGAACGAAATTAGATTAGCAAGAAGTCCTGTATCTACAAGATAAAGTTTGGGCGTTCTAATCAATCGTTTAGAAAGATTTCCTGACCAAGCTGGTACAAGTTTGATCATAAATATCATCTCAAGTAGAGCAATATATCTTTTGAGAGTTGTCTGAGGAATTGTGAGAACCCGCGATAACTCGGAAAAGTTGAGTAAAGTACCGGCACGTGAAGCCAACACGCGCATTAATTTATCTGTGTCACTCAACTTCTCAATGTTTGAAAGATCCCGTAAGTCCCTCTGAATTATTGTTGTAACATAGGAATTAAACCAAGCATTCATCCTTTCTCCATCTTTGCGAGAAAGAATTTCGGGATACCCGCCTCTAACGATTCTTGTGGGAAGATTTGTGAGTTTCTTTCGAAGGGTCGGCATTACAAAATTTTTATCGAAAAGTAAATCAATAAAATTTCGCTCTGAACCGGCAATCTCACTCTGAGCAAGAGGAAATAAATTTAATACTTCAATCCGTCCGGCGAGTGACTCAGAAACTTTCGGTAG
>CAYMUL010000059.1:0-4132 GCA_964393605.1 uncultured Ignavibacteriaceae bacterium | reverse complement strand
GGTTCTCCCGATGAATCGGGACTGACTCTCCGCAACATATTAGGTTGTCATAATTGACAACCTTTAAAGAGTTTTTTGTTCTGCTATTGTTTTTACCGAAAAAATATTTTAATTTTTTGTTGAACTAATTCTTTTTCTAACTTATTAAAGGTGTTATCATGAAAAATCACTTACGATTTCTTCTCTTCTCTCTTTTTGTTTTCGCTGTTACAACTTCTTCGTTTGCACAATGGGTTGCACAAACAAGCGGCACTACCGCAACGTTAAGAGGTGTCAGAGCAGTCAGCGACAATGTTGCATGGGCTGTCGGTGCAAGCGGTGTTGTTCTTAAAACTGTTAACGGTGGAACTTCATGGCGAGTCTGCACTCCGACTTTAACCACGGCAACAAATTATGGCATCGATGCATTTGATACTACTACCGCCTGGGTTACCGGTACTGTCGGCGGTTCTGCTGATGTTACAATTTGGAAGACAACTGATGGCGGCGCAACATGGGTTTCTCAATACAACAATCCTAACGGCTTCGGTGATGCTCTCCGTTTCTTCAACATGAATGAAGGTGTCTATTACGGCGATCCCGATCCATTCCCTTCAACAAATTGGGAATTACTTACCACAACAAACGGCGGAACAAATTGGGTTCGCCTTCCTCAAGCAAATTTTCCGCCGGCAGATAGCGCGGCGCAAGAATGGGGTAGTGCAAACTCTATGGATATAGTTGGCAACACAGTTTGGTTCAATTCTTATTATGGAGGAACAACTTCTAATCCGGTGAAAGTTTATAAATCAACAAACAAAGGAATGAATTGGACTTCTCATCCGATTCCATTCCCGAGCGGTGGAAATTACGGCGTGCTCGCTTTCAGTAGTGGAAATAATGGCGCAATCGGTTCGGTCAATGGCGATCTCGGGCTGACTTCAGACGGCGGAGCTACATGGACTTTCACAACGATGACCGGCTCTGCATTCCGCGGTATGTGCAACGGCGTCGGGCAAAATCTTTTCATTACCGTTGGAAATAGCGGCGCGTGTTATGTCTCCAAAAATTTTGGCGCATGGACTGCATTGCCCACCGGCTCTACTCAAACTTTAAGAAGTGTTGATGCGACTGCAAACGTTGCATGGACAGTCGGTAACAGCGGTACAATTTTGAAATTGACAGGTAGTCCTCTCCCTGTTGAATTCACTTCTTTCTCCGCAACTGTTATCGATAGAGATGTAAATCTAAATTGGACAACCGCAACCGAATTGAACAATCAAGGTTTTGAGATTCAAAGAAAAACTTTAGACGGAGAATATGTAACCGTTGCATTCGTTGAAGGACACGGCACAACACAGCAAGCTCAAAGTTATGCTTACAGCGATAAGAATGTTGAATTCGGAAAATATACTTACCGTTTGAAACAGGTTGATTTTGGCGGACGATATTACTTCTCCGATGAAATTGAAGTTGATGCAAGAATTCCTTCCAAGTTCGCATTGAATCAAAACTATCCGAATCCTTTCAACCCGACAACCACAATTAATTACGAAGTTGCAAAAGATTCAAGAGTTACGATAAAAGTTTATGATGTAATCGGAAATGAAGTTGCAACATTAGTTAATGAAATAAAACCCGCAGGAACTTATGATGTAGTTTTTGACGCATCAAATCTTGGCAACGGTGTTTATTTCTATAAACTTCAGGCAGGAAATTTTACAGCAGTAAAAAAATTAATCTTGCTCAAATAATTTTTTCGATGCAGAAAAAATCTGTACGAATAAATTAGAACAAAGGTCGTTGAAAATTTTCAGCGACCTTTTTTTATTATTCAACCAGCCGAATAGAATATGATGTTGTTGCTTCACAAATTTAATTGCTATTTTGGGTTAGCTAAATGAATTTTTCTTAAACATTTTTTTTCAAATGCCCGTAAAAAAATCTGAACTATACTCATCAATCTGGAAAAGCTGCGATGAACTTCGCGGCGGAATGGATGCTTCGCAATACAAAGACTATATTTTGGTACTCTTATTCATTAAATATATCTCGGATAAATATTCCGATACCCCATATGCTTCGATTGTTATTCCCAAAGGTTCCGGTTTTGAGGATTTGAAGAAACTCAAAGGAAAACCTACCATTGGCGATGATATAAATAAAAAAATTATTGCACCAATTGCCGAAGCAAATAAACTTACCGGAACAATAGACGTTGCAGATTTTAATGATTCTGATAAGCTCGGTAAAGGAAAAGATATGGTTGATCGGCTTACGAAGCTGATTGGAATTTTTGAAACACCAGCACTCGACTTCTCAAAAAACAAAGCTGAAGGCGATGATCTTCTTGGTGATGCTTATGAATACCTCATGAAAAACTTTGCAACTCAAAGCGGAAAAAGTAAAGGACAGTTTTATACACCTGCAGAGGTGAGCAGAATAATGGCAAAGGTAATTGGAATAAGCACAGCGAAAGTTACAGCAGAAACCACTGTTTATGATCCTACATGTGGTTCGGGTTCTCTTTTGTTAAAAGTTGCCGATGAAGCAGATATTAATGTTTCTTTATATGGTCAGGAAATGGATGTATCTACAGCCGCTCTTGCACGGATGAATATGGTGCTGCATAATCACGCTTCCGATGTTCAAACAATTGCAAGAGAAAATACTTTATCAGATCCTCAATTCATGAAAAGTTCGGAACAAATAAAAATCTTTGACTTTGCTGTTGCCAATCCGCCATTCTCATACAAATCATGGACAACAGGACTTACTAACGACAAGGGTTCAGTTAATGATAAGTTTGATCGCTTTTCCGGTTTTGGTGTCCCTCCAAATAAGAATGGTGATTATGCATTTCTCATTCATCTTATTCGCTCTTTAAAGAACAAAGGAAAAGGGGCAATCATTCTTCCGCACGGAGTTTTATTCCGTGGTGGTGCTGAAGCTGAAATTCGCACAAACATTATTAGAAGAGGTTACATCAAAGGAATTATTGGTCTACCCTCAAACTTGTTTTTTGGTACAGGCATTCCGGCTTGCATTATTGTTATTGATAAAGAGAATGCTGACAACCGCAAAGGTATTTTTATTATTGATGCAAGCAAAGGTTTTATGAAGGATGGAAATAAGAACCGATTGCGTCATCAGGACATTCATAAAATTGTTGATGTATTTAATAAGCAGATAGAAGTTCCCAAATACTCCCGCAGCGTTTCCTTTGGCGAAATTGAAAAGAATGAATACAACCTTAATATTCCTCGTTATATCGACAGCCAGGAAGCCGAAGACTTGCAAGATATTGAAGCACATCTTAAAGGTGGAATTCCAAAGTATGATGTTGATGCTTTGGAGAAATACTGGAATGTCTATCCCTCTTTAAGGAAAGAGTTGTTTAAGAATAATACAAGACCGGGATATTTAGAATTAAAGATTGAGCAAACGGAGATAAAAAATAAGATTTACAACCATCCTGAATTTATTGAGTACTCAAAGATGTTTGATAAAACAATTAATGAGTGGAAAAATAAAATCTTTCCCGAACTTACAAATATTAAAGTTGGAACTAAACCTAAGAAACTTGTTCACACCATCTCTGAGGAAATACTTGCCTCATTCTCTAAGCTAAATCTTATTGATAAATATGATGTCTATCAGCATTTGATGACCTACTGGACAGACACGATGCAAGATGATGTTTATATAATTGCCAACGATGGATGGAAACCTGATTTTTACTTTGACCAGGAAAAGAAAGAATATGTGTGCGACCTTGTTCCCAAAGATTTAGTTATTAAACGTTATTTCTTAAAAGAGAAAGAAGCGATTGAGCAATTGGAAATTGAAAGAGATAATGTTACGGCTCAAATGGAAGAAATGGCTGAGGAAAACTCCGGTTTATCTTCAGATGAAGATGGTTTACTCGAGGAAGTTAAAACCGATGCCGGAAAAATTACAAAAGCACTGATTAAGAAGAGACTATCAAAATTGAGTTCTTTTGGGAAAAAAATTTCCGACTCTGTTAAACAATATGTTAAAGTCGCTGAGCCGAAAGTGGTCTACTATGAAGATGAAAAAAATGAAATTGAACTTTTAAATAAATACCTTGAACTGATTGAAAAAGAATCTGAGATTAAAAAGAAGATTAAAG
>CAYMUL010000058.1:0-6724 GCA_964393605.1 uncultured Ignavibacteriaceae bacterium | reverse complement strand
TAAAGGCTTGCGAGGGCAATTATTAATTACAAATTAAAAATTAAAAATGAATTTCACTTTGCGGCTTGGCGTCTTTGCGGTTAAAAAAATATTTCCCGTAGGGGAAAGATTGTCCGTTGCAGAAGAAGACCGTAATAGCACACTGAGGCGACAGATTGACGCAGATAACAATGCCGAATGAGAAAACACGGTCAGCTTGATCGCCGGTTCTACCCCATATGCTGTATTTATATTTGTTCTGGATTTAATATTTGAAAAAACTCTTTAGCTATATTTAATAATTTTTTATCTGATGAAACGAAATAATCAATTTGTGAATAATTGTTTGAAAATATAGCGGTTGCCAATTGGAGAGAATCTAAGCTTGTTAAGCTATACTTTAATCCCAAGCTATCAAGCATAGATAAAGCTATATTTTTAATAATATGGTCAATTGTAATTATTTTTAGCTTTTGGAAATCCTTGTCAACTAAACGGAAAACTTCCGCCAAATTTTTTTCAGAAATTTGCTTTTCTCGATATTTTTTTAACAAAGTTGAATGAAGTTCTATTTTAGTATATCTGATGTTGTTAAGAATAATTCTTCAGATATTCCGGTTAAATACTTTGTGAATTTTTCAGTGCCTTTTCTTGATGATATATTTTGACGAATGCACTTGTATCGAGAAAGAGATTCATTCTCCTTCTCGTTCGGAAATAATATCATCAGAAATATTTCCCTGTATAGATTTAGTTAACTCCCTGATTTTCAAGAATGACAATTCTCTAAAATGGATTTTGGGTATTACAATAACTTTTACTTCAGTTTCTTCTTTAAATGGTAAATCCTTTAAAGACAAGTAGCCATCTTTAATTCTTGCATCTATTACATATTGATTCATTTCTTAACCTTTCAATATTTTATTTCAAATCTAAAGAATTTTGAAATCACATACTATAATGATCTTTTGGGGTATAACGGCGTTGCAACTAACCCGTCGCCCGGTTTATCAACCGAAGCGTAGCGAAGGTTGGAACAACTATGCCGATTAGAAACAACAACTTTTATTTATTAAAAGTGTTTCTTAAAACAACCTCTTAAAAGAGCAACTAAACTTTGCAAACAATAATTATTACCATATAAATACCGCAATGAAAATGCTGTCCGTATTGAATGACTGTTAGCTTTTGAAATTTATGTTCTTGGCAGTATGTCATATCTGACATATATTTGCACCATTATAATTCAAGATAAACCTCTCATTTGGTTGCATGGAGAAATTAAGACTCCTCCATTTTCCTCTGCTGCTCGAATAGAAGCTGGATTTCTTTTTAGACTTCTTCAGATGGGAGAAAAATTGAAAATGCCTCAATCGAGACCAATGCCCGGGATAGGTTCTAACTGCCATGAACTGCGAATAAATGACGAACGAAATACTTGGCGGATTATCTATAGAATTGATGATGATGCAATAATAATTCTTGAAGTTTTCAAAAAGAAAACTCAACTAACACCGAAGAACATTATTGATATTTGTAAAAAGAGAATAAAGGAATATGACAATGAATAAACAAAAACAAAAGAACCTAGAAAAAAGAGGATGGAAAATTGGTCCAACCGCAGAGTTTCTTGGTTTATCCGAAGAAGAATCTTCATACATAGAATTAAAATTAAAACTTAGCAGAAATTTAAGAAAGTTGAGAACCGAGCAAAAGTTAACACAAGTAGAATTAGCAAAAATTCTTAAATCGAGCCAGTCGCGCGTAGCAAAACTTGAAATCGGAGATCCTTCTGTTTCGCTTGATCTCATTATTAGATCCTTATTAGTTCTCGGCACATCGAACAAAGAAATTGCTCGAGCTATCTCTTCTTAATAATTTTTGAAAAGCGAGCGGCGTTGCAACTAAACCGTCGCTAAATAGTTTTAAAAATTTTGTTGCTCTACAATCTTTTGCAAAGAACGACAACTTAAATACTTACACTAACATCCCGAAAGCATTGGGGATCGGTCTTACTCTCTCTCCACAGGCGCAGGAGTGAGTTCATTAGTACCGCTTGTTATATGCGACTTTTAAATTTTATTATATAAATTTTAATATTTGTATAAAATTCCTTCACTCCAATTCAGCAGATTCAAAGAAACTTTATTATCGTCAATAATTCTAATTGGTGTTAAATCAAATGATATATCTTTTCTAATCAATACTTTACAAGAATCTTCATCATTTAGAGATACTCTAACATTTCTTTGCACAGGATTTGATTCCATAATTAAACCAGAATCAATTAAATTTATTTCTATATTTCCACAACCACCGCCATATTCAATAGTTATTCTTTAACAATCGCCATCAATTTCAACGTTTCTAAAAACAAAACTATCATTCGGGGCATTTGCATACAATTCATTGTCAATTATAATTTTTTGTTCACAGTTATTTTTATTTGAATCAACACTATTGTTACAATTAGAAAATATTAATAAAAGACAAAGAAGTAAAAATAATTTTTTCATTTTAATTATTATTTTTTTTGGATTATTAGAGCATATAACGGCGTCGCCAATAAGCGGTCGCCCCAGAACAACGATGCCGCTTTGAAAAACGAACGCCAATAATTTTATAAAAACTTTTTTATTACAACCTACTTCAAAGAGCAACTAAGTTTTGTCAAACTAACTTTTATTTTACTTCAAACGACCGAATCGAAGATGCGGTCGGCTTGAAGAACGGGTTATATGCGACAAATTAAAATGTTACAATATCTAAATCTTGTGAACGAGTGTATGCTTGAATTTGTGGCATTGTAACTCCGAAAGGAAATGGTTGCTGAACTTGAACTAATTCACCGATTGTATGAAGCTCTGCATCCAAGGGAAATAATTCAGATTTAATTTCGTGAACTAATCCATAATCTTTCGCCTCTGTTGGATTAAGAGTAGTCCGATTATTCATATCCTCCTCAAGTTTGTGCGTAGGTTTTCCAGTTGTATCTGAAATTACACGAGCAATATTCAACTGATCAATTTTCAAGCTCTTCAAATGCTCTTCAATTTGTTTCTCGTCAAAACTGGCATTACCGTTGAAATTAAATTTAACACCGTGAATTAAAAATCTTGCGTGAGGAACAGAAAATCGTTTTTTACCAGCACAGAATATTACAACACCAATAGAATCAACACTACCGAAATTATAAGTATTCACCTCGATTGGTGCGCCTTTTAAGAAATTATACAATGATAATCCGTGAAAAACACTTCCGCCAGGAGATGATAATAATAGATGAATTTTTTCATACTTCTCTCTAATTTTTTGATCAATTATTCTGAACAATTGATCTGAAGTTTGAGGAACTACGGGAGCCATAAACCTAATAAAAACTTCTTTCATTGTTTCTCCATTTTTAGCATATAACTACTAATTATACCGCCGAAAATCCACATAGTACTCATGGCGGTTGTGCATACTATATTCCTACTAAATATTTGATTTTGTAACATTTTTAATCTTTTTATCCGCATATACAACATCATATTAAAGGATGTTATGCGGCGGAATTTTTCTTTTTCTAAAACAATTTTTAGTTGGTTCATATTTCTCATATCTGTTCCAATAGATTGTCGTTCAAAAAATCCAAACATAATCTTTTCCGTTAAATCCATCTTTGGGGTATTTACCCCGACTTCTATTTCCATATAACTTACGCGAAGTTAAGAATAAAAATCTATCCCAACCAAATTTATTTTTTACCGGCTAATATTGTGCCAAAAAATTTTGGGCGTCGGCATTCGCAATCGTGCATATCATAAAATGCGGATATATTTTATTAACCGGGAAAGATTAACAAATCTTCAAGGGATAGTTATTTCGCTTGCTTGCGAAGGTTTAATAAATGGTATGTGGAATTTTTATTTAAATATATCGCATGAATATAGTGTTTAATTTGAATATTAAGACTGACTGCGTCTTTATTCATCTGTAAAATAGAATTATTTCAAAAGATTTGATTAAATATTCAGTTGTTTGATATTAATTGGCTATTTAGTTCTGAATCTGTATAAATTAAATTCAACATTTTTATCTAAATGAAAACAAATTTTCTCTGCGTTTTCTTCCATAAATTTCTTAAAATTTAGCATATAATTTATGCCATCGTTTGCATCCTCATTTGCGGGGCGGCAACCCCAGGTTCAATTTCTATTTTTTATAAAGCGAAATTTAAGAATATATTTTTATTACCACCAAAATTACTGAACTCGACTTGTAGTAAATAGCGTCATGAGAAATAAAATGGTTTGTTGAAAAAATTTCTTATCGATACCCGATTTTTAAGGATAGTAATTTATGCTGACTTTAACTCGCCTTTGTTATACTTGTGAATTAAACTTGAAATCAGAGTTTGATATGGAATCCCTTCTTCATGCGCTTTTACCTGTATAGCGTGATAATCCTTAGTGGTCAGACTAATGTTGATGCGTATATTTTTTGCTAAACTTTCTTTTGCCTCAGTAACATAATTTTTTTGATTCTTCTTTTTAATAGGTTTCCATTCGCCTTTTTCAAAAGATTCAACTAACTCTTTTTCTTCTTTATCTAAGTATTTCATTTCATTCCTCAATATTTAAATACATTTTTGTCGCTTCTCTGCTCGGGTAAATTGTTTTTAGAAAATATTTTTTCTCGTCTTCAACAAAAGGAACAACGTATGCGTAATCTCTGATTTCGACAACAAACATTTTCTGGTTGGGATATTTTTCTCTATTCGGATGCTCAACAACGTCCAATAGTTTTCCGTTTGAAATTGCAAAAACAGCTTCCTCAAAAGAAATATTTCTAATCTTTTTCAAAAGATTATTTTTATCGTCGTCCCAATCATAGTACTTCATGAATTTTCTAAATTGTGTGCCTCATGCTCATACAATTTACAGAAGTATTTTAAAGATTTCAAGAATTTATTAACTCTTTTGAGCGGCGTTGCAACTAAACCGCTTAGCGAAACTTTAGCTCAGGGAAAAACAAAACTATGTCGAGCAGTGCATCAATAAAAAGATTATTATTTCTTAACGGGATTGTTATTTCTCTTGTTTGCGAACCTTTAATATAGATTATACCGTTTTTTCTACTTGCTCAAAATTTTTATCTATTTCTTTTTGCAGCCCAATTGTTTTTGAAAGAGCTGTAACAATTTTACAATAAGTTTTTACTTCTTCTGTTGAAAGAGTTCTATCTTTTCTATCCTTCAACCATTTCTCACAAACTTGATAACCACCAATTTGATATTGCCAAACATCTTCTTTTATTCCGTCAAAATATTGTTCTTTGTTTATCCAGACTTTCTCATTCTCATATTTTGGTTTTTCTACTTTGTTTGTTCCGTCTTTGGGGAATTTGGTCCCGCTTTTGGCGGGATTATCTAAATCATTTGATTTAAGCAAATGCAAATCTGCAAGCTGTTTGCCGAGTCTGCCGAGTTGAATAAAGTGGTTATAATCTTTTGTGAAAGGAATACGAGGGAAATCTATCTTTAAGAATTCTGCGTATTTTTTGCGGTAGGTGTTGCTATAAAGAACGGCATAGATGTAATAAAATATTTCTTCAGGTGTTACTTCTTTCTTGAAGCTGGCTTTTGATTCTTCAAACAATTCCGGTTTTATATTTGGCTTTTTCTCTCCGGTTTCGTGTTCGCTGAATAAATCTTTTTTGTCGGTATTAGGATAGAGGTACAGTGGAAATAAATAAGCTATGCCTTTATTACTTAGAGTTATTCTACTTTCAATAATATTATTAGTAACATTTATATGGTTGAATATTCCTTCGGCAACTTGTCTCACAGTAATTAATCCCAGATTCTCCTCCAGCATATGACGCATAGTTTCTTTTCGGGAACGTTCAACCATCTCATCGTGATAAAATATCCATTGGACATCAAAAGGACGATAGAGAATTTGTGTAAAAGCTTGTTCCCAATCATCATCCTTTCTAAGATTTTTTCTCCTTTCTCCTATTTCCCAATTTTTATTTTCTTTTAATCCGTAAGTCTGTTTAATAATTTCATCATCAATCTTCGATTCAACAAATTGTCTAATCCTTTTTTCAAGTTGTCGCTTGTTATTATCAATTACGAAACTATCTCTGGATGTTACAATGCCAACATTATTTGCTGGGAAAATATCAGTAATCTTCAAAAAATTGTAGTATTTATCTTGCAGATTTGAATCTTGTGGAATGAAAAGATAAAACTCACTTTTTGGTATAAGTTTATTCCACTTAACATTTTTTATATTGTTTTTGATTAGCCAATCATATTTAGTTTCTCTAAATCCAAAAATTTCTTGGTGAACAATTGATTTTGTTTTTGAATCTTTGTGTTTTATAAAAAAGGCAATAGCAACACCTTGCTGAATATCAAAAACATTTTCGTCTTTGCTTCCGTCAAGTGCTTTTTCTTTCTTTAAACTATTTCCGTGCAAATCAAGAATATATATCTCATCAAAGCTGTTCATCAAAGATTGGCGCATTCCTCTGAATGTCGGGTTATCGAGATAGCTGTGGTTTGTTATAAATCCTAAAACACCTTCACCGGCTTGGTCTATTTTCCATTGTGAGAAGCGAATGAACTTAACATAATCATCTTGAAGCCATTTAGGATTTTTTTCTCCCAATGGTTTTCCATCAACTTGATAATATTCTTTAACCCAGATTTTTCAATAGAGAGGAATACAATAAGTTTTAGTGCAATAAAAAT
>CAYMUL010000057.1:0-6789 GCA_964393605.1 uncultured Ignavibacteriaceae bacterium | reverse complement strand
CGAAAGTTTATTTATCAAACTCAATAAAACACTTTTTCAGGAAACCCTAATTAACTCCAAATAATTTTCTTTCTTTACGATATTATAAACAGAATATGAAAAAATTTAACATACCCTCATTCTATCGTAGCCCGATAATATCGAAGCTGAAAACCATCCGGCGGCTCGATGATCCACGAAAAAAAGATTATTCACCGACACGGCTCGATTTCGGTTCGGTAGTGTTTTTAATTGCCCGGCATTTCGGCTTTTGTTACGGCGTAGAAAATGCGATCGAAATTGCTTATAAATGCATCGAAGAAAATCCCGATAAAAATATTTTTCTTCTTAGCGAAATGATACACAACCCGGATGTGAATGCCGATCTGCTTCAGCGCGGTGTAAAATTTTTAATGGATAACGACGGTAACAAATTAAAAACATGGAACTCACTTCAGTCCGATGATATAGTTATTATTCCGGCATTCGGAACAACAATTGAGATTGAACAAATTCTCAAAGAAAAAAAAATTGATCCTTACAGATACAACACAACCTGTCCTTTTGTGGAGAAAGTTTGGAATCGTGCGGCTACAATTGGAAACGAAAATTTTACAATTGTAATTCACGGCAAATCAAAGCATGAAGAAACGCGCGCTACATTTTCGCATAGTGTTCGCAATGCCCCTTCCGTTATTGTTCGGGATATTGAAGAGACAAGAAAACTTGCGTCCTTCATTCTTAACGAAGAAAATGAAGGGGATTTTTACAACGAGTTTGCCGGGAAATTTTCCGAAGGATTTGATGTGAAAAAAGATTTAATGAAAGTTGGAGTTGTAAATCAAACAACAATGCTCGCAAGCGAAACCGAACTGATTGCAGACCATCTAAAAGAAACAATGATAAAAAAATTCGGCGGCGACAAAATAAAAGAACATTTTGCCGATACGCGCGATACTTTATGTTACGCAACCAACGACAATCAAAATGCTACACTCGGTTTGTTGAATGTGCAATCCGACTTTGCAATTGTTGTCGGCGGTTATAATAGCTCCAACACAACACACATTGTTGAACTTTGTGAAAAATCTTTACCGACTTATTTTATTTCTTCAAAAGAAAAAATACTTTCGCGTGAAAGCATCATGCACTTCGACATTCACAAAAAAGAAGAGATCGTTACCGAAAATTTTCTTCCCCAAAAAACAAAACCAACAATTACACTTACGAGCGGCGCATCCTGTCCGGATTCGGTTGTTGACGAAGTTTTACAGAAACTACTCTCCTACTTTTCACCTCACAAAACAATTGAAGAGATTTTACAAGAATTAACGATTACAAAAATTTAAGTTTTGCGCTATACCATTAATAGATTTTTTTTTGTAATTTGATATTGAGTAAAGAAAAATGATGAATACATATTCTAAATCATAGATGCAAACAGAAAAGAAAGAAAGTCTCATAAAACCATTTTATTTTTGGAGGTCATTAATATTATTGATGATTTTCGTTTTGTTTGCCGGCTCCGGTTTGGTAGCACAGAACGGTGCTAAAAAGGAAAAAGAGATTTATGAAAAATTAGGGGAAATGGATAAGTTCGTCGAAACCAAACCAGATTCTGTAATAACATTAAGCAGGGCTTTACTACAAAAATCAATTGACTTAAACTATGAAGAAGGAATTACATATTCACTAAATAATCTCGGTTACGGTTATTTTTGGAAACAGGAATACGATAGCGCGGTGCAGTATTATTTAAAAGCTTTCTCGCGCGCCAAACAAAACCCCAAGAGTTTTCTTTATGCGCTAACTTTAAGCAACTACGCCGACATAGTTGATAAGCGGGGAAAAAAAGATAGCGCCTTAATTTATCACCATCGTGCTTTAAAAGTTTTTGAAGAAATAAAAGATACTCACAACATCGGGTTGCAGCTTTCGAGTCTCGGTTTAATTCAATGGAGGCAGGGAAGAAACATAGAAGCACTCACTTACTTTTTTGATGCACTTGAATATAGGCGCAAAAGCGGCGACCCAAAAGCTATTGGAATGACGTTGAATAATATTGGCGTTATTTATTGGCGATTGGGAAACTACGAAAAAGCACTCGAGGCATATATTGAATCGCTCGAATTGAGAGAGTCTATCGGCAATTTTAAAGGCATTGTGGTTGTGTCTAACAATATCGGTTTAGTTTTTTTGAAGTTAAATAATTTCGAAAAGTCATACGAAAAATTTTCGACTGGATTGAAACTTTCGAAAGAACATCAGTATAATTTCGGAATCGGGTATTCAAGTTATAACCTTGCAGATTGGCATCTTAAAAAAGGGAACTATGAAAAAGCAATTCCTTATGCAAAAGCGGCAATTGAAAATTATTACAGGTATCTGGAATTAAATTCCGTTGCAATGGCTTTGAACTATCTCGGGCTTGCATATAAAGGATTGAAACAATATTCTCTTGCCGAAAAAACTTTTAAAGCGGCACTCGATACGGCAACAAAAGTTAATGACAATCATTCAATTACCGTTACAACTCAAAATATAGCGCGTCTGTTAATTGATCAGAATAAAGGCGCGGATGCAATCACCTTTTTGAAACAGGCGGAGAAACGCGCACTGAAAGAAAAAGTCGGCGATCTTCTTCTCGATAATCATCAAATTATGTCTGAAGCATATTCTTCACTCGGAGATTATAAAGGTGCTTTGTTATTCACTGAAAAATATATGCATATGAAAGATAGTCTCGTTTTCACCGAATTAGGAACGCGCATAACTTCATGGCAAATAAAATATGAAACCCGGCTTCAGGAACAAGAAAATCTAAAATTAAAATTTGAAGCCGAAGTAAAAGCTAATGAATTAAAACAGTTAAAGAATCAACAAAACCTCCTTATAACTTTGATAATTGCATCTTTAGGATTATCAATCGGCTTAATTGCATTCGGATATTATAAAAGAAAAATCTCCCGTCACATTTTTAAGCAGAAAGAGGAACTTGAACGAACAAATGCACTTCTTGCCGAAGCAAATGAAACAAAGAAAAAATTACTTTCGATAATTGCACACGATTTGACAAGCCCGTTTCAGGGTTTGTTCGGTCATCTCGAAATAGCAAAAGAAGACTTGCATGAAATGTCGCGTGAAGAAATCAAGTTGCAACTCGAAAGAATATCGGAAGCGGCAAAGAATTTGTTTTCGGTTGCTGTCGGTTTGCTGCAATGGTCTCAAACTCAAGATCAAAGAATTCATATCAACAAAGAAGTAATCAACGTTAAAGAAATTATCACTTCGGTAATGAACGTGCTTTCCATTCAATCGGAAAAGAAGGAAATAAAAGTTGGCGTAGAAATAAATGATAAAGTAGATATCATTACCGATAAGCAATTGCTGACAACAATATTGATGAACCTTTGCAGTAACGCAATAAAATTCACTCCGCGAAGTGGTTTGATTACAATAAAATCTTTCTCACGCGATGGGGAATTTTTTATTGCCATAAGCGATAACGGAATCGGAATTGACCCCGATAAAATCAATGACCTTTTCATCTTAAGCAAAAAGAAAACATCTATCGGAACGGATAACGAAAAGGGAACCGGCTTCGGTTTATTTATTAGTAAAGAATTTGCATCTCTGATTGGCGGAAACCTTTTGGTTGAAAGCAAACTTTCAGAAGGTTCCACTTTCACGCTTGTCATTCCGCAATAAAATCTAACCGCAACTTCTTTCCATTCGGCGCAAACTTTTTTTAGATTTGCATTAACAATTTTTTTAAGATGAGGAAAAGATGAATTACTTAGTATTACTTCGGCACGGCGAATCGCAATGGAATTTGGAAAACCGTTTTACCGGCTGGGTTGATGTCGATCTTTCCGCCAAAGGAGAAGCGGAAGCAAAAAGTTCAGGCGAAAAATTGAAAGCAAAAAATTTGAAGTTCGATTACTTATTCACTTCCGTTTTGAAAAGAGCAATCCGCACCGCAGATATTGTTTGCACAGTTGCCGGCTATTCCAATCTTCCAACGGAAAGAGATCAGGCTTTGAACGAACGTCATTACGGCGCATTGCAAGGATTGAATAAAAAAGAAACCGCAGAAAAATATGGCGATGAGCAAGTCCACATCTGGCGCAGAAGTTATGATGTTCCGCCGCCGAGAGAAGTTACGCATTTAAATCCCGATGGAATTAGCGAAAGTTTGAAAGATACAGCAGAACGCACGCTTCCGTACTATCACTCGAAAATTGAACCGCTTGTAAAAGAAGGAAAAAATATTTTAGTTGCGGCACATGGCAATAGTCTTCGCTCGCTTGTAATGTTTCTCGATAATCTTTCGCGCGAAGAAGTTTTGCAATTGAACATCCCCACCGGCGTACCATTGGTTTATGAAATGGAAAATGGAAAAATTCTTAACAAATATTATTTGGAATAAAATTGGAAGCACATCTTATTTATAATTACCTCGATGACGACGATCTCCTCCGCATCTCAAATAAAATTTCGGAGATGGAACAAATCACTACCGGCGAAATAGTCGTTTCGGCGAAAGAGAAACGATCTCTTTTTCAAAAACAAAAACCGATCCAACAATTTGCAGAGGCAGAATTTATGCGGCTCGGAATCAATAAAACCAAAGGGGGAACGGGAATCCTTATTTTCATTCTCCTCCAAGAAAGAAGTTTTGTAATTCTTGCCGATGACAATATCAATTCAAAAGTTAGCCCTGAAACATGGGAAATAATTAAAGAAGAAATGCTCGGGAGAATTAAAGAAGGGAATTTAACTGCCGCGATAATTCACGGCATTGAAAGCGTCGGTGAAATATTAAAACCGCATTTCCCATTTCTTCCCGGCACAACAAATGAAATTTCAAACAGAGTTATAATCAGAAAGTAAAATGAAAAAAATATTTTTGTTCTTAATAATTGTTGCAACGCTCCGCGCACAATACACAACTCCAAATTCAGGAGTAAATTGGAATCTTGACAGTCTTGTAATTTATTCCGGCGGAGTTGTAACAGGAAGTTCACCATCTTACACAATAAATAATAAAGTAATTATTTCTGCAACCGATCTTGTTTCCGTCTTTGCAGGAACGACGATAAACTTTGTCGGTACAACTTCGGGAATTGAAGTGAATGGAAGATTGAAGTTGCTCGGTTCAAATCTTGCTTCCGTAACATTAACATCAGCGACGCCCGATTCGCTCGGTGCGTATGATGGTTTGCGCTTCAACGATACGAGCATCGATTCCGAATGTGTGATTAATTATGCAGTTATTGAATACGCCTACTATGGCGTCCGCGCTATTGATGCAAGTCCGACAGTTACTAACTCAATTTTTCATAAATGTAGAAGAGGATTTAACCTCAGCGGATCAAATGCAAAAATTTATAGCAACCTTATCCGTTGGAGTTATGAATATGGAATTACAATGACGCTCGGCTCAAGCCCGGAAATATTGGGCAATCATTTGTTGGGAAACAACACGCAGAATACTTCGGCAAAAAATCAAATCAGTATTGGTTTGCAGGGAAACAATTCTCCGATAATAAAAAACAACACCATTCAAGGAAGCACTGCAAACACGAAGACGGGAGGAATTAGTCTTTGGGTTAGCGGCTCAACTTCTTTTTCCAATGCGGTTATCGAGAATAATATAATCTTCGATAATGTTTTCGGAATAACTCTTTATAGCTCAAGCAGCGGAGTGATAAATTCTGTCGTGAAGGGAAATCATATTTACAACAACAAGCAAAGCCCCGATCCGATGACGGGGGGAAGCGGAATAAATGTTAACGGAAGCAGTTTCAACAAACCGATTATCACGAGAAATTTAATTCATGATAATTGGTGGGGAATTACAATTCAAAACGGAACGACAGTTCAAGAAGGTCCACAACCCAATATCGGCAATACCGAAAATATAGATACGACAGACGATGGCTTCAACAAGATTTATGATAACATCCAAGCCGGTGGTGTATTTGATCTTTACAACAACTGCACAAATAATATTTACGCGCAAAATAATGATTGGGGAGTTTATGATTCTGCCGCTATCGAAAATCATATCTTTCACAAAGTTGATAACGCCGCACACGGAACAGTTTTCTTTATGCCGTTTTTTGATCCTTCCTCAATTCCGGTTGAATTGATTTCTTTTACGGCAAGTTTTATTGATAATAGAATCGAACTCAATTGGTCCACTGCAACTGAGACGAATAACCGTGGGTTTGAAATTCATTGCGCTTCAATAAAAGGAAACCCGGTTTCAGCGTTCAGTAATCAGCGTGCAGAGTGGAAAGTTGTTGGTTTTGTTGAAGGGAACAAAACTACTTCTGAAAAGAAAAACTATACTTTTGCAGATAATAATCTATCCGCAGGAAAATATATCTATCGATTAAAACAAATTGATTTCGATGGAACTTTCGAATATTCAAACATAATAGAAGTTGATATTACATTACCGAGTGAATTCGTGCTGCACCAAAACTATCCCAATCCATTTAATCCGGTAACGAATATAAAATATACACTTCCGGAAAACGGAATTGTAACTCTTTCGATTTACAATTTACTCGGAGAAAAAATTGTTGAACTTGTGAACGAAATGCAAACTGCAGGCGAATACAGTGTTGAATTCAACGCCGAAAAATTTGCAAGCGGAAATTATGTTTATCGTTTGAACTTCAACGGCAATACTATTACTAAGAAGATGACAATCTTGAAGTAAAATTATTTAACAATTAGTAATGAATAATTAGGGTTTCCTGAAAAAGTAATAAAATTGATTTGAGGCAATAAAATCAA
>CAYMUL010000056.1:0-8249 GCA_964393605.1 uncultured Ignavibacteriaceae bacterium | reverse complement strand
CAAAAATTCTTTTGCGTTGCTTGGCGAACTTGGCGGTTAAAAAAAGCAGATGGTTACTTGGTAAAGCAGAGAAAGATAAAGATTAAGATAATGAGAAAGAAAATTGAGAATGGACAATTGAGTGCCGATCCATCGGGAGTGAATTGGAAAGAGCAAAACAAATTTGGTTCATGCTTCTTCGCACTGCGGCATCTGAGCGGATGAGCGAAAGGGAAAACCGCAGAGGCGCAAAGACGCAGAGGGGAATATGACGTGTCGCCTAAACTCCACTCTACTTTTTTAAAAGATTTAAATCGTATTTAACAATCCGTTTATTAAATTTGTATAGAATTTTAACTAACTCAATAAAATGGATTTTCTTAAACATATAAAACCGCTGTTAATTCAGGTTACATCGGAAAAACCAAATACGGGAGATGTGAACCAACTTGTAAAGATGGCGCAGAGAATAGCGCTGACGCGGTTAAATATGCTGAGAAAATCACAACGACTACCGCATTTTACTTACTCCGAAAACTATGTTACTCTTGCAATAGATTCTATCGCCGAACTCTTCCGCCGTGATGATGAAGGAATGTTCGTCGAATTACAATTTTATTTTCGGATAAAACGAAATATTGAAGAAATGAGTGCCGCCGAATCTCTTTCCTGTTTTCGGATGTTAATATTTAATGCTCTGCATGATTCTGTCGTAAAAAGTTTTCAGGAAGCGGACCCGATACTTGGAAAAATTTTACGCAACTTGAAAAATCATATCCGACATAATGACGAAATAAAAACTCTCTTGCGATTTGGAACAACCTACATCTTCGCTTGCAATAGGGATGAGTGCGACGCTCATCTCCCCGAAATGCCGCCGGAGATGCTCGAAGGTGAATTCTTACAAAAAGTTTTATCGAGAGATAAGTTCAAAGATTTTCCCTGCATTATCCTTAAAATATTAAGTGAATCAATCGGTTACAGAAAATTCTACTCGTTACTCGATGTCGCGCTCATTATAAAAAAAGCATGGTTAAAAATCGGCATGACAGATTTCCCGCCGCAAACTTCTGAGTTTAGTTGGTCATTGCAATCAGATGTGAACACTTTGGTGCAAAAGGGTTTGAAAGAATTCGAAATAAAATTTTTTGGCAACGGCTTTGCCGATATGAATGAAAAATTTTTTGTCGATGCGATTAGAGAAATAATCCATAACACATTTATAAAAGGCAATGGATTTGACGCCACCTATTTTGAAATTTTGAAAAAACATAACCATCAATTGGAATACACTGAATACCGCAACAACATCCGCGTCCGGTTCGAGTACCTTGCCAAATCGGCAAAGAAAATCGTACACGAACACTTAAAAGAATTACTTTAAATTCTGCACTTCCCCTTTTTTGTAAAGATATATAACATATGAAACATTTGTCTGATGAAATAATTGAACGTTACATCCTCGGAGACTTAAAAACTGAGGATAATCTTGCGTTGATAGAAAAGCATTTTGCCGAGTGCTACAGCTGCAATCAGCTGAAAGAAGAAATGGCGGAATATTATGCAATGCTCGATGAAACCGGACAGCACCAACTCGAAAGTAAAAATGCGGTTGTGCGGATTGAGCCGGCATTCAACGCGGTTGAAGTCGCACGCAAACCAAGCATAAAAAATTTGCCAATCCGCTTTTTGAGAAAAGTGAAGAGTAATCCTGTGAAATCTACTGCACTAATTGCCGCCGCGCTGGTATTGGCAACACTGATAAATACAAATGACCTCTTCAACTTCGGCGGAAGTCTTCAGTACTTTACCTTAAATGAAGCCGAGCGGGTAATAAATCTTTACGACCAAAAAGATAATTTGCTTTGGAAACTTCCTTACAATTCGTCCGCCAATCCGAAAGAGACTGATTCAAAGTTTGGGATGAAAACCATTCAACTAAAAGATTTAAATGGAGACGGTGAAAAAGAATTAATTACGACTTTGGATGTAGATGGAAATATGGATCATCTTTTCGCTTTCGATAAAAATAAAAAATTAACTCTCTCTAAAAAATTGGGCGAGGTGATTAGCTACAACAATAATTACTATCAAGACAATAACAGCGCAATCGGGTTTTTGATTGAAGATTTTAGAAGAGATGACACTAATGAAATTTTTGTGGGCGTAAAAAATAGAAGATCTCCTTTTAAACTTTCCCGCTTCGACGACAAAGGGAAACTACTCGGTGAGTATTGGCACTTTGGACATGTTTGGGGAATGTACTCGCTAGACGTAACAGGCGGAAGTGATAAAGAAATAATTTTGTGTGGGATAAATGACGACTACACGCAAGCCGCAATGATAATTCTCGATCCCCAAAAACTAATTGGTGAAAAGGAATCATCCGTTACGCGCGGTTTCAATTTGGCAAAATCGGATGCGGAAATTGCTTATTTACTTTTTCCTCTCACGAGCGTTGACGTTGTAAATCGTGAGAGAACGAATACCGCATCGCCGCGCGCAAAGAGTATAATAAATCAAAATATAAGTACGGGAACTTTCACAATTCTAATCAGCGGCGATGAAAAAAACACCGCGCCGGAATTCGACGTAACGCTGAACCGAGAATTAAATGTTGTATCAATAAAACCAATCGATCACACAATCCGCATCTTTAACGAATACTCCACGAAAGGACTTATCTCCCAGCCGCTAACGCCGCAAACCCTCGAAGAGTATAAATCAGAAATTAAGTATTGGAATGGGGAAAAATTCCTCGTGTCCAACTCCAAATAAATCCTCCTCCGCCTCGCTTCTAAATTCCATAAACCCCCGCTTAGAAAAAAATAATTTTTTTTGAAAAAATTTTCTGCAGTAGGGGAAGTTTGCAGGGAGATATAGTCAATAATTTAATAAAAAAGGATTCAACATGAAAAGAATTGTTATTACAATATTCGTTTTTACAAACTACTTTGTAAATAACGCTCAAGAATTAACCTCATTATCAAGAGGAAGTGCCTATGTGGATAATAAGAAGTTCATGCCAATTGTTTTGGAGGGAAACCGAACTGTCATTTTTGAGGAAAACTTCGAAGGAGATAACACACCCGCTGGTTTAGCCGCCCGTGGCTGGTCATGGGTTAATGTTGACGGTGGCGGAACAACTCAAAGCCTGAATGGCGATACATCAAAATTTCCTGCATTCGAGGGCGTGGGCTATATCGCACAAGAATATCATGGCGCGAATGGTTTCTATATTGATCAATGGTTGATTTCTCCATCAATCACATGCGGAGTCGGCGATACAATAAGTTTCTGGTACAGAAGCAAAGGTAGACAGTATCCTGATTCGGTAGTTGTTAAATTTTCACCGACAGGTGGAAGCGACCCTGCCGATTTTACGATTGATTGGGGCAATTCTTTAGTTCCTGCAACTTGGACAAGAAGAACTTTTGTTGTTCCTACCGGCGGGAGTGTTAGATTCGCAATTCAATATTTGATGTATGATGGAGGCCCTTCAGGTGCATCATCAGATTATTGGGGATTGGATTTATTCCAGGTCACTTCAGCATCCAACGGAGGAGGAGATGGTAATGATAATCCAACTACCGCCACTCAGATTTTATCTCTACCCCATACCGGTTATTATGATATAAATCCAGATTTGGATGTCGATTGGTATAGAGTTAACCTTACTGCTGGACAACCTTATACTCTGACTAATACGTCTTCAACTAATTTTGATTCCAAATTTTGGTTATTTGGACCCGGTAATCCTGGAGGCACTGATATTGGAACGCTTGTTGCTAATGATGATGACGGCGGAGGGAACATGCAGCCTCTTATAAATTATATACCTACTATTTCAGGCTATTATTATTTACGAGTTGCCTATTATTCAAATAATCCAACTCCCAACAGTATGATTGACGGACTTAAAACTGAATCTATTGTATCTACTGGACCGTATACTTTAAATATATCGTTAGGTAATAGTAGTCCTGCAAACTTAGTCGCAGGCTCCAATTTCAAGAATCTAATAACATTAATTTGGGAAGCTCCTTCGCTTACAATGAGGGATTTAGACAATTATCCACACATCTCCTCCAACAAAAATGTTAAAATAGAAAAAGTCAGATTAACTATTGATTATTTCAACGTGTATAGGAAAGAAGGTTCAAGTGGGACATATTCCTTGTTGGGAACAACAACTAGAATCGATTACATTGATAATAGTGTTACGTTAGGTTCAACTTATTACTACAAGGTTTCAGCAGTGATAAATGGTGTTGAGGGCAGCCTCTCGAATGAAGCATCTGCAAGTTGTAACATAACAGGTTTTACATTTAATTTACCAAATTCAATAGTATCGCCCGTTATTGACGGAATTATAAATAACGGTGAATGGTCAGACGCGTATAGCATGAATATCAAGAATATTTTGGGTGTATATAATGATCCCCCTACAGAAGATGTCTTTGCGTACATCAAAATCGTCGGGAATCATTTTTATTTAGCAATAAAAGATTTTGCTGACAATACCAATTCTGTTAATGATCAAATTGGATTTTATTTTGACAATAACAATAATAACTTATGGGATGTTGGAGAAGGGAATTTTTGGTTACAGAGGTACAGTCCGATTTTAATACAGTTTCGAGAGATAACGGGTACTTATCCGGATGCGCTTCAATTTGGGACGGCGAGTTCCAATCCTGTCGGAGTGACAGGTGCGATTGAAATGAATGGCGGGCATACCGAGTATGAAATTAGTTTTGATATGACCACCAGCCCATTTCATCCTTCTGGCAATTCTTTTGGATTGTTTATTTTTTCTGCAGATTTGGAAAATTCACCTTCCGCTTTTTTCTCTAGTCGTTATCCAAATGCTGCTGTATGGACAGCTCCAGTGAGTTATGCGGATGTTTATATCTCCGGAACAAATATTTTATATGAAACCGAACCAAACGACACAGCATCTCAGGCAAATCTAATTATCATTGGTGATACGATTGATGCCGCAATCGACCCGAGCGGAGATGTCGATTATTTTAAGTTTGATGCAAACGCCGGTGATACGCTTGAAATCTATTTAAATAACCGTTCCAATTCGCAGCTTGATGCGGCCATATGGTTGTATGACATAAGCGGTAATTTACTAGAGTATAATGATGATTACTTAAGTACTTCACAATCGAGAATAGTTTGGAATTTTCAGAGTAGCGGAGAGTATTATATTAGGATTGCTTATTATCAAAACTGGGGTACTTTCCCAAATCAACCAAGTGAAAAATATGATTTGAATAGAAATAAAAAACTTGAAACTTCCTTACTCGCCGATATTGGGCCTTACCGTTTACGCCTATCAAAATTTATACCCACGGCACCAATTGCCCAATTTGTTTATACCTATAACACATACTACAATTCCACTTTTTTCAGGGGTTTAGTTTGGCCAAATGGATTAAACACTATCGTTACAATCGAATTTGGATTAACAACTAGTTATAGTAATAGTATTTCAGCCATTCAAAATCCGTTAAATGGTTATCATTCAATTTATGTCAATACTCCGCTTGTCGGTGGGTTGTTAGCAAATACACAATACAACTTTAGGATCAAAGCAGAAAATTCACTCGGCACTAGTTATAGCCCAAATTATGTTTTTATTACTCCTCAAGTTCCCGATGGATGGATTATTCAGAACAGTGGGACTACTTATGTGTTATATGGAGTTTCATTTACGGATGCAAATAATGGAACTGCAGTTGGTGATTATGGAACAATACTTCGAACTACGAACGGTGGGGCCAATTGGGTTCAGCAGAATAGTGGGACTACTTATTGGTTATATGGAGTTTCATTTACGGATGCAAATAATGGAACTGCAATTGGTGGTTATGGAACAATACTTCGAACTACGAACGGCGGGGCCAATTGGGTTCAGCAGAATAGTGGGACTACTTATTGGTTATTAGGGGTCTCATTTACGGATGCAAATAATGGAACTGCAGTTGGTGAATATGGAACAATTCTTCGAACAACTAATGGCGGAGCCAATTGGGTTCAGCAGAATAGTGGGACTACTTATGTGTTAAATGGAGTTTCATTTACGGATGTAAATAATGGAACTGCAGTTGGTGATTATGGAAGAATACTTCGAACTACGAACGGTGGGGCCAATTGGGTTCAGCAGAATAGTGGGACTACTTATTGGTTATATGGAGTTTCATTTACGGATGCAAATAATGGAACTGCAATTGGTGGTTATGGAACAATACTTCGAACTACGAACGGCGGGGCCAATTGGGTTCAGCAGAATAGTGGGACTACTTATTGGTTATTAGGGGTCTCATTTACGGATGCAAATAATGGAACTGCAGTTGGTGAATATGGAACAATTCTTCGAACAACTAATGGCGGAGCCAATTGGGTTCAGCAGAATAGTGGGACTACTAATTTCTTAACAGGAGTTTCATTTATTAATGCAGCATTAGGGACAGTTGTTGGTGAGATTGGTGCGATTATTAGATCAGTACCACCTGCTCCTTATGTTCAAATATTGGCTCCAAATGGTGGAGAAAATTGGCATGTCTCAGCGATAAAAAATATTACTTGGAATAGTTATGAAGTGACAAACATTAAACTTGAGTATACTTCAAACAATGGCACAAGTTGGATAGAAATTATTGGATCAACGGCAGCCAGTTCTGGAGTATATTCATGGACGATACCCAACACGCCGTCATCTCAATGTTTGGTAAGAATAGCGAATGCTGCTAATGTGACGATGTACGATATGAGTGATGATTTATTCACAATTTATCTTCCACCAGTTATTACGGTAACCCCAGATTCGTTTTATGTAACAATTGCTGCAGGTGATAGTATTGCAAAAACAATGACAATCGGAAATACTGGGCAGGGCGTATTGAATTGGAATGTGGCCGGATATCAAACGATGAAGAATTTTAATCTTATTAGTAACGCTTACAGTATCATTACAGAAGGCAATGAATTAAAAAGACAGCAATCTTCTGATCGAGGAACGGTTATGTCATTTTTGTCCGATTTAACAGGAAAAAGAATCGGACTAAGTTTGATTGATACGATTGGATATCAAAATTTTATTTCAGATTTACGAGCAAGGGGATGTGAAATTACATTTCTCACTTACCCGATCAACTCGGCAATCCTTGATCCGTTGCATGTTGTTGTTATTGACGACAGGATTGTCTTCGCAACAACCTCAGATCTTAATCTTATTAGAAACTGGTTGACTCTTAATAGCAAGGCACTAATGTTAATGGCTGACAATAGCGGATCAATATCACAAATTAATTACCTTTTAGATGGCACCGGAATCAGTGAAACATTTATTGGAACATTCGCGCAAACTTATACCACAAATATTTTAGCACATCCAATAACTTTAAATGTTGATACCTTAAGTAGTCAGTATAATGGATACGGATCTTACTGCACAACCATAACTCCTGCTCATGTTATTGCTTATGATGAACAAAATAGGCCACATGTAGTAATATCAAACTTAGGCTTAAGCAAAGTATTAGTCATGTGTAATGAATATGCATGGCAAATGCCTGATACGAGCCACGGTGATAACAGAACCTTTACCAACCAATCAATCGATTGGCTTGTTGGAAGTAATTTTGTTTCTGTGATCCCCAATTCTGGGACAGTACAACCTGGTCAATCTCAAAATGTAATTGTGAATTTAACTGCAAAGGAGTTAGATGAGGGTGAACATCGCTCAACTATCAGAATTGAAAATAATGAACCGGATAATACTCCAAAATCTATTCATGTGACACTAAGGGTTGTACCAAACAGTCCATTCACATGGTTAACATCAATAGCACTCACATCAGGATTCGATAATGTTGATCTAACATTTGGACAAGCCCCATCTGCGAACAATGGAATAGATGCATTGCTCGACGAATTGGAATTGCCCCCTGTTCCGCCAACAGGCGTATTCGATGGAAGATTTGAGCTGCCAGTTTCGCCGCCGATTGCTTCAATTAAGGATTTTAGAAATGATTCTCTTACAGCAATAGAATGGATTTTGAAATTTCAGCCAGGCTCAGCCGGGTATCCCATTAATTTCAATTGGAATTCATCATCGCTGCCTGCCGGAACATTTTTCTTAAAAGATGTGGTAACGGGAACGATTGTTAACATAAATATGAAGACACAGAATAATTATTCCCTGACCAACACTGGTATTGTCTCTTTAAAGATAGAATATAAACAACAGATATGTA
>CAYMUL010000055.1:0-9898 GCA_964393605.1 uncultured Ignavibacteriaceae bacterium | reverse complement strand
CGTAGAAGATTTATTTTTGTAGAAAAATCTTGAACAATAAAAACAGAGCATCGTAGATGCTCAACTATACTTACTGAAGTTCAGCAAAACTAACAATAGCACACAGATGACACAGATGCAACTGATTTTCAAATATTGAGATCAGGGTTCTCTTTGTTCAAATATTTATTTATGATCTTATAAAATTTGACACAAAGAACGATTGCGTAACTAAAGTTACTTCGGTTCGAACTCTTCTATCTTAAACTCGGAATCCGCATCGATAAATTTTTCCTTGAGCAAAGAACTATATGAACGATAAACGACTATCGTAACTTCGGTGCCGTTGTGATAGCCCGTAGATTCAACTCTAACGCCGTTCACCTCTTTTGAAAGTTTAACGGATGCGTAAAGCTTGTTATCTAAAACGAGTTTGTTATCAAACTTTGCTTTCGGTTTTTTAAGATTAGTTAATGCCCAGTAAATTCCTCTTTTGGAGTTTTGGAAAGCGGAATCTATTTCCTCGTCCATCGATTGATAAACTGCGGCAAACAAAACTGTTGTTGCGAACAGCAGAATATATTTTTTCATATCTACCCCGTTTAAAGTGATTAAACATTACTTAAAAATTTTTTCAAGAGTTAAGAATAAATTTTTTCCTCTCAATGGAGCGTCAACAGCGAGAATTGTTCCATCTTTGTTGACCAATATCGGTTTCGGAATTCCCTTAACTTCAAACGAAGCGGCGAGTTCGCTACCAAATCCTCCATCCACAAATGAGTGAAGCCACGGCATTTTATATTTCTTCTCTCTAAATTTTTTAACATCGTCGGGAGAGGAATCAAAAGATAAACTGATGATCTGAAATCCTTTATCCTTATAAAGTCCGTATGCTTTATGAAGATTATCCATTTCGGCGATACACGGACCGCACCAAGTCGCCCAAAAATCAATCATATAAATTTTACCGTACATATCGATGTTCGAGAAATTTTTATCCGGTTCATCTAAATTTATGACTTTAAAATCGGGAACAGCAACACCGGTTTTAATTTTACTATCGCGCGGTGCAAAATATTCCAGCATCTTTGCCGCTTCGGAGTTCGGATAGTCATTCATTATTCTCTCGTAGTATTGATTTTTCTTCTCCTCATCCATTTCGGAAAAATAGAGAGTCATCAAAAAACCTGTTACAATTTCTTCATCTTTAATTTTACCCATAGCTTCTTCAATCTTTGCCGATTTTTCATCATCGGGAAGAAACATTGACAATCCGATTATTAACGAAGGATCGAGAAGCCACAGAGGAGATTCAATCGGAATTTCCTTAAAAATAATTTTGGGAAATAACGAATCTTTATTCCCGAGCGGATAACTTCCGGCATAAGCAATTAAATAAAGTTGTTTATTAAATCCGGTTTCGGTATTGATTTTTTCTTTTAATGGATCTGCGTAGCCGCTGAAATCAAATTCAAATCCCTCCATCGTTTCGTTTTGCTTTTTATAATTTTGAAATTCATCTAAATATTTTTTTCTCCATTCATTATAGTTTAAAATAAGTTCATACATCAAACTGTTTTGGGGAGAATTTGTAAAACTCACCGTTGGTTTTTTGTTGCTTCGAACGGCTTTCTTCGGATCATAAATTATTTTTACCGAACCGTTTTTAACGCTAACGACAGATCTGTAATCACCTTCTCCATCATATTTGAACGCATCGGATTGCGTGCCGTTAATACTGCGGTTATCTGTTGTTGCGCCGATTATCTGATACGCGAGCGAATCTTTATCCCAATCTATCACAACTGAAAAAGTTCCGTCGTTTTCTTTGTTCATCGACTTTGCCGTGCGAAAATTGAACTTGTTAAAATCTCCGATGATGCTCAACTCTGAAATTGTATCATGATATTCATAACAACTTAATCGAATATCGGCAGTATAATTTTTTTCTTCTTCAATGAGAATTTGAAAACTTTTACTTGCATGGTTGACACCGGTCGCACTGAGATTATGCAGTCCTTTCGCCAGCGAAATTTTTACCAAACCTGTTTGATCTGCATGAAAAGTTTCTTCAATCAAATTTCTTGCACCTTTAAGTATATTAATAGTAGCAAGTGTTGCCGGCGAACCATCGTGCGCAAATATTTTGCACTCAAGCGTAGCGCCGTTTTGTGCGTTGATGTTCACCACAAAGGCAAGTGCCGTTAATACAAGTAATGTGCGAATTGAAAGTAAATATTTCATGCAGACCTCAAGTTTTATTTTAATAAAATTAATTTTTTAGTGTCGCTTGATGAATTTTGAGTTACCGAATTTTTATAATTCATCTTTAAATAATAAACACCACTCTTAGCGTTAAGTTGTAATGAAGTTGCAAAAAATTGAAGCGAGTGTGAACCTTTCGTTATAAACTCATTAACAAGCGTAGCGGCTTCTTCTCCGATTGCATCGTACAAAACCAAAGTAACAAAACCATCTTCGGGAATTGAATAGGAAATAGTTGTTGAAGGATTGAATGGATTAGGATAGTTTTGGTGGAGAATAAAATTTTCCGGGTTATTCATTCCGTTTTCAATTTCAATGGAGATTGCATCGCTTAAATTTATTGTTCCGTCATAATCGATTTGCTTCAATTTATATTTTAAAGAAAGATTCAAATTATTCGAAAGTAAATTTGAAACATCGTCTGTGAATGAATAGTTTTGCTTTTCGGTCGTTGTACCGTTCCCGTTCACAAATGCGATAGTTTCCCAATTCATATTGGAAGAAGCTCGCAGAATTTCAAAGCCCAGATTATTTTTTTCTGTTGCAGATGACCATTCTATTTTAACAACGCCATTCGAGTGCGTCGCCGAAAATGAAGTCAACTCAACAGGAACTTCATTAACAACGTGAACAAGTTTGTTCGGTGCAAAATTCCAACTATCGCCGTCATTGCCGCCATTAAAGTTCACACTATTTCCGTTCGCATATAAAGTAACTTGTGAAACGGAATTTGGTGCTTGATATGAAAAAGAAAAAGTTACTTCATTTGCAACCGGTTCTTTTGGAGATGTGTGTGTTAATTCTCCATTCATCAATTGCAATCCTGTTTGGGCAATTAATGTACCTGCCGATGCGGCAATGTTTGTTCCGCCGCGGGTTAATGGTCCGCCCGAAATTTTTACAGTGTAAGTTGCGGACTGATTCACGAGTAACGTATCCGGTCCTTCAATTACAACATTGACAGAAGTTGTCGGGTTGTCTCCATGACAAGTACAGCCCGTACCATTTTTTAACGTTTTTCCTGTAATGCCGGTTGAATATGCATACAATAAAAACGAAATGAACACTGCACTAATAACAAAGACAGTGTGATGCTTTTTGGGGTTTGGAAATGAATTTTTCATTTGTGCTCCTTTTTAATTTATAAAATAAGGGATGAGATAACTCAAATTAAGAAAAAATCTTTACTACAAAAACACACTACGGCACTTTAGAATTTCCAACCTCAACGCCACAATGAAGGTTTGCTTTGTTGTTCAACTACTTTTATCGATGCAATGAATAAAATATTATTCGTTTATTTTCTCTCTAATAAAGAATTGTTATTTTAACGCAACAAACTCAAATTACTTATGAATAAAATTACAACTACAATTTATCGACAACTAAAATCATTTATGAAAGCAGGAAAAACATGGAAGCCTGCAGAAAATGTTCGCGATAAATATTTGAGCAAAGTTGTTTTCGTACTCTCAATATTGCTCACGCTCTACCTTTCAAAAGTTGTTTTTCTCGAGGAGTTCGTCTCCGGCATAACAAAATTGCGAATGGTAATTTTACTTCCGTTGATGTTTTTTGTAATTATGAAATTCAAAGCGGGCGTTTCTTTCGCATGGCTAATCGGCGGATTAAAAAAATATTGGATACCAACTTTAATGTTTCTCGTTCTTTATACTTGTCTCGCGGGAATAGTATTTATGTTCATCACAGACAATTTAATTGATGAAGCTGTGATCTCTTTTTCTGCAATCGCAATGTTGAGTTTAGCTATAGTTTTCTATTCTTACTTTGCCGGAGAAGTTGCATCTCTTAAAAAAAATGAAACGGGGGAGAAAGTTCCGTTCACTTCTCTTTCAACCGATGAGAAGATTAAACTCGGTTATTCAAGATTTATGAAATTACTCTGGATTTGTTTTCTTCTTGGCGGAATATTCGGATTGCTTTATGCTGTCGGTATCGCCGATTGGTTTGTCGTTGAAATTTTGGGCTGGTAATTTTTAAAAAAGATTTTTCTTTCAAGAATTTTTTTTGGGAAAATCTCTTTTTAACTTTCCCCTGTTAAAAGTTAATATTTAATAAACTAAAAATAATAAGGAGTTCAAATGGCGTCGCTTGATACAAAAGCATTATTAACTTCGGCGGTTTTAGGTACCGTGATAGTTCTCGCAGTTACGTTTCTAATCGGAAGCCAACTCGGTTCGCCGGTTCTTCCCTTCATGGCAATGTTTTCGGGATTTATACTCACAGGAATAATTGCTGGTTGGTTAAGCAAAGGAGAAACAATTTTAGAACCCGGGCTTGCGAGCGCACTTGTTGCAATTGTTTCATACGTTGTTGTCGGTTCGTGGGATTTAAATTGTTTCAAATTATTACCGCCGCAAGCATTTCACACAAACATGATATTGGTTTCATTAAACGGTATCATCTTAACTTTTGCAGGTGCTTGGGCTGGAGAAAAATTTCAAGGCACACTCGAAAATTCCGATGGTTCAAAAAACTCGGGCATTGATTGGTCTTGGGTTTTATGCGGAACTGTGTTCGGAGTTGCAGTTAGTTTATTGCTCTCAACTATTATTGTAATTATTTTTGGAGCGTATGTTGAATACTTGACGGTAGCTTTTGTAATCGGAATATTTTTTACAGGATTCACAGTCGGTTTTCGCTCGCCGGGAGTAACGATGAAAGAAGCCGCATTCGCCGGATTCTTCGCACTCGTTGCCGCATTTGATATTTTTAAAATTACGTTAGACCCGGATTCAACTATGCTGACGCCGGGATTTTTAATTGTAGGATTTATCCTCGCGTTAATCGTTGCTTTCGGCGGCGGTTTTGCAGGGGAGAAATTCCAAGCGCAAAAATAAAATTGTAAAAGTAACTTTATAAATTATTCGCTTTTAGAAAATCAAGATATTGATGAATATCCGGGATGATGATTTTCTTCGATAGAACAAATATTGTTCGTTTTTTTTATTTGTAGCCGCCAAATAGAAAACAATTATAGTTCGAGAGGTAAAGAGAAAGAAAATTTTGTACCCGCATTCGGTTTGCTTGTAACGGTAATATCTCCGCCGTGAATTTTTATGAATTCATTACAGAGAACTAAACCAAGCCCGGTGCCTTTATTCTTTCCACCGCCAATATCTGTAACGTGAGTTTCAATCTTAAATAGTTTTTCAATATCATTTGTCGAAAGACCGACTCCGCTATCCTCCACAGAAAAAATAATATTTCGTCCATTCGTGGTTGCATCAATATTTACAAAGCCGCCGGGTTTATTAAAATTAATTCCATTCGTAATTAAGTTGCTCAGGATTGAAGTGAACATCTCGCTATCGACCGTTATAATTATTGAATCGTTCACATTATTTGTAACCGTAACATCTCTTTCTTTAGCAAGTTCGGAAAAATTTGCAATAACATTTTTAATTTGTTGAGATGCGACAATTTTTTGAGGATAAAATTTTATCGTGCCGAGTTGCACGCGAGACCAAAGCAACAGGTTATTCAAAAGATCGAGCGCGCGCTTCGTCGATTCACTCAACAACTTTATAAATTCTGTTACTTCTCCGCGCTTCATCCCGTCATAGTCATTATACAGCAATTCCGTTATTCCAACTATTGCATTGAACGGAGATTTAAGATCATGCGAAATGATTGAAAAGAATTTATCTTTTTTTCTATTCAAGAGTGAAAGTTCATTTTCAAGTTCTTTCCGTTCGGTTATATCTTGAAGCGTTATAAAGATTGAAACAATATCACCTTTCTCATTCTTGTTTGAAGCAAAGTGCAAGTTTAAATTTTTTGTAATGTTCTTTGAAGTTGTAATTCTAATGTCAAACGGCGGGAAAATTTTATTTCTTTTAAGAAGTTTTAAACATTTTAAAAAGATTGAGCGATCTTCTTCATGTATTCTTTTCAAAAAAGTTCTTGCATTGATTTCACCTTCATTCTCAATATCGAAAAGAGTCAGATGATCGTCTGTCCATGTAACGGTTTTCGCATCAAAGTTCCATTCCCAACTTGAAAGCCGTGCCATCCTTTGCGCAAGTTGTAACCGCTTCTGACTTGTACGCAGTTTCTCTTCGAGTAATTTTAATTCTGTTAAATCGGTTGCTATTCCAATCTTTATAAAATTATCGTTCGCGTTTAATTCAGAGATCGCAATTAAAACAGGAACTTCTTTGCCCGATTTTTTTAGATGAATTTCTTCACACTTACGCGGAAACATTGGGGAAGAATTTTCATCCGCATCTTTAAAAATTATCTTTACGCTTCTGCCGAGAATTTCTAAATATGAATATCCATACAAACCGCAAAACGCTTGATTGACAAAGACAAACTCATCATTCGCATCGCAAATAAAAAGAGCTTCATTAATCGCTTCTATAGAGTGCGAAAGAATTCTTTCTCTGCTTCTGAATTTCCGCACCATTGCCGCTCGTTCAATTACGTGAGGAAGAATTTGAAGATATTTATTCTCTTCATCTTTTATTACCAAATCAAAAATTCCGGTTCTGAAATTTTCTAAGATTTTCTCCGTCTCAATTTTCGGAGTAAGCATAACAATGGGAATTCCCGCATCGGTGATAACTTGCCGTGCGAGTTCAGTGTCGGCAGAACTCATTTCGAAAAGAACAAGATCGAACTCCGCAGATTTAATTTCTTCGACCGAGCGCGTAGTCTTCAATTCTACCGGAAATTTATTGGAGGAGAAGAAATTTAACAAAACGGAATCCGCATCTACTTTTGCAGAGAGAACCGCCACTTTTATTTTTCTGTCTTCTATTAATAGAGAATCTAAATTCATATTCTTTAAGTAAGATTATTTTTAATAAACGAAATATAATTTTTTTTTTCAACTCCCCGCCAATATCTCTTTAGGAAAACAAATGATGCTTACACAATTATTCGCGTGTTAGAGTTAAGAATTTTCTCAACTTAATTAATCTCAAAAAAATTTGGATATTAAAGACTCATGTTTTAGTTTGGCAATTGAATCATATTTCTTCACTTTTTTTAAAAGGTTTAAATGAAAAAACTTTTAACACTGTTTCTATTATTTTCAATTTTTACATTTGCTCAAAACTTCGAATGGCAATGGCAGAATCCCAAGCCAAATGGTAACGATTTTAACGATGCTATCTACTTTGGCAACGGAACAATTTTATTGTTTGGTAACAGCGGAGTTATTCTTCGCTCTTCAGATGGCGGAACTACCTGGCAAACTCAAAACGTTGATTCTGCCGCCCGCTCTATTTACGAAGCTGATTTCGTCGATAACAACACCGGCTACATCGTTGGCACCGGCGGATTAATGATGAAAACTACCGATGGTGGTTTTTCTTGGATTGACGTTTCTAACGGTTCTACAACTACTTTTTGGTATGTTGATTTTTTTGATGCCAACACAGGTTTAATTACAGGCGCATCAGGTGCGGTTCTACGCACTACCGATGGCGGCGCAACCTGGAATTCTTACAACCACGGCACTGCTACCAACTACGCTATCCATTATGTTACTTCTACGCTTGTTTATCTCGGCTCATCTTCTTCAACAACAGGAAGATTAATTCGCTCGACTGACGGCGGAGTTTCCTGGACTGATATTTCCGCAAACGTAGGTTTTACAGGTTCGCCGACGGTTCGCGGCTTGCATTTTATTAATCCCGATACAGGTTGGATTTCTACTTCTCTTTATGACGCTTACAAAACAACTGATGGCGGAACTACATGGACTTTCCTTGGCGATTTAGGCGCCGGTACTTTTTACGAAGTAAAATTCTTTAATGCAAATGATGGAATTATGGCAGGCGGTTCAGGTCAAATATTTAAAACTTCTAACGGAGGTACAAACTGGGATACCATTCAAACTTCTTCTTCGGCAAATCTTTTTGGTTTGGGTCTTCGCGGGCAGATGTCTGAGATGCAAGACGGACAATCTGCTGTTGCCGCGGGTGTCGGTGGTGCTGTTCTTATCACCACAGATAAAGGTGCTACATGGTCGGCAAAATATTCTTCCGTTACAGAAGAATTGATGCGTAGATTTTTCATGCTGAGCGGTACTACTGGATTTGCGATCGGCGGTTCGGCTTCCACTACTGCAGGTTTTGACGATGTGCTTAAAACTACTGACGGCGGTGCGACTTGGACTAAATTACCTTCTGCTACCAACTATCGCCTCTATTCAATTTACATGCTCAATGCCAATACAGGCTACGTCGGAAGACGGGGACCCGACGGAATTTTTAAAACTACCGACGGCGGAAACACCTTCACCCAACTTACACCCGGAGTTGCAACTTCAACAGGCATTTGGTACGATTTAGAATTTGCCGATGCTAACATCGGTTTTGCAGGCGGAAGTAGCGGAGTACTTGTTAAAACAACTGACGGCGGTACAACTTGGAATGCATTGGCTCCTGGTTTTGGCACTTCTGTTATTTATGATATGACAATGACTGACGCCAACACTTTATACATCTGCGGTTCATCTGGAAAGGTTTTCAAATCTACCGATCAAGGCGCAACATTCACGGCACAAACAACCGGAACCACAAGCGCGCTTTATGCAATTCAATTTGTGAATGCGAATCTCGGCTACTTCTGCGGAAGTTCGGGAAGAGTGCATAAAACTACCGACGGCGGAACAACATGGACTCAACTTACAACAACAGGCATCACTGCAACTTTGTATGCCGTCGAATTCTTAAATGAAAATGTCGGTTGGATTGCAGGTTCCGGAGGAAAAATTTATTTCACAACTGACGGTGGAAATACATGGAAACCTTCTAAACCTGTCCTCGGTTCGACAATAACAATTTATGACATCGCAGTTAAAGATGGACACCTTTGGATGACAGGTTCGAACGGAACTATCATTCGCGGATATGCAGACCCGCTCATTCCTGTAGAGCTTGAATCTTTTACGGCTGAAGTGAATGAAACCGAAGTAGTTCTAAATTGGAATACCGCAACAGAAACAAACAACAGAGGTTTTGAAATCGAAAGGAGTTCGAATAACTCAAACTTTGAAAATATCTCTTTCGTACAAGGAAAAGGAAATTCTTCCGAAAAGAATTATTATACGTACAGAGACAATTCTCTCGTTTCGGGTAGATATTCATATCGATTAAAACAAATTGATTTCGATGGTTCGTTCACATACAGTAACGAAATAGAAATTGATATTACACAACCGAAAGAATTTTCTTTACAACAAAATTTCCCGAACCCGTTCAACCCGGTTACGAATATAAAATATACGCTTCCGGAAAACGGAATTGTAACTCTTTCGATTTACAATGTTCTCGGAGAAAAAATTGTTGAACTTGTGAACGAAATGCAAACTGCAGGCGAATACAGTGTTGAATTCAACGCTGAAAAATTTGCAAGCGGAAATTATGTTTATCGTTTGAACTTCAACGGTAATACTATTACAAAGAAGATGACAATCTTGAAGTAAAATTATTTAACAATTAGTAATTAATAATTAGGTCGGGCAATTGCTCGACCTTTTTTATTTTGTAGAGCAGACTTTGATCTGCCAAAATATTATTAACTCACCGTAGCCACTTATTTTTTTTTGTCACTCACATAGTAATGCCTATGGCAAAAGTTACGAAGCCATGAAGGAAAAAATTATGGTTCGTACGTT
>CAYMUL010000054.1:0-9913 GCA_964393605.1 uncultured Ignavibacteriaceae bacterium | reverse complement strand
TATTTATTAAGAGATATAACGGCGTTGCGCCTAAGCCGCCGCCCGATTTATCTACCGAAGCGTAGCGAAGGTTGGAACAACAATGCCGAACTTGTTAAATAAATTTATAATTATAAAAAACTTTCATAGCACTACTACCTTGAACAAGAAAACTGAAACAATTTGTCCCGACTTGTCGGGATAATTCTGCCTTGAACAAGGAATTATACTTTACGAACAAAAAATTAAACAACGACAACTTAAATACTTACATAAACAGGCTAAACGTTTTGGTCTTACTCTCTCTCCACAGGCGCAGGAGTGAGTTCATTAGTATTGGCTTGTTAGGGCATATTAATTACTTCAATTGATGTTACTTCAACAACATCAGGAGAAGATGAAGATATTTTTCCGTGAACACGTACTAATTTATCCAGTAGTTCTTCCGCAATAGGTACTAGATTGTCAGGCAAGTAACATTTCAAGTCGGGGGCTGATGGACCTCTTTCTCTTAAGATAATTCGCTGTGCATCCAAATCAATTTCTCTAATCACTCCATCAACAGTATCTTCATTAATTATGGTTAGTTCATCGATTACTCGTTGAAGTTTAGGACGTACTTCTAAATTTATGTAAAGACTTGTGGGATGAGGGACTAATGCACCAGAAAATCGTAATGTTTTAACAACGCTCCTTTTTGATGGGACTAAAGAAATAATTTGATTTGCTAAAATAGAAGTTTCGGTATCATCTGGGAATTGATTCCTTGGTAGTTCATTCAGTTCAGAATCAACCCAAGCAACTAATTGAAGTAATCGATCAATTGCTTTGTGAGGAAGTGATGTTGAGGAATTATTACTTTCTTGAAATAATTCTCCTTGAGTATAAGAAGGAGAAAATTTAATTCCTATTTTTATACTTCCAGAAAGGATAGTGACTAATTTGGGGTCCGTTTTCTCTAAAATGTCCAAAGATGGTCTACCACTACTTATCTTTTGTGTTTCAATGTATTCAGCAACATTTTGAATTACGATTCGAAACTTAGAAAGCCAATTCGATAATAAACGAGTAGAAACTTCCGAAGATTTTAATCCTTGTCCCTCAAGTGAAAACCATAAAGGAGCTCTAGATACCATTGCGGAATTAACACCAATATATTCATCAATTTCACTTCTTATTTCTGTTATTTCGTCAATGTATGTTTGTGCCATTGCTTGAAATAGTTCAGGATTGACAGGCTCGACTCTTCTGCGTAAAGAAGAAAGAGCTGCCTCCAAACGCTGGAGTACAGTCAAAGTTTGTTGATATTGTTCTTCGTTATCTAGCATAAATTAATTTTTAATATGCCTTTATTTTTGCCGGGTTGATATTTTACTTCTAAAAAATTATCTAAAATATTTGTAGCACTTGGATCGTTTTCAAAACCAAAATGAAAATCCAAGTCATAGTGTTTATTAATGTACCTTCGCGAAAAAGCATTTTTACGAAATGGAGGTAAATCACCAGTTAAATCGACATCATCTTTCAGAACTAACAGAACATCAATATCGCTAGGTTTATCTTTTGATGTAACAAAAGATCCATTCACAATTAAATATTTACCAATATTAGCATCTCTTAATTCTCTAAAATAACTAATTAAACCCGCATTTAATGATGGTCGTCTGTCTGATATTTGAAATCTTCCAAATCGTTCTGATATTTCTTCAATTGTACAATCGTGAATTCCGATTGGTAAGAAGCCATCTTGTTCAAAATCTGGAATAGGCAATAAATCCTCCTATTTTGTTATGCCCTAACTACTAATTCTCCCGCCAAAAATCCGTATAGTATTCATGGCGGTTGTGCATACTCTTTTTGTTAAAAACCTTGTATTCATATTTTTCACTCTTATTTGCGGGGCGGTGGCCCCATTTTCAATTTCCAATATTTATTGCGAGAAATATAAACAGAAATTTCTATTCCCCCCAAAATTATTTTTTACCAGCCAATATTGTGCCAGAGGAGCGATTAATTGTTTATGTTTATGAGAAGTTATTGGAAGTTCGAGTTGCATCTTCCCCGCCCGCAAGCTGCCACTATTGTGGGAGAGAATAAATTCAAGTTTAGAATTTTATATTATATCCCACTTGCCCGAAGAATGGAATCATCGGCTCTGTTTTGAAGTCTTGTGTAATTTGTTTTCCTGCACGGATGAAAATATCCTGGTTCCAGAAAGAAACACCTCCCTGTAATCCGTAAAAATAATTTCCGCCTTGCGCAGGTTGATACCACCCGCCTTTTGCTTCGGGATATTGACTCAAATAATTTTCCGTATGCTTAAAGTGAGTAACGATTGCTTTATCAAATCCGAACTCGCCGGCAACAAACCATGAGTTGCGATAGTAACCAAGCACTCCGGCGGCATCAGCACCGAAATTAAGGAGGCGCGCGAAATCGTTTTCAAATCTGCGGAAGATGCCGTGTAGTTGTCCGCTAATTTGAATGTTGTTGTATTCGAACAATCTTATCTGTCCGCCGATTCTCGTTTTGAAGTCGTCGGTTAAATTCATACCTGAAGGAAAAGAATATTCAACATTTAATATGATTGGAAATAATTCCGTTTTGATTTGATAGCCGAATTCAAGTCCGAGCGTTGCGCCATATTCAAAACCAAGTTTTGCGTTGAGCATAAATTCGTTGTTATCATTTGCTCTTGCCCAATTTACTGTTTGAGCAGGAGAGACGCTTATTAACAAAGCAACTGCGAGTACAATTTTTTTAATTAAGTTTTTCATTGTTGACCTTTCAAAAATTTATTTGTGTGAATTAAAATATGCGAGAACTTTTGGGAGAGTAGTTTGCTTCCAAACGTTATCTTCGGTGAATGCGCCGACATGCCCGACACCGTTCACTTTAACGAGTTCGGGATTGTTTAACGCGCCAGAAATTTTCTTTGCCCAAGTATCTGTGTACGCTTTATTCTTTTCGCTATAGAAGAAAAGAACTTTCTTATTATAATTTTCGATGCCTTGCGAAAAATCCGGTTTGTATTTTTGGGCCAGCTCATAGTAAGCCGAGTTGACAACCGCGCCATGTCTCCAATAGCTTTCCGGTTTAGTTGCGTGATCACCGGTTACATCGTTTGTGGAAGCCATCATCGCCATTTTGTAATCAAGAATTTCGTGTTGATTACCGTAAGCAGTAATAAATTGATCGAGATAAGTTACATCATTTAATGACTCGCCGGTAATACTAAAATCGCGTGAAGATTTAACATATTCTACAACATCATCCCACTTCAAACCGCCCGGTTCACAAACTACGAGACCGTCAACCGAGTTAGGAAATTTTCCCGTGTAAGCAATTCCGAGCATTCCGCCCCACGATTGTCCTAACAAAAATACTTTTTGCGTTGGGCTCGTTTTGTAGTGTGCAATTACTCCTGCAAGATCTTCATATACTTGTTCAAGAGCAGACAATCCTTTGTTTGTGTAATAAGATTTCAAAAATCTTTGCGAAAGCCCGGTGCCACGTTGATCATAAAATACAACGCGGTAGCCATGGTCGGCGAGGTCTTTGCAATTTAGTAGATAGCGATAATCGCTTCCCGGTCCGCCGTGAAGCACTACAATCAATGCGCTATCGGGATGCCCGAATGCCTCTGAGTGAAGTTTTGCATCGCTAACAATAATAGAAGGGAGCGCGGGATTTTCGATAACCGTTTTCGGCACCAAATTTCCCGGATGATCAATAAACCTTTCTTCTTCACATCCGAAAAAGAAAAGGACGCCGAGCGTCAGAACAAAAAGTTTAATTAGATTTTTCATTTGTTTATTCCTTAAAAAGTTAAAAAAAGTTCGATGTAAAATTATCGGATTAAAAAGGGGGAATCGTCTCACCGTGAAAGATGAAACCCGAAAAATAAATTCCCGTAACTCTTTATGAAGTAAGGATTAATGAGGATTGATACTCTCTAAAGATGATTTGATACTTCTTTTCTTTCTGTTTAAGAAAAAAAATTGGAGAAAATGATTATGGAGATATTGACTAATCAAAAATATATTGTAGTAACCGAAGGTAAATTTCATGAAGAAAACCTGTGCAATTCAGACAAGTGTTTATACAAATTTATTTGCGGCAAAAATCGGAAATAAAAAATAGAAATTTTATTTGTTGATTCAATTCAACTTCAGCGATATTGCTGTAAGTTTTAGTTCACCTAACTTTAGTACCTTTCAATTAAATTCACTACCAATTCTGTTGCCAACATATTTTCCCTAATGGGAAAAATATTTTTATTATTGAAATCCCGAAATCTTTCGGGATGAGATATTGGTAAAAAGCAAAGACGCAAACAAAATCAAATCCCCGAAAGCGTTCGGGGATGAAATATTTTTTGCTGTGTTGGAATGCTCTTATTTCGAAAGTAAGAACAACAACTTGGTGAACATTTAACTTTGGTTCTGGTTCGTTTAGGTTAGGTAGGCTGACGGATGGATGAACAAAAATATTCTTCGGGTTTAGCCACATAAAAATATTTATTTTGGACAGATGAAGAATATCACTGAATTTATTCTTTTGAATTTAAAAACGTAATTTTCACCTCAACGATAAAAAAATTTTTACCAGATGAAGAAAATATTAATAATTTTTACCGGCGGAACTTTTTCCATGAAAATAGATTCCGCCACCGGCTCCGCAATTCCTCACTTTTCAGGTGGAGAATTAGTTGCTCTCATTCCCGAGCTTAATCAACTTGCCGAAATTTCAATTCATGATTTCGGCAAATATCCAGGTCCGCACATGACTCCCGAACTCATGTTTCAACTTTCGAATGAAGTGCAAAATTTTATTTCAAACAAAGAATGTGATGGTGTTGTAATTACCCACGGCACTGATACGCTTGAAGAGACTGCGTATCTTTTAGATTTGCAAATTAAAACTTCAAAGCCGATTGTATTGACCGGCTCAATGAAAAACAGTTCAGAAGCGGATTGGGACGGTCCGAAAAATTTGCTGGACTCCGTAACAATTTGTACTTCGCCGAACGCAAACGGTCTTGGCGTGCTCGTCTGTTTGAACGGCGAGATTAATGCCGCAAGCGAAGTTACTAAAACTCACACCGACGATATTGAAACTTTTCATAGTTTGGATTTCGGTGCGCTCGGTTTTGTACAGAACGGAAGAGTTATTTTTAACAGGCTCCCGCGCAAACTCGAAATTCTTGCATCGTCTAAAATTGATTCGAATGTAGATTTGATAAAATGTTATGCCGGAATGGATGAAAAATTTTTCAAGTTCTCCGCCAAAACCGGCGTAAGCGGTTTAGTTGTTGAGGCGATGGGAGTTGGTAACGTTCCGCCGCGCGCGTTTGAAGGAATTAAATCTGTCGTCGAAAAAAATATTCCTGTTGTGCTTGTTTCGCGCTGCCCGGCTGGGGAGACGCTTGATATTTATGGCTACCCCGGCGCAGGAAAATGGCTGCACCAAATCGGTGTAATATTTGCAGATTATTTAAACGGACAGAAAGCGCGCATCAAACTGATGCTTGCTCTCGGTAAAACTTCCGATAAAACAGAATTGAAAAAATTATTTGAAGAGTGAAAAAGTATAGACGTTACGTTTAATCTGTACACTGAAAATTTTTAAAAAATTTTCTATCCTCGCGCGAGGAGAAAAAGAAACAATTGATAGTAACAATATCGCTTCAAAAAAAAGTTATCGCAGGAAAAAATTTTTAATCACTGCCTAACGATTTTTACATGAATTTTTATCTTTATCCTTTTTTTCGTTTCATTGCAAGTTCAATAATTCTAACAAGCATATCGTCATACTCATAGCCCGCCGCTTCCGCCGAGCGCATGAATCCAGCTCCTTCGGTCAAATCGGGATTTGGATTCACTTCAAGCACATAAACTTCATTATCTTTCGAAAGCCGCATATCAACGCGAGCATAATCTCTTACTCTCATTGCATTAAATGCCGCGAGTGCAATCTCTTCTACTTTCTTTTTTATTCTCTTACTTAACTCTGCTGGACAGTGCGGAATAGTTTTATGATATGCTTCGTGCAACGGGTCCCACTTTGCCTGATAGCTGACAATGTTCGCAAGGTGTTTCGGCATTTCGGAAAAATCAATTTCGCTAATCGGTAAAACTTCAAGTTCTTCATCGCCGCAGATAGCAACGTTTAGCTCGCGACCTTCAATAAATTCTTCCACAAGCGCGGGCTGTTTGAAAAAATCAATTACATAATCAACTCTTTCTTTCAACTCGTTGTAATTATAAACTACAGATTTATTTTCGATTCCGACACTCGCATCTTCAAACGCAGGTTTTACAATTAAAGGATATTTTAACTCATGAGAATATTTTTTACCAAGCATTTTGATAATTGTTGAATCAGGCGTGTTCACTCCAAAACTTTTTAATATTTTTTTTGTAAGAATTTTTGATTGTGCATTTGCAAGTGCTTGCGGCGGTGCGCCGGTGTAAGCGAAACCCATCAATTCATAAAGCCCGGCAATGTTCACTTCAAGTCTTGAATTCTCTTTATAAATTTCAACAAAGTTAAAAACCACATCCGGTTTTTGAGTTAAAAGATTTTCAATCAGTATTGAAAGATCGTCCTTAATGTTAAGTGTGTAGCAGTCATAATTTTTCTTACAGATTCTCTCGGCAAAAATTTCATACTCTTCCATGGGAGTAAGTTCGTTGGCTTCAAAGAATGGGGTAAAACTAAGATTGGCGGGGTCAAGATTCACTTTTTTAGTGTAGAAATCGGGGTGTGCTTCATTATAGAAAACGCCGACCTTTATCTTTTTTGGGGGCATTAAGAAAAACCTTTAAGAATTATTAAAATTTTCTCGATTTACATTTATCATTTATGTAAATTTACTGCAAATGATGTACAGAAAAAAATTAACGAAGAAATAGTAAATGAGTTTTTACCCGCAGCCGTATAAATATCAATGCGGACCGTTTGCGTTGAAGTATTCACTTGTGATGCTCGGTCAATTTAAAAACGAAAAAGAGATCGGAAGAAAAGCCGGAAGCACCTGGTGGTATGGCACGGATGAAATAGGTCTTGCAAAAGCGGCACGCAGTTACAATTGTAAAATGAAATATTTCAGAAGAGAATCGAAAGATGATGCTTTAAAAGTTCTCGTCAATCATTTGAAACGCGGCTATCCATGCATTCTTAGCGTAGATAATTGGGAACATTGGTTTACGGTTGTGAATTACCAACACGGAAAATTTATTGTACTCGATAGCGGGCAGGAAACAGTTGTACTCATCTATTCACCGTTTCAACTCGCAAAGCGATGGAAGTTTATTGATGAAGATTCCAACGAAGTCAGTTATGATGGATACGCCGTCATTCCAAAATTTAAAGTAGCAACGAAAGCAAACTTCACTTTAGAGAAAGCGCGTTATGTTAGGAGAGAATCGAATAGAAATCTTGCCGAGAAATGGGATACATACTTCAATGATTTGATAAACATCTGTCGCCCCCTTTCGCCGAATTCTAAAAAGACAATTACACTTGCAGAATTTTTAAGACGCTATGAAAATCTGATTGTTAAGCAGATTGCAAATTGGCACGGCACGCCCACTTATGCCGAGCTGACCAAAATTTTAAAGAACATGAAATTCCTTGCCGAAGTTTATGACCTTGTTATTTATGATCAAGATCAGCATAAAGCTCTCGTAGATCTCGCCGCACTATTAATGATGTACTCTTGCGGAAAATATGGTATGGATCCGTTGTACTGATTATGTCGCAATACTTTTATTCGTTCCAAATAATTTTTTGCTGTAAAAAGAAATTGGCTTAGTGTTTCTTAGTGTGCAGCGTGGCTTAGTGGTTTAAATTTCTTCTTTACCACCGAGACACTAAGTTGCACTAAGATTGAGGGTAGATTGTCGATTAAATTATTACTTCATCAATACTAATTTTTTTGTCGAAATAAATTCTCCCGATTGCAAACGATAAAAATAAATTCCGCTTGGCAATTGATAATTGATAATGGAAAATGGATAATTGTAGTAGCCGGCTTCTTTCCATTCATTATTAATCAATGTTGCAACTTCATTTCCGAGTACATCATAAATTTTTAGTGTAACATTGCGGGACGCTGAAAGCTGATAACTGATGACTGTAGATGGATTAAACGGATTGGGATAATTTTGATACAACACGAATTCATTCGGGAGCGTAGCATTAATTTCTATTGTGTTTGAGTATTCAAATGTTCCATCAAAATCAATTTGCTTTAAACGATAGAAAGATTTCCCCGAAGAAAGATTATTGTCGGCGAAAGAATAATCCTGCTTTTCCGTTGTAGTTCCTAAACCGGAAACAAATCCAATGGTTTCCCAACTGCTTACAACCGATTGATTATTGCCCACTGATTTTTCAACTTCAAAACCTTTGTTATTATTTTCACTTGCAGTAGTCCAATTCAACTGCACATAGTTATTAAAAAAACTCCCGTTAAAAGAAACTAACTCAACAGGCACGATTAAATCTGCATCGATGATTGGTGCAGTCCAGATACTGAGAGAAGTTCCCTCCATTCTTGTCCAGATAGGAAAAATCTTTCCATTGAAAGAGGCAATGTTGATATAGTCGCCGAAGAAAACAGACATCACCGGCGAGAAAGGTAAATTGGAAATTCTTGTTTCAGTAAAAGTATTTCCACCATCATCCGAACGTGCAAGATAAACATCGGTTTGGCTGTCGAGATAATTTCTTCTATCGTAATAAACGATGTAAATTATTCCTGTAGCAGGGTCAATCGTCATCCAATTAAAAAATTGATGATGATTACTCGTATCTTGATTAACCTTAATCGGCGCAGACCAACTCAATCCGCCGTTTGTAGATTTAGCAAGAAAAATATCGGTGTTGTTTATTCCATTTCTCTGATCTGACCAATTAATATAAATCGTTCCTCTGTTTGGGGAATTGCTAATGTCGCAGACTGTAACAGGAAAACCATTGCAACGTTGAATGCCGGGAATTGTAATATCCCACCCGCCGGGGAGATCGGAAACAAAAATATCATTTCCCCAACTTACGCCGCCATCAAGCGAGCGATCGAACATCAATCCAAGCGGACCTGCCCAGCATGTATAAACTTCGCCGTTGGGACCGACAGCAGGAACTGCACCTTCTACCGTGTTATCGCTATCGATGCAATTGCCGCTTCTGTCGCTAACTTTAACCGGCGCACTCCAACTAACTCCGCTGTTAGTTGATCTTGAAAATACTATTCGCGAACTATCGAGAGAGTTTGAACTGCCGTAATTATCAAACTCAGTCCAACTCATATAAATATTATTTCTGAATTGTGAATTTGTATGATCAACAATCAACCATTCTTTGTCCTGGTTTTTTGTCGGAGGATTGAAACCAACACCATAACCTTGATCCCACGTTGCGCCTTTATCGGTGCTTTTTTGAACAACTATTCTATCAATCCAATAACCTGGCGAAGAAGGATTTGAAAGATGGGCGTAGTAGGCGTTTCCGTTCACATCGAAAATAATTGCAGGATCGCCCCAAACGCCATATTGCGAAGAAAGATTTGCCTGCGTCCATGTTTGTCCCGAGTTTGTGCTACGATAAACATATCGAATGTTTGCACCTGCGATTAAGTTTGTCGGATCAATTGGATTGATTGCAATGCTGACTTCTTCGGGATTTGTTGAAGATGCACTGTTGATGCGGATATTTTGAAACGGCGATTGTGCGAATGTGTTGCAGAAGAGTATTAAGAGAATTTGCGGAAGATATTTTTTCATGACTACTATAATTTTCTTTAAAACATTTAAGAATGAAAAAGTTCATCACAAATATATTTATCGCGGTTATGAAGTTCTATTTATTTCATGTTAAATCGATTCTAAATAGAAAAAGAACAATGAAAAGTTTTTAATGATTGCGT
>CAYMUL010000053.1:0-9936 GCA_964393605.1 uncultured Ignavibacteriaceae bacterium | reverse complement strand
TCAAGTTGTATTTGAAACTTTTTCCTTATCTCTATTTTATTTTGGACAGCAATGAAAATATCCAGGAAATAATTCCGTATATCAACAAGCCGAGAAGAACAATTCCCGAAACGATGAAAACAATCGGCGACTCCGCAGTTGTGTGAACTTCGAAATCATCTTTTGAAACATCTAAGTTTTTTTCTTTGAATGATTTGTTGAGATTCATTTTATCGATCGAAGCAAAGTAAGTTTCGATGTTGTTCGTGATTTCCTCAAACCGAAATTTTTCATCTCGTTCGGAATATCTGATTAGCACATTGTTGTTGTTTGTCGGATTGAGATTTTCAAATTCATAAATCAAAAAATTCCCCTCATAAAATTTGAATGAGCCGAAAGGAAACAAACCGTCAATCTCTTCGTCGGAAATTCCTTCCATTAATTGCACAATGATTTTTCCTTTCTCAATATCTTTTCCCCAAGCTTCACCGCTTTCAAGTATGTAAGAAAAACAATTCGAATGATTTTTGGTGTAACCTTCGAGCTGGCTTGCGTCGTTCGTGTTCACAACGTAATAAACTACAACTTCGGTAATTTCATTTGCTTTGAAATTTGTTTCCCATACATACCAATTACTATTATCGGCAAAGAGAGTTTGAATAGGATTTTTGATTTCGGGGAAGGGAAAAACTTTTCCATATTTTTCGTAGCGATGATTTACATAATCGGAAAGTGATTGCACTTCGGTCGCAACGCCGTTGTTTAGTACTTTCAAACTGTATAGTTCATCGAACATAACATTTTTTGCGACGGGATGATCGAATGTTCCGTTGATCGGGAAGCCGACGCGAAGCATTACATTTTCGCCGGAGAGGTTCAACATTTTATACACGCCTTTTACAACCGCAAATCCTTTATACAATTGTATTGTGATCAACTCTTCTTTCATTTGAATTTTTCCGAAGTGAGCGGAATCTTCTTTAAAGAAAGGAAAGAAAGTTCTCCCCGTTCCTGTACTCCAATAACCTGGCATCGCAATATTCGCTAAAGAAATATTTGTGAATGTGATGAGGAAAAATAAAATCGAAAATAATTTTTGTCTTCTGTTCATTTTGTATCCGTTAATAAAATCTTTTGCTTCTACATTTCGAAAGTGAAAAGAGTTTCATCAACTTATTTATTTGTGATGATAAAAAAAGTTGCGTAAGAATTTTTTTCCGGGTTCACCGGATTTTTCAGGGAGGAAAAGAGTTCCGAGAAATTTATTGTTTTCAAATAAAGCCGCACTGCTTCCGCCTTCTATTACTGCGAGTGTCTGCTCATTGGCGGGAATCGAGCTTTCGAAATCAAAATAGAATTTGTCATCCTTATTTATTCCCGTAAAGAAAAGTGACGGTTGCACTCTTTCTAAGGAATAAAAACCTTGTAATCTATTTTCATTATCCGATTTAAAATCTATTGGAAGCAAACCCAAACAAGCAGTGTGATTTTTCCCAACGAATTCGCACATCAATTCAAAGCCGTGCGCGATGCCGAGAATCGGCTTATTAATTACTCGCAAAATTGAAAAGAGATTCAAGAGATGAAGTTGACGCATTGCATTTTTTATATCGTTTGTGTCGGGAAGAATAATCAACGCGGCTCGCGAAATTACTTCTTCGGAATTAGTGTAATGAAAATCAACTTTCATTTCCGTAAGAAATTCATTTATAGCCGGGCGTTCATCGAGTTTATAATCTATTACTACAACCATAATTTTTCAAATGTTTCTTCTAAATGTAATGAAGCAAAAAGAATTTTGTAACGGAATGATAAGTGACTTCCTTTTTCTCATTAAATTTGTATGAATGTTCATCCACAAATTTTATAACATTTTAACTTAAAACTGAATTCAATAAAACATGAAAATAATTATCGATGAAAATATTGCTCTCGCCGAAGAAACATTCGGAAAATTTGGGGAAGTGATATCAATGCATGGACGCGCAATTTCAAATTTAGATCTGCGCGATGCCGATGCACTAATCGTTCGATCGATTACAAACGTCAACGAAAATCTTTTACAAAATACAAATGTCCAATTTGTTGGAAGTGCAACTATCGGCATCGATCATGTTGATGTTGATTACTTAAAACGTAACAATATTTATTTTACTGATGCGAAAGGATGCAACGCCTTTGCAGTGGCGGAATTTGTATTGACCGCAGTTGCGAAGTTTGTATTTGAAAATGATTTGCGATTCGGAGAATTAACTGCGGGAATTATCGGATATGGAAATATCGGCACGAAGGTTGAAAAATTTTTTAATGCACTCGGAATTAAAACAGTTGTGAACGATCCGCCGTTGCAGGAAGCAGGAAATAAAAAAAATTTTGCAACGTTATCGGAAGCGTTGTCTTGCGATATTGTTACCCTGCATGTTCCTCTAACGACGGAAACAAAATTCCCGACGAACTATTTAATTAATCAAAAAAATATTTCCAAACTGAAACGAAACTCTTTATTAATTAACACTTCGCGCGGAGAAGTTGTCGATTCGGAAGCGTTGCTCAATGCGATTGAAACGAGTAATATCAACGCCGTAATTGATGTTTGGGAATACGAACCTGAGATTAATAAATCATTGCTACAAAAAGTTTTTATCGCAACTCCACACATTGCCGGTTATTCTTTAGAAGGAAAAATTTTCGGAACGAAAATTATTTACGAAAAATTTTGCATGCATTTCAAAGTGCAGAACGATTGGCGGATTCAATTGCCGCACACTGAAAATAATTTTATGTCCGTTGACGAAAGTGATGAACTTGAAAAGATTTTATACAAAATCACAAAAATGATTTATGAAATTACGGCTGATAATGTCGCGTTGAAAAAAACTTTATCGCTTACAAAAAAAGAGAGAGGAATTGAATTCGACAGGCAAAGAAAATTTTATCGGTTGCGAAGAGAGTTCAATAATTACACGATAAAGTTTTGTGATTCTAATCCCGAACTAAAAAATATTTTAGCCGAGCTTCGCTTCTCAATTTGAGGGCAGTTTGAATTCATGTTCAATTATCATTTGAACTTTTACCGGTTTATCTTTTATAAATCCAGGTTTGAATTTTGAGTAGTAGACAGCAATTTCAACCGCATCATCACAGCCCCAACCGATGCCTTCAACAATTTCGGTTCGTTCGACATTTCCGTCTCTATCTATAAACGCGCGAATTTTTACTTTACCGATTATTTCTCTTTCACGTGCGCCTTCGGGATAAATAATTTTTTGATGAAACGCATCCCAACCGATTACCGGCTCCGGCAAAATATCAGCCGAAATGAAATATGCGGGATCGTCAGCTTCATCGGATTTATTTATTTCGTCAGGAATTTTATCGCCGCGTTTTTCCTTAGAAACAATTTCAGGTTGTTTAACCGGCTCGGGAATGTGTTTCGTTGCTAAAATACTTTCTTCAACGACTTCGGAAGAATCAACTTGTGTATTTTCTTCAACAACAATTTTTCCCTGTGTATAAAAAACATCTTCCACAAAATTTCCCGATGAATCAAAAAAAGAAGTCGGTCCTTCCCTTCGTCCGTTTTCCAAAGTTATCAATTGCCGTAAAGTTCCCGAAGAATCAAATATTTTCATACTACCGGTAGCAATTCCGTTTTCATAAAAAATTTCTTCTTTCGGTTTTCCGTTCTCATAGAAAAAATAGGAGGCACCGTCGCGAATTCCATTATTCAAAATTATCATCGACGCAATGTTCCCATTCAAAAAATAATATTTAATAGTATCCGTTTGCGCAACTGATTTCGAAATAAATAAAAATAAAAAGAGTAAGAAATATTTTGGGATAAACGACAATCCTTTTATGCTTTCATATGAAGTGGAACGAGTATGGCAAGTACAAATGAAATCACAGCCATCACAACAAAGAACAATGCAACGTTTTGATCCTGCTCAAGTAAATTTAAATTCGAAAGCATGTAGTTCCAATCATGAACTACGCCTTTTCGCGGAAAGAGATCGAGTTTCATTGCAGTTGCGTCAGCCGCATAAACACTGATGTTTAAAAAATTATGCCCGAGGAAAAAGAAGGCGAGTTGCAAATACAATCTTTTAAAATTCACGTATGTAAAAATTATTAGCAGAATAGGAATAATAATTTGCATAATTGTACCGCCGGCAATTTCAAGCGGAAACCATCCCCATGCAAGTAAAAAATGTCCCGCTTCGTGAATAAATAATTCGAACTGATCTACAAGCGTGTACTCGCCGCGAGTTGTAATAAAATATAAACAAACCGGAATGAGAATTACTGAAGGAATCCAACTTTTTAGTATCGCGTATTTATCAACTTGTTTTGCGCCTGGAAGCATTTTATTACTCTCTGATTATAAAATTGATGTGATGAATTTTTGAATTTTATTTTGATGAGGATTTAACATTTCATCAGAATAATTACGGCGCAAAAATATTAAAATAAATTTTAGAGCGAAAGCGTAAGAGCAGTATCGAATTTAATTATCTTTATTTTTTTAGTCGCTTGTATAGAGTAATAAAATTGGAATGTGCCGGAAGAACTTCATTTAGTAGATTCGATCTGTCAGAAAATGCTTCCGATTCTTTACTAGTTTGATTCGATTCGCCGGCAATCGAAGTCCGAGCTACCGAATCCGGTTTTTCATTTTCTTTATTCAATAAATTAGATGAGGAATTTTTAATTGGTGTGGAAGGATCAACCGGAGGGGGTGGAAAAATAAGTTCTCCTTCAACTTCCGGCGAAATAAGTTCTCCTTCAATTTCATCTTCTTCAAATTCCTGTTCAAAGCTTTTTTTATAGAGATTAGTTTTTAAATAAAGAATTTCGAGCAACAAGATCTTGGATTCTTGTTTAATGACAGACAAGGAAAACCACACATGTATCGTATCGAAGCTGACAGGAATTTCGAGAAAAAAAATATTTTCTGTCTCTTCATCAACAGCATTAAATATTATATCCCCAGTTTGAATTAATTTAAGTGAGTCAAACATTGATCGCAATGTGTAAAATTGATTCAACTTAATTTCAAGATTTTCTTTTCTAATAAAGAATTTGGAAAGCAAACTATCGTTGATACTTGAATCATCGATTGCCGGAAAAATTTCGTTTAAATCTTTAAGAGTGGGAAGAAAGTTATACAGTAACTCAGGTTCGTCATTCAGTGTAGAAATAAATTTTTCACAGAACGACTTTATTTCCTTTTCCTGAGGGAAAAAAGAAAATGTTAGTAGTAAAAAGAGAATTGTCGTTTTCAAAAAAAAATAGGATGAGGCGCGAACCTCATCCATAAAATCATTCTCCTTCTTGTTTGATAATTAAACTCATAACATAAGCACCGGCGACGGTTTCAATTACGGAACCCAAGAACCAGTATAACGCAATATTGTAAGGCAACGGCATTACAGAGTATGAACCGTAACCCATTGATATTCCTCCGGCAATTCCATAAAGCAAGCCGTATTTCAAAGCTGTTGCTGTGTCTTTTTTCTTGAAAAATTCCGAATAGACATAACAAAAAACCCCTGCGACAATTAGTGTAACCACCATCATAAGCGTATTTTTCATTTCCTCCATCGGGCGCCAGAGTGATGCGGTTTCCTCATACATTTTTTGTAAAAGAACACCGTGCAACACAAAATCGAGCGCCGCCCAAAGAACGAATACTGCTATCGTAGCGAGTAGGATCTTTTTCATGAGAACTCCTTTATTGATTGGATTAGTTAATAAGTGATAAAACATTATCGTCTTATCGCTGACAAAATTAAGTCTTGTCAATCAATATTTAAAGTAAAATGATTTACCATTCACGGCAAGGTTAACGAAGCAGAATCATCTTCTTCGTTTGCACAAACCCGCCGGCTTGCAGTTTGTAAAAGTAAATCCCGCTTGGCAATTGATAATTAATAATTAATAATTTATAATTGTGGAAGCCCGCTTCTTTCCATTCATTATCTATCAATGTTGCAACTTCTTTTCCAAGTACATCATAAATTTTTAATACAACATTGCTGGATGCTGAAAGCTGGTAACTGATTACCGTAGAGGGATTGAAAGGGTTGGGATAGTTTTGGTGCATAAAATATTTCGAGTGTAAATTTTCATCGCTTAAATCTGTTGTATTCCCGGTCGTAAAACGTCTTGCGGTTGTGAAATTTGTCGAATAAGTTGCGGTCGAAGCAGCAACTTTCCAATAATAAGTTTTGTTTGGGAGTAAGTTTGATAGCTGAAATGAATGAGATGTCAATCCGTTTTGATTAACAATAATTGATGAAGCAAGAAATGCAGAACTTGTTGCGACAAGAAGTTTATAACTAACAGCATTTGTTACCGAAGTCCATTCCAAAATTGGACTACTCGAAACTTGAGTCGCACTATCAGCAGGGTTTAGTAACTGCGGCAAAGAAATTCCCGTTGTAAAATTATAAGCGGGTGAGTAATCACTTTCGAATGCGCCGTTGTTGGCTTTTACACGCCAATAATATTTTATCATTCCCTGCTCAAAGTTAACCCCCGAAGAGAAGGAAGTAGTTCCGACCGTATTGTTATAAACTAAATTTTGGAAGAGCGAATCTTTTGCAATTTGTAATCTGTAAAGTACTGCATCATCAACATTCTGCCATTGAAAAACCGGACTTAGGTGAACATCAAACTCATTATTCGCGGGGGTAGTGAGGATCGGGATTGTCGGGACTGAATTATTCAATCCTGATTCGGTTACGAACATTTCTATTTTTTGTACCGGTCTTTCCGTATCCGGAACCGTCGGAGAGTTCACTATCGTATCTACGATATCCATTCCTTCATAAACTCTTCCATAGACGGTATAATTGCCGTTCAAACCGGAGTTGCGCACAACATTAATAAAGAACTGACTATTCGCACTATTAATATTTTGGTCTCGTGCTGCACCTAAAATTCCCCGCGCATGATCGACGTTACTGAACTCGGCAGGAACGTTTGTTTGAGTCGGATCGCCAAAGCCCCAGGTAGAAGGGTCGCCGTGACGCGAGTTTGGATCGCCCCCCTGAATAACAAAATTTGGAACAACTCGATGAAATGCAGTTGTATCATAAAAATGAATTGACACAAGGCTATCGAAATTTGCGACGTGAAGGGGCGCAATAAGGGGGAACAATTCTATTTTTATGTTACCGATGAATGATCCAAGCCGCTCGCATCGAATATTATATTGTGGCTTTCCCTGTTGGGCAAATAATGAATTCAATCCGATAATCATTAATAAAATCGATGCGATAAAGAAATTTTGCTTTTTCATTATTGTCTCTAAAAAGTGAAATTAAATTTGTTCAATTTACTAATCATATAAATTCTTCACCTCAACAAAATCATCTTTTTCGTTTGCACAAAACTTCCAACCTCAAGGCGATAGAAATAAACACCGGAGGAAAATTGAGAATGGAGAATTGACAATTGAGAATTGGAAATTGAAAATTTTGAAATATGCCTTCCTGCTTCTTTCCATTCGTTGTTTAAAAGTGTTGCAACTTCCTGTCCGAGAATATTAAATATTTTTAGCGTTGTATATCCCGCAACGGGAGAATGCCAGTTAATTGTTGTTGTTGGGTTGAAAGGATTTGGGTAGTTTTGGAATAAATAATAATCTGACAGTGTCTGGTCATAATTAGTTTTAGTAGTAATAGATATTGAATCATTTGCAAATCTAAATACATCATTTGCAGTGATCTCCTTATCAGTAATTATAAATAATGTATCACCAAAACCGGGCAGAGCGTTATCCGCAAAGTTTAATTTAATCTGGTATGACAATTTATTAACTGGTGGACCTTGTGCTCGTAGAATGAACGGAAATTTGGTGTTCCATCTTCCATAGTCTGTCGCACTATTATCAGTTTTGACTAAATAAATAGCCGGTTCGGAATGAGTCAAAGAATAAATTCTGAATGGCATCACCATGTTTTGATTTCTGGAAGTAATTACTGTATCACCGGGAAATAAAAATTGTCCGGTAATGGTTGTATCCATATTATTAAAAACGATTATCCAATCATACGCTAATCTCTCAATATAAGCTGCACCACCCAATTCAGGTGGATATCGAAATGAAAAAGCAGTATCGAACACGCTGTTATTAAAAAATGTTTTGTTCAAATTTATTTGAGTTAGCGGGTCAATCACTGATAATTTGATCCCGTGAAATACAGGAGTTGAAAGCGAATTAATAATCGGATAATTATCAATTAGAATATCGCCAGTATTGTAATCGGAGATTGAAAATAATTTTGGGGTGTTATTACTCTTGAGTTTAACTTCATATGTATGTGGTTTAAGTAATGCCGAATCAACAACTTCAACTTTTAACTCCGCAGTACTTCGACCAATAGGATGATAAATATTTCCAGTGATATAATTTTTTATAAAATATCTGGTTTCGAATCGTGGTGTTAGAATTACCGAATCGACAATACCATCCGACAACAGAAATTTTAAATAAACCGTATCGGAACTGGGAATTTGTTTTACATTGAATTTAAAATCATAATTTGAATTTGGTACGGCACCATTAAAAATTTCGATGTATTCAGAATTTTTTTTCAATGAATAAAAAACTTTAAGATTCAGAATAGAATTATCAACATCTTCGCACAAGAGAGGAATTGTTACTCCTGAATCAGTCAGCACTGAATCTTTTAGATTAATTAATAACTCAATTTCAGGTTTTGCATTTGGAGGATTATCGATCGAAAATTTGTTGTCGACAATATCGTAATAATATTTGTACGGATTTAAGCTATCAAAAGCGATTATCCTCAATAAATAATTAGCTCCATCCGGAAACAGATTTGAATTAAGAGTGAACGGGTCATTTATCGCTTTTTCAAAGATTAAATTTTGCCAGGTTTTTCCTCTATCGGAAGAAATATCTAAATTCATTTTAGCAGTGCTTGCAGATCCGGTATAATTCCATGAGACAGGAATTGCACCACTGATTGTCCCAGAATTTGGATATACAATAGAAATTGCATAATTATTATTTCCCCCCTGACCACCGACCGTTGAACCTAAATTAGCCCATCGATAAACCAATTGCATCAAGCCCGCATCGTAAACAAGGTCTGCATAATTTTCAGAGCAAAAAATACCCAAAACAACAACTTTGGTTTCGCCACTCATCAGATTAAATGGTCCCGTTGAAAAATTTATTACATTATCTTGAGGAATATTCATAAAGCTTAAGGTGTCGATTCCTGCGTTGAACCAATTCCACATTAGTTCCGAATTTTTGGGAACATTGGGTAACGAATTTGTATACGGTGCTGAATGGAAGGAAGTTAAATCTTTCTTATCGGGTGTCTCTAACAACTTAAATCCAAGATAACCGGTTTGTTTCCCACCCATTCCAATTCCATTTTGATCCCAAACATATATAGTGTTCTTTGCCTTGGATAGACGTGGATCATTTGCGGGATTATATGCTCCAATTACATTTACTAAATCATCCGCATAATCCGATGCTCCTCCAATATGTGGATCTCCATGAAATCCAAAAAATATGTTCGTTAAATTCTTTTGACTCTCATTAGTAATAAAATATTTTACAATAATTGCATCTTGTAAATGCCCTTTAAATTGATAAACGCGAACAGCCATTTTTAACCCTAAACCTCTAATGGAAGTATCGCTTGGAACCGGAAAATAATTTGCCATCCGATTTGAAAAATCATCCACACAATAAAATGCTTCATCTTCAGAAATAATAATACCATCGCCATATTCACCCGGCCAGGCTGTCCAACTTGCTGGCCAGGAAGAAGGATTTTTGGCAGTCGCAACGTAACTTTGTGTGGGATTGCTGAAACCAACACGTGGTAACCAACCCCACTTAACCGTTCCATCAGGGGAAAAATTTCCTTGATTTGGAAGGACGAAAGAATCATCTGTAATTAA
>CAYMUL010000052.1:0-10470 GCA_964393605.1 uncultured Ignavibacteriaceae bacterium | reverse complement strand
TTATATATTCAAATCTCTTAATCTATATCCATGTCCCGATAGGGACAGAATATTTCTAAAACAATCTAACAACAAACGATTCAAAGTCCCGTAGGGACGAGATAAAAATCATTGCACCTCAACAGCTTTAAATGTTTCCGAAAATGTTTTTCCATCGAGGTAAATTTCATAATCGGAAAATTCGCGAGCTAGTAACTCATTTAATATTTTGTGAGTTATTCGCTAGAATAAGAACTTACTGGATATTCATTTATTATTCCAAATGTCACACAGGGGCCTATAAATATTGACATTATCATAGTTATCTATTTTCTCGGGAGTGTTAACTAAATAATAATAATCAAAACCATCACGTTTTATAATTAATTCACCATTTTTGCATTCAGAGTTTTGAGGATTCCCTTTTTTATTTTCACACTTTACTTTTTCAAAAAGATTGTGTGATGGGGCATTACCTCTTGGATTATCGTGAACAAAAACAATTATATCGTGCATTGTCATTTCACCTTTACTTGCTGAATCAGAATTTCTGAACATACAAGCAAGTGCCTCCCAAAAACGAGCGAGGTCTTCTCTTTCAATACCAGTTTTTTCACCAAGCAGTGGATTAAAAAATCCGTGTTGACGATATACTGCCCAGTTAAGCCAAGATTTACGACCAAATTCTGTTTGTTTATTTTTCCAATCTGATGCTCTTGTAATTGCACATCGTGTTATAGCAGCATCCATTTGAAATATTCTTTCAATAGAACGACCAAACGTTAATTGAAATGGTCCACGTATTTGACCAGCATTAGTTCCAGCAGTCAAAACTGCACCGAAGATTCGAATGTCATCGTATTTTATACACATTCCATCTTTTATTTTATCTCTAACGTTTTGACTTAATTTTCCACTGCCAGTATTTCTCCTTGCTTCATAGAGAGTTTTAGCTAACATAGTTATTGCTGATAATATTAATTTGTCTTTGATTTCTTCTTCTCCTTTTAATAGAGATGAAAAATCACTACTCTTTTTTGCCTCGCCGAAATATGTCAACTTTTCATTATTCGAATCATATTCCAATCCTTCAACTTCAAGATTACTTATCCAATTTATGACTGTATCCACTTCTTCATCTGATAGTTCAGAATCCTTTTTTTCAGAGAGTGATTTCTTAATTGTTTCAGTGGAAGCATCTATTTCGATAGGAACTAATTCAATTTCCTTTTTATCAGCTAAGTCGCGAGCAGTACGAAAATAAAGTGTATTTAACGGCTCTTGGCTTTGGATGAAAATAGGTCGATTCAATACAGCCGATAAATAATCCCTTATTTTTCTTTTAATGCATACATCAGTTACGATACCGTGACCGGTTAAAGGATCCATTCGTGGCAAATTACCGGCATCAGGATCACCATTTGGATTCCCATCTCTTACATCAAAAAAGAGAACAAAATCCATTCGTTTGTTTGGATCGCAATAAGGTTTATCAAGAATTTTTTGCCAGAGTTCTGTTTGAGTATTCATTTTATATCTCCTTTAATTTTATAGTGAATATTTTTATTCAATTAGTAAACAAATTCTGCACGCTGATGATAAAAACCTAGTGCAAATTCAGCTTGCTGTTTTGGTTCTAAAGTTGGAGGAAATCCGTTCGCCTTATCAATGGCTTTACAAGTTTCTGCAATAAGATCATTAATATTAACTGTCTTTTCTTGATACCTAACCTTAAAGTACTCCTTGTTTTCCTTTTGTAATTTCGGCAAGTGTGCTTTAGTAGCCATACTGATAAGGTTAGCAAATACAGTAGCTGGTGCTGTTGATGCTGTAGCATAATAACGGTGTACAAGTGTTGTATTTACACCTTTGCCAGAAGAAGAAGCTCTTCTTTGTATTGCTTCTAAAATAGCAAGCAAAACACCACAATTATAAGGGGCTTTGTTTTTGTATTCGGAATTAACATCGTAATTCGTTTTAAGTTGTTCCATAGCTTTTTTCTCCTTTTCATTTTTGTTATAAGTTAAAATTAATTTCATTGCTGCTGCCATTGACATTCGGCGCAGCATTTGTCTTTCAATTTGATTTTTATTTTCGGTTGGCGGATCAGGAATCCGAAAACACCGGACAGCACGATGCAAAATAGTTTCAGGCGGTGGTGTTCCGGTATAAATACATCGAATTAATTTTTTAGTAACATCCGGACCAAATTTAATGCGCGGATTTTCTTTAAACTCTTGTTTTGAACTTGTGTATGCTTGTAATGCTTCGATCAAAGCTGGAAAAGGTGGTGCCCAGAAACCACGTCCATCGGGATGTATAATTTGAAGTGAATCCCAATAACGACCAATATTTTCTTTTACTGAAATAATATCTGTATTTAACCATTCACGAATGACCAAACGAGTTATGTTTGGGGATAATATTGCTAAGTAGAACCGATTGGTGGGAAAATCTTGTGGAAGTATTCCGCCCAGAAAGGGTGATTGAAGTAAATCACGGCATTGACCAACTTTTACAGGTATTTCGTTTTCAGAAATTTCATCAAAATCTTCAAGTGGGATTTTTACTAAGTCTTCGAATTGTAAGTTTTGATTAATATCTAATTGAATATCTATTTTTTCTTTTGTCCAAAAAATTGTTACCCAATTATCTAGTGGATGTTTTTTATGTGTTCTATCTCTTTGTAAAACAACAATGTGACGTCCTGAATTTTTTTCTTTATCATAGTTATCTTTATCAAGTTTTACTAAATAGGATAAAACATTTCCAGCAATTGAAGCACAAGAATAGCAAACCGCAGCATTAGCGCCGGATTTCCTTTTTTTTGTTTTGCCATCCTCTTTTACTTCCTTGGTAGTTTTTCCTAAAGATTCAAATGCATCTTTATTGAATGAAGAAAGTTGGATTCCGTCAGTTCCTTTTAGCAAAGCAACCTCAAAAGGTAAAATTCTAGTGATTGGTTTTATCTGTCCACATATCACGCATTGTTGTTCATCTTCTTTAAGTCGTTTCTCAATGTACTTTGACCAGAAATCTTGTACGTTTAGATTATCAGTAGGGTGAGGTTCATTTTCTATTTGGAATGCTATTAGATCGCTGGCTTTAATTTCAGGTATTTTTAGTTTACTATTGTTCAGAAATTCCCATATTCTTTTTACTTGTGAGTCTTTTGTTTCTTCATAACACTGCTTTAGTAAATCGAGAAATGCACTGTGTTCCTTAGATGCAATCTTTTTTGAATCACCTTTTTTGCTTGTATCTACAATTCCTAAGACATAAGATGCTTTATCAACTAATAAACAAGGACTTACTTTACTAGAAGTTCGATCTGTCGGAGAAATTGGTGCTATAATCGGCGATTTATCTCTCTTCCTTTTATTTATTTCTGGTTCTATATTTTCGTCATAACTTAGGTTAATCATCCAAGAAACATTTCTTTCTGTAAACCCGATTGGCAGTAAATCATTTTCAAAACGATGTGATGATTCGATTAGTGAATTAAGTAATCCCATCTCAAACCTCCAGTCTCATAATTTCATTATGGATTGAATCGGGCAAGCTATCTTTATCCTTTTCAACAAGCCAACCGTTCTTTACTACAGCGTTAAAAAAGAAACGCTTAGCATATCCTTTCACTTCAGTATGTTTAAGGTCATCACCATTATTTTTCTCGTGGCGAACAAACTCGAGTTGGTCTTCAGGATGCTTATTAAAGTATTCAAGGTCTCTTATGTAAGCAGTATCATAAAGCATCGTCCCGATTTCTCGATTATAATTTTCGTCCGGTAAATTTTTTTTGTCATCTTTGGATATGTCGCCAAGCAATTCGTAACAAGCGGCAAACTCACGACATCCGAGATAGGGCTTATGAAAATATTGTCCGCTCTCAGCACGTCTCCGGAAAGTGTCAAGATGCTTTCCAATGTTATTTTCTCCGTTTCTTAATACAATCCAGGCTTGTATGCGATAAGCAACATCAGTAAGAATCAGACTAGTTCTTTGTTGTCTATCCCCATCAATTAGAATTGGTTGTCCTCTGTCTGATTGTTTGCTTGAAATTTCATTTCTAAGCAGAGACCATTGAGAACCTTCTTTCAAAATTCCAATTCTACGGATGTGATAGTAAATCTGTGGTTTCCAGTAAATTGCTTCCAGAATACCACGTGCAGCAGAGGGAGTCATAACTGGATAACTCACTCTTTCAACTTTAAATTCAGGCCGGGTGAAACAAGCATATTCACCCCAAACCTTAACATCTACAACTGACATAAATAATTCTCCTTATATTATTAAATCTGCTGGATCTCTTACAATATCTCTAATACCTCGATGAGTTTTATCATCATAAGTGCCAATCCATTTAAAGAGATTTGTTTTTGTTTCTTCAATAGGGACGATGCATTCTTTTATATCTTCTTTTTGAGTATCATAATAATGCAAATTGACGATGTAGGGCATTAGTGCGCGCCATGTTTCTCGTGAAGGTTTATATATATAATTTTGCAAACGTTTTTCTCCTTCATTATTATCATAAGTCGTTATAACAACAGGAACAGTATCGTCAATCAGTTTATATTTTTCAGCGACGGTTGGGAAATCCAATTCTTTACGATACGATTGAATGTTATGTTTATCAAGCTTAACATCTCTGAACAGCATCTGAAAAAATTCTGTGTACAAATCCGGATCGTGTAATTTTTCAGGTTCATTTCGTTTCAGCAATATTCCGGCATTTTCGATTCCTATTTTGTAAGTTTGACTTGGAGATTTTTGTTCGGGAAAATCAAATATTATCACCTTTCCCTTAGTATTTCGTTTATCATTTCGATTGCATCTTCCGGCAGCTTGAACTATTCTATCTAAAGGTGCAATTGCTCTAAAGACAACTGGGAAATCCAAATCAACACCGGCTTCAACAACTTGAGTACTTATCAGTCTTACAGGAACAGTATCACTTGAATTAAGTTCTTCAGTAACCTCTTTAAGAATTTTTTTTCTATGAGCACCACAAAGCAGTGTAGAAAGGTGATAAAGTCCATCAACTTTGCGTTCCTTCAAAGCTTCCAATAATTTAAGTGCGTGCTTTCGTGTATTTAAAATTGTTAATGATTGGGAATTCTCTTGTTGTGCTATTTCATCAGCTAATTCATCAAGTGAATTATATTCTTTTAGGGGAGAGTATTCTACTCGTTTAAGAATATCGAAGTATGTTTTATAGTCTCGCACTATCTCTATTGGTTGAATTCCATTAAAAACTTTTAAATATGGAGTGCTGTCAAAAGCCGGTTGTGTTGCAGTTGAAAATACCAGTGTAACTCCATAATCGTCAACTAAAGTTCGCAATACATCCATTGTGGGTTCGACAAGTTCAGGCGGAAGTGTTTGAATTTCGTCAAGTATCAAAATACTTTTTGAAATATTGTGCAGTTTTCTGCATTTACTTGGTTTATTATTAAACAAACTTTCAAAAAGTTGAACAGTAGTTGTTACAATTATCGGATAATCCCAATTTTCAGACGCCAAACGTTGTTTTATATAGTTTTCATCTTGATCATCTTGTTCTTTAATTTCTACTTGACTTTGATGTTCAAGGACAAAATTATCTCCAAATATTTCTCTATACACTTTAGCATTTTGATCAATAATGCTCGTATATGGTAGCGCAATAATTATTCTTTGAAAGCCATGTGTTTTATTTACAACCGAATGCTTAAGTGCAAACGACATTCCACTAAGTGTTTTACCACCGCCAGTTGGTACTGTTAATCGAAAAACGCCGGGTTGATTCTTTGCTGCATCTACACAAGTGATGTAAATCCTATTACGAATTTTATTCAATTTATCATTTCGATTTTGCCACATCATTTTCAATTGAGTTGCTCTGAAAATAGGCCATAAATCTTTTGGGCGTATTGGATTAGTTCTAAGTGTAGATTGCGAAACTTTAAAATGCTTTTCAGTATCTAAAAAATCAGCATCAACCAAAGCGGAAAATAACATACGCAATAACAATTCTTGTTTTAATTCATTGTCAGGCAATTTTTCAGGAGTTACTAAAGAAAAATACTTTAAAAAATCTTGCATCAATTTTTTAATTGAAACATTCTTTTTGTCTTTCCACCATTCATAAAGTTTTCCATTTTGTGTTATAATTTTATGTTGAGAATCTAATCCGCCGTGGTGTCCAAAGGTGCAAATTGCAAGTGGTAGCTTATTTTTGTTTTGATTTAATAATAACCACCAAAGAAATGATGAGCCTTGAATTGAATGAGTAGTTTTAGTTGCTATTTCACCTTTGTTACAGGCTATTAAATACTCTTGAAATTTTGGGTTTACCTTTCCAAGGTCGTGAAATAACCCTAAGATGTACCCAGCGTTATCATAGCCAAAAGATTTCGAAAATTTTGCTGAATATTTAGCGGTTTCATTTAAATGTTCTATTAGTAGATGCCACTTTTGTGGTGAAACCTTAGCTGGGGTATGTGCGAATATATTTTTCGTATTGAACTCCCTCATCTTTTCACTTCCATCGGATCACGGCTTCCATGAAATTGAGATTTATATTTTTAAAAAATTTTGTGCGATCTGCGGCAGGTAAATTTTCAATATGTCTTGTGTGTGGAGCAACATATTCATTCCAGCCAATCATGATCAACGAAATAATTTCTTCCGCTTCTTTTTCGGAAGTAAATTCATCTCTACCGACGAGTTCATAATAGCGAGCGAGCTGAATACCCTGAAAGTGATATAAGTCGTCAAAAATAGGATTCGGAGCCAAAGAATCGCCGTAATCATTTGCAGTCTCCTTCAAAGCAACTTTTGCTTCCTTGCATTGGGGATTAATTTTCAAGGCTTGTTTCCACTGCTTCCGCGCTCCGTCGCGATTTAATTTACTCCACATTGCATCGCCAAGATAGAAATATAAAATTGCTTTCTCCTTTTTATCATTTTCGTTAAAGTGAGCAATGGCGTCACGGAAAGCTTTTTCAGCCAACGAAAAATCCAAGATTTTATTGTAGATATGCCCCAACAATTGATAAAACTTCCAATACTCAGGAAACATTTCCACTGCTTGCAGCAACGCTTTACGGCTTCTCTCAAGATTATCAGAGAGAAAAAGAACCACGCCATACAGGTAATGAGCTTCCGGTTCGTCATAATAATCTTCGTAGAGCACAGTTGCCACAACTGTTGCATCCTTAAAATTTTTATCGCGGATCATTTTATATATTTTCAAAACCATAATTGAGGGATCGTTTTGGGTCATTGATGCTCTCTATTATTTTGTAACATATTGTTAATTAAAAAAAACGATGATGAAATATTTTTCATTTGTTAAAATTAATTCTCTTCAATTTACATTCCTTGCGGAACGTAACTTACATAAAAGCTTTTGAGAAATAAATTCCTTACTATTTTATAAGTCTATTTTTCTACCGGCTTCTGCCGGGGTTGTTGTTTTAAACGAAGCAAAAAAACGATTGGACTCTTTAAGAGAAAACATTACCATAAAATCCATTACCTATTTATAAAACCGATGCCGCATTTATGTGAATGCGCGCATTACATAATCACCACTTTAAAATTAGTCATTTATTTTTTCTCAGCCAAGTTTTACAATCTTTCCTTTTTCATCGCCGGTTTTTCTTCCCCATTTTGCAATTTCGTTTAACGTAGGGAGTAGTGATTTGCCAAACTCCGTTAAACTATATTCAACTTTCATCGGCGGTTTGCGTGTTAATACTTCTCTTTTAATCAAGCCGTCCGATTCTAATTGTTTTAACTGCAAGCTCAACATCTTCTCGGTTATTTGAGGAATAAGATTATTCAATTCACTAAACCTTTTTTTATCCTTTCTTAAATACCATAAGACAACCGATTTCCATTTACCGCCGATAAAGTGCATTGTTACATCCATTGCGCAGTGAAATTTTTTTTTGTCAATTACATAAACATATTGGTTTCTATCGATAATCATTTTTTTCCTTAAAAATATTTTTGTTTCTCAGCTATCAAAATTGATAGTTATTGCAAAACTATTAAACGTTGTTTAAGTTGGCAACTATAAAAAATATAGTTTAACAATAAAAGAGGAAGAAGATGAAAATTTCAATTCTTGGCACAGGTTCTGTCGGTCAGGCACTTGCCGGACGATTAGCCGGTTTAGGGCACAATGTTTTTATGGGTACGAGAAACGTGAGTGAGAGTTTAGCAAAAACAAAACCCGATGCTTGGGGCTTGCCCTCGATAGGCGCATGGATAAAGGACAATCCCGCTATTCCGCTCGTGCCGTTTAAAGAAGCTGTTGAAAAGGGAAGCGATTTAATAATTTTTGCCGTGCAAGGTTTTGCCGCAATGGATTGCTTGAAACTCGTCGGCGAAGATTTATTGAACGGAAAAGTTATGCTCGATATTTCCAACCCGCTCGATTTCAGCAAAGGATTTCCTCCTTCACTTTTTCTTTGCAACACCGAAAGTTTGGGAGAGAAAATTCAAAACGCATATCCATCGTTGAAAGTAGTTAAATCGCTTAATACAATTAGCAATGAGATAATGATAAATCCGAAAATACTTTCGGGAGATCATAGTGTGTTTGTTAGCGGTAATGACGCCGATGCAAAAAGCAAAGTTGTAGAATTATTAAAATCGTTCGGTTGGGAAGATAAAAATATTATTGACCTCGGCGATATTACAACGGCGCGCGGCACGGAAATGATTTTGCCTCTGTGGGTTCGGTTGTACGGAAAATTTCAAACGTCGCTGTTCAACTTTAATGTGAACACTACAAAGAGCTAAAAAAATTAGCGCGCATTTACTCCCGACGCATAAGAATCTACATCTATAATTTTTTCAACTTCAAGAGTTGATGCATTGATGAAAACTACATTCGATATTCTCGTTTTACTTTTCGGTTTGTAGCGAGGTTTATATGTATCTTCTTCGTTGGAGCTGACGGCGATAATATATTTTTCATCGGGAGTTAAATCAATTCCCCAAACATCTCTCATTGCATCGTGAGAGATGACGGCATCGACAAACCAAACACTGCCGGCTTTCTTTAGCACTTTAACTTTGGCATCGTGAAAGATTGCAACATAAGCTTTTGTACCATCCTTAGTGATTGCAATCTGCATCGGATGATCGCCGAGCGGAACGCGCGCAAATTCCTGTTTCGTTGTTAAATCATAAACAATAACAAAATTGGAATATCTGCACGAGACAAAAAGATATTTGCCATCGAATGTTGTATAAGCGTGAATCGGTCCGTGCGGAAATGGTCCCGGTTGTATATTAATTATATCTTCGTAATCATTGGTGATAGTGTTGTAAAGATAAATGACATCGCGCGTCATATCTGCAATTGCAAGCAAACCGGATGGAGTAATAGCAAGCGCATGCGGCACGCCCGCGGCGGGAAGAATAATTTCACCGGTGCGCGTCATTGTTTCCGTATCGATGATGTACACGCCTGTATTTGAACCGGCGGCTAATGGAGATTTTGAAACGAATGCTTTCTTTGCATCACTGCTGAAGACTATCATCCCCGGCGATTCGATGTTCGTAGTTTGTGCAACAATTTGGTTTGTAAGAATATCAATCTTCAATAATCTATTCGCGCCGACCAACCCAACGTAGAGGAATCCATTTTTTCTTGCGAGGTGATCGGGTAAATCGATGAACGATGCATTCAGATCGACACTTATTATTCGCTTAACAATTTTTAAGTCGGAATCGATAACAGAAACTTCATCGCCCGCTTGGTTTGTAATGAAGATATCGTTCGCAGAAATTTCTGAAGGGAGTTTGCCTGAATTGGATCGTGCGCCGTTGTCTATCCAATTTTTTATTGTAGCAATTTGATTTTCGGACAAAGGATTTTTTCCTAAAGGCATTCTTAAAGAATCTGCAACATCGCCGGAGATTAATCTGTACAACAAACTTCTTTTGGAGTTGAAAGGAATAACTGCTTCGCCGCCGTACACATCATCGCTTGCAGAAATTTTATGATGCGCGCCGCTCGTGTCAACGTTCCGCCCCTTCGCCCCTTTAATCATTTCGCTCCAACTCATAAGCGATAAGTTATGCGCCGGTGTTGAACCGGAGTGACAGCCGGAACCGGAACAGTTATCTACAAATATTTTTGCTACTTCGTACGATTCAAATCCGTTGTTGTTTGCATCGATTGATGGAGTGTTGGGTTCGGTCGGGCGTTCTTTTCCGCAACCGGAAATTAATATGATAATTGTTAGTGTGAGGAATATTATTATTGTTTTCAAATTCTTTACTGATGGAAAGTTATTAATTGTTGTAATGAAAAATAGAAAAAATATCTACATGCAGAAAGGGAAAGAAGACAATTTATAATTGAGAATGGACAATTGAGAATGCAATTAAAAATTACAAATTAAAAATGAATGGTGAGAATTGTGAATTGAGAATTGAGACTATAAGGGCTTGCGAGGGCAAATTTTAATTACAAATTAAAGA
>CAYMUL010000051.1:2467-12921 GCA_964393605.1 uncultured Ignavibacteriaceae bacterium | reverse complement strand
AAAAAAGAAATTGGTTTTGTGTTCCCAAGAGAACAATTAAAAATTACAAATTAAAAATTAAAAATGAATTTCACTTTGCGGCTTTGCGTCTTTGCGGTGAAAAAAGAAATTGGTTTTGTGTTCCCAAGAGAACAATTAAAAATTACAAATTAAAAATTAAAAATGAATTTCACTTTGCGGCTTGGCGTCTTTGCGGTGAAAAAAGAAATTAATAGCACACAGATGACACTGATGCAACTGATTTTCGCAGATAGAATGTTACGGCTAAAATAAAAAAAGCCCCGACTAATCGGGGCTTGAAATAATTATTGATGAGAAACTAAATTGAATACGACAAAGTTGCAAGTGCTCTTCTACCGAGCAATGAACCGCCGAGTATCTCAAAATGTTTTCTATCTAAAAGATTTGTAACATTCAAATTGAGAGAGAGATTTCTCATTATTTGATACGTCCCCGCAAGATTCACAATAGCATAAGCCGGAACATCGGCATCTCTGAATATTCCCGCCGCCCACGGAAACGAAGGAACGTATTTTACTTTAACGGAAATATCATGTCCACCATGCATCAAGTAAGTTACTCCAAAATTCATTTTGTATTTCGGACTGTTCGGAAGCAGATAATCTTTCGGATCTTTTTTGATAATCTCAAAATTAAATTGGGAGTAATTTGCATCAATCACCCAATGTTCATTCGGATAATAATTCACTCCAATTTCGTAGCCGTACTCATCCACTTCACCCGCATTACCGTAGCTCCAGATGGCATACTTCCTCCATCGAAGAGTTGTATCGATTGGATGTCTCTCCTCAAAAGCTAAGTCCTTTCCTGTAGGTCCCAAATCTGTGATAAAATCTTTTAAATTGTTAAAATAAAAATCGGCGGTAACAAAAACTGAATTATTAAAAAGCACACCTTTGTAACCGATTTCATAACCGGTAATTTTTTCGGTTTTGAGTGAATTATTTCCTTTATAAAAATTGGAGCTATTATAAAGCGGACCGCTTGTCGGTGGTGCTTTCACATTCAAATAAAGTTCAGAATAATTCGGAGCTTGGAAAGCTTTATTATAAGTTCCTCTGATGGAATGACCTTCAGCTAAATTATAAACGAGCGCAACCTTAGGAGAGAACGCGCTTTCGTGCAGCGAACTTCTATCCCATCGAGCGGCAACAACGCCTTTCAAATCGGCAAGAAATTTATACTCAGCTTGTGCAAAAATTCCGGTCATGTTATCGTCTCTTTTAGAAACCATCAAAGTTCCTTTTGTATCGATGTTCACCATCCTTTGCGATGCACCGAGAACGACAAATAATTTTTCTTGTAACGAATTAAAACTGTATTGCAATTCGCTGTGAGTAATCCATGCATCTTGAACTAAATCCAAACCTGTGGCAAGAGATTTTTCGGGTAAAATATTTTTTCTTCCGTTACTCCAAAGAAGGATGCTCAAATTTCCCGTGTTGTAATTTAAGCGAACGAAAGGTTTGTTAGCTTTTTGCACCTGCACTCTTCCGATTCCCGTAACCATTGTCTCGTTAACAACTTGAGTCATTCCTCCTTCGATAACAGCAAACTTACCGCCGCCGTAATCGTAATCGATTCTTCCCGCACCATAAACCGAACTAATAGCACCGGTATTCAATTCGTAGTTTTCATTATTGATAGGAGATAACCCATCATACTCGAAAATTAATTGCTGTAAAACTCCGCTTGCGTTTCTAATTCCTTTTCTCGGAACAGCAAAAGATTTTCCCTGAAAACCACCGACATTAAAACGATAACTTAATTTTCCTCTTACAGCGGCATAACGAATATCGCCGCGGAAAGATTCTTTTTCTCCACCGGAGAGAGTAATTTTTGTCCCCGGTTTATCTGCCGGTTTTATTGAACTAATATTTATAACTCCGTTGAATGCATTTGCGCCGTACAAAGCAGAGCCGGGTCCGCGAATCAATTCCAATCTTCCCAGTTCTTCGAGAGGAGTTGAAAGTCCGTTCCATTCTGTTGCGCCAAGGAATGCAGTACCGACATCTCTACCATCGAGTAAAATTAATAATCTTCTGTTCAACGAACTATTAAAGCCGCGCGTGTTCACGTTGAAATCAAACAATCCGTTTTGAGCAATATCCACTCCCGGCTCCATTTCCAAAAGTTTTGCAAGTTGTCCGTGTCCGCCAAATCTTTCAATTTCTTTTGCCTCAATTACAGAGATTGCGGCAGGGGCTTCGGTTATCCTTTCTTTTCGTAAAGAAGCACCGTACACGACTACTTCGCCGACATCGATTGACTCAATTTTCAATGAGAGATTTATTTCAACTTCTTTTCCCGCCTCGACAGTAACAGATGCATTTGCAGTAGTGTAACCTATACCCGAAGCCGTCAATTCATATTTACCGGGATCTAAACCGGCAATTCTAAAATTACCATTTTTATCCGTAGCATCGCCGAGCGATGTGGATTTTATAAAAACGTTAATGTATTGAAGCGGATTTCCGGTTCCGTCTTCAACCACATTTCCTTTTACGATTCCTGTTTGTTGGGCATTAATATCTACATTTAAAAAGAAGAGGAATATTGCCAATGGAAACAAGTTCAGAAGTTTGCATAAAAATTTCATTCGACACCTCGTTAATAGTTCGCAAATGTTTTAGTATAGCTTGAAAAAAAAAGAGGCGGTCTCTATTTTTAACACGTCACCTTAATGGCGTGCTTGAGACAGCCTCACTAATTAAAAAAAATTTAATTAAAAGTTTTTGCCGGTCATAGTTTGGCGTTTGCCATGACTTTCGGCATCTCCGCGCAATTCAATTTTGACAGGACCGAGATTTTCAACCATCCACAGCTTAGCTGTAACTCCGGTTGAAACAGGTGATGTTGATGTTCCCAGATAGACATTTCTGGTAGCAACAAGACGATAGGTAGTATAAGCAGTGCCTGCGGCAGTGAGGCTTTCTTTAGCTTCAAATTCACCGAGTATTTCTAACTTGACAGCACCAAGAGTAGCACTTGTATAAGTTTGTGAAAAAGCAGTCCATTTCTTTTTCAAACCTTCGCCTGGTTTTGCAAGCGCAATCCATTGCAACGAATCTGCTCTATAAGTACTATCAGTAGCTTTAATATTCTGGCTACGGAAGAAGTAACCGAGATTTGTTAAGAAATAATAAACATTGGTTGTTGTATCTCTATGGATCATAAAAGTTCTCGGTAAAGTCATACCCATTGTTTTAGTTGTATCCAAAATTGCAGTTGGGTTTGTGTAAGGTGGAACCGGGAAAGTAGTTTTACCGGCAATAATCCATGAAGATTGAAAACCGGTTTCGCTTCCAGCGATAGGGGTTTCGGTATCGTTGACAAGGAGAGTTCCGTTGTTATAAACAATTGCTCTGCCTGCAGTCAGTGGAAAAATAGCCGCTGGAACAGTTAAATCTTCCGGTGGTGGTGTTGTCTCATCTTCTTTGCATCCGTTCAACGTCAACAAAGAGAGTGATAATCCTGAAATGAACAGGAGAATAAAAAATTTATTAATGGTCGCCTTCAAAGGTCCTCCGTTATTTAATTAGTGAATAATAATATTTATTTAACGGCGTCAATTTTAGCTAAAGGTTAAATAATAAACAATAAAAATATTTGATTTGCCGGGAGCAAACAATCCGTTCAATGCTGTCCAATATTAAATTAATATCGTTCAATAAATTAAGACCTAATTCAAAATAAAAGCAATGAACCCGATTTATATTTAATTTCCTTTAAAAGATTAACTCTATAAAATTGGATGAATTTACGATAATTTCTATCACTGTGAATTACAAACACAGATGAATCACAATTTGTTATGCAAAAGAGAGGATGCAGAATTTCTGTGAATAATGTAATAAGGTTTTTGTTTTTTAATTTTTCAGTTACTAAGGTTAATTAAAAATAAGCTCAAGAAATTCATCATCTGCAAGAGATGAAACAATTTGCAATCAGAAATACATCATGCATCCGTAAAGCATTCAAATTGAATTGCAATTCCTTCTTATAAACAAAATATAGTAATGACAAACCTTAGTTTATTTCTTAACCTTAGTAACAATAAATCTCCATACTTGTGAAACTTATTACCTAATTCAATAATTAACACACTTTAATTCCAAATAGTTTAGTTATTAGTATGTCCGATAGATAAATCCAATGAAAATAGGAAAATCGAAAATATATTCGTTGATTAAATTAAGTCTTAGCGAAATTGTCCTCAGCTTTAGTCTACCAGACTTTACGTAAGCTGACGGAATGATAAATATCAACATTATTGGGTTTTAGCCAAATAAAATTATTTATTTTGGACAGATACGATACTTATGACAGATTTGAAAGCTACTAATTTTTTTGACTCACTAACGGCAACTCAATTATGAAAGTTGAGCCGATACCTTCTTTACTTTCAAGATAAATTTGTCCTCCCATCAGTTCAACATATTTGCGGGAGATTGTAAGCCCCAATCCTGTGCCTTCAAAACCTCTGCCGAGTCCTTCACTCGACTGCCGAAATTCTTCCCAGATTAATTCCTGTTTTTCAAGTGGAATACCGATTCCCGTATCCGTTACTTTTATTACGGTGTGATGCTGATTGATTGATGCTTCAACGATTATGCTTCCGGTATCGGTGAACTTTAATGCATTATTCACTAAATTATTAAAAATATCTCCGACTAATTTTTCATCGGCGTAGCAAATAATTTTTTCTTCATCGGTTCTAAATTCCAAATTTATATTTTTGTTCATTGCAAGTTGTGAATAGAGACTTACAACATCGCGAAGAATGGAAACTATTTCTATTTTGTCAAACCTGGCGTCAATCTTTCCCGATTCAATTTTGGAGATGTTGAGAATCATGTTCAAAGTTTCGAGCAGACGTTTTCCGCCGAGATGAATATTCTTCGCCATCTTTACAAAGTGAGGATCATTCTGTAATTCATCTTGTATTACTTCTGCAAAGCCGAGAATACCGATCAGCGGAGTGCGAAGTTCATGACTCATGTTCGCAAAGAAAGAAGATTTAACTCTGTTCATCTCTTCTGCTTTTTCTTTTGCTTCCGTTAACTCCTCAATTAATTTTTTCTTCTCTGTGATGTCATCTTTAATTGCAATGAAATTTGTTATTTCATTTTTGTCATTCTTGATTGGGGAAATAGAAACGGATTCCCAAAACAAATCTCCGTTTTTCTTTTTATTCAGGAACTCGCCTCTCCAAACATCTCCATTTATAATCGTATTCCATAATTCTTTGTAAAGAGCCGGATCGGTTTGACCGGATTTTAATATTCTGGGATTTTTGCCAATTGCCTCTTCAAATGTGTAACCGGTAACTAAAGTAAAGTGAGGATTCACATATTCGATAGCACCTTTTGGATCAGTTATGACAACGCTCGCAGAGTTCTGGTGAATGCCAAGAGAAAGTTTTTTTAGTTCAGCTTCTTTCTTTTTCTCTTCTGTAATATCTGTGAACATCCCGAATGCACCGGCATAATTTCCTTGTTCGTCCAGACTTGGTGCAACCGAAGCTTTTGCAATTATTTCTATACCATCTTTACGAATTAGATGCCGCTCGAATACATCTCTTTTTCCTGTTTTCCGCTCTTCTAATTTGTTGGAAAAATTTTCGCGATCGTTATGGACAACTAACTGATAAAATTCATGTCCGATTAATTCATCCACTTCATAACCGAGCATTTTGGCGAACTGCGGATTGCAATATTTTATTACGGTATTTTCATCAATTCCACAAATTCCTTCAACGGCAGTTTCAAAGATGCTTCTATATTTTTCTTCACTCTGCCTCAAAGCAGATTCGGAATTTATTCTACTGATTGTGTTAGAAAAAATTTCACTTAGAATTTTTAGCACAATTATATCTTCTTCAGCCCATGTTTTTTTTGTGCGAACAGAGTCGAAGCCAACGAATCCAATCAACTTGTTTGCCGAAACGAGAGGAACAACAAGGAGTGCTTTAATTTCCTGTAGCTGTAACGATTTTTTTTCATTAATCGATTCTTCAGACATTTGGTCAACATCACCAATGTGAATCGGATTAAAAACTTTTAGCTCATCCATCCACCATTCAAACTGAGAAGTGGGAACATTTTGTTGATTCTCTCTTTGAGCAGAAATCCCTTCGGCACACCATTCATGTGTATTTGAAAATGTTGAAAGATCATCAGAAAAATAATATACGTAACTCCGGTCGCTATCGGTATTCTTCCCCACTTCCTTTAGTGCATAATTAATTTCTGAATCAAGTTCATTGGCTTCAAGTTTTATAAATCGAGAAGAAATTGAAGAGATAATCTGTTCGAGTTTGAGTCGTTTGTTCAGCACTGCCTCGGCACGCTTGCGCTCGGTGATGTCGCGAACAATCGCCAATAGATATTTTTCTCCGCCAATAAGTATTATCTCCGCTGATAACAAAGAGATTATTGTCCGACCGGACTTAACGCGATATTTGAATTCTTGTTCACGAACAAAACCGTGTTTTTGCATTAGTGAAATAAAAAAATCGCGTTCTGCTTCTTCCATCCAGAGATTTAATTCCAATGTAGTTCTACCGATTGCCTCGTCTTTTGAATATTCAGTGATACGACAGAAGCCTTCGTTCACCTCTAAAATTTGCCCGTCAGACATTCGTGTTATCAAGACAGCATCGGGGCTGGCAAGAAACGCTTTGAAAAATTTTTCTTCCGATTGTCGGAGTGAATCTTCCGCATTTTTGCGTTCTGTAATATCCCTTGCCGTAATAATTAAAACTTCTTTTCCGAAATATCTTCCTCTGTTGCAGATAACTTCTTTTGGAAAAATTTCACCATTCTTTCTCTTCCCCCAAAATTCAAATTGTACCGGTTTTCCGCCTCTGAGAACAGTTTTTAAGACTTCCGGGATATTAAGTTTATCATTCAAGTATGGCGCGGAAAGAAACTCCGGCGTTCTCCCAATAAAATCGGGGTGAGAATATCCATACATATTTATTGCGCCCTGGTTCACATCAATAAATTTACCTTCGGAATCCTGAATGTAGATAGCTTCAGTAACAGAATTAAAAAGCCCAACATAACTTCTCTCGCTCTCGAGTAATTTTTCCGCCGCATGTTTCCTATCGGTGATGTCCGTGAACATCCCGAAGGAACCTTGAAATTTTTTTTCTGAGTCAATAATTGGAGAAGCTGAAACAATCGCATAAATAGAATCACCGTTTTTCTTATTTAATTTTTGTTCATAAACATCGGAAAGCCCCAATCGTCTTTCTGTATTATATTTTAAGAACAACCGTTTATCTTCATCAGGAAGAAGCGAAATGTAATTCTTATTCGTAAGTTCATTCAACTCAATGCCGACCATTTTGGCAAACGTTTCATTAGCAAAAATTATGTTGTCCGAAGGATCGGTAATAATAATTCCTTCGTTTGCGGTTTCAACTACATTCCGGAATTTTTCTTCACTTTCTTTTAACGCAATGGAAGTTCGGCTTTGTTCGGTAAATAACTGCGCATTGCGTAAAATAATTCCAAGCTGATTCCCTAAAAGATTTAAAAAATCTAACTCTTCCATTGCGAACGAATGTGATTCGTTGAGATAATCCAATCTTAAAACGCCAATCGGTTTTCCTTCTGCGCGGAGAGGAACTGCAACAGTGGATTTCAATTTTAATTCTTTTACATATTCTTTGGGGATGATATCCGTTGCCGAGCAATCATCAATTGCAAGCACTCTATCTTCAATGAAACACTTACCTGAGATTCCGATGTTTAAGGGTTGAATTTCCGGTTTCACTAATTCAATATCTTCTCCAATAAAGCTTTCGCTTATTAACCCGTCAAGTCTTTCTTCATACATGAAGATGCTTGTTCTGTCAATATTTAAAAATTTGGGAATAATTAAATATGATTTTTTTATCATCTCTTTTATATCGAGAATTCCTTGCAAAGAAATATTGAGGTCGTTGAGCAGTTGAAGATGTTCTATTCGCTTCTTTAAGTTTTCTTCTGCTAATTTTTTATCTGTAACGTTTAGCGCAACAGCAGTTAAACCTATTATCATTTCCCCATCGTAGATAGGATTGACCATCAAGTTCAACCATCCGTCTTTCACAACTTTTGTGCTGATTCTTACATCAATATTGACATTGGGAGTTGGGTTTTTCAATTGCTCGGTAAATGCTGCGTGAACTGTATTTCTACTCTCCGAATGAACAAACTTAAGATAGAATTTTCCGATAACATCTTCCTCTTTTAAACCGAAAGTTTTACAAGCGGCGTCGTTCACATAGGTAAAAATCCCTTTTTCGTTGGTGCTGAATAAAATTGCGCGAGTGCCTTCAACAATCGAGCGGAATTTTTCAGCCGCTATTCTTATTTCTTCTTCTTTAGCTTTCTTTTCCGAAATGTCGTGATAGTTAAGTACAATAGCATTTACTTCAGGATCATGCAGAAGATTAGATGAAAAAACTTCACTATAAAGCCATCGCCCGTTTTTATGCTTGAATCGGCAAACAATATTTGCATAATTACCGGGCGTTTCAAGGATTTGTAGAAATTTTTCTGTAACTGCAGGAAGGTCTTCGGGATGAATAAATTCAAAACCACTTTTCCCAACCAATTCTTTGGAAGTATAGCCATAAATTATTTTTGTATTAGGGCTAGCGTAATTTATAATACCATCGGATGAAAGCATTGCAAAAACTTCGGAACTCTTTTCAATTAGAGCCCTGAATTTTTTCTCGCTTGCGAAGAGATTTTCTTCGGCAGTTTTTCTTTCCGTGATATCGGTAATAAATCCTTCCAAAGCAATGAGTTGATTTTTTTCAAAAACACCGCGTCCACGTTCCCACACCCATTTTATAACACCACCGGCAGTAATAATTCTGTATTCAAGTGTGAAAGGTTTTTTTCTCTTTAAAGATTTTTGAACCGTATCCCAAACCATTTCTCTATCTTCAGGATGAATGACAGAACTATAGCTAATCTTTTTAGAAGTAAAATCTGAAGAAAGATATTCTGTTAAGTCATACACCGCTTCGCTGATATATTCCATCGTCCAATCGGAATCGTTTTTACAGCGATAAACAATGCCGCTAAGGTTATCAATCATCGTATTGAATTTGCGGGTACTTTCTTTTAAAGCATCGAGGGCGAGTTTCTTAGTTGTAATATCTTCAACAACACCTTCGTAGTAAAGCGTATTGCCGTTTCCGTCTTTAATTGCACGGGCGCTTTCGTTCACATAAATTGTTTTTCCGGTTTTCGTAAGCCATGCAGATTCTAATCCTTTAATCTCGTCATTCTTTTTAATGAGCCGCTTGAAAGTTGTTCTCGAAAATCCTTTTGCAAATCCATTTTTCTCTATGTTGCGTTTATTCAAATCGGAAATGGATTTAAATTCTAACATTTTCAGAAGTGCCGGATTAGCAAGAAGAATTTTTCCGTCAGGAGTAGTGCGATATAAACCGATTATTGAGTTTTCAAAAATATTTTTAAAGTGCGCTTCTGCTTCAATTCTTTCACGGCTAATTTTATATTTAAGCAGAACAGAGTTTATGGCGGAGTTCAATCTCGAGAGGTGTTCTTTTATAACATAATCATCGGCACCGGCTTTCATAACATCGACTGCTGTTTCTTCATTAATTGAACCGGTAACTAAAATGAATGGGAGATGTTTGGCTTCTGTTTCCCTAATTTTTAATGCCCGCATGCCATTGAACTTGGGCAGGGAATAATCGGAGATGATTAAATCGCCCTGAAATGTTTTTAAAGCTTTTCGAAATTCTTTTTCGGTTTGGACAATAGACAACTCCACTTTGAACTCTTTGGCGAGTTCATACTTTAATAGTTTTATATCCGATGGAGTATCCTCCACTAATAGTATGTGAAGTTTTTCTTTCATAGTTATATTTTATTCGCTTAAATAAATATAAGAACTTTTTTTAATTATAAATAGAATCTGATTTATAAAATTGAAGTTCCGGTTTGTTAAAAACTCAGCGCGGAAATGCTGTGTGTAAATTTTTTTCAAAGTTTTTATGGAAAGGAGAACAGTACTTCTAATCACCGCGCATAAAAGCAGATTTTGTTAATCCTCTACGAGGATTTGTGATATTGGGTGATTCATTGTTCTACAATAATTAAACCTCTACAAGGTTTGCCGATGTTTTTTATGTCATTTTTTTTTCAATTTTGTTTGCCAGCTCAATTTTGGTGGTTTGTTCAATTTCATTTTCAATTCATGGATCATTTCGATTTTAATTTATTGCACAATGAGTTTCTATCTTTAAATCCTCGTAGAGGATTTATTATTGTAACAACTCATTGCCCAGCAGACCTAATCCCCGTAGGGGATTAATTATTATTTCTATCAGGCTTCATCTTCCAATTAATATTCTGCGGATGCAATTGCTTTTGTTAATCCTCTACGAGGATTTGTGA
>CAYMUL010000051.1:0-2367 GCA_964393605.1 uncultured Ignavibacteriaceae bacterium | reverse complement strand
TTATTGTAACAACTCATTGCCCAGCAGACCTAATCCCCGTAGGGGATTAATTATTGTTCGGATTTATCGACATCTCCAAAGAGATATTTTGCAAATCTATTTTTTCAAAGTTTTTACGGAAAGGACAACAGCACTGCCAATCACCGCGCAGAGAAAGAGAAGTATCTTTAGCCACACAGCATTAATAAAAAAAATTGCGGAAATGGTTATCATCAACCACATTGAAACGAGTGAAATTATTTTTTGCCGCATCGTAATTGCTTTGTGCGTTTGATAATCCCTTATAAACTTGCCGAAAACTTTATGATTAATCAACCACGAATAAAGTTTTTCGGAACTTCTTACATAACAAGCAGAAGCGATGAGGAGAAACGTTGTCGTGGGCAAACCCGGTACGACAATTCCAACAATGCCAATTGCCAGCGAAAGAGTTCCGGCGGAAATCAGAATAATTTTTTTAAGCGATTCATGGATTAAAATTGAATGTGAGAAATAAATAATGTCAAGTAGTTGCCTCAACTTTTTCGATGCACGGCAGAGTGAAGTAAAACCTACTCCCCTCGCCAACTTTGCTTTCCGCCCAAATTTTTCCGTTATGAGCTTCCACAATTCTTTTGCAGATGTGCAAACCGAGTCCCGTGCTTTTTTCGCCTGCAGTGCTTTTTACGCTTGTCTTTTGAAACGGTTTAAATAATAATTTTAATTCCTCATCGGGAATTCCGAGTCCGCTATCTTTTACCGAACAAATTGCAGATTCGTTTTCACTCCTCACATCAACAAAAATTTCCGTTCCGCTGTTGGAATATTTAATTGCGTTCGAAATAAGATTGGTGATGACTTGCTCAATCTTATTTCTATCAATTTTTATGTTGAGTCCTCTTTCCGGTTGGTTGAAATGAATTTTGATTTTTTTCTTATCGGCAAAATTTTTATTGAGATTAATATTTCGCTCCACAAGCGAAATGAAATCTACCGATTCAAGATTGAGATTAATATTTCCCGATTCGATTGTAGAAACTTCAAGAAGATCATTTATCAAGTTGTGCATAAACCAACTGAGCGATTTTATCTGTTTGACAAAATGATTCTGCTCGTCATTTAGGTTTTCGTTTTCTTCTTCAAGAAATTCACTGTAGTTGATGATATTGCCGAGCGGATTGCGCAAGTCGTGCGCCGCCATTCCGAGAAATTGATTCTTCAATTTATTCAGCCTGTCGAGTTCAATATTCTTCTTTGTTAATTCTCGTTGAGTATTAACAAGTTCATTGTTCAACCTGCTTAATTCATCATAATAAAAATTGGTGTTTTGCGTTTTAGTTTCGTCATTTGAGTTTAACGATTTTTGAAGCATGCGAATTTTATTTGTCTGCTCATTATTTAAGGACATCATTCCGGTAAGGAATTTCGAAAAATTAACTTTTGATTTTGAGCCGAAGATTACAATTTCATTTTCAACAAGTGCGCCGGCAAAATAAAGCGGATCATCTACAGACTTTAAAATCAACTCCCACCCGAACGATGCCGAAGTTTTCTTCACTTCAACAAGAAAGTTAATAGCTTTGCCTATTGTCTCTTTCGTGAACAAATCGGCAAAAAGTTTTCCGACAACACCATTAACATCTTTAAATATTTTATCGTAATAGAGTTGTGTTATTGTGCCTTCGTAGTCGCAGACTAACAACAATCCTTCGTCGGTATAAATCACAATTATCTTTTAGTTAATTAATTTTGATGCTAAAGAAATTGCGTGCTGTGCATTTTCGGCATAACCGTCCGCACCGATTTTCTGCCAAAGATTTTCGGCAAGTATAAAAGGATAACCTCCGACTAAAATTTTTGTTCCGTTTGTATCGGAGTTCTTTTTTATTGTTTGAATTAATTCCGAAACGGCAGAGATATTGAAGGTCATTGTTGCGGAGATTGCAACCACTTTCGGTTTATATAAATTAATAGCATCAACTAAACTTCTCTGCGGAGTATTCGCGCCGAAGTAATAGGAATTCCATCCCTCCATTTCAAAAAGATCGGCAACCATTCGCGCACCGATTTCATGCAGTTCACCGTTGATACAAGAAACAACAATTCCATTTTCTTTATTCGAAGAAGAAAACAGATATGGATAAAGATGCGCCATAATCATTTGAGTTGCGGCAGTGATAAAATGTTCTTGCGCAACAGTAATTTTACTCATCTGCCAAAGCCGTCCGGTTTCTTTTTGTGTAACTTCAAAAATTTTTAAATAGATATCCTTTATCGAAACGCCGGTATTCACGGTGCTCATAATCAAATCGTAGGCAGATTTTTTATCGGCTTCGATTAGAAATTTTAAATATTCATGTGCTATCTCCATGTGTGGATTATCGTTTT
>CAYMUL010000050.1:0-14069 GCA_964393605.1 uncultured Ignavibacteriaceae bacterium | reverse complement strand
GAACGGCGGGATTTGAACCCGCGACCCCTACCACCCCAAGGTAGTGCGCTACCGGACTGCGCTACGTTCCGTTACAATTTTTCTAATATAATTTCCAAAACTTTTTTGATCTCAAGTAGATCCGATTTTATAGAATTGTTATCTATATTTATTTTTATCGGGACTTCCCTCTCTGCTTCTTGTTTTATGAAGGGAATATTTTCTTCAGACAAATTCTTTTTTTGTAAGGAATCAATTAAAATATTTTTCGCTCCCTCGATAGTATATTTTTTTTCCTTGAGGAGATTTTTAATTAATAGTATCAACTGAATATCTTTATTTGTGTAAGCTCTGTTGCCCGCTCTATTTTTTTGTGGCTTAAGCTGTTCAAATTCAGTTTCCCAATAGCGAAGAACATATTGTTCTAACTCGGTTATTTTGCTAACCTCGCTTATCGAGTAGTACAATTTTTTAATGTTGAAATCTCTCATTTATTTGATTTATTACTTGAGGAAAAATAACTAATTCTTTTATTTTAAGCAATTACGATTTTCTTCTAATTAATCAATAGAGATTCAATTATTCTCCTTATCTATGATTTGTAAGATTTGCGAAATATCGAGCAATTCATAATCGGCGAGATGAGTTTCGGTGTTGAAAGTATCGCCGTATCGCGCGAACGCAGTTTTCATTCCTACATTTCTTGCTCCAATCACGTCTCGCTCAGCCCAATCTCCAACCATCAAAGCTTCTTCCGGTTTTACGTTCACTCTCTCTAAAATATAATTGAAAGGAATGGCTTCAGGTTTTCTTCTACCGGTGTCGTCAAAAGTAACGATTGCATCAAAAATGTGGTGAAGGTTCATGTATGCCAATCTCAACCACGCTTCCTTTGAAGGTGCGTCGGAAAGAATGCCAAGTTTAATTCCTCTCTTTTGCAACTCAAACAAAGTTGAATAAACATGCGGATAAGGAGTTAACGCGGCTTCTCTCGCTCTTCGATAAGCAACAATTCCTGCTGAAAGGATTTTGTGGTCAAGACGGTTTAGTTTCCGCTGCAAAAGAAGATCGAATACTTGTTGATATTCAATTCCTTGCTCCTTATAAATTTCATCAATCTGCTGGTGCGCTTCTTCTTGCGAAACATCGAGACCTGCATCAATCATAGCGGGAATGGCGGCTTCGATTGCTCTTCGCTTCATTCGCATAAAATCTACTAATGTATTATCAAGATCGAATATTACAGCTTTAATCATTTTGTTCTCAATTTGTGTAGAAGAAAGAGTGCAGAGACATAACTATATTCTTTGAATCCGGAAATGTAACCATCGCATTTTGAAGCAGTTATTAGCACTTGTCTAAAATCTTCCCTCTCTGCAAGATGCGAAAGATGCACTTCAATTTTGGGAATTTGAATCAACTCAAGTGCATCGCGAATTACAACCGAAGTGTGGGAATATCCGCCGGGATTTATTATGAGCCCATCAAATTTTGCTCCGACCTCATGAATAAATTTCACAATCTCCCCTTCAATTTCTGATTGGAAAAAGAGAATGTCATCTTCGGGGAATTCTTTCCGAAGCAATTGTTCGATCGAATCTAAAGAAAGAGTTCCATATTTTTTTTTATCACGTTTGGAAAGTTGTGAAAGATTCGCACCATTAATTACAGCAATCTTCAAGTTTCCTCCACGAGATTATCGATAAATTCTCTGATGCGCGGCGAAAGATACATCTGTTCAATTCCGAGTTCTCTAAGTGCGCTTGATAGTATAATTGCTCTTCGTTGTGCGTTTGAAATTTTATTCATCACAACCATTTTGCGATCTTTTAAAATGCAATAGCCGCCTTTGAAATCGCCCTTCTCAAATCGTATTGTCGCACCCAATTGAGCGGCTAATTCCTTTAGCTCTTCAATAATTTCTTCGAATTCTTTTTCTTTAACTTTCATCTTTTGTCAGCGGTTTAAATATCATTAATGCAAAAATTGAAATTGAAATCAGAACATTCAACACCGGAAAACTGCTTAAAGTTTTTCCCCTTTCAATAATTTGGTTTAGAATTTCTTTCCCTGAAAATTTGAGACTGTAAATCTTATTAAATATTTCATAATCAAATTTTATGAGGAAATAACTTTCGACCGAGATTTGAAAAACGAGTAAAATCAATACGATAAACAACCAGCCATTCTTCTTCAAAGATTTTTCCGTCAGTATAAAATGCAAACCAAGTGTTAAAGCATAAAACGCAAAAGAAATCATTGTCGTGGCTAAAAGTGGAACAATTGAATTCAGCGTTGCTATTGCAGATTCCTCAACAAGAAGATATGATTTTAGCTGTTGCCCTAAGGCATCGCTAAAGAAATAATAAAAAACAAGTTGACGGGAAACGAACGTACCAAGCCAGATCGAACCGGAAATTATTGCTACAAGCAGGAAAAAATTGGATAATTTGTGTTTCATAAATTCTGAAATTTTCTAATTCAAAATAATAAAATTATGTTTATTGCTTCAATTGATATTGGCTCAAATACTGTATTAATGCTCATTTCCGAAGTTGATTTGGAGATGAAAAATTTTGGTCCGGTGAAAAATTATTATCGAATTCCACGGCTCGGCGAAGGATTATCCCGCGACCAAAACATCAGCGAAGAAAAAATTGTGGAATTAATTTCCATTCTTGATGAATTTAAGAATGAAGCCGAAAAATTTGGATGTGAAAATATCATCTGTGTTGCGACAAATGCGATGAGAGTCGCAAAAAATAAGGATGAAATCATCGCCCGGGTTTTCGAAAGCAACAGCATAAAAATCAATATTATTTCGGGAGAAGAGGAAGCATCTCACTCATTTCTCGGCGCAACATCTTCTTTGAACACAAGTAAATATTTTGTAATCGATATCGGCGGCGGAAGTACCGAACTGATTTTGGGAACAAAGAAAGGAATTGAAATCAAGAAAAGTTTTCCGATCGGTGTTGTTTCATTTTTTGAAAAATTTGTTAAAGATTTTCCACTCGGAAGCGATGTTGTCAAAGAAATTAAAAACGAAATTTATACGCAGCTGAAATCTTTTCCTCTCGATGACCTGACAAATTATTTAGCAATCAGTATCGCCGGAACGCCGACTACTTTAACCGCAATCAAAAATAATTTGACTGACTTTGATGAAGAAAAAATTGAAGGGGAAATTCTAAATCTTACCGAAATAGAAAAACTAATTTTGACTTTACAAGATCTATCGCCGCACGAAATTTTAAAACGTTATTCAAATGTTGTTAAAGGGAGAGAGGATTTGATTCTTATCGGTGCAGTAATTCTTGCAACGATTATGGAAAGATTTAAACTTGTACAAACCGTTGTCAGCACGAAAGGAATTAGATATGGACTTGTCGAAAACTTTTTATTGAAATTAACTCGCGAGTAATAAAAACAAATAAAGTATCGAGTGAACGGCGACTAAAAATAATATCGCAATTAGTGCCGCTGTTGTTTTATTCTCCACAAAGATTTTAATCCCGATTGTCATCAGAACAATTTGCCAAGCTATTGCAATAAGTTCAAGCGATGAAAATAAATACGCAAAGGTTTCCTTGACAAAAAAGGGAGATGGATTTCTTGAAAATAGAAATTCACCGAAAAGTACAATCTCCAACGGAAAAAAAACTGCAAGCGTAATGATATAAACAAGTTGTGAATATGCAGTTACCGCAAGTAAATCGTTAAATCTTATCGTGTATTTTTTCGCAAAGAAGATTTTAATCGCGAATGATAGTAATAAACTCAACGCAACAATTATCAAAAAACTTAAAACTAATTGCTGAAATAAACTGAAATTTGTCGCCTCGATTTGTAACGGAAAAATTAGATGAAGATTGATTAAAATTTTAATTGACGCGATGAGTAAAATAACCCAGATGAAATTTTTGTTCTCCGCTTGAATTATTTCCCTGAAACCACTCGACGGTGCTTCGATTAATTTAACAAACGCGGAAGTAAAATCGATGTTCGCAATTTTGTTGTGAAAAGTGTTGCCGCAAATTTTGCATGAGAAACGAAATAATTCATTTTCACTATTACAACATTCGCAAGAAAAAATATAGCCGCTCATTTTCTTCAATAAATTGGAAGTCGAAATTTGATTTTGAATTCTCTCCCCTGCCTGAAAAAATCTTCTTCAACATTGAATGAAAAAAGATGCCCGTCAACGTAAGCATCCACTAAATTGACCACATAAGCGATTCCAAAATAGATTGCAAACAAGTCTCTTTGATCATGATAAAATTCACGTATTCGTTTATCATTTTCAATTAGCGTATTTTTATAACGCTCGGCGTAAGTTTCGTATCGAGTATCGTTATAAGAATATTGATAAATAAAATAACCGAGAACACCCCACATCAACGGTGCTTTCCAATATGATTGATTGTATATTTGTCCCGCACCCGGTATTACGGCACTGAACCCGACTGCAAGCCACGGCGAATGTGTTGATGATTCGGCAGCATTTGTTGTATCAATCACTTGGGAATAAATTTCCCCGGCGAGAAAAAATATCAAAAAAAAATTAATGATAGTTTTGTTCAATTAAATCGATAAGCTCCAAAATTCTTTCAAGTTCTTCCTTCGAATAAAACTCCAGAACAATTTCTCCGCTGCCGTCGGTTTTCTGTTTGCAGATTGCCTTCGTTCCAAAGATATTTCGCAACCGATCTTCGATTGCCGAGTAATTCGAAGAGTGAACAGCTATTCTCGGCGATGAACTTGCTGAAGATTTTTTCTTAACTCCTTCCATCATTTCTTTTACAATAGTTTCAACTTTTCTGACAGAGAGATTTTCTTTTCTAATTTTTTCAAAAACATGGAGTTGCATTTTCAATGTCGGAAGATTGATCAAAGCGCGCGCATGTCCCATGTTCACTTCATTTTTGATTATGCTTTGTTGAATTTCTTCGGGAAGTTTTAGTAATCTTATTGAATTTGAAATCGTCGAACGATCTTTGCCAACTTTCTCTGCAATCTCATCTTGCGTTAAATTACATTCGGTCATCAATCGTTGGTAAGCAAGTCCGACTTCAATCGGGTTGAGATGTTCGCGTTGAATATTTTCGATCAGCGCGAGTGCAAGCATCATTTCATCGGAAGTTACGTCGAGGATATAAGCAGGTATTTCGCGGTAACCGATATCATTGCAAGCGCGCCACCTTCTTTCACCCGAAATGATTTGATATTTTCCACCGTCAATTCTTCTGACTGTGATTGGCTGAATCAATCCGTTTGTTAAAATTGATTTTTTCAATTCTTCATTTGCAAGCGGATCAAAATGATTTCTTGGTTGAAATGGATTGGGAGAAATATCCCTTGTGGAAATTTTAGAAATTGATTCTGTTTTTACTTCGGTAACTGCATCACTATGTTCTGTTTGGTTTGAGCGGATAAGTGCATCAAGTCCTCTGCCGAGCCCGGTTTTAATTTTGCTCATGGTTTAGTTTGCCCGGTGTTGTTTCGTTCAATAATTTCTGCAGCGAGAGCGACATAATTTTTTGCGCCGCTTGAAATTGCATCGTAAAGAATAATCGGTTTGCCGTAGCTCGGTGCTTCGGATAATCTAACATTTCGATGAATGATTGTTTTATAAACTTTATCTCCAAAATATTTTTTCACTTCTTCCGAAACTTGATGCGAGAGGTTCAAGCGTTGATCAAACATAGTCATCAACACACCTTCTATATCGAGATTCGAATTAAAATTTTTCTTTACAATACTAATTGTATTAAGAAGTTGCCCCAAACCTTCGAGCGCAAAATATTCTGCTTGCACAGGGATAAGCACTGAATCAGATACCGTTAGTGCATTCAGTGTGAGAAGATTTAACGACGGCGGACAATCGATAAAAATAAAATCGTAATTATTTTTTACCGATGCCAAACTCTTTAACAAGCGTCTTTCACGATCGGGAATATCTACAAGTTCAACTTCCGCACCGACTAAATTTATATCGGAAGGAATTAAATCCAGATGATTCAATTGTGTATTTACAATCGCAGAATCTGCGCTCACACTATCAATCAACAAATGATAGATTGTATATTTTGCACCTTCAATTCCTAAACCGGATGAAGAGTTTGCCTGCGGATCGATGTCAACAATCAGAGTTTTCTTTTCTGCGGCAGCCATTGACGCGCCCAGATTTATTGCGGTTGTCGTTTTGCCGACTCCGCCTTTCTGATTTGCAATAGTTATAATTTTTCCCATTAACTTTTTTTATTTCGTAAAATCATATTGAAAGATAACAAACTTTTTTTTCGTTGTAAGTTCAATAAAAATTAAATTGATATTTCCTCTCCGAAGTTTAGAACCCGGCATTGCTTCCCAATTGCTTCAACTTTCGATTTGAAAATTTGCGGATCATTTACAATCGGCGGAAACGTATTGTAATGAATCGGAATTACTAAAGCCGGATTTACAAACTTAACTGCTTGAACCGCATCATCAATTCCCATTGTAAAATTATCGCCAATCGGGGCAAGCATGCAGTCTATTTTGTTCATCTCGCCAATCAATTTCATGTCATAAAAAAGTCCTGTATCACCGGTGTGATATAAAATTTTCCCGTCGCAAAAAATTAAAATACCAGCAGGTTCTCCGGCATACATTCCTTCGGGAGTAGATGAACCGTGATGCGCAATTGTAAATTTTACTTTGCCGAAAGTAAAATTATGACTTCCGCCGATGTGCATGTTATGTGCTTTTGCGCCTTTGTCTGCACAATAATTTGCAAGTTCGTTCACTGCGATGATTGTTGAATTGCAGCGTATTGCAATTTTTATTGCATCGCCAAGATGATCTCCGTGAGCATGCGATAAAACAATGTATTCCGCCGTAACTTCTGATGACTTCACCGGCGAATTCGGATTGCCGTCAAGAAACGGATCAATTAAAATTCTTTCGCCGTTTGAAGCGGTTATTTGAAATGCCGAATGAGAAAAATATTTGATCTTCATTTTAGCTCCTTAAATTTTTTGAACAATATAAAGACTCCCTTAATCATCCCGGTGAATCATTCTTAAAAGGATTTTGAAAAATTAATTTCCATCTCGGCGTTGTAACCCGCTCACGTAAAGTTTGCGTTAATTTTTTTCTCAATGCATCGCGAGATAAACCGCGCATCAAATTACCATTTTCTGCAACGGAAATTGCACCCGTTTCTTCCGATACAATTACGCTGATAACATCTGCCTGTTCGGAAATACCGATGCCTGCACGATGCCGCATTCCCAATGTTTCTCCGTCGATTGAGATTTTTTGCGTGAGTGGCAGAGTACACTGCGCGGCTTCAATCATATCATTATTGATAACAACAGCACCGTCATGAAGTGGTGCGCGCGGATAAAAAATTGAAGTCAATAATTCTTTTGTAAGTTTTGCATCAAGAATTTTTCCAGTCTCCACAAAACTACGGATGCCGCTTGATTTTACAACTACAATCAACGCACCGTGCTGATGCTGGGACATCTCGAATGTTGCATCCACAATTGCATCTATTGTTTCAGACGATTCCTGTTTAAAGTGAAGGCGAAACAGCGGGTTGCGAGCAAGCAGCACAAGTACCCGTCTTATTTCCGGCTGGAATAATATTATAAAAGTGATAATCCAAATATCAGTGATGAACTTCAACATCCAGCTCAACGCCTTTAGATTCAATGCCTGACTGCTGAACGAAACAAGCAGCACGATAAGCAATCCTATTAAAATTTGAGAGGCGATAGTGCCCTGAATTACAGAGTAGAGTTTGTAAATAATTAACGCAACTATGAATATGTCAAGTACATCGAGAAACGAAACACTTAAAAACCCAATTTTGAAAATTTCAAACAAACGTATGCCTCTTAACGTTTGTAATAATTTTTTTCATTTGAAGTGCGTAGTCGATATTGTGTGTGCGAATCATATCTGCACCCTGTTCGGCGGCAATAGTTTCAGCGATTACTGTCGCAACGTCTCGTTCAGAAACTTCAAGCCCGAGACTTTTTCCCAAAAAACTTTTTCGCGATAATCCAATCATCAAAGGATAACCAAAAGTTTTGAACGAATTTAATTCTGAAAGGAGTTCATAATTATGCTCGACGAGTTTGCCGAATCCGATTCCCGGATCCAAAATAATTTTTGAAACGCCGTAACTTTTTGCGACTGAAATTCTTTCATGAAAATAATTTGAAACTTCATCCATAATATTTTTATAATTTGGAGAAACTTGCATCGTTTGAGGATTCCCTTTGATATGATTGATCACAAATGGAATATTAAATTCTGCGGCAACAGAAAAAATAGCTTCATCAAATTGCCCGCCGCTAATATCATTTATAATTTTTGCACCGGAGTTGACCGCGCATCTCGCAACTTCCGATTTTGTCGTATCCATCGAAATAATTATCGAGTCATCAAAGTCTATAATTCTTTTAATGATTGGAGTTGTTCGCTGAATTTCTTCTTCGGCAGAAACCGGCACTGCGCCGGGACGAGTAGATTCTCCGCCAATATCAATAATATCAGCACCTTTGTCAATCATATTTTTTGCATGTTCAAAAGCAGAATCGCCATCAAAATATTTTCCGCCATCCGAAAAAGAATCTGGCGTAACATTTAGAATTCCCATAATCAAAGGGAGTTCTATATCATGTTTGGATGAGAAAAATATTTTTGTGTTCATTTCAAAAAGTTTTTTTAAAGGCAATATTTCCTTTTAAGATTGTCATCTCAACTTCGAATCTTTCATTTAGCACGGCGATGTCGGCATCTTTTCCGACGGCGAGAATTCCTTTGCGATGTTCGATGTTCAAAACTTTTGCGCCATTTAAAGAAGCCATTCGCACCGCGTCGGTTAGTTTTGCATTTGCAGTTTCAACAAGATTTCGAATCGCGATATTCAAAGTCAAAGTACTACCGGCGAGAGTGCCGTCTTCCAAAAATGCTTTGTTATCTTTCATAAAAACTTTTTGATCTGCAAATTCATATTCACCTTCGTGCATGCCGCCTGCGCGGATCGAATCGGTAATTAAAATTATTCCGTTCGCACCTTTTAATTTTAAGAGAAGTTCCATCACCGCAGGATGAACGTGATATTTGTCTGCGATCAATTCAATCTTTAATTCATTTTTTAAAAGAGAGCCGAGAATAACTCCGGGATTTCGATGATGAAAAGGACGCATTGCATTAAATATATGAGTAACATGAGCGGCACCGTTATCAATGGCGACTTCAATCTCTGCATAACTTGCCATCGAGTGCCCGATTGAAAGCACAACCCCTTTCAAAGCCGCGGCGCGCATTACATCTATCGAACCTTCAAGTTCGGGCGCGATTGTCATAATCTTTATTAATCCCTCTGAAGCTTTCCAAAGTTTTTCCCAACCTTCAACCGTCGGTTTCCAAAGATACTCTTCATTCATCGCGCCTTTCAATTCAGGATTTAAAAATGGTCCTTCCATGTGGATGCCGTACACATTTGTGGCGGGATTAGATTTAATAAATTTTGCAATTCGGTTTAAATCTTCCAATAGTTGATCTTCAGGTTTAGCATAAAGAGATGCGAGCAAAGTTGTTGAGCCGTTACGTAAAAAATATTCGCTTGCTGTTTTAATGCTGTTATGGTTTTCATCTGCAAACCCGGCGCCACCGCCGCCATGAACAAGTAAATCAACAAAACCGGGGGTGAGAATTCTTTGGCTAACATCGATCACTTCATAATCTTTTTGAATTCTTATTTCACTCGCCTTTCCGATTTGAGCGATCATTCCGTTTTCAATTACTATTGCGCCGTTATTTACAATTCTGAAAGGAGTAATAATTTTTCCGCCGACTAAAGCTAACATAATCTTTCTCTATTTTTTTGAAACTAAATTTTTTAATTCACTTGTCGCCACCGAAATATTTTCGGAATGAAAAATTGATGACCCGGCAACGAATACTTCACAACCTGCATCCGAAATTTTTCGAATATTATTTTTATCCACACCGCCGTCAACTTCAATTGCAAAATTCAAATTGTGTTTTGATTTAAATTCTGCTGCCGCTTCAATTTTTCTTAATGATGATTCGATAAATTTTTGCCCGCCGAATCCGGGATTAACAGACATGATCAACACTAAATCCAAATATTCTATAATGCTAAAAAGATTTTCGAAGTTGGTTGAAGGATTGATTGACACACCGGCTTTGCAACCTGCATCTTTTATTGCATGAATAATTTTATGATGATGCACAGCCGCTTCATAATGAAACGTAATGAAATTCGCTCCGGCTTTTGCAAATCTTTCAACAAGATTTTCGGGATTCAAAATCATCAAATGAACATCGAGTGGAAGCGAAGTAGATTTCTTTGCCGCTTCAACTACAATCGGACCGAAAGTTAAATTCGGAACAAACTGCCCATCCATTACATCGCAGTGAATCCAATCTGCGCCTCCCATTTCTGCCAATCTTATTTGCTGTGCAAGATTTGAAAAATCAGCCGATAAAATTGATGGTGCTATTAATTTCATTTTCATTATTCCGATTTATTTATTTCTTCTTTTGTTTCAATCAACTTCGTAATAAAAAGGTGAACCGAAGTTCCTTCCATCACCTTTGAACCTTTGCTCGGATATTGATCGATAATAGTGTTCGGCAAAACCGCAAAGGATGGTTGATAATTTATCTTTCCGACTTTTAAAGTTAAGTCCTGCAAAATTCTTTCCGCATCCGATAACGATGTTCCAATTAAATTGGGAACGACGATATCTCCTTCCGCCTCGCCGAGACTCAACGAAACATTCACGGCACTTCCCTTCTGTGCAAAACTTCCACGCGGTTTCGATTGCGCGACAACTACATCCTTCGGCGAATTTGACGACACATAATTTATTTCGCCAAGAGTCAAGTTGATTCGTTCGAGTGCAAACTTTGCATCGGCTAAAGATTTTCCCGTAAGTTCGGGAACTTCTATTTTCGCCGCGCCGCCGCTAATAATGAGATAGATTCTTCGCCCTTGTTTTACAACTTCGCCAGCTTCCGGTTTTTGCAAAATCACCGAACCTTCTGGAAATCTGCCGTCGTAAGTTGTGTAACCAATTACGGGAGTAAAACCGGCTTCTTCAAGTTTTTGTTTTGCCAATTCAATTTGATCGCCGACAACTTTTGTAATTTCAATTTCGGGAGAGTTGACATACCAGGGCATGAGTACAAAATTTAGGAGTAAAAGCAAGCAAAAAAGTGCCGCAAAAACTATCAGTGCGGTTCGTACAAGTTTATTTTGAAAGAATTTTTTCATTGTCGAAATATATCAATTCGACTGTGCATGACAAAGAAAGACACCTACAATAATTCATTTCTCTTTAACTTTGTTTAAGATTTTTTTTGAAAAAATGATTGACAACTATCTTTTCCTTTTAAGAATATTACCCGATTTGAGAACTAAACTCGTAGATACCAAAGTCGTCTCAATTTTTACGCAGGAACGACGAAAGTTTTTACTCGCATCCATAAAAGAGGGAGAGGAATTTTTTATCGAAATTTCACTCGCTCAGAATTTTTTCTTCATTACTAAAAGAGATGATTACAACCGTAGCGGGAAAAATTCACTCGATTTTTTTTCCGAAATTCTTCCACTGAAAATTGAGGATGTGAGGATTGCGTTATTCGATCGTGCAATAAAATTTTTTGCGGGAGAATTCTCTCTGATTCTAACTTTTCGTGGAAATACCTCCAATATTTTTTTGTTTCGAGGAGATGAAATTATCGATACCGTTATGAGCGAAACGGATGAAGTTATAGCAAAAACGAAAGAGGAAATGGCTGCAATAAAGTTCGCCAGCGAAGTTCAGTTTGAAAAATTCTTTGAAAATGAAAATCTGAGCGATGCCGAAATAAAAAAAATATTTCCATTTATGAATAAACAAATGCTCATTCGATTTCATTCATCGCGATTAACTTTATCACAATTCTTCCGCCAATATCTCGTTGATGATTTAACGCTGATTGAAAACCAGCAAACTTTTGAAGTTGAACTTCTTCCAAATTTTCTTGTCGCGGAAACTCACTTAAAAACAAAAAAGTATGCAGATATTTTCGAAGCGGTCAATTATTACATTCGCAAACGATACGCGAATCTTTCCCTAATTCAGAATAGAAAAAGGATTGCAAACTATTTCGATAAAGAATTAACATATCTTTCCGATAAGATCGAGAAGCTGAAAACCCGCATAAATAAAGGGAGTAAAGAGGATGAATATTCTGCGATGGGGAATTTAATCTTAATTTATCTGCATAAGATTAAAACCGGTGATGAGTCTGCAATTCTCGCTGACCCGTACGATAACGATCAGCCAAAGAAAATTATTTTGAAAAAAAATTTAACGCCAAATCAAAATGCGGAGTATTATTTCAAAAAAGCGCGAAGCGAAAAAGTTGAATTGAAAAATTCCGCCGATGCGTTCGAAACTACAAGATCGCGCTACACAAAATTTCTTAACCTGAAAAATGATTTTGAAAGTATCACCCAAAGCGAAGAATTAAAAAATTTTATTAAAGGACATAAAAACTTGTTGAAAGAAGATTCAAACAATTCACAGCAAACCGAATTCAGATTTAAAGAATATCTGATTGACGGAAAGTATAAAGTTTTCGTCGGTAAGGATAGCAAAAACAATGACGAGCTGACGACAAAATTCGCCAAACAAAATGATCTCTGGTTTCATGCACGCGGCGTTTCCGGTTCACATTTGATTATCCGGGTTGATAATTCGAAAGAGCCGATTCCGAAAAATATAATTAAGAAAGCCGCGTCAATAGCGGCTTACCACAGCAAAGCGAAAACTTCTTCCCTCGCACCGGTTGCGTTCACTTTCAAAAAATATGTTTCTAAAAAGAAAGGCTCACCGGCGGGAACTGTGTTCCTACAAAAAGAAGAAGTTGTACTCGTTAAACCTGAAATCCCCACCGGAGTTGAATTCATTTCCAAAACTGAAAATGATTTGTAAAAGATTTACTCCCCTATTCAATTATATTTGAAGCAACAATCAAAAAAAATTAGAGAAAAGTAATGCGACTGATTATCCAACCTGATTATAAATCCGTATCTCAATGGACTGCAAACTACATCGCCCAAACGATTATCAATTTTAGACCGAACGCAAAAAATAGATTTGTACTCGGGCTTCCAACCGGCTCATCTCCAATCGGAACATATAAAGAGCTTATAAATCTTTATAAAAAAGGAATTGTTTCTTTTAAATATGTTACTACTTTTAACATGGATGAGTACGTGAGTTTGCCGGAAGAACATCCCGAAAGTTATCATTCTTTCATGTGGAATAATTTTTTCAAACATGTTGATATCGACAGGAACTTTGTGAACATACTCGACGGCAATGCGAAAAATCTTCTCAAAGAATGCGATGAATATGAAAAGAAAATTAAAAAGGCAGGCGGTATCGAATTATTCCTCGGAGGTATCGGTCCCGATGGACACATTGCTTTCAACGAGCCGGGTTCTTCTCTGGGTTCATTAACACGAATCAAAACTCTTACGAAAGATACGATAATTGCAAACTCAAGATTTTTCGATAATGATCTTTCAAAAGTTCCGAAAACAGCTTTAACTGTCGGAGTGAAAACCGTTCTTGATGCACGCGAAGTTGTAATCATAATCAGCGGACATAACAAAGCCCGCGCGCTCGCTAAAGTTGTGGAAGAGGGATTGAATCACATGTGGACTGTCTCCGCATTGCAAATGCATCCGAAGGGAATGATTGTTTGTGATGATGATTCGACAGTTGAGTTGAAAGTCGGAACGGTTAATTACTTTAAAGATATAGAAGCGGAGAATTTGCAACCCGCATCGCAACTGAAAATAGAAAAAAAGTGATTGTCATACCGCGCATCAATTTGTATTTTTGCCCCGCACAAATCAATAATTATGAATTAATAATTATTAATTACACACGCACCCGTAGCTCAACTGGATAGAGCATCTGACTACGGATCAGAAGGTTAAGGGTTCGAATCCTTTCGGGTGTACTAAAAAATTTGTTATTTATTATTGTCTATTTTCTATT
>CAYMUL010000049.1:0-16063 GCA_964393605.1 uncultured Ignavibacteriaceae bacterium | reverse complement strand
TTACACTTAATCTTATTTATCTCCCGAAGGGAGAATCTTTATCTTTCTCTGCTTTGCCCAAGCAACCATCTGCTTTTTTTAACCGCCAAGTTCGCCAAGCAACGCAAAGGAATTTTTGATTCACAATTCTCCATTATCCATTTTCAATTCTATTCTTCTTTTTTCACCACGGAGAGCCCGGAGTAACACGGAGAAATTTTTTTTTGCAATTGTCCATTCTCCATTCTCAATTATCCATTGTCAATTGTCCATTCTCCATTCAAAACTTTTCATTTTTAATTTGTAATTTTTAATTTTTTAAAGGAATGCCACAACGGCACAAAGGCACTACGCAGCACAAACATAATTATTTTTCCAACTCACCATTCACAATTCACCATTCACCATTCTCAATTCCTCTTCTTACACTTAATCTTATTTATCTCCCGAAGGGAGAATCTTTATCTTTCTCTGCTTGCCCAAGCAACCATCAGCTTTTTTTAACCGCCAAGTTCGTCAAGCAACGCAAAGGAATTTAACTTTTTTCCACCGCCGAGTCGCAATGGGTTATTCACTTCTAATTCTTCAATTTCTGCAAATAATTGACAATCGATTCAGACACTATCTCGATTTCATTTATGAAAAATGAATCCACAGCCAATTCTTTAGCACGTTGAAATGAAAGCAAAGATTTTTCTGCATTGCAATAAAGCCATAACATTCCAAGCGATAGATGGTGATCAAGTGAATCTTGATTTACTAATCTAAGGTTTGAAAATCTCTCGATAATTTCGGGGCAAGGGCAATCATCCTTAACAACATTAGTACGGGTGATTAATCTGATCTCCTTTGAAACTATTGCACGAAATAATTTAAACGCCTCCGACACTCTTCCGGTTTGTATGTAACAAATGACAAGTTTTTTCTTTATTTTTTTTAGAGAAGAGTTTTGTTTGAGAAGTTCTTCATATTCAAGAAGTGCGGCGGGAAAATCTCTCACCATGAAAAAATGATTACCAAGCATTTCACTCATAACTCACCTGATTAAAATCGAACCGGATTTACAAGCGCAAACCCGGTTCATTCTAACCAACAACAACTACTTTACGAAAGGGAAATCTTTTATTTCTGACTCTTTGAATTGCGTTAAGCTGTTCGTTCCCATCCAATCGTAATTCATAATGTTCACACCGAACATCAAAGTTTTTGCATCATACCCGAGAACCTTAAGGATCAATGCAACTTGCGCAGATGTTTGTCCGGTGTAACAATAAATAACAACCGGTTTATTTGTCGGCAAGGTTTTCAAGTTGGAAGAAAGTTTCAAATCGGTTTTCGGTTCGTATTGAATAGCACCGGGCAAATGTCCTAAATTGTAGTGAGCAACCGCCCAATAATTTACAATGTAGTAACTGCTTAAACTTGCAGTAACGGTATTCCACGCAACTTTAATATCGCCGAAAGGATCTGCGCTCGAGAGGAGTAAATTGATTCGCGCTTCAAGAATTTCTTTACCTGTTGTTTTTCCGGTAGAGAGTGTCGGAACTGCGCCAACAGCAGCTTTCGCGGTTGTAGTTGTTACAAAATTTGTGTAATTATTTCCAATACTTGGCAACCATGAATTTGCACAATCACGATGCCATGAACTCATTCCCCACTTTAAAGAATAAACATTGGTATATCCCAGCAATCTTAAAATTGCAGTTGCATAGCCGGCAGTTTGTCCCGAGTAACAAGCGATAACAATTTTTTCATAACTTGTAGCGTTGATAGATTTGATATGTGTAGCAATATCTTTCAATGCAACATTCACTGCACCCTCGATATGACCTTTGCCGGTAAAGTCTGCGGCACTTCTAATATCCATCACGTAAAGTTTTGCAGGTGTAGCTAATTGCAAATCTCTAACGCTTTGCGCGGTGATAATTGCGGGGTTCGCTGTGTTCAAATAATCTCCGCCCGTTCCTTCGATGTATTCGATTAATAATTCTGCTTCAGTTTTTACCGGTGTGTTATCAACGGGATTTTCTTCTTCGCAACCTGTGTAAATAAAGAACATCGGAAGCAGAAGAAAGAGAATTAAATATTTATAGTTTTTCATTTTAGTATCCTTTTTATTGTTTGAATGATTTTGTTTTCGTTATGATTCAAAATTAATATCCCCAACTTGTCGGAAGTTTTCCGTCAACAATCACCGAACGAGAAGCGTTCTTTTCCCAATCGAATAAATCGCTTTCGAATAAATAAAGTTCTTTGTTGCGATAAGTTCCGTCGCTGTTTTTGATTACATGACAAGCATCGAAACAAGGTTTGCCGGAATCAACTTGTGTGCGGGAAGTCCATCTCAAAATATTGTGAGGAGTAGTGTATTTGAAAGTCGGTTTCACATCAAAGTTTGAGAGATTTGGAACGCCATATTCCTTCCAACTATCCTGCGCCATCAATGATCTTCTTAACAATGTAAATTTGTATGGTTTAGTTTCGGGAATCGGATTGATGCCAATCTTAAATCCTTGATACGCATGGATGCGCGCGCCTTCGCCACCAATGTGACAACTGCCGCAGTTGTTGTAATCTTGCGAATGACAAGTGTTGCACGAGAAACTATTGAAGTGAATGCTGTGATAAGAATTTGAACTCGCGCTTCCTGCGTGGCAATCAACGCACTTGGGAAGAAGTTTCATTTTGTATCGTTGATCGTAAAATTCGCCGTCGCCATGAATTTCATTTTTTGAATGACAATTCAAACATGTGAATTGCTTTTTAGTTAAGTGAACATCGGGTTGAGTTCCGATTGCCTGCCCAAAATATGCATGACCGCCGCGGCTAACATGACAAGTAACGCAAACATTTCGCATATCGGGAGTTTTTGAAAACTTATGTCCCTCGGCTAAACCGCCACCGCCGGCAGGTGGTCTGTTCACATGGCAATCGCCGCAACTTGCATGACACTTTGCACAATTATCTTTATATCCTTTTTTCATCAAATCGGAAAGTTGATTGAAACCTTCCGGCACATTCGGCAAACCGGAGCGAAGTGCGACCATCGATTTTTGTCCCCACCCCTGCTCATGCAAACTATTTTTTGTTCGATGAGAAATTTCTGTGTGGCAACCTCCGCACTTTTCATCGGATTTTTCCGAGGGCTTCTTTAAAAAATTATTTGAGTGTGCTAAAGTTTTATCGGAAGTGTTATCAACTCCGTTATGACAATTGATACATGGAAGTTTTCCGTGAACAGTATTTTTAAAATCGTTGTAGCCGTCTCCGGAAAGATAAACCCGATCGTAGGGTTCGTAATGAGGAGTTTCACCGCCGCACCCTGCGCCACCGCTGCTCGGAGGATCTGGCGTGTAGACTGTTTTTAATACTGCATAATTTGTATGACAACTTACGCACGATGCAGATTCCGTCTGCGGATTCTGCGGTTCGGGCAGTACAGGTTCTTCCGAACATGATACAAATATGATTGTTGCAATTAGAAAGAAAGGAATCAATAATTTCATTGTTGCTTTACCGATGTTTAATTCATTATAAATCATACATCCGTAAGTTCAATTTCTATGCCACAAAAAATATTTGATTTTTATTGATTAAGATGAGTTGAATGAAACACTTCGTTTCGTTCAAACAAAAAGAAAAAAAAACTATGAAATTTTATTGTGAAAATATTTTGAATTCAAAGATTTTTATTCGAATGAAACAAGTTGAAACATGTTTCACTTATGCAATTCCGACACGCTTCAATCTTCGCCAAAGTGTGGTTCTGCCAATATTCAATTCTTTCGCAAGACTGCTTTTATTGTATCGATGTTTCTTCAATAAATTTTGGAGTTCCTCTTTTTCTTGAGTTGATTCCATTATTTCACGATGCGCAATCGGGAAATAAACTGCTTCATCTTTCTTTCTCAGTATCGGCGGAAATTTTGATGCGCTTATAAAATTCTTATCGATAGTTCGAACAAAAGAGTATTCGATAACATTTTTTAATTCGCGCACATTCCCGGGCCACGAATAATTCATCAATAGATCTATCGATTCTTCATCGAGATAATTAATTTCCTTTTTGTAGTAGCGAGAAAATTCACGCAAGAAATCATTGGCGAGTAAAACTATATCATCTTTTCGTTCGCGTAATGGCGGAACTTCAATCGGAATAACATTCAATCTGTAATAAAGATCCTCTCTAAATTTTCCTGACTTCAACGCTTCCTTCACATCGATATTTGTTGCACCAATGACCCGAACATTTGTGTAACGAGTAATCGATTCACCAACTCTTTCAAAAGTTCCTTCCTGCAAAACACGAAGCAATTGTATTTGCATTTGTGGAGAAGTTTCTGCCACTTCATCGAGAAAGATTGTTCCATTGTTTGCAATTTCAAATCTGCCTGGGCGCGTTTTAACCGCATCAGTAAAGGCGCCTTTCACATGTCCGAATAATTCGCTCGCAAGCAAATTCGCAGGAATTACCGAACAATTTATTTTGATGTACGGCGCATTTTTTCTTGTAGAAATTTTTTGGATCGCGTTTGCAATTAATTCTTTTCCCGTTCCCGATTCGCCTTGAATTAACACAGGTGCGTCGGTCGGACCAACTTCCTCGATGAGCGAAAATATTTCTTTCATTTTTTTGCTGCCGGCAACAATACCATAAAAATGATTTTCCTTTTTCATTGATAAAGAAATTTTTTCAAGTTCGCTCATGTCTCTGAAAGAAATAATTCCGCCGGAAGGTTCGCCGGTCTCGTTGTACAACACTGAAGCATTTAGTTTGATAGGGATTTTCTCTCCGTTTTTATCAACAATTGTAGTTGCAAAATCATAAAGATTTTTTTTCTTAATTAACACTGTAGAGATTGGACAATCATATGCGCACACTTTCGATTTCAAAACATTCTTACAAAATTTGCCCAGGACTTCAGTTTGATTTTGCCCGGTAATTTTTTCAGCCGCACGATTAAAAAAATTTATTTTAAAATCTTTATCAACCGTGAAAACTCCCTCAGCAATCGATTCGAGAATGTGGTCTTTAAGTTTATCGGGTATGGACATGTTCAATCCTAAATGTTTCAAAAATCTGAAACAAAATTAAGGAAGTGAAACAACTTGTTCATAGCAATTCGAATTGCACAATTGCCAAATACCAATAAATGCTAACGCTTAATTTTTCTGCCAAGTTGAAAAAGTGTATCGCGCACAACACCGAGCGAACGCTGACTTAATAAATCAATTTTAATTAATCCCAAATCTTCAATTCCATACATATCGGGTTGTGTAACAATTAGACCGAGCCCTTTATTTTTAGCGTATTGAAGTGCCGTAAAATTTGAAATCGGTTCGGGCGCTATCACAATTCCGCCGGGATGAATTGAAAGATGCCGTGGGAACCGTGCAATCTTCGAAGCGATTGATATGATTGATAGCCAAGGTTCCTCCTTGAACGGAAGATTTTTTGATTCGGGAAAAAGTTCAGAAAGATTTGGAAGATTGTCCGCATTCGTCCAGGGAATGAACTTGCTGAATTTAGAAATTTCACGATCAGAGATTCCAAAGACTTTGGCAACCTCTCGGAATGCGGAGCGCGCACGAAAAGTAACGTGAGTAGAAATCATTGCAACTCTATCGTAACCATATTTATCAAATACATATTTCACAATTTCATCGCGCTCTTTCCATGAAAAATCAAGATCAATATCCGGCGGTGAAGTTCTGCTTCTGTTCAAAAATCTTTCGAAGTAAAGATTATACTTTATTGGATCCACATCTGTAAATCCAAGGCAATACGAAACCAAACTATTTGCCGCGGAGCCGCGCCCGATTAGCATCATTCCACGCTGTTTCGCTTCCCTTACAATATCGCGAACAACTAAAAAATAATCACAATAACCGAGCTCGTCAATCACTGAAATTTCGTAGTTCACTCTTTCAATCGCTTCCTTGGAAGGATTTTTAAATCGTTGATACAAACCCTCAATTGCAAGTTCGTAAAGAATTTCAAAAGCGGATTTATTTTTTTTATCGGGAAAGGATGGAAATTTTATTTTGTTAAGATCGAGATCGAGGTTGCAATGAGTTTCCACGAAATTAAGATTTTCTATTGCACCGGCAAGTGCGCTCCAGTGTGTTATAAATTTTTTATAGTTCGGAAAGAAATAATTTTCGTTTGTGAATTCATCTCCGGTTAAATTAGAAAGAGTTGTGCGGAATGCAATTGCTCGTAAAACTTTGTGACTGATAAAATCATCTTTCTTCAAAAAATAGATCGGATGAGTAGGAATAAATTTGAATTTCTGTTCTTCACACACTTCTATTTTTCGTCTGTTTTCAGAACGAAATTTTTTATCATCGAGAAGTTCGATAAAAAAATTATTCCGATCTTTTACGAACGGAAGAACTTCGGTTGAAGACGAAATGTAGAACAAATTTTTTGACGGAACCGATAGGATTTCTTTAATTTTATAATCTTCATACAATTGGTGGCGCGTGATTACCTTGCAGAGTTCGGAGAAACCATCTTTATTTTTAGCCAATATTAGTAAATAATTGCTGTTATTTGCCGAACTAATACTTGCTCCTAAAATTGGCTTTATTCCATTTTGGATACATTCTTTATAAAATTTTACCGAACCATAAATTGCATTTGTGTCGGTCAGTGCCATAGATTTTATTTTTTGAGAAGATGCTTCCGCCACTAAATTCTCCACTTTAACAACCCCTGAAAGCAACGAATAAACAGAGTGATTGTGAAGTAAAGTCAATCCATTTAATTCCTTTTATTCAAATACTTTAATCCTTTTTGCCCGACATCTTTTCTGAAATAGATATTCTCAAATTTTATCTTTTTCATTTCCGAATAGACCCTGCCGATATTCTCCGCTAAATCGTCCTCTTCGTTCAGAAAAGTAACGCCAATTACTCTGCCACCGTTAGAAAATATTTTTTCATGCTCCATTTTTGTACCGGAATGGAAAACGATTGTCTGCTTCGAAACATCCGATAACCCGGAAATCTCGAATCCTTTATTATATTTTTTTGGATAGCCTGCCGAAGCGGCAATTACACAAATTGCCGAGCGAGATTTATAATGAACGGATGACTTACTCAATTTTCCGATTGCTGCAGAGTAAAGTAATTCTAAAAAGTCCCCTTCCAAAATTGGTAACACCGCTTGGGTTTCAGGATCGCCAAACCGACAATTGAACTCAACTACCTTTGCAATTCCATTCGAGATCATTAATCCTGCATACAAACAGCCGGAAAACGGCGTCCCATTATCTCTCATACTTTTGAGAGTCGGTTCGATAATTGTTTTAGCAACAAATTCTGAAAATTGATTATCAAGTAATGACGTTGGTGCGTACGCACCCATTCCGCCGGTGTTATCTCCGGTATCGCCTTCTCCAATTCTTTTATGATCTTGAGCCGCAGGAAGAAGAATATAATCTTCGCCGTCAGTTATCGCAAAAATGGAGGCTTCATCTCCTTCCATAAATTCTTCAACTAAGACACGAGTATTGGAATCGGATAAAATTTCGGATCGCAACTCTTCTAAAAAAATATTTAGTTCATCAATAGATGAGCAGACTTTAACCCCTTTACCGGCGGCTAAACCATCAGCTTTTATAACAACAGGAAAATTTTGTTTGCCGGCGTGATTTTTTATTTTATCCACTTCGGTCAAATTGAATATCGCAAAGTTTGCTGTTGGTACATTTCCTTTCCGCATAATTTCTTTTGCGAAAAATTTGCTCGCTTCAATTTGTGCCGCGGATTTAGAGGGACCAAAAACTACGATTTTATTTTCTCGAAGAAAATCTGATAAACCATCAACTAAAGGTTGCTCGGGACCGATAATTACAAAATCTATTTTGCATTTATTTATTTCAACGAGGAGAGAATCGAAATTTTTCAAATCGCAATTTAAGTTTGTGCCGAGGGATGAAGTCCCACAGTTGCCCGGAATGAAAAATAGTTCTCCACAATTCGGCGATTGTTTTATTTTCCACCCGAGTGCGTGTTCACGTCCGCCGCTTCCTATTATTGCTACATTCATACTTTTTCTTTCAAGACGGATTGAAATTCTTTTGCAAGAAGTTCTGCCAAAAAGTCCCGCCTCAATTTGTACATAAATTCTTCGCTCGGTTTGGGGATTTGATCATTTAGTCTATCGGTGTATGCTCTCACTATTGCGTTTTTAATTCCTTCAATATCTTTGGGTTTAGAAAGATATGCTGCTCCATACTCTTCGCAAGTCGAAGATAATGCTCCTTCCAATGTACAAGCAAGAACAGGTTTTCCCGATCCAAAGTATTCAAAAACTTTACTGCTCGAAATTGTATCTACGTTTCGTTTTCCATCTACCATCACCCAAAGCAGATCGGATGAGGTAATTCTGTTAATTACTTCATTATGAGGGAGATAGCCCTCTTCCCGAACTAGATGTTCAAGTTTTAATCTGCGAATTAATTTTCGATTCTCTTCTCTTAAATACCCAATAAAAATTAGTTCAAGATTGCCTGAAATATCAGGGCGTTCAACTGTGATTCGTTTCACCGCTTGCAAAAAATACTTCGGCGTAATTTGTTCGTAAAAAATTCCTGTGTACGTGATCCTAAATTTGGGGTTATGAGAATTTTCACTGCTCCTAAATTTTTCAAAATCTTCAGGATCGAATCCCTGCGAAATAATTGTAACATCTTTAAAAGATCTAAACTTATAAAGTTGTAATAATTTTTCTTTTATTCGACGGTTAATGACAATTACTCTGTCCGCTTCCTTCATACACGAATATTCCAATCTCGAATGAAGGAGACGATGAAACGGTGTCGGATAAACTGCGAAATGATTTCCATACCATAAATCCCTGTAATCCAAAACAAGTGGAATACCAAATTCTCTTTTAAGTTTGCATGCTGTGATAAATGATGAGAATGGCGGACCCGAAACAAAGATGCAATCGAATTCCTCGGCAGATAAAATTTCTTTCCCCTTTTTATAAACTTCTTCAGCCCATGCTTTTTTATTATCGGGAACGTATAGGAAGCTGCTTACATATTGAAAAATTTTTCGAACTATTTCGGATGGGATCGGAATAGTTTTTTTGTTTCCGAGTTTTGAATGAATCTCTTTCCCCTCAACTTTAATAACTTCAATATTTTTATCATTAATATCTTCGAGCAGTGAGTCATCATATGCATAATAAGCACCATCCGTGCTTGTTAAGACAGTTGGTTTCCAATTATTCTTCGGAAGATATTTAACAAATTTTAATACCCGCTGAACGCCGCTCAATGACTTTGGCGGAAAATAGTAGGCGATTACTAATACTTTTAACAAATTCTTTTTATCGGTTTATGAATGATAATTCGGGGCCTCTTTTGTAAGGATTACATCATGCGGATGACTTTCTTTTAATCCAGCGAGACTAATCTTTACAAATTCAGTTTGGTTCTGTAACTCGGTAATTTTTCTTGCACCACAATAACCCATTGCCGCTCTTAACCCGCCCACCATTTGATAGATTGTTTCAGTTAAAGGTCCCTTGTAAGGAACTCTTCCTTCAACACCTTCTGGAACTAATTTTGCGATATCATCTTCAACATCCTGAAAATAGCGGTCGCCGCTTCCTTTTTTCATTGCCTCAAGCGAACCCATGCCGCGATAAATTTTAAATGTTCTTCCTTCATATAAAACTTTCTCGCCGGGACTTTCATCAACGCCGGCGAACATTCCGCCGACCATGACGGTATCTGCTCCGGCAGCAATGGCTTTCGCAATATCGCCAGTATATTTTATTCCACCATCGGCAATCACGGGAATATTTTTTCTGCGTGCTGCACTTGTTACTTCCATAATTGCAGAAATTTGTGGCACACCAACTCCGGCAATTACACGAGTCGTACAAATAGAGCCAGGTCCAATTCCAACTTTTATCGCGTCAACTCCCGTATTGATTAAGTCAACTGCCGCATCGTAAGTCCCTATATTACCAGCAATTAGTTGAATGTAATTGTATTTTTTTCTTACGCGAATAATCGACTGTAAAACACCTTTTGAGTGCCCGTGCGCCGTATCGATTACGATACAATCTACACCAAATTTAAGAAGTTCTGCAACACGGTCGTCGGTATCTTTAGTTACTCCTACCGCTGCTCCAACTCTCAATCTTCCATGCTCATCTTTACATGCGTGGGGGAATTTCTTCTTCTTCTGTATATCCTTAAATGTAATCAATCCTTTGAGTTTGCCAGATTTATCCACAACAGGGAGCTTTTCTATTTTTGATTGTTGTAAAATCTTTTCGGCTTTTTCCAAAGTAGTTCCCATCGGCGCAACTACGAGGTTTTCCTTTGTCATTAACTCTTTAATTTTTAACCGACTATTGGGTTCGAAACGCAAATCTCTATTTGTCAAAATCCCAACTAATCTGAATTTAGAATCAACAATCGGAATGCCGGAAATACTGAACTTTCTCATCAAAGAATGCGCATCGCTGATTGTGTCATCAGGTGACAACGTAACCGGATTGCGAATCATTCCGCTTTCGGATCTTTTTACTTTATCAACTTCCTCACATTGTTGCTCGATGCTCATGTTTTTGTGGAGAATACCGATGCCTCCTTCCCTCGCAATTGCTACTGCCATGGCGGATTCTGTAACCGTATCCATCGCCGCAGAAACAATCGGAATATTCAATTTTATTTCTCGCGTTAAGCGTGAACTGACGTCAACTTCTCGCGGAAGTATCGCTGATTTTCGTGGTAGAAGCAGAACATCATCAAAAGTGATGCCCTCATATTTAATTTTAGATTTGATGTTTTTCATGGTTACAACTTAATAATTTCCAATAAAAAAAAAGACCACTTTCGTGGTCTCAACAATTAATTAAACGCGGCAAAGCCGGTTATATCTTCACCCACAATGAGCGTGTGCATTTCGTGTGTGCCTTCGTATGTTTTTACAGACTCAAGATTTGCCGCATGCCGCATGACAGGATATTCATCAAGAATTCCATTAGCACCGAGAATTTCGCGCGATTTCCGTGCAATATCCAAAGCAATTTCACAATTATTCCTCTTCGCAAGTGAAACTTGTTGAAAGCGAAGATTACCGGAATCCTTCAATCTTCCCAATTGTAAATTGAGTAGTTGAGATTTTGTAATCTCTGTGAGGAATTGAACAAGTTTTGCTTGTGTGAGTTGAAACGCGGCGATTGGTTTGTCGAATTGAGTTCTCGATTTTGCATAATTCAAAGCCGAATCGTAACAAGCCATCATCGAGCCAACAACGCCCCAGGCAATTCCGTATCGAGCTTGATTTAAGCACATCAGAGGGCTTTTCAAACCGGATGTATTGGGAAGCAAATGGGAATCGGGAACGAACACATTATCGAAAATTAATTCTGAGGTTACCGAAGCGCGCAACGAGTGTTTCCCTTTCATTTCGGGAGCTGTGAATCCCGTCGAACCTTTTTCGACGAGAAAGCCATGTACTCTGCCGTTGAGTTTTGCCCATACGACGGCAACATCGGCGATGGTGCCATTTGTAATCCACATTTTTGCACCGTTGAGAATATATCCTCCATCGGTTTTCTCGGCACGCGTAATCATGCCACCGGGGTTTGAGCCAAAATCAGGTTCGGTTAATCCGAAACAACCAATCTTCTCCCCTTTAGCTAATTTGGGGAGCCAAAAATCTTTTTGTTCATCACTTCCAAAAGTGAAGATAGGATACATAACAAGCGCACTTTGAACAGATACAAAACTGCGCACGCCGCTATCTCCCCTTTCTAATTCTTGCATTACTAATCCATATGCAACGTTGTTCATCTCTGCGCAACCGTATTTTGCAGGCAGAGTTGAGCCGAATATTCCTAGCTCAGCCATTTTAGGAACAAGCTGAAACGGAAATTTTGATTCACGATTGTATTGTTCGATAATCGGGATGATCTCATCCGAAACAAATTCGCGAACAGAATCGCGCACCATTTTTTCTTCTTCGCTAAGCAAAGAATCTAAATTAAAATAATCTACACCTAAATATTTTTCCATATCATCTCTAAATTTTAAATAATTTTAATCCAAAATTATCAATAAGCGATGAAGTAGCCAAAGAAAGAATTGATTAATTCTGCATTGTAAGAACCAAATTATTGTCATCATTATTAACTTGTATTCGTTTGCTGTTAAAACCGATATTGCAACAGCGATGAAAATTTTTTCGACTAAAAAGAGAAGCATTTTTTTGCTGGCGTTATATCTTGTATTAATAACGGCATCAGCATTTCATTATCACTTTGTAGATTTTGACCATCAGTGCGAGCATCTCGCCGAAACAGAGCAAAATCTTCCCGGTGAAGATATTTCTTTCATGTCGGATCATTTTCCTGTTTGCCAGGTGCAGCAAATAATTGGCGGAAATCATTTCATAAATACAAATGGCAGTCTTCTTTCGTTAGTCAACTTCATTCATTTTTTTAAGGAAGTTGATAAAACTTTTTACAACAATTCCGATCAAAATAAAAACGCCAATCGAAGAGGACCTCCGAGTAAACTCCTATCTTAAATATTTACTTTAATTCAATTCATGAGTTCGCACTAAAAAGGTCATTAATCTAAAATTGGAAAAGAATTATAAACCGTTCCCAAAGGGACAGGTGAAACGGTTCGCAGTTCTTTAAGTTATTATTAACCAACGGCTTAAGCCGTTGGTTAAAGGAAATGCTTTCTGAATAGTAAAACGGTTTCAACCGTTTCCTACCTTATTGTAGTAGACTCATACATTAATAATTATAAAGGAGTTTTATGAGAAACATTAAATTTTTATTGCCGCTATTTTTTGTTGCGGCACTCGTTTTAAATGGTTGCGAAGAGGAAAATCCGGTTGATCCCGGTGAGCATGTCGAAGCAGAAGGACTGCGGCTTTATCAGAGCGGAGTGAAAGTATTTGAATATTTTCAAGGCACATTTACCGCAGGTTTTGATACAGTTTTAGCTTTGAAAGATTCCCTCTCGGAAGACTTTAGAGTTAAATTGCTCGACGAAAATAAAAATGAATTCACCCCCGAAGATGACGATGAAAAACTTGGTGCAGCGATAACTGATACTACCATCGTTACATTTTATCAGCATCCCGGTGAAGAAGGAGAATTTGAATTTCACCTTCGCGGAAAAAAAATTGGTGTTACAACTATGAAATTGCAAGTGCTTCATAACGACCACGCCGATTTCACCACACCGCTTTTCCCTGTTAAAGTTAGATAAAATTAGTAGGAGTTAATTTGAACTCATCTCAGATAAAAATAAAATGAATGACTTATTTTATCACGGAAAGCTCCCCTCAGTGAGGGCTTTCCTTTTATTTTTTTTAATATTTCTTTCCGCGAGGGTTTTTCCTCAACACCGACTAATCGGAAGTGTCCACAATGCGTCGAACGGCGAATCTATTGAAGGTGTGATAGTTTTTGCAGTTGAAGAAAATAAATATGCAATTACAGACAGCGATGGAAAATTTTCTTTATCGGATTTACATCATCCGACGGTAGAGCTATCATTCCAGCATGTTGCCTTCCACACTCTTAACGCTAAAGTAAAAACACAATCACGGGAATCTTCTTCACTTAAAATTTATTTGCAACCAACTTCTATTGAACTTGATGAAGTCATCATATCCGACAAAAAAAATCTTTCAATAGTTGATGAACTCGGACAAACAACAGATTTTATTTCAAGCAAAGAATTAGTAAAAGATTTGAGTAACACACTCGGCGCAACATTAAAAAATCAAGTCGGGTTAAGTTTGCGAACGATGGGACCGGCACCAGCGCGTCCGGTAATTCGAGGGCTCGGCGGCAATCGAATTTTTATTAGTGAAGATGACAATTCAACGAACGATCTTTCGGCAACCTCGCCCGATCATGCTGTTTCCACCGAACCATTTACGATTGAATCGGTAGAGATTGTGCGCGGACCGCAGCAACTAATTTTCAATTCTTCTGCAATGGGGGGATGGATAAATATTTTGCGCGAAGATATTCTGACTCACATGCCCGATCACTTGCATGGATTTATCGGTGCATACGGTGAATCTATGAACAAAGGATATCTCGGCGGTGGAATTTTTGAAATACCATTTGAGCCTTTAACAATGCGCCTGGAAGCTACACATCGAAATTCCTCCGATGCAACCACGCCAATTGGAAAATTGATTAACACAAATATGAGTTCCAAAAATTATGCGGTGGGTACGAGTTATCTGTTCAAAAATGGTTTTGCAGGAATTTCTATGCGAGAATTTTCTTCCGAGTATGGAATCCCCGGCGGTTTTATCGGCGGGCATCCGAAAGGTGTAGATATAACTTTGCTGCGAAGAATTTTCTCCACAAAATTTAAATACGAGTTGAACTTCCGAAATATTACTGAGATAGAATTTAGTCTCGCACGAACTTATTTTAATCAGAAAGAGTTTGAGTCAAATAATTTACTCGGCGCAGAATTCGTTACTCGAGATTATCAAACATATCTTCATCTCACTACAACTAAATTTCTTTTCTTTAATGAAGGAACTTTAGGAGTTAGTTTCAAAAATCGAGATTTCAGAATCGGCGGGTTTGTCTTTACACCAAATGCAGAGACTAATGAAATTGCGGCTTTTATTCACCAAAAATATTTTAATGAAAAAAATAATTTTGAATTTGCCGCGAGATTTACACACACAAGTGTAAAACCTAACAGCAACGTAATACCCGATAGAAATTTTAATTCTGTTTCCTTCTCCGCTTCATATCTGCAACAGATTACGAAAATATATTTTGCAGGAATTCAAGCAAACTATTCATCACGAGCGCCATCGTTGGAAGAACTTTATTCTCAAGGTCCACACCTCGCCGCATATAGTTACGAAACAGGAAACAGCAATTTGAGCGCGGAAGAAGGGGTCGGCATCGAACTAAACAATTATATAGTGTTCGAATCAATGAAGTTTAAAACTTCAATCTATTACAATTATTTCATGAATTACATTATTCCACAAAATACCGGAAAAATAAATTTTGCTACGCTACTACCAATCTACGCTTCAAACGGAGTGGAAGCCGCTTTATTCGGTTACGAATTTGAAAGTGAAATAAATTTTTCCAGGAATTTCTCTTTCACACTCGCTTCACATTTCGTGAACGGAAAAATTGCAAGCACTTCAAATTATTTACCGCAAATTCCACCTTTAACCCTTTACGGAAATTTGAAATATCATACCGACGATTTTAATGTTGGGATAGAATTTAATTCTACTCTTCGGCAAAATAAATTGGGACAATTCGAAGAAGAGACTGCCGGTTTTTTTGTTACAAGCGTATTTCTTCAGAAGCATTTTATTTTTTATGAAACGATTCACTCATTCTCAATCACGCTTGAAAATTTAGTTGATAAGGAATACCGGAATCATTTGTCGCGAATAAAATCCATTGCCCCTGAAAGTGGAAGAAGTCTGCGGGTAAATTATAAAATCTATTTTTAGAGCAGAGCAAAACTCTTTATATTGCGGCGCAAAAATTTATAATATTGAAAATTCAGCCAACAGCCGGAGAGGTGGCCGAGTGGCTGAAGGCAACGGTTTGCTAAACCGTCGTAGTGGGTAAACTGCTACCGAGGGTTCTCCCGATGAATCGGGACTCCCTCTCCGCAAATTTTTAGGTGTGAATTCTTTACGTACATCTTGTTCAGCACGTCATCAGGGAAACGCTATTACGGTTCTAATTGTAACTTGTCAAAAAGATAAGTTATAAAATCTATTTTTAGAGCAGAGCAAAACTCTTTATATTGCGGCGCAAAAATTTATAATATTGAAAATTCAGCCAACAGCCGGAGAGGTGGCCGAGTGGCTGAAGGCAACGGTTTGCTAAACCGTCGTAGTGGGTAAACTGCTACCGAGGGTTCGAATCCCTCCCTCTCCGCAATTTTTTTCACATTCTCATTTTATAATATCTTACTGCTACCAAGGGTTCTCCCGATGTATCGGGACTCCCTCTCAGCAATTTTTTTCACATTCTCATTTTATAATATCTTACTGCTACCAAGGGTTCTCC
>CAYMUL010000048.1:0-17233 GCA_964393605.1 uncultured Ignavibacteriaceae bacterium | reverse complement strand
TATTTAAATTTTCTTTATAAGAAAAATTATTCTCTGCCTTTTTAGAGTGAACTCAATAATAAATTAAAAATTTCCTCGCGTCTTTGCGGTGAAGAAGAAGTTGCAGCTTTGGCAGAGCAGAGAAAGAGAAAGATAAAGATAAAGATTCTCCCTTCGGGAGATGAATAAGATTAAGTGTAAGTGTCTCCCTTCGGGAGATAAATAAGTGTAAGATGAGGAATTAACAATGGAAAATGGAGAATGGTGAATTGGCTTTGTGTTTCTATGTGATCTTAGTGCATAAGTGGTTTAATTTTCTTTTTTTACCTTAAGACACTACTTCAATTTGTTGCTCGAAGAAAAATTAAATCGCTTTCATTTTTTTTGGATGTAGAAAAAATTTACATTAAATTTCATTTGCGCACGGGGAAATTTCCCCTGTACTAAATTTACCGAGGCAACCTTTAATATGCTGACCATTTGCCGGCAATGATAATTAAAGACGGAGATTAAAGTGCAAAAAATTTTATCGGCTCCATCCAAAAAGCAAATTATTTTGCTCATCGCAATATTATGCCTTTTAATCATCTTCGGCGGATACTACTCTTATCAATTTCAATCGAATTCTATAAGGCAGCAGAAGTATCAGGTACTAAACTCAATTGCAGATCTAAAAGCGAACCAAATTGAAACGTGGATTAAAGAACGCAATGCTGACGCAAATGTATTCATAAGATCACCTTTTTTCACTGCCGGTGTAGAAAGTTTTATTTCTTCTTCCGATGATGCTGAAATCAAACAAAAAATTCTTCAGCGAATCACTATCGTAAAAGAGGGATACGGCTACCAGAATATTTTCATAACGGACAAGAAAGGAAAAATTTTAGTTTCCGTTGATCAAGAATTGACGACGATCGACAGCATAACCTTATCTAACATAAAGCAGACAATTAAATCAAAAAAAATAATTAACAGCGATCTTTATTTCTGCCAAACCGGTGATGCTATTCATCTCGATTTTAACGCGCCGATAATTGATGAAACAAATCACGTGATTGCAGTTATTGTTTTCAGAATTGATCCGGAAGATTTTCTTTACCCGTTAATTAAAGCATGGCACACACCGCATCAAACCGGTGAGAATGTTTTAACGAGAGTTGAGAAAGACGGGATGCTGATTTTGAACGACCTTCGTTTGAAAGATGGAATGGCGCTCAAATACAAATTTCCGTCATCAAATACCGAAGCCCCTTCTGTGAAAGCAATGAAAGGTGCCGAAGGTATTATTGACGGCGTTGACTACCGCGGCGTCGAGGTTCTCGCTCATGTTCAAAAAATCAGCGGGACAAATTGGTGGCTGGTTTCAAAAGTAGATAAGAGCGAAATCTTTGCCGAACTACATTTGCAACTTTATCTGATTTTCGGCATTAGTCTTGGCTTGATCTTTATTGTTACGGCGGGATTGATGCTACTTTACAACAGCCGTCAAAAAACAATTTACCGCGAACTCTACAGCAAAGAAAAAGAACTCTGGCAATTTCAGGAAAAATTTAAAGTTACACTCGATAGCATCGGCGACGGAGTTATTACTACCAATCTTGATGGTAAGATTGAGTACATGAATCAACTCGCGGAAGAATTAACCGGCTGGACTTTAAGAGATGCGCGCGGAAGAAATCTTAACGATGTTTATATAATCAAAGCCGAAACCACGGGAGAGATTGAAAAAAATCCTGTGGAAAAAGTTCTTGCGCATGGAATTGTAAAATACCTCGCCAATCATACAATTCTCATTTCAAAAAAAGGAAAAGAAATTCCGGTGATTGATACCGGCGCGCCGATGTATAACCCCGAAGGAGAAGTTATCGGTGTTGTGCTTGCATTCCAGGATGAAACGGATAAACGAAAGCAGCAAAAGTTGATTGCAGAAAGCGAAGCCCGTTACAGAAACCTCGTCGATAATGCGCTTGTCGGCGTTTATGCAAGTACAATCGGCGGCGAGATTTTATATGGCAATGAAGCTTTATTAAATATTTTAGAATTCGACTCTCTCGAAGAATTCAAATCTCAAGCGGCTATCTTAAGATACAAAGACCCGAAACGAAGAGAAGAACTAATCAGTGCCTTAAAAGAATTTGGAATGGTTGAAAATTTTGAAGTGGAAGTTCGCACTAATAAAGGAAAAAATATTTTTATACTCATTAGTAGTAAACTAGTTGGAAGCGTTTTGTCAGGCATGGTTGTAGATATTTCGGAAAAGAAAAGAGCAGAAAAGAATCTTCAGAAGGCACTCGACAATTTGACACTCGCCTCAACATCGGCAAAGATTGCACTTTGGAATTGGGATATGATAAATAATGAACTCGAATGGTCGGAATTGATTGACGAAATGCTCGGCTATCAAAAAAATGAATTCCCAAGAACGATTGAGGCATGGGAACAAGCAATTCATCCCGATGATTACAAGAAAGTAATGCAACTCCTCGCCGATCATCTTGAAAAGAAAATTCCTTACGAAACTGAATATAGAGTGTTTAAAAAAGATGGAAGCGTTGTTTGGTGGCATGATGTCGGAACGGCACTATTTGACAGCGAAGGCAAATCAATTTCTATGTCGGGCGCTTGCACTGATATCACGAGTCGAAAAAATATTGAAGCAGATTTGAATAAAAGTGAATTACTTTTAACAACTACACTCGATACGATGCTCGAGGGATGCCAAATAATCGGAAAGGATTGGCGATATATTTACATAAATTCTGCTGCTGAAAAACAAAACCGCCGCTCCAGCAAAGAGCTAATTGGTAATGTATATATGGAAATGTGGCCCGGCATTGAAGAAACTTTTGTTTTCAAAATCATAAAACAAAGTATGGATGAAAGATCATTTCAACATCTTGAAAATGAATTCACTTTTCCTGACGGCTCAAAAGGTTGGTTTGAGTTAAGCATTCAGCCGATTCCCGAAGGTATATTTATTCTTTCACACGATATCACTCAACGCAAACTCTCGGAAGCCGCTGTAGTGGAAAGCGAACAGAGATACAGAAAACTTGTTGAAACTTCCCGCGATGCGATTTTTATTAATCAGGATAACAAAATTATTTATATCAACTCTGCGGGCTTGCAGCTTTTTGCCGCGGAAAATGGAAGTGATGTTCTCGGTCGTTCGCCGTTTGATTTCTTCCATCCCGATTATCACGAACTTATTAAAGAAAGAATTAAAAAAGTAAAAGAAGGTTTTACTGCACCTTATGTTGAAGAGAAGATTATCAATCTTAAAGGTGAAGTTATTGATGTTGAAGTTGTCGGTATTCCATTTAAGTTGAATGATAAAGACGCGGTTCAAATTGTTCTGCATGATATTACCGAATTACTCGAACGAGAAAAAGAACTTCAAAAAGCGAAGGAAGATGCCGAGAATGCCAACCGCGCTAAAAGCACTTTCCTGGCAAATATTTCACACGAAATTCGCACGCCGATGAATTCGATAATCGGTTTTTCCGATATGCTTTATTCTTCCCTTAAAGATGAAAAAAATAAAAAGCGAGTTGAAGCCATTCGAACAAGCGGCAAAAGTTTATTGTCTTTGATTAACGATATACTCGACCTCTCAAAAATTGAAGCGGAGAAACTAAAACTTGAACCAGAGCCGCTCAACATTATCAAACTCGCCGAAGAAGTTGAAATAATGTTCGCAAGAAAAATTTCGGAAAAGCATCTCGACTTTATGATTGAAACCGAGAGCGATATTCCGCGTTTGCTTCTGCTCGATGGTTTGCGGTTGAGACAAATTCTTTTTAACCTCATCGGCAACGCAGTTAAGTTCACAGATGTAGGACATGTAATTTTAATTATTGATAAAAAAGAAAAAGATGAAAACAGTATCGATCTTTTCATCATTGTTGAAGATACCGGTATCGGTGTTCCGAAAGAGGAACAAGAATTCATATTCGAAGCATTCGCGCAGCAAAAAGATCAGAGTACAAAAAAATATGGCGGCACGGGTTTAGGACTTGCAATTTCAAAGCGGTTAGTTGAAATGATGGGCGGAACGATTACGTTTGAAAGTGAAGTTGGGAAAGGAAGTAAATTTAAAATATTCATTCCTTCAGTAAAAGTTATTGAAGGTGAAAAGAGCAGTGATGCCGTTGTGGAGTTCGATCCAAGCGCTACACTTTTTAGTGAAGGAAAAATTTTGCTTGTGGATGATAATAAGAATAATCGCTCGCTTATTGTAGATTTACTCGAGAATTCCTCTTTAAATATTTTTGAAGCTGTGAACGGTAAGGAAGCGGTTGAGATTGCGTTCAAAGAATTACCCGATGTTATTCTTATGGATTTGCGTATGCCGGTAATGGACGGCATTGAGGCGACCCGCATTTTACGCGGCGATGAACGTACGAAGCATATTCCGGTTATTTGTATTTCCGCTTCTTCCAAAATTATATTGAAGGATAAAGATATGAATGAGTTATTCGATGAGTTCCTTTTGAAGCCGGTTGTGTTGCCTAATTTGGTTGAGGTGTTGAAAAAATATTTGAAGTTTAAGTCGGGCGAACGAGCGGAAGCAAGGCATGAGAAGGAAGTAACATTCGAGTTATCGGATAGTGAGTTGAGTGTCTTGCCGGAGGTTGTGAAAATTTTGAATGAAGATTTTCTCGCGAGGTATGAGTCAGTGAGCAAATCAATTTTGGTTGATGAAATTGAAGCGTTCGGTAATGACTTAGCGATGCTGGGTGATAAATATTCGCTGCGTATGCTGAGTGATTACGGGAAGAAGATTGAACTGCATGCTTCACTATTTGAGATTGATAAACTAACTCCGGAGTTGAATAAGTTTAAGGTAATTTTAAGTGAACTAAGTGTGAGAAAGAAATAACCACTTAGACACTAAGAACACTAAGGAACACTAAGTGAATCTTAGTGAACTAAGTGTCTTAGTGGTAAAAAAAGAAACTATGTTAACACAAAAATATATTAACCACATCGCTTACAAAATTGTAGGATGTGCTATTGAAGTACACAAACAACTCGGACCAGGCTTACTTGAATCTGTGTACGAATCATGTTTGCTTGAAGAACTAACATTAGCCGGATTGGAAGTCAGTTCGCAGATATATTTACCACTGAAATATAAGAGCAAAGAATTAGGTAACCCGTTAAAGTTAGACATTCTCGTCAACGAACTTGTTATCGTAGAACTGAAATCGGTTGAACAGATGATTCCGCTTTATACTGCACAATTACTAACCTATCTTAAACTTTCAGGTAGGCCAAAAGGATTGTTGATAAATTTTAATTGCGAAAATATTACAAAGCATATCGTTCCTCTAGTAACAGAACAATTTTCAAGGTTGCCGAAGGAATAAAGAAAATAACAAATATTAACACTTAGTGAATCTTAGTGAACTAAGTGTCTTAGTGGTAAAAAAAGAAGTTGAACCACTTAGGCACTAAGGGCACGAAGGAACACTTAGAAAAAATTAACAATGGAGAAGTGATGAATAACGATAACAAAAAATTTAAGGTACTCGTAGTTGACGATAACCCGCAGAATATACAAATTCTCGGAAGTGTCCTCAAGGAAGCGAATTATACAGTCGGGTTTGCAACTAACGGCAAACAAGCACTCGAAATTTTAACTCAAGCAGATGACTATTCGATAGTACTGCTTGACATAGACATGCCCATACTCGATGGCTACGCAACATGCGCGATAATGCGAAGCAAGGAAAAACTAAGAGAGATTCCGGTAATATTCTTGACTGCATTTGCAGAAACAGAAAACATTGTAAAAGGATTTGATTCCGGTGCGCAAGACTATGTGCTCAAGCCATTCAATGCACGTGAACTGCTTGCCCGCATTGACACACACATCCAGCTCAAACTAAAATCCGACCAATTAAAAATGATGAATGCCAATCTCGAAGCATTAGTCGAAGAGAGAACTGCTGATTTAAAAATCGCGCTTGACAAAGCCGAAGAAATGAACTGCGTGAAATCTTACTTCTTCGCAAATATGAGTCACGAACTCCGCACACCCTTTGTAGGAATACTCGGCTTCGCGGAATTATTGCTCGATACAGTTTCAGAAGATGATAAAGAAATGGTTGAGAGTATAATCCGTTCGGCGCACAGAATGCAAAACACTTTAACAAAAATATTGGATTTAACAAACATCGAATTCCTTGATACAAAACCGGAACACAAACCGATAAACGTCGTAACAATTATCGAACGGGTTTATAACGAATTCAAAGTTGCAGCGGAGAAGAAAAATCTTTTACTTAAAAAAGAAATTCAACAGCCGGAGATGATTATTAATACGGATAACCGTCTCTTCACAACAACGCTTTACAATCTGATTGATAACGCAATTATCTACACCGAAAAAGGAGAAGTACTAATCTCTGCCGAAATAATAAAAGATGATGGCAAAGAAATTTTCGAACTAAAAGTAAAAGACACCGGCATCGGTATTCCGAATGATAAACTTGACTTGATCTGGAAAGAGTTCCGGCAAGTAAGCGAAGGATTGAGCAGAACGTTCGAAGGAACCGGACTCGGACTAACAATCGCAAAAAAGAATTGCGAGATGCTCGGAGGTGAAATCTCTGTGGAAAGTGAAGTTGAGAAAGGATCAACTTTTGCTGTGAGGTTTGCAATTAAAAATAATGTTACAACGAAAGAATTAATCAACACCAGAGAAGTCATTCCCGATTCTAAAAAATTAAATAAACGAATTAAGTCATCCAAAAAAATATTGTTGATAGAGAACGACGACTCCAACCGAGAAGTAATTGAGAAATATCTTTCAAGATATTATTCAATCGAAACTTGCGTTAATGCAGATGATGCCATACCGAAAGTAAAATCGAATTCTTACGACTTAATTTTAATGGATATCAATTTAGGGAGAGGGACAAATGGTGTTGAGTTGACGGAGATTATTCGAACGATGCCGAATTATAGTTCGACTCCAATTGCGGCGGTAACGGCTTTTGCTTCGTACGAAGATGAAAAAGAATTCTTAGCACACGGAATGACGCACTATATTTCAAAACCGTTTTTCATGCAAGACTTGTTGAAGATGGTGGATGCGGCACTGGAAGCAACTAACAATTGACAATTGAGTCCCGATCTATCGGGGGAGAATGGAGAATTGGGCAAATAATTGTGTTTGTGCTGCGTAGTGCCTTAGTGCCGTTGTGGCATTCCTTTGTAGAATTAAAAATTACAAATTAAAAATGAATAGTTATGACTGGACGATGGAGAATTGTGAATTGGCTTCGTGTTTCTAAGTGTTCTTAGTGCCTAAGTAGTTTAACTTCCTTTTTTACCCATGAGACACTAAGATGAAGAACTCTCCGCGAACAATTGAAAATAAAAAATTCCTTCGCGTCTCGGCGTCTTCGCGGTGAAGAAGAAGTTGCAGAATTGGCAACGCAGATAAAGATAAAGATTCTCCCTTCGGGAGATAAATAAGATTAAGTGTAAGTGTAAGTGTAAGTGTAAGAAGAGGAATTGACCATCGAGTCCCGATCTATCGGGGGAGAATGGAGAATTGGGCAAATAATTGTGTTTGTGCTGCGTAGTGCCTTAGTGCCGTTGTGGCATTCCTTTGTAGAATTAAAAATTACAAATTAAAAATGAATAGTTATGACTGGACGATGGAGAATTGCGAATTGGCTTCGTGTTTCTAAGTGTTCTTAGTGCCTAAGTGGTTTAACTTCTTTTTTTACCTCTGCGACACTAAGATGAAGAACTCTCCGCGAACAATTGAAAATAAACAAAAATAAATAAAAAATTCCTTCTACCGTATTTCGCTTAAACAGAAATCTCCGAAATAATTATCGATTCGTTACTGAAAGTTGTTTGCTTTTAAATTGCAATTCACTCACGTTTATAATAAATTTGAACCCAAAAATTTTACAAATAACACCGAATGATTGAATCCTATATCCCGATATTTGTTGTAATTGCCTTTGCACTCATATTCTCTTTTGCAATCGTGATTTCATCAAAATTAATCGGTCCACAAAGACCAAACCCTGAAAAACTTTCGACTTACGAATCGGGTGTAAAACCTGTTGGCACAACTAACGAACGTATGTCCATAAAATATTATATGGTTGCAATGCTCTTCATAATTTTTGATATCGAAGTAATATTCGTTTATCCGTGGGCAGTAGAGTTTAAACGGCTATTCACTCAATTTGGTAGTTCTGTTTTTGTTGCGATGATTATTTTTTTAATCGTGTTTGAGTTGGGGTTCCTGTATGTCTATAAAAAAGGAGGATTCGAATGGGATTAGAAGCATATTTAAAGAATGACGGATTCATTACAACCACAGTTGACGCGCTCGCTGCTTGGGCAAGAAAAAGCGCAGTCTGGCCTATGCCGATGGGAATTTCCTGTTGTGCAATCGAGATGATGGCTGTCGGTGACCCGAAATATGATATTGCTCGCTTCGGATCTGAAGTAATGAGATTCACTCCACGTCAGTGCGATTTGATGATTGTTGCCGGAACAGTAACATATAAAATGTCGCACATCGTAAGAAAAATTTACGAACAAATGCCAAATCCGAAATGGGTGCTTGCAATGGGTGCATGCACATCATCGGGAGGAATGTATCGCTCATATTCTGTTGTTCAGGGTATCGACCAATTTCTTCCGGTTGATCTTTATCTTGCAGGATGTCCGCCGCGCCCCGATAATCTTTTGAATGCGCTCATAAAGATTCAAGAAAAAATTGGAAAGACGCGCGTGAGCGATTTCCCGAGTACAAACCAGTTTGAGTTGAGCAAAAATTAATATGTCTTTCAAAGAAACTCTTCTTCAAAAATTAAACGAACAGTTCTCTGCAGTTACATTTGAGATTGTTGAATTTAAAGATGAACTCACAATTCAATTCGATAAAAAATTTATTATCGATGTTTCTGATTTTTTGAAGAATGACGAATCACTTTCATTTCTTCAGTGCATTGATATTACTGCGATCGATTGGGCAGTTCGCTCAAATCGATTTACCGTCTCGTACAATCTCTTTTCACTAAAAAATAAATTTCGTCTTCGTCTCGAATGTAAAGTTGACGAATCCGATTGCGCAATTGAAAGCGTCAGTAGTGTTTGGGCTTCCGCCAATTGGTACGAAAGAGAAACGTACGATATGTATGGAATAACTTTTACAAATCATCCCGACCCGCGAAGAATGTACATGCCCGAAGAGTTTGAATATCATCCGCTAAAAAAAGATTTCCCGGTAATGGGCATTCCCGGTTCACTTTCTTTACCTAAAAAATAATTTGTATGGAAAAATTTTCTAAAGAAAATACACAATCAAGAATTTACGAAGCGCTGTTAAATCAGAAGACGCACATCGTCCTCGAAGATGCTCTCGAAAATGAAATGATATTAAACATGGGACCGCAACATCCGGCAACACACGGTGTTTTGCGCGTCGTGCTTCGTCTTGATGGTGAAACAGTTATGGCATGCGTTCCCGAACTTGGCTATCTTCATCGCGGTTACGAAAAGATGGCGGAGAATATGGGATATCTCGATTACATTCCTCACACTGACAGACTTGATTATCTTTCTCCACCTGCAAACAATGTTGCGTATGTTCTTGCAGTAGAAAAATTGGCAGGCATCGTAGTTCCCAAACGTGCGCAATATATCCGCATGATGATGTGTGAGCTTTCAAGAGTTGCTTCGCATCTTGTTGCAATCGGTGCATTGGCGATGGATGTCGGCGCGTTGACTGTGTTTCTCTGGACTTTACGCGAGCGTGAAAAAATTCTTGATCTTTATGATGTAATTTGTGGCGCAAGATTTACAACATCTTACACACGCATTGGCGGAGTTGCATCGGATGTTACCGCAGAAACTTTTCATGGAGTAAAATCTTTCATCGAACAATTCGAAGCGAAGATTGATGAGATTGAACGCCTTTTGAACTCGAACAGAATTTTTATTGAACGGCTTGAAGATGTCGGTGCAATTTCCGGTGAAGAAGCTTTAAGTCTCGGAATGACGGGACCGAGTCTTCGCGGTAGCGGAGTAGAGTATGATTTAAGAAGAGCTGCACCTTATCTCTTTTATGATGAAATGGATTTTAAAGTGATAACCCATTCCGGTGGCGATTGTCTCGCGCGATATTTTGTCCGCGCAGATGAATTGCGCGAAGCAGTAAAAATTATTCGACAGATCATCGATAAAATTCCGCAAGGGGAAACGATGGCGAATCAACCGAAAAAAGTTCTTCCGCGCAAAACAGAAATTTATACGAAGATGGAAGAACTAATTCACGACTTCATGCTCGTGAATTTTGGAATCAATCCTCCCGAAGGAGAAATATATCACGCAGTCGAAAATCCGAAAGGCGAACTTGGTTTTAACATCGTCAGTAAAGGGGAAGGCTCTCCTTACAAGCTGAAAATAAAATCGCCATCATTTTCAAACTTACAAGCACTGCCGCGGCTTTGTGTAGGACATATGATATCCGATGTAGTTGCTATCATCGGAAGCATTGACCCTGTAATGGGCGAAGCAGATAAATAATTTTAATCAATAGAGAATATGGAATTTAAATTTTCAGAAGAGAACAGAACGAAAATTGAAAAGATACTTTTGAAGTATCCTGAAAAGAAACCGGCGGTAATGCCACTTCTTTATCTTGCGCAAGAACAGCACGGATGGATTTCGGTTGAAGTGATGAAAGAAATTGCTTCTTTACTTGAGATGGATGAAGAAGAAGTTCTCGGCGTAGTTACGTTTTACACGATGTTCTATAAAAAACCGATGGGGAAATATCATTTACAAGTTTGTACAAATGTTTCGTGCATGCTTCGCGGCGGTTATGAAATTCTTGATGCAGTAAAAAAGAAAATCGGTTTGAACGAAAAAGTTGATGTAACTGAAGACAGAAAATTTTCATTGGAAGAAGTAGAATGTATGGGTTCATGCGGCACTGCGCCGATGATTGCAGTCAACGAAGATTATTATGAAAATTTGACGATCGAAGAAACCGAAAAAATAATTGATTCATTGAGCTGAAGAAAATGGTAAGAATAGTACTCCCCGAAATTCCCGAACTGCATAAACTAAGCGTCTATCTTCAGCATGAAGGTTATCAAGCGGCAAAAAAAGCTTTCGCCCAAACCCCCGATGATATTATCGAACAAGTAAAAAAATCCGGTTTGCGCGGAAGAGGCGGTGCATCTTTTTCTGCGGGACTTAAATGGAGTTTCATGCCAAAGTCCACCGATAAACCGAAATATCTTTGCGTCAACGGCGATGAAAGCGAACCGGGTTCTTTTAAAGACAGACAAATTTTTGAATTCAATCCTCACCAATTGATTGAAGGAATTTTAATTACTTGTTACGCTATACAATCAAAGAGTGCTTACATTTACATTCGCGGTGAATATCATAAATGGATTAAATTGCTTCAAGCCGCACTTGATGATGCTTATGAAAATGGATTCGTTGGAGAAAGAATGAAAGAAACTTTTTCCACAAATTTTTCATGCGAGATTTATATTCACAAAGGAGCAGGAGCGTATATTTGCGGCGAAGAAAGTTCTCTCATGAATTCGATTGAAGGGAAGCGTGGCTATCCGCGAGTGAAGCCGCCGTTCCCTGCGCAAAATGGTTTGTGGGGATGCCCGACTACAATCAACAATGTTGAGACAATCACTAACGTTCCTAAAATTATTTCAAACGGTTGGGAATGGTTTTCTAAAATCGGCGAACCGAAACATCCCGGCACACTTCTTTTCGGCGTAAGCGGACATGTGAACAAACCGGGCGTTTATGAATTGCCAACAGGAACTCTCTTGACAGATATAATTTACAATCATGCGGGCGGAGTTCCGGGAAATAAAAAAATTAAATGTGTGATACCCGGCGGTTCATCAATGCCTGCACTTCGCGGCGATCAACTTGAAGGAATTAAAATGGATGCCGAGTCGCTTCGTGCCGCAGGATCGGCAATCGGAACCGGTGGAGTGATTGTCATGGATGAAGATACCGATCTCGTAAAAGTTTTGGCGCGCATTTCTAAATTTTATCATCACGAAAGTTGCGGGCAGTGTACGCCGTGCCGCGAAGGTACGGGCTGGCTTGAAAAAATTCTCAATAGAATTTTACGCGGCGAAGGCTCGCAAAAAGATATTGATCTTTTAATTTCTGTGGCGACGAATATTGAAGGAAACACAATTTGCGCTTTGGGTGAAGCTGCTGCCTGGCCCGTGCGTTACATGGTTACAAGATTCCGTGATGAATTTGAAGCGCGAGTCTCAAAAGAAATTGGATTAAAACCTGCAAACAAAGTTCACTCAATGCGCGAGACTTACAATCCAATTGCGCCGGTAGAACACTAATTTATTTTCTTCGCAAAAGCGATTATGTAACGGTATTTTTTTATCGTTGATGTTTTTTTTCAATTAGAAAAAAAAGGCGAGCCAAGTATATATAATAAAGTAGATTCAAAAGGCGTTACGAACTCAGTTAAAATATTTTATTTTGTCGCGGAATTACATTTGTGGTTAATTTCTTTTTTACCACAAAGAAACGCGAAGGTTTTCACAAAGGCACACGAAGTTCTTCCTTTGAGTTACTTCGTGCAATCCTTCGTGCGACTTGGTGGTTGAATTCTTTTTTTTTACCACAAAGGCACACGAAGTTCACTCGATGCGCGAGACTTACAATCCAATTGCGCCGGTAGAACACTAATTTATTTTTTTCGCAAAAGCGATTATGTAACGGTATTTTTTATAGTGGATATTTTTACACAACTCTTTACTCAAAAGCTTTTCCAAGCAGCCATTTTTCAACCATTGCTTTGTGAAGAATTTTTCCTATTACTCTGTACCTTGAATCTGCAAGTGGATTATTTCCTTCTAAACTTTCTTTCATAACGCCGATTTCCGGCTTATAGTAATTTGAATGCACAAACGAAATCTCTTCCCCGTCATTTACGATAAAACCGATATGAATATCAAGTCCCACTATATATAGACCTTTGCCGGAAGTTGAGATATAATCTATAACATCTTTAACCGGACGATTTCTAAATCTTTTAACATCTTCGTTTAGTTTTAAAATAATAGTTTCCGAAGCAAGCTGAGCCCACTTAACCCGTGGAAGCTTAAAGCCGGCATGTTCAAGAATAGTAGTTACAAAATATCCACAAGCAATTTTACCTTTTTTAGGAATAGTAGTTGTTCCATAAAAATCCCATTGAGTATTATACCATGCCGGGAAGATTTCATTGACGATTTTATCAAACAAAAACTCTTGAGCTACCGAAATGAGAGAATCTTTATTATTGGCGGAAGAGTAAATTGAGGCAAGTTCTGTTCTCCTCGTTTCGATGTTAGTGATGATTTCATTATAATTTTGAGGAGATAATTTTCCTAAAAGAAGAAGCAGCAATAAGAAAGAAGTTTTCATACTTAAAAATATTCAAACAAGATTAATTAAAAATGTCCGTAGCTTTGAACCACGGCAAAACCGAAAAATCGCCCCTTCGCTGAACAGAATCACCTCCGTAAATCAGAAATGCTTTAATGTCTTCGTTCAGGGTCAACTTATTATAAAAAGCTAAATCTTTAAAAAAGTAAGTGGTTAAAGTTTTACCTGCTTTTATTTCAACTGTTATTTTATCGTTACCGTTATCGATAAGGCAGTCAATTTCTTTACCTAATTTATCCCGCCAAAAATATAGATTATTTACCAGCCCTCTATTAAATCGAAACTTAAGAAGTTCGGAGATAATCATATTCTCAAATAAAGCGCCTAAATTGTAATGAGTAGAAACCTGCTCTTCGGTTGATAAATTCAGCAATGAACAGGCTAAACCGGTGTCATAAAAATATAGCTTAGGCATTTTTACAAGTCTTTTATTATAATTATGAAAATGAGGTTGTAATTTGAAAATTATAAAACTGGATTCGAGTATTGAAAGCCATGATTTAGCAGTATTAATGGATATACCGGTCTCATTAGCAAGCGAAGAAATATTTAGAAGTTGCCCGATTCTTCCTGCACAAAGCTTAACAAAAATATTAAATGCAGATAAGTCCGAAATATTTTTTATTTGCCTAACATCCCGTTCAATATAAGTACTTATATAGTTTGGGAACCAATCCAGCGGACTTAAGTTTCTATCATAGATTGGAGGATAAAACCCATTGAATAAATATTTAGAAAAAGTCTCTGTTTCGCTTTGCGGATTTAATTCACTCAAAGCAAACGGAAGCAATGTTAAGATAGCAACTCTGCCGGCAAGTGTCTGGGTAATCTTTTCAAGCAACAGGAAATTTTGTGAACCTGTAAGAATAAACTGCCCGTTCTTTTTTGACGAATCTGAAATTGTCTGTATGTATGAAAACAACTCCGGAACTTTTTGTGCTTCGTCAATAATTAATCCGTTTGTTTTATCGGAAAGGAAATCCCTTGGATCTTGCTGTGCATATTGCCTTGTATCGGGTTCTTCAAGATTGACATAAGTGAAATCGGGGAATAAGTTTTTTACCAATGTAGTTTTGCCAGACTGTCTTGGACCAATTATAGCAACAACAGGAAACTGTTTTGTTAGCTGAACTACTTTATTTGAAATATCTCTAAAAATCATATACAAAACTATAAAAAAGTGGACAAGTTTGCAATTGAATTGCAAACTTGTCCAGAATATTGATGTAAAGTGTTTAGAACCGACCACATTAAGAAAAATATTTTTTCAGAATAAATGAATTACATTTAAAAAAACAAACTTGGAGGAAATAAAAAAGAAGCCGAATTTTAATCGGCTCCTTTAATCATTCAAAATTATTCAATTAGGTTTTGATAAAATACATTTGAAATCATCTCAACAATATCATTTTCTTTGTTTCATTAAAAATATTACTCCCCTGAGTAGCAATTGCAGAAATAGAATACAAATAAATGCTGGATGTTAGGTTATTTGCTTCAAATCTATAGCTATAAGTCCCTGCACTCAGAACTTCATTACTAAGTAACTCACTAACTAAAACCCCGGTAATATCATAAATTTTAAGTGTTACAATAGCTTCTTCTTTTAATCCGAATTTTAATGAAGTTGATGGATTAAATGGGTTAGGATAATTTTGAGCTAAGTAGAAATCATTTGGGATGTTTGATGAATAATCAAATTTATCAATTGAAGTTAATCCATCTTGACTTAAATTGAATGTTTCAATCATTATAGAATTATTTAATCCAACAATTATTTGACATTGTCTTGGCGAAGAACTTGTATTAGCAGAATAATTCACTGTAACAACTTTATTACCACTATCAGCTAAAGGACTTACTGTTACCCAATCACAAGATTCAGAAACTGTCCAATTTGTATTAGAGGTTACACTAAATGTTGTTGAACCTGAACTTGGACTAACAGTAGCTGATGTTGGACTGATTGTAAGTGTTGGATTTGCTCCTTGCTGTGTTAATGTGAATGTTTGATTACTAACCCCACTAGCTGAAACCGTTATTATGCATTGTCTCTGATCAACTATTGAATTTTGTTGATATGAAACTGTTACTGACCCGTTACCATTTCCACTAGTTGGACTTACTGTCACCCAATCGCAAGATTCAGAAACTGTCCAATTTGTATTAGAGGTTACACTAAATGTTGTTGAACCTGAACTTGGACTAACAGTAGCTAATGTTGGACTGATTGTAAGTGTTGGATTTGTAATGCTTCAATGGAAAAGTTACAACCTTGTTAAAAATAATTGTATAAAAAGCGAATTGATTTTCAACTCTACTACTGCAAAAATTTCTCCGCTGCGACATTTTTTTGGATGTCTTCGCTCCGTAATTTTTGCTTGCATTTTCTTTGTACCTAAACATATCCCTACACAACCTCTTCCTTTTGTTTCCAGTAATTAGCTCTCGCGATTTCAGCTTTTTCTAATTTTGTTTCTCTTTCGGCCAATCGTTCTTCTATTCTGTTCATCATATAATCTTCCGGCGTTAGATATTTTAACGCTGCGTGTAATCTTTTAGTATTATAATAATTCACATAATCTTCAATAAAGGTTTGATATTCTTCAATAGTAATCGGAGATTTAATTCGCAAACATTCCTCCGAAATAGTTCTGTGCCATCTCTCTATCTTACCATTGGCTTGCGGATGATTTACGGAAGTTCTTATGTGTGTAAATTCAGCATCTTTAATAAACTGTTTGAATTCTTTCGATATGAACTGTGAACCATTATCTGTAATTATCCTTGGTTTTGCTTTGGGGTATTTATCTTTTGCTTGTTGAACAGTAATCTCAATATCATACTCAGTCATAGTATGTCTTACTTGATGATGCAAAACGTATCTTGAGAATCCATCGAGGATCGAAATTAAGAACAAGAAAGTACCGTTGAAGTTTAAGTATTTAATATCGATATGCCAATGTTTATGCGGATAATCGGGCTGATGAAATCCTTTTCCTTTCATACTCTTCTTATTGGTATTCCATTTGTTTAACAATCCGGCTTTCTTCAATATCCGATAAACAGAAGAAGGATGTACGGCGACGATATTTTGGTCGAGCATTGCATAAGTGATTCTTCTATAACCATCTTTAAGAAAGTAATCATTGATAGGATAACGCTCCTGTGCAAAGTGTTCAATCAATTTAATCTCCTCAGGCGTAAGCCAATGTCTTTTTGGAATTTTACCATTATGATTATTCGGATCACCAGTTCTGTTTAACCATTTATAGAATTTCACACGGCAGAGCCCAATCTGCGGAAGAAGTATTGTAATCGGAATTTCGCATCTTAACGACAGATATAAAATATGTTTAACAACGGAATCGCGTATTTCCGGTTTTACCCAGTGGTTTTTCAAATCTCCCCACTCAGCTTTTTTTTTAAGCGAAGATTGTCTTCGACTATTTCACTGATTAGCGAATCCTTGTCTTTTAATTTTTCTACCAGCCGGGTAAGTTTTGCTGTTTCTTGTTGAGATTTCTTTTTCATGAATATCCCGACAGCTCCGGTGAAGAATTCCTTTTTCCATAGATAAAATAAATTAGGTGAGATATTGAATTGCTCACAAATTCTTCCTACGGGAATTTGATTCTCAAGTTGTTCTCTCAAGACTTGTACCTTGAACTCTGGTGTGAAATGTCTTTTTTGGTTTTTCATTGTTACTCCTGAATTTTTTGTCCATAAGTTATTTCTTCAATTGTAACTTTCCAACTTAAGCATTATA
>CAYMUL010000047.1:0-20405 GCA_964393605.1 uncultured Ignavibacteriaceae bacterium | reverse complement strand
CGAAAGTTTATTTATCAAACTCAATAAAACACTTTTTCAGGAAACCCTAATTATTAATCATTCCCCGCGTGCTATTAAAACATTTACACACATTCACCCTGTATCGCCTCTACCGAACTTTGATTTTGGCGGTTTGATTCTTTGTTACCAATCCGTAGGATGTTCCACATCTTTTCCCTAAACTGGACAAGCCAGAACCAAAGTTAAATGTTCACCAAATTGATGTTCTTACTTTCGTAATGAGAGCCTTTCAAAACAGAAAAAAATATTTCATCCCCGAAAGCTTTCGGGGATTTAATTTCGGTTGCGTTATTTTGTTTTACCAATATCTCATCCCTACGGGATTTCAGTAATAAAAATATTTTTCCCGTTAGGGAAAATATGTTGGTAACAAAATATTGCGAATGTAACACTAAATCCCGTAGGGATGACACAATTTACTGTTCTCATCTTCCTTTACTTCTTGAACCAAAACTATCGGAACGATTCTGCGAAAAAGTTGAACATTTTTCAAATTGTTGTTTTAATCCTATCTGACAAGGGTATTCTTAAACGGGGAAAAATAAATTACCAGAATTGGTAGTGACTTTAATTGAAGGGTACTAACGTGAAAATATTATTTCTTAATCTTCGGAGAAGATTCATTATTGTAGAGAAATTATGAGACAAAACCAGATCATCGTAGATGATCAACAATAGAATATTGTACGCTTCAAAAATGTATTATAAATCTTTTCGGAAAAGCAGTGAGTTGGTTAGCAACAGACGGCAAGCAATCATTTCAAGGAGTCTCAAAAAATATTTTTATCCGCGCCAATCATTCGCACCTATTTGCAATTAATTTCTTTTCTAACCGCAAAGTATTCAAACGTGCGCAAAAGAATATTCATTTTTAATTTTTGAGTCTACTATAATAAGGTAAGAAACGGTTGAAACCGTTTTACTATTCAGTAAGCATTTCCTTTAACCAACGGCTTAAGCCGTTGGTTAATAACAACTTAATGAACTGCGAACCGTTTCACATGTCCCTTTGGGAACGGTTTATAATTCTTTTCCAATTTTAGATTAATGAACTTTTTAGTGTGAACTCAATTTTTAATTTGTAATTATTAATCATTCCCCGCGTGCTATCGCTCTTCTTCCGATGCTGAAATATATAAATCCTTCTTCTTTCATTTTATCTAATTGAAAAATATTTCTCCCGTCGAAGATTAATTTATTTTTCAATTTAGATTTTAGAATGTTGAAGTTGGGATTCCTAAACTCATTCCATTCGGTTAGAATTAAAAGTGCATCTGCATTTTCTAAAGCATTGTATTCGTCAACTGCGTAATTAATTTTTTCGTTAAAGAAAAATTTGGAGGTCTCCATTGCGGCGGGATCGTATGCGGATACATTGCAACCCAAACTCAACAACTTATTAATAATATCAATCGATGGTGCTTCTCTCATATCATCTGTGTTTGGTTTGAATGCAAGCCCCCAAACGGCAATTTTCTTCCCGGACAAATCATTCTTAAAATATTTCAAGAGTTTATCAACGAGTACCGATTTTTGATTTTTATTGACTTTATCAACCACATTCAAAATCTGCATAGGGCTGTTGGCATCGGCGGCAGTTTTGATAAGCGCATTCACATCCTTCGGAAAACATGAGCCGCCGTAACCGATCCCCGGAAATAAAAATCTTTTTCCAATTCGTGAATCCGTTCCCATTCCTTTACGAACCATATCAACATCGGCATTAACCATCTCGCAAAAATTTGCAAGCTCGTTCATGTAAGTTATGCGCATCGCCAAATAGGAATTCGCCGCGTACTTCGTTACTTCGGAACTTTCATTATCCATAATCAAAACGGGATTTCCCTGACGAACAAACGGCTCGTATAATTCTTTCATTCGCTCAACTGCTTTTTCGCTTCTTGCGCCAATTACAATTCTGTCAGGGCGCATAAAATCTTCAACTGCAAAACCTTCACGCAAAAATTCCGGATTTGAAACTACATCGAAATTTTTTATTCCGGTTGAAGAAAGAATATCTTCAACTTTAACAGAAGTACCGACCGGCACCGTGCTTTTATTGACTATGATTTTATAATCTCTATCATTATTCTCTTTAAGAATTTTAGAAATATCTTCAGCAACTCCGAGAACATATTTTAAGTCTGCGCTTCCATCCTCTTCTTGCGGTGTTGGTAAGCAAAGAAAAATAATTTCATTTTTCAACAGGGCATTTTTTAAATCATCCGTAAAAATCAATCTCTTCTTTTCAATATTTCGTGTGAAAAGAATCTCCAAGCCGGGTTCATAAATGGTAACTTCACCCGCTTTTAATTTTTTTAATTTATCAGGATGATTATCAACGCATGTTACATTATTTCCCATTTCCGCAAAGCATGTGCCCGATACTAATCCGACATATCCTGTGCCGACGACAGCTATATTCATTAATTGATTCTCCGTTTTAAATTTTATTTTTTTCGGATACAAAGCTAATGATTACTGCCGAGACGTAAAGAACCAAAATTTATTCTCGGTATATTTGCAATAAAAAAAATTAAAGATTTTAGAAATGAAACAGATCAAAAGCGAAAATTTATTTGAAGAAGCAAAAAAATATATTCCCGGCGGCGTGAACTCGCCTGTGCGTGCATTTAAATCGGTCGGCGGAAATCCCATCTTTATGAAAAAAGGAGAAGGCGCATTTTTGTTCGATGAAGACGGAAATAAATTTATCGATTATATCGGAAGTTGGGGACCGCATATCTTCGGGCATAATCCTTCATTCATTAAAAAAGCATTGTACGATGCAATTGAAAACGGAGTGAGTTTCGGAACTCCGGCGGAGATAGAAGTGAAAATGGCAAAACTCATTTCAGAACTTGTTGATTCGGTTGAGATGGTGAGAATGGTGAACAGCGGAACCGAAGCTACGATGAGTGCAGTACGTGCCGCGAGAGGTTTTACCGGTAAAGATAAAATTATAAAATTTGAAGGATGCTATCACGGGCATGCGGATTTCTTTTTGATTAAAGCCGGCTCGGGCGCATTAACATTGGGCGTGCCCACTAGTCCCGGAGTTACAAAAGCAAACGCGAATGATACTTTAGTTGCGGATTATAACGACATCGAGTCTGTAAAAAAATTATTTCATGAAAACAAAAATCAAATTGCCGCTGTAATAATTGAACCGGTTGCAGGTAACATGGGAGTTGTGTCGGCATCAAAAAAATTTATGAGCGAACTTCGTGAACTCTGCACAAATGAAAATTCTATTTTAATTTTTGATGAAGTGATGACAGGCTTTCGTCTATCAAAAGGAGGCGCGCAAGAGTTACTCGGAATGAAACCCGATCTTTCCACTTTCGGAAAAATTATTGGCGGCGGATTACCTGTCGGTGCATTCGGCGGAAAGAAAGGAATTATGGAAATGATTGCGCCGAGCGGTCCTGTTTATCAAGCAGGAACTTTAAGCGGCAATCCTCTTGCGATGAGTGCCGGTTACTCCGCGTTGAGTTACATCAAAGAGCATCCGGAATTTTATTCTGAATTAGAAAAAAGTTCCGCTTATCTTGAATTAGGATTTAAAGAGAACTTGAAAAAACTCGGAAAAAATTTTGCGCTGAACAGAGTCGGCTCGATGCTTTGCATGTTCATGACTGAAAATGAAGTTTATGATTTTAAGTCAGCTTTAACTTCCGACACAAAACTCTACGGAAAATATTTTCACGAGATGTTGAAGCGCGGAATATATTTGGCACCTGCACAGTTTGAGGCGGTATTTGTTTCATCGGCGCACACAAAAGAATTGCTCGATAAAACTATCGCCGCACATTACGATGCGTTAAAAGAAATTTTTTAATCTTTAAATTTTTGAGGAAAGAAATTGAATAAGAAAATTATTTCAATCACATTAATGTTTTTAACTTTTGCATTTGCGAGTAAAGAAGTTGTTGCGCAATGGCGCGTAATGAATCCGCATCCATCGGGCAACACGACTTATATCGGCAGTGCTCCATCTGCAAATAAATTTATTACGGTTACCGGTCAAGGAGAAGCGATTATAACCAATGACGGCGGCACGACTTGGAATGTCGTCAAACTTCCGCTCGATGGAATTTATCGTTCAACACATTTTCTGAACGATAATATCGGTTGGGTTGCCGGTGCTATTGGTAGCGGACAGGTTAGAATTTTCAAAACAACAGACGGCGGTACAAATTGGATTCAACAACCAAATGCACCCGATACTACAAAGTATGATATCTTTTTCATTAGTGAAAATGTTGGCTGGTGCATCGGCTTCAACGGCTTCATCATCAAAACAACAGACGGCGGAAACAATTGGTTTTCACAATCGAATACTTCAGTATCAAGCGTAACTTTTTATGGAGTAGAAGCAACCGACATCAACAATGTTTTCGTAGTCGGGAATGCAAATGCAATTTTAAAATCGACCGACGGTGGAAATTCTTTTTCACTTTATCCTCAAATTTTTTCTAACTCAACAGATTACCGCGCAATTAAATTTCCGATTACAGGTTCATCGATGATCGCATGCGCAGTCGGAAGTAAAGGAAGAATTGCAAAAACTACAGACGGCGGACAAAGTTGGGCAAGCGTGTACGATCCAAATAACTCCGTGCAGATGTGGTCTATTGCATTTAATAATTCCGATGTTGCATTGGCTTCGGGTTCAAGCAGTACGCTGCTTCGCTCAACAGATAACGGCTCGACATGGATTCCGATAACAGGTCTGCCAACCGGACTTACTTTTTATTCAGTAAGATTTGGCGATGCAAACACTGCATATCTTTCCGGTTCAAGCGGATATTATTTTAAATCCACTGACGCCGGTTTAACTTGGAATCCAATTGGTTACAGATTTACTTCAAGCAGAATTAGAGATATTTCTTTTGCTGATGAACTGAACGGATTTGTCGTTGGAACCGGATTCGTGGCGCGTTCGACCGATGGAGGAGTTACATTCACACAACAAACTTCTCCAGTCACCGGAGATATAAATGAAGTTGTAACAACATCACCAAACTTTGCGGTTGCCGGCTGCGATGCGGGAAATATTATTCGCACAACAGATGGCGGCGCAAATTGGAATTCGATTGCTACCGGAATTTCCGGCACGAACTCCGATATTCTTGCGATAGATTTTGTGAACGATAATCTCGGCTGGGTTGCCGGTTACAACGGATCGATTGCAAAAACTACCGACGGCGGTGCAACATGGTCTTTGATTTCTACAATCACTTCCGGCAATCCGTGGGATATGGATTTCGTTGATTCGCTTTATGGTTGGATTGCATGCACCGGCGAAAAAATTTACGGTACGACAGATGGAGGCGCAACATGGAATTTGCAATTGGCAATCGGCGGGCTGGGAACTTACGGAATTTCTTTTTATGATAGACTGAACGGAGTTGCCGGCGGAACCGGCGGAAATACTTACTACACCTCAAACGGCGGAACTACTTGGAATACGGCAATCACTCCTCCTTCAACTTCCGTTTGGGGAATTCACATCGCGTCAAACTCAATTGCAACAGTTGCACTTGCGGCTTGCGCAAGCGGATATGTTTTTAAATCTTTAGATGGCGGCAGAAATTGGACTGAAGAACCGCGTTATACAATTTCAACCTTCGATGATGTGTGGATGATTAATCCTGGAACTGCGTGGGTTTGCGGCAATAGCGGCGCGCTATTAAAATTTTTCGATCCGAATTATGTGCCTGTTGAGTTAGCATCATTCACCGCACACCTTGTGAATGGAAGTGTAGAATTGAATTGGTCAACGGCAAGCGAAAAAAATAATAAAGGTTTTGAGATTGAAAAATCAATTGGTAATATGCACGCGACAGTAAGCATTTGGGAAACCATTGGATTCGTATCCGGTTTCGGAACTACGACTGAAAAACAAAACTATTATTTCACAGACAAAAATTTATCTGCGGAAAAATATTTTTATCGCTTAAAGCAAATTGATTTCGATGGAACTTTCGAATATTCAAACACAATAGAAGTAGATGTTACGGTACCGAATGAATTCGTGTTGTATCAAAATTATCCCAATCCGTTTAATCCCTCCACTTTAATCAGTTATCAGCTTTCAGCGTTCAGTAAAGTTGTTTTAAAAATTTATGATGCGCTTGGAAATGAAGTTGCAACATTGATTAATAACGAGTTCAAAGAAGCAGGCTACCATAATTATCAATTATTAATTAATGATTATCAGTTGCCAAGCGGAATTTATTTTTATCGTTTGCAAGCGGGAGAATTTAGCGCGACGAAAAAATTTGTGCTGATGAAATAGTATTTTAATCGACAATATACTCTCAATCTTAGTGCAACTTAGTGTGCTTAGTGTCTCAGTGGTAAAGAAGGAAGTTAAACCACTTTGACACACTTAGCCATTTTCATTTTCACCACAGAGAACCCAAGGAACACAGAGAAGTTTATTGTTCACGATTGTCCATTATCCATTATCAATTTTCAATTGTCAATTATTCATTCAAAACTATTCATTTAATTTCATTTCCGATTCCAGAAAATGTAATAACATCAATTTTGTTTTTGCTTCGAGCGATTCTATGGAACGAGATACTTTCTTTGCACCTTCAACTTGAGGCGGCAAGTCCTTCGTCCGTCATTTATGAAATTTCAAGCGGAAGAAATATTTTTTCTGCGGTAGTTGCATTTTATTTTACTTATCGTATATTTACGATAAACAATAAAAGATTTTATGGCTTACTCTAAAAAGAATGAATTTACGAACGAAGAAATTACTCTTGCAGAATTTGCGAAAGCACTTTCTCATCCGGCGAGAATTAAAATATTGAAGATATTGACTCAGTCAAATGCATGCATGTGCGGCGAAATTGTAAATCAACTTCCACTTTCGCAAGCAACTGTTTCGCAGCATCTTAAAGAATTAAAACGTGTCGGATTAATCCAGGGCGATATTGAAGGTCCGAAAGTCTGTTATTGTATAAACCAATCAACGCTGAACAAAGCGAAAAATTATTTAAATAAATTATTTAACCAAATTTGTAATTGTTAAAGGAGAAAAAATGGAAAGTATGACAGATGTCAAAAATGTTGTGAAAGAAAAATATGCGGAGATCGCAATCGCATCCGAAAGAAAATCGTGTTGCGGAAATTCTAAAATTGTTGATTATACAATCATGCAAGATGATTACACGCAACTCGATGGATACATGAAAGATGCAGATTTAGGGCTTGGTTGCGGCGTTCCGACGGAACTTGCCGATATTAAACTTGGCGATACTGTTGTCGATCTTGGTTCGGGCGCGGGCAACGATATTTTTGTTGCACGAACTATCACCGGCGATTCGGGAAAATTAATCGGAATTGATTTTACACAAGAGATGATTGAAAAAGCGAATCGCAACAAAACAAAATTAAATGCTCAAAATGTCGAATTTAAACTTAGCGATATTGAAAATCTTCCTCTCGAAAATAATATTGCGGATGTTGTTATCTCTAATTGCGTGCTAAATCTTGTTCCCGATAAAAGAAAAGCGTTTGCAGAAATTTACCGCGTAATAAAACCGGGCGGACACTTTTGCGTCTCGGATATTGTAATTAAAGGCAGAATAAATGAAGAGCTAAAAAAATCTGCCGAACTTTATGCGGGTTGTGTTGCCGGTGCGCTTCAACAGGATGAATATTTGCAGATCATTAACGAAACGGGTTTTGTTGATGTAGAAATTAAAAAGTTTAAAGTAATAACGCTCCCCGATTCAATGTTAAAAAAATATCTCAGCGATGAGTTGATTCAAAATGTTCGGCAAAATCTTGAAGGTATTTTTAGTATCACCGTTACAGGAAAAGTGAGAGAGTGAACAATTAACAACAGCAGTTGTTAAAAAGGAAAATGCTACACATTTCCTTCATAGAGAATATTCTTTAACTCTTCTTCTAATACTTCTTTGTCAGGAAGATACAATTGGTATTTACTGACAAATAATTTGTTTGAGATATTTTCGGTTGCGTACTCAATTAATATTTGATCTTTATAAGCTCCCAATACAATTCCTATTGGCTCGTTATCATCATTTGTATTTTCTTCTTTTCTAAAATAATTCAAGTATAAATTCATTTGTCCAATATCGGTATGTTCGATTTCTCCACGCTTAAGATCAATTAAGACAAAACATTTAAGAATTCTATGATAAAAAACAAGATCTACGAAGAAATGTCTGTTGCCTATTGAAATTCTGTATTGTCGGGAGATAAAAGCAAATCCCTTTCCCAATTCCAGCAAAAATTTTTGCAGATTCGTAATCAATTTTTCTTCAAGTTCATGTTCAAGAATAAGTTCATTTTCTTTCAATCCTAAGAATTCAAATACATATGGATCCTTGATTATATCGGTTGCCATTTTAATTTCGTTTCCCCTCCCAGAGAGTTCAATGACTGCTTTTTTATTTTTGCTCAGCGCAATTCTATGAAATAGCATGCTTTTCATTTGCCGTTTTAATTCGCGCACACTCCAATGTTCTTTTTCACATTGTTTTACGTAAAAATTTATCTCAAACTGATCCTCGGCTTTTAAAATTTCGAAGTAGTGGCTCCAACTCAAAAGGTGAGACAGTGTCTCACTTTTTGGAAACAGAAGATAAAATTTACGGATGTATATAAGGTTTGATCTGCTAAATCCCTTTCCGAATTCAGTAGTCAAGTCTTTCGAAAGTTTATCAAGAAGTTCAGAGCCATACTTAGCTTTTTCACTTCCTTGCTGTTCGTAGAGAACGATGTGTCATCCAATCTGCCAATATGTCTTAACTAAAATTGTATTTATCGCAATAGAGGCTTTTTCTCTTCCTTTAATTAATAAATCACCAATTTGTATTTTAAGTTTTTCGTAACGAATTACTTGAGGAGATTTTTTCATAGTGCCTTTCTTTAACGAAATAAATTAAATCATTATTTTATTTATTGACAATTCGGAAGAGAAAATATTTAAATGGATTGTAGAGAATTGAAATCTCTAAAGGCGAAGAAATTTTTCCTCGCCTTTTTTTATAAAATAATTTTCAATAGCCCAAATAAAATCTATTCTCTTGCACAACGGCAATCTTAATTATTTTCGTTCCGATGCCGGGCATGTCTAAATGAGCGAGATAAACTCCGCTGCCCACAAAATATCCATCACGATTTTTCAAATCCCAGCGTAAATACTGCTCGGAATCATCTTTCTCAATTTTTTGAATGAATGTTCCGCCGAGCGAAAAAATTCTGATTATTACTTTATGCGGAAGATTTGTGAACGATACAAATTCTCTCGTATCTTCAAAACTTTCTCTTCCGAAATATGGATTCGGGAAAACATTTATTTTGTTAAGATTATTTTTCGCGGAGTTTTTATCATCGGTTACAGGCGCACTCATTTTGAAAGTGAATTCACTTCCGTTATTTAATCTTTTCCAAGTTGCGATTTTGATTTTAGTACCTTCCGCAGGTACTTCACCGGCAAAAGAAAATTTTAAGAAATGATCGGGGCTGGTGCTTGTTCCTGATGTGGATGATAATGGTTCTGCATAAGAGCTACCAAATTTTTTATAAATCAATATCTCTTCCCATTTACCTGTGCCGGCATTGTAATCCCAACTCTTGTTGGAGTTATCATCTATCATTTTGATGAAACATCTTTCGGTATTACCAAACATATCAGTTCTCCAGACTTCGAAAGGAATTCTGTTCGGGCTAAGCGAATCGTTTTTCAAATGCGGATTGATACCGGTTCGTTTCGAAAGATAAAATTGACTCCCCGAATTTGTGAACCTGATTTCATAATCATACTCACCGGCATAAGATTTCCAATTAATATTTATGAAGGGATTTGTTCCCGGGAATAAAGTGTCAACAACAATCTTCCATTTGCCGGAAGAATTAAATTCATTTAAAACATTTTTAGGAACGTCAAGCAAATCGCCGTTTGCCGTGTGGGTTTCTTTCACAGATTTAACCAGTGAATTTGAACTTGCTCTATTCAATGAATCATACGCTTCATCCGAAATTTTCAAAAAGAAACCGTCGACAATTTTTGAGGAAGTCGAATCGTTTGTTCTATTGACACTTTGATTTAATAGCAAATCCTTTCCGCTTGAAATATTTTTCAAAGAAAAATTTAGCGAAGCAGGTGAACCGGAAAATGAAACTTTGTATTCATCGTTTGTAATTGCATCTGCGGCAAAGACAACAGCGGAGAGACTCGCATCTGCATTGCCGAAAGATTGAGTCGCTCTGTTGTAAAAATTATTCGGCATTGAATAAACATAATCTATCGGTGGAGCGCCGGGAATTACTTTTATTATTGTTGGTTCACTTTCCACCGCGGGGGGAATACTATATTTTGAATGCACAAGTACAGTGATGCCGAAATAATATTCGCTACCGGAATTGAAATAATCATTCGTAAAAATATCTTTATCGAGATTAAGAAAATATTTAAGTCCCGTGTTCGATAATCGCATATAAGCTTTGGATGGTTCTGGAAGTTGATCGAAGAGTAAATCCTGATAATAGTAGATATCTTTTATGTTGTCGTCAATATCAAACTGTGCAATCAATTGCGGATTACTTCCGAATTGATCTTTGTATTGATAAATCATGTATGCCTGGAATCTAAAATTTTTATCTTCCGGCGCGAACGTTGCCGTTAAACTACCGAGTGAATATCTAATTGTATCGGGAACGAAAGGATCTCTTTTAATAAAACTTTCTGCACCATCACTCCAAAAAAGATTTACTCCTCTTTCTCGCACGCCGTAGTTAATATCCACCGTAGGAATATCCAGTTCCTGATCAAAATTATTTTTATAAAAGAGATGTGCAAGTGAAGAACTTTCGCGCAAGCGGGTGATGCTACTGAGGTTTGAATTTCCTCTTGCGGCAACCGTTGCATAGACAACTTCTTGAGTATCGCCGGGGGCAAAATTAAATGGACCTGATGAAAGCACATATCTAAAATCGCCAAACGGAGGTCCACCTGGCCAGCCGATGGGTCCGACAAACCAACCGGTTTCAGTTACGGGATCTCCGGTTAAACAAAATTTGGTTGGTAAATTAGTCTTGGGATTTATTATTACTGATCCACTGCATGCAAGCCCTTGCATTAGATTATAGTAGCTTACAACAATACTTGATCCCCAACATTCGGGATAAGTAGAAAACTGAGGAACAAACGCAGCAGCCGGAAGATTTTTTTTGCCTGCAATTTTTTTTCCTTCATAAATTGCAGTATCGGTCGGGCTGCCGTTTACTAAAGGACCTTGAAGAAGAACATGAGCAACCGCAGGGGGCGGACCGTCATTATAGATGAGATCGGAGTTAACGCCATTCCAGCTATAACCCATTTGTAAAGATGTATCGCAACCAACTCCATCATTACCTGCATCTCCAATGTCATCGTCCGTCCAATGAGCGATGTACATATCACGAACTGTTTGCTGACTTTTGTTTATTAATTTATATTTCTTGAAAACCATATCGCTCAACGGGGAATTTTTTTTGTTGAATGCAAATATTGTTACCTGCACTTCAATCCCGATAGGCGAACTCCCAAATAAGTCTGCGGTTCGGATTGGATTGAGATCATTCATTACATACCAGAGGGTTTCATCGCCGATAATTTCCGGTTCGTCAATTCCTTTGGTGAAGATGCCATCGTTGTTTTTATCTATCCAAGGTGCGCCATCTTCAATGGGCCACTCATTCCAATCTTTTTCAATTTGTTTTTTCTCTTCGCCGAAAGGAAGATCTTTCCAATTCTTTTTGAGTTTATAAACTCTATATTTTTCTAAAGAAGCATCATCGGCTGTATTATTGTTTAAGATTTTTCCCGCTTGCATTCCCTGTCGATGAGCATTTCCGTTAACACGAATTTCATTGCCGACTTTACCGCCGAAGATAAGCCCGTCTGTATAAATCAGGCTGCGAGAGTTGAGTCTTGCCTCGGGCCAGTAAAAACCGTTCCCTCCCGTATTCGGATCATAAGAACCAGCACCGTGATTTGATAACCACATCAAGCAACGATTTGCGGCGATGTAGTTATAGTTTTCGTCCGTAGAGATTTTACGAACAATTTTTTTATCATCTCCTTGTTTAAAGCCAAAAAGAATAAACAGGGAAACAAAGATTAACAGAACCTTAAATTTTTTCATAACCTCACCCAAAAATTTTTAGTTAGAAATAACCGTTAGTAAATGTATGTTTATTACACTTCAAACTACTCATATTTTTTTTGAAAAGCAATGCCGCCGCCGTTTCGATAGATTTATCCAACGGCGAAACTATTAACAAAACTATTCGGCATTCACGTCAGTCAATTATTGAATTAGTACCTTCAAGTTAAAATCATGACCAATAATGGCAATTTTGTTACCAACATATTTTCTCAACGGTAAAAATATTTTTATTATTGACATCCCGAAAGCTTTCGGGATGAGATATTGGTAAAAAGCAACGACGCAAAAAAAATCAAATCCCCGAAAGCACTCGGGGATGAAATATTTTTTTCTGTTTTGGAATGCTCTCATTACGAAAGTAAGAACAACAATTTGATAAACATTAAACTTTGGTTCTGGCTTGTCCAGGTTAGGAATTTTTTAACCTTATTTTCAATAAACCTTAGTAACTGAAAAATAGAATAATAAAAACCTTATTACATTATTCACTGCAGTTACACATCCTTTCTTTGCTTAACAATCTTTGCGTAATCTGGATTTGCAATTTATGTTTATAGATTTTAGCGTAAATTATTAGATCTCTATCTTGGTGAGAAATTAAAAATAACCCGAGTTCACTTTCTTTAACTTTGTATAATTACAAAATTTGCTGAAAGATTTTACTTTTAACATGGACATCGCAAGTCCGATTAAAGAAAAATTGTGTGAGCAAAATTTCAAGTTTGCAATCGCAAGTTTTTAATTCTGCACAAAAAAAATTCTGATTGGAAATTCTACTCTTCGGCGATATTTTATAATCGTTAAAATCGAAAAATTAATTTGATAAACTAACATTTAACTTTTCGGTTTGAATTTCTACTCATAGCATAAAGGAAAAATCTAATGAAAAGATTTACTTACTTTTTAATCTCCTTCATCCTGACGACGGCAGTCTTCGCACAAAATGTCAATGTTTCCGATTACAATGTTCCCGTTTCAACCGCAAAAATTTTACGTCTGAACGGAAATTTCAATTGGAGCCAATCATCTCAAGATCAAGCAACGGGTGATGCACTTACAACCGTCCACTCCAACAATGCAAATCTTGGATTAATTTTTAAAACCTTCTATTCATCTTTACCATTCGCGTGGTTTATAGACGTTGATGCACAGGGAGGAAAAAATTTCTCTACATGGAATCATGATATCAGCATCATTCCTAAAGTACAAAAATATATTTGGGATAGCCGCGACTGGTTTAGTTTTGCAAAGTTGGATTTGCGACATGTGAATACTTACAAGCAAATCAATTCGAACATAACACTTGGTGCCGGATACGGAAGACATATCAATGCAACCGCGCTTGCAAAGGCAGTTCGTATCGAAGAGCATTTAATAAAAGAAGGTGTGATTTCCGGTTATCTTCCCAAAGAAACGATGATTAAGATTGCAAACATAATTGAGCGTGAAGAAGAATACCGCGGCGTCTATGGCGCCACTTACGAAACAGTGTGGTATGAAGATATTGAAAGTGAAATTAGAACAAGTGGAAAACTTACAGGCGCAAACCTTGGTGCTATCGGTATTTTAAGAATGCAACAGGTTCTTAAATCAATCAACGAAAGAGTTAATGATAGATATTACGGATGGGATGCAAGTTTCGGTGCGCTGTTTAATATTTCGCGATTCGACAAAAGCAATCCCGGTTCTCCATCCGTTTCAATCAGTGCGAGATATTCTCATCCCGTTACATGGCGTTCACAGGTCAATGCTTCTTTGAATACTTACACTCCGCTTGATTCGTTATTCTTCAAAAATGTTACCTTCAATCTGAATGCAAATTATATTTATGAGTTAAGCAACAGAATTAACATTGTTACAGGTTATAGAATGGACATTCGTAAACCGAATTCAACTCAAGATTCTTGGACAGATCATGTATTAACATCTTCTTTTATTTTCTACCTGGAAAATCAGATAAATCTTGCTGTGAATTTTAGTTTGAGAAATTTGGGAAATCCAACCGTTGCGGCAACAAACTATCTTGGCAAAACAGATTTGGCTTCAAGCATTTCGCTTCAATACAATCTATTCTAATCTAAAAATATTTTCGGGAGGTTTGTCTTTGATAATGATGAACCTCTTACCTTTTAAGCGGCGGGTTCTTTCGTGTCAATTCTTTCATTATAAAGTTTTGCAACTTCTGCGCCGAGGATGAAAACAATGGCAGAATAATAAATCCAAAATCCAACTACAATAATTAAAACATACGCGCCGTAAATTTTCCCGAGCGAACCGAAGTTATAAATGTAATAGCCGAAAATTTGTTTTGCGGCTACCCAAAGCAGAGCCGCCCAAAGTGCGCCAACTAACGCCGAACGTTTTCTAATCCGAACAACTGCAGCAAATTTATAAAGCATAAAAAAGAGGAAAAAAACTATTACGAGTGAGAGTACAAGTGTAAAAAACTTTTGAAAAATTCCGTACTGAAGAAAACGGAACAGTGGAATATATTCGGAAGCAGAACGAAAAACGTCAATCAAAGGGAGAAGCAACATCGAAGATAGGAAAAGAAGGATTAGTAAAAGAATCCATGCAAAGTCCCAAAGTTTTCCGAGAAAAACATTTACATCGGTTGTTGCACCAAACACTTTATTTAATATGGTTCTGATACTACTAATCAAACTGCTTGCAGTGAAAAGAAGCGCGAACAAACCAACCAAACCCGCAACATTTTTATAGCGGATGAGTTCATCAATTCTTGCAAAAATTATATTCAACACAAAATCGGCATAAGTATCATACGGAATTAATGCATTAACGAGTGTCGTAAGCTGGAATTGCAACGATTCATAATCAAGAAAATTGCCGAGCAGCCAACTCATCATTAGCACAAATGGAATCATGCAAACAAAAATGGAAAAAGCCAGCCCTGCGGCAAAAAGAAAAAGATGATTATGTTCTGTGCGGGTGTACATTCCGCCAAAGTAATGTTTGGAAAAATCTTTGATATAATTCCAATCGAAAAATCTTTTTAAGATGATTAAAACCGTTTGAACTCTTCCCCGCTTTTTCACATTCGCCTTCAAAATAGCACGCTCATTTTTTTTGGAAGAGAATTGTAATAAAGATCGACAAGCTCTTCAAGATTAAATTCGTAATGATTAATTTTTAATGAAGTTGAATTCACTTTTCCAATTAACTCGAATTTTTGATTTAGCGACATCGCCAATTTTTCAAATTCCGGTTGTGCGTTTGGATTGATTGAGATGACGACTCTCGATTGCGATTCGGAGAAGAACGTAAAATCTTCTCTCGATTTTATTTTGATGTTCACTTCTGCGCCAAGTTTGTTTTCATCGTTCATGATACAACACTCCGCAAGAGCGCAAATAATACCACCTTCGGAAAAATCGTGCGCTGAAACAATTAAACTTTCTCTTATTGCTTTCTGTAAAAAATTTTGTAGTGATATCTCTCTTTGCAAATCGAGCGAAGGAGAATCTCCCGCAACAATGTTATGAATCACTTTCAAATATTCGCTACCGCCGAGTTCTTCTTTATCTTCACCTAAAACATAAATCAAATCATTTTCATTTTTGAAAAAAGAAGTTGTGATAAATTTTAGATCTTCAATTAAACCGACCATTCCGATTGTTGGTGTTGGATAAACCGCACTCGCAACAGATTCATTATAAAAACTTACATTGCCGCCGGTAACGGGAGTATCAAACGCTCTGCATGCCTCCCCCATTCCTGCAATCGCTTCTTTAAATTGCCAATAGACTTCGGGTTTGTATGGATTTCCGAAGTTCAAACAATTTGTTATTGCAAGCGGAATTCCTCCCGAGCAACTAATGTTCCGCGCCGATTCGGCAACGGCTATCATTGCGCCAACTTTCGGATTCAAATAAACATATCTGCTGTTGCAATCTGTTTTCATTGCGAGCGCAGTGTTTGTATCCTTCAAATAAATTACAGCGGCATCGCAACCGGGACCCACGATTGTGTTTGTGCGAACCATCGAATCATATTGTTCATAAACCCATCGCTTCGAACAAATATTCGGCGATGAAAAAATTTTTCTGAATGAATCCGCAATATCTGTTTCCGGCAATTTTCCAAAATCAAAATTTTTTGTCTCATTCAAATATTTGGGAACGGATGTTTCTCGTTGATAAACGGGGGCATCACCGCCGAGAACTAAATCGAACGGCGTTAATTCTGCTTTAAGTTCGTTGTTGTAATTTATCTTTATTGATTCTTCATTTGTAACGTAACCGATAATCTCCGAATGAAGATCCCATTTTTCAAAAACATCTTTAATTTTTTCTTCGCAACCTTTTTTTGCAACAACCAACATTCTTTCCTGACTTTCGGAAAGCATAATTTCGTACGCTGTCATTCCTTCTTCGCGCAATGGAACTTTGTTAAGATCAATCACCATTCCGCTTTTACCTTTCGCGCTCATCTCGCTTGTTGAGCATGAAATTCCTGCCGCACCCATATCTTGAATTCCTACAACATAATTATTTTTTATTATTTCGAGAGTTGCTTCGAGGAGTAATTTTTCTGTGAAGGGATCGCCAACTTGCACTGATGGTCTTTTTGCTTCCGATGCTTCGGTGATTTCTTCCGATGCAAAAGTTGCACCATGAATGCCATCTCTACCTGTAGAAGAGCCGACAATCATCACGGGATTTCCTTCTCCCTTTGCGACTGCAGAAACAACTTGATCTGTTTTTACAATTCCAACTGCCATTGCATTAACGAGCGGATTGCCTTGATAACACTCATCGAAATACACTTCCCCCGCAACAGTAGGAACGCCGAAACTGTTTCCATAATCTCCGATTCCTTTTACCACACCTTGAAATAAATATTTTGTTCGAGGATCATCGAGCGAACCGAAGCGAAGTGAATTCAGTGCGGCGATTGGTCGCGCACCCATTGTAAATATGTCGCGTAAAATTCCGCCGACACCTGTTGCCGCACCTTGATATGGTTCAATAGCTGAAGGATGATTATGGCTTTCAATTTTAAATGCAACTGCAAGACCGTTGCCAATATCGACAAGTCCGGCATTTTCTTCACCGGCACCGACAAGAAGTTTTTTTCCGCTGCGCGGCAATGTTTTTAGTTGTGCAATACTATTTTTGTAAGAACAATGTTCGCTCCACATAACGCTGAAGATTCCGAGTTCGGTGAAGCTTGGAGTTCGATTTAATTTTTTACAGATGGTTTCATATTCATCCTTTGTCAATCCATGTTCGAGTGCAAGTTCTAAAGTTACAATTGGTTCTTTTGTCAAAATTATTTCCGTCAAAGTTTATCATCGAATTCAAGAGTGCCGGAGATAGAATATTTTTTATCACGCACCATTTTATTTTTTTCATATTGCTGTTCGCGCATTACATTTCCGTTTTCATAATAGAGTTTGGTAATGCCATCAAGCAAGCCGTCTTTATAGTTTGCTTCCACCTTTACATTTCCATTCGGGAAATAAATTTTCATAACACCGTTCATATTTCCGTTAGTAAAATTCACTTCCGAATAAAGTTTGCCATCGGGATAAAATGTTTTTTGAATACCGTGTCTTACTCCGTCTTTATAAGGAGTTTCCGTTCTCAATTCATTTTTCCTATCAAAAGATTCTTTTACTTCATCGGGTTTATCTTTTTGATCGCAACCGGATGAAAAGAGAATCAATGAAAGAGGAATTACAAAAAATATTTTTTTCATTTATATCCTTATTTTTTGAACTGAAGAAATTCTTCCCAAATTTTGAAAAGTTTATAAGTAGCCGCAATATCATCGGCGCAGTAAAGAGCGATATCTTTTATTCTTCCCGCGTCGTAAAGATTTTTCACATCCATGCCCGAAACGCCTTTCGCCTTTGGAGATGCTACTCCGAACGAATGACAGTAAAAATCTAAATTAAATTTTTTGAATGCGCCGAAGAATGAAAACTGTTCGAGCAGATCGATGTGCTGCGTAATATCGAATCTGTAACCCATAAAATTTTTCGATGGTTTTATTTTTAACATCGCCGAACGAAGCATTAAAAAAGGAAGATCAAAATTTCTTCCGTTGAATGAAATAACCTGATCAACCGCATCTGTAATGCGCCAGAAAGATTCTATCAATTCATGTTCGGAAACGCCTTTGAATCTTGCCAATCTGTTTTCCGATTCCCATTCTTCATGCTCTTCGCTTTCATAATAGATATAAGATTTTTCGTTCTGCACATCAAATATTCCGATGACGACAACTTTAGCCGTAAAAGGATAGAGACTTAACATTCGAATTGCTTCGTCCTCTTTTTCGGTTCGCAGTTCTGCAACTTTTTCTTTGTCTGCCGCGCGAAGAATATATTCTTGCTGACTTTCGGCGAGACTATTAAAGGGTACCGCGCTTGTTTCAATATCAAAAACTATCTGCCTCATAAAATTTCCTTTTCAAATTGAAAAATATTTTCTCCCTCAAAATTCATTACTTTGGATTTGAAATCATCGGGAAGCGGCACCGATTTTCCCGTGGATTTTAAAACATGAACAAGAACTCCTTTTCCGTCGGCGACTAATTCATCCGTAGCTTCGTTGTAAATTATATGTTCAAAACCGTAAGAAGAATTTTTTATAAATGTTATTCGGGAATAAATTATCAAGTTGTCATTATATCTTGAGTGAGCGCGATAGTTGATTTCATTCCTCACCATAAAAAACTGATGTTCATCTTTAAACATATCCGTACGCGGAAATAATTTTAAGTGTTCCGAATATTCCAGACGCGCATGTTCGAAGTAAGAAATATAGACTGCGTTATTGCAAACCCCGAACATATCAACTTCATGAAAGCGTACTTTTATTTTTGTCGTGTGTTTGAATTTAGATTTATCAATATATTTTTTCATTTGAGAATTTTCCTGAGAATAGCGATTGCACGATCTACATCTGAATCTGAAATATCAAGATGTGTTACGATGCGGACTAATTTCTTCGTCCCGAAAGAAACTAACAATCCTTCATCCTTACATTTTTGGATAACATCGGCAACAGAATGCTTCGTTGGTTCGAACAATATTATATTAGTTTGAACATCTTCAATATCAATTTTAACTGAAGAAATTTCAGCAAGTGCGGTTGCAATTTTTTTTGCCCGCTGATGGTCCTCAACCAATCTTTTCCGATTATTTTTTAGCGCGAACAAACCTGCCGCGGCAATAACTCCGGCTTGTCTCATTCCTCCTCCCCAAGCTTTTCTTTTTCTGAATGCTTCTGAAACAAAATCTTTTGTGCCGGCAATAATTGAACCAACCGGCGCACCCAAACCTTTTGATAAACAACAAGAGATTGTATCAAACAACGCCGCATACGTAGATACAGGAATTCCGGTCGCGGCTGATGCATTCCAAACTCTTGCGCCGTCGAGATGAAAATACAAATGATGATGATCGGTTATTTTTTTTATAGCAGATAGATTATCAATCGGTTGAATTGCGCCGCTCGCACGATTGTGAGTATTCTCGATTGCAATGACCTTTGTTCGAGGCATGTAATATGCGGCTACGGGGCGGATTGCATCTTCAATTTGTACTGCGGAAAGAATTCCTTTTTCACCAACTAAAGGATGGAGTGATATCCCGCTTAACGCCGCCGGCGAGCCGGATTCATAATTAAAAATGTGCGATTGATATTCACAAATAACTTCATCGCCGGGTTCGGTTAGAGCATTTAAACATAATTGGTTACCCATTACTCCCGAAGAAACAAATAACGCTGATTCCTTCCCTAAAAGCTCGGCGGCAAACTCTTGTAGTTCATTCACTGATGGGTCTTCGCTATAAACATCGTCGCCAACTTCCGCATCATACATTGCTTTGCGCATTGCTTCGCTCGGTTTTGTTACTGTATCGCTTCTTAAATCAATTGTTCTGTTCAATGGGATTTTTTTTAATTGTTTTCTGCAAATTTAATAAATGTCGTGAGAGGGGGAAATGGAAGAATTAGAATAAGTGTAAGTGTAAGATTAAGTGTAAGGGTAAGTGTCTCCTCCAACGGAGTCCTACGGACCTTCGGGAGATAAATAAGTGTATGTAGAAAAGATTTTCGAAATGATAATTTCCTTTGCGTTCCTTCGCGAACTTTGCGGTTAAAAAGAAATTGGCTTCGCAGAAGAAGAGTAAGATAAAGAGAAGGATAA
>CAYMUL010000046.1:20181-22945 GCA_964393605.1 uncultured Ignavibacteriaceae bacterium | reverse complement strand
AATAAATACCTTGAACTGATTGAAAAAGAATCTGAGATTAAAAAGAAGATTAAAGTAGCCGAAGCAGAGCTTCTTGAAAAATTGAAGAAGAAATATACTGAACTAACTGAAGCAGAAATTAAAACTCTTGTAATTGATGATAAATGGCTTGTAAAAATTTACAGCGATGTAAAAAGCGAATTGGACAGAATCTCCCAGCAGTTAACAAACAGAATAAAAGAACTTGCCGAACGATACGAAAAAACTTTGCCCTGGCTTGATGAGAATGTTAAAGATCTTGAAAGCAAAGTTACCCGACATTTGAAAATGATGGGGTTTGAATGGAAGTAAATCAGACAGGCAATCCAATACCGGAAGGCTGGAAAATTTCAGAATTGCAAAATTTATCAACAATCATTGATTCACTTCATCAAACTCCAAAGTTTTCGGATGATGGTTATCCGATGGTTAGGGTGACTGATATTAAACAAGGAAACCTTAACCTTAAAAATACACTGAAAGTAACAGAAGATATTTTCAAAGTATTTACGAAGAATTATCTCCCACGAAAAAATGATATTGTATTAAGTCGTGTCGGCAGTTATGGTGTAAACAGTTATGTTAGTACAGATGAACCGTTCTGTATGGGTCAAAATACTGTTGTTATCAATCCGAAAATTGACAATAAGTATTTATTTTACATTCTCAATTCAAATGAAATCAGAAATCAAATAGAGTTTGAGTCATTTGGAACCGGATACAAATCACTATCACTAAAAAATATTAAAGAACTTTCAATTCCTTACACAACTAATAATGAAGAACAAACCGCAATTGCACAGGTTCTCAGCGATACCGATGAACTAATCTCCTCCCTTGAAAAACTAATTGAAAAGAAAAAACTAATTAAGCAAGGCACAATGCAGCTATTGCTTACTGGTAAAAAACGCTTGCCAGTGTTTAGTGGTAAATGGGAGATAAAAACAATTCTTGAGATTACTGATTGTTTAGATAATTTGAGAATTCCTTTGAATGAGTCTCAAAGGCTTGAAATGAAAGGTGAATATCCTTACTGTGGAGCAAATGGTATATTGGATTATATAAATCGATATGTAATAGATGACGATATAATTTTAATTGCGGAAGACGGAGGGTACTTTGACGAATATGCATATAGACCAATTGCATATCGTATTGAAGGTAAATGTTGGGTCAATAATCATGCGCATATTCTTAAAGCTAAAAAAGGATTCGATCAAAGTTTTCTGTTCTACTCTCTCGTTCATAAAGATATTCAGAGTTATATATCCAGCGGAACTCGTGCTAAACTTAATAGGTCTGAGCTGAATAAAATAGAGATTTATATGCCAGTGGATGAAGTAGAACAAAATTCAATTGGTGAAATATTAAATGAAATGGATTCCGAAATTGAATCGCACGAACAAAAATTAAACAAATACAAATCCATCAAACAAGGAATGATGCAAAATTTATTAACAGGTAAAATAAGATTGGTATGAGGAAAATAAAGATTTTCATCAGCAGTATGCAAAGTGAGTTTTCAGACGAGCGAAAAATGCTCTTTGAATATATTACAACCGATGCACTGCTCGGAAGATTTTTTGATGTATTTATTTTTGAAAACCTTCCCGCTTCAGACCAATCAGCAAACAAAGTTTATATTGATGAAGTTGCAAAAAGTGATATTTACCTTGGAATATTTGGTAAAGATTACGGTTATGAAGATGCAGAAGGATTTTCACCTACAGAGAGAGAATTTAACGAAGCAGTTAGACTTAATAAAACCAAGCTTGTGTTTTTAACCAGTCACGATAATTCTCAAAGACATTCTAAAGAGATAAAGCTGATTAAAAAAGCAGAGAAGGTGGTTGTAAGAAAAAAATTCTCTTCCCCATCTGAATTGAAGGCGGGCGTTTATGCCTCACTAATAAAATACCTTGAGGATAAGGAATTCATAAGAACTGTTCCATTTGATGCCGCTAAAAATTCAAAAGCAACACTGAAGGATGTTGATCCGGAAAGAGTTCGGAACTTTCTGAATATTGCACGGGAAAGGAGGAATTTTCCTTTACTGCCGGGAACTCCATATAAGCAAGTGTTCACCCACTTGAATCTTTTAAGTGAAGATAAATTAACCAATGCTGCCTTGCTGCTGTTCGGCAAACAACCTCAAAAGTTTTTTATTACTTCAGAACTAAAGTGTGCGCACTTTCACGGCACAGAAGTAATGAAACCAATTCCATCGTACCAGGTTTATAAAGGTGATGTTTTTCAGTTGGTTGACCAGGCGGTTGATTTTGTCCTGGCAAAAATAAGTGTGCAGGTTGGTACGCGAAGCAAAGGAACACAGGTTCCTGTTGAATATGAAATACCGCGTGCTGTAATAGCAGAGGCAATAGTGAATGCTGTAGCACATCGCGATTATACAAGTACAGGAAGTGTTCAGGTTATGCTTTTTTCAGACCGGTTAGAAGTCTGGAATCCGGGGCAGCTTCCGCCGAATCTTACCATCGAAAATTTGAAAACTACTCACGGATCTTTCCCCGCAAATCCTCTGCTTGCTGAGCCGATGTACTTAGCAGGATATATTGAAAGAATCGGCACAGGCACTACGGATATTATTAGAATTTCCTCTCAAAAAGGATTAAAAGAACCGGATTTTAGTCAGGATGATGTATTCAAGGTTATAATATGGCGAAAATCCGCCGGACAAGTTGTCGGAGAAGTTACTGGGGAAGCTGGTGGGGAAGCTACTGGGGAAGTT
>CAYMUL010000046.1:0-20081 GCA_964393605.1 uncultured Ignavibacteriaceae bacterium | reverse complement strand
TGAGGAAGTTACTGAGGAAGTCAGAAGAGTAATTTTGGTGATTAAAGGTGAGATGAAGCGAGCAGATATTCAAAAGAAGTTGGAGTTAAAGCACGATGATTTCTTTAGGATTAATTACATTATTCCTGCTCTAAGTTCAGGTTATATTGAAATGACTCACCCGGAAAATCCAAATCATCCTAAGCAAAAATATAGATTGACGTCTAAAGGATTAGCTGTTAAAAAGAATTTATCAAAATCTAAGAAAAAGAAATGAGCAGCATAGGTCAACGGGAAAGAGAAACCCAAAACAGGATAGTAAAACTATTCGAAGACAAACTTGGCTATACTTATCTCGGTAATCGGGAAGAAAGAGAAAACAATAGCAACATCGAAGAAGAATTATTATCTGCTTATCTCAAACGAAAAAATGTTGATGATGTTCTTATCAGCAAAACCTTAGACCAACTCCGAATAACCGCTAACAACTACCACGAATCTCTTTACACAAATAATAAAAATATTTATACTCTTTTAAGCTATGGCGTGGATGTTAAAGCAGAAGTAGGTGATAAAAAAGAAACTGTAGAACTCATTGATTGGAAACATCCTGAGAAAAATGATTTTGCTATTGCAGAAGAAGTTACCGTGTTGGGCAATCGTGAAAAACGACCTGATATTGTTATTTATGTAAATGGTATTGCGCTTGCAGTAGTGGAATTAAAGCGCAGCACAATTTCAATCGGTGAAGGAATAAGACAAAGCATTGTGAACCAGAGAAAAGAATTTATCGAGCAATTTTTTTCAACAGTTCAATTCATATTTGCAGGAAATGACACCGAAGGTTTGAGATACGGAACAATTGGTACACCGGAAAAATATTTTCTTAACTGGAAAGAGAATGAAGAAGACTCAACTCAATTGCAATTGGATAAATATCTATCCATTCTTTGCGATAAAAAAAGATTTCTTGAATTGATTTATGATTTTGTTCTTTTCGATGCGGGGATAAAAAAGCTACCACGTCATCACCAATATTTTGGAGTTAAAGAAGCACAAAAACATTGTACTAATCATCAGGGTGGAATTATCTGGCACACACAGGGAAGCGGAAAAAGTTTGGTGATGGTTTGGCTTTCCAAATGGTTATTAGAAAATAACCCTAAAGCACGTGTAGTTATAATTACAGACAGAGACGAACTCGATAAGCAGATTGAAAGAGTTTATAATGATGCCGGTGAAGAGATTAAACGGACAACGAGCGGCAGAAAATTGATGGAGATGTTAGCCAATCCCACACCAAGGGCGTTTTGCTCATTAGTTCATAAGTTCGGTAAAAAAGATGTAGATAATTTCGATCAGTTTATAAAAGAGTTGCAGGAGAGTCCCTCAAATACTTACGGAGATATTTTTGTATTTGTTGATGAATGTCATCGTACTCAATCCGGTAAGCTGCATAAAATAATGAAAGCAATAATGAAGAACTCGACATTCATTGGATTTACCGGAACACCACTGCTGAAGCAGGACAAGCAAACAAGTCTTGAAGTTTTCGGAAAATATATTCACACTTACAAATTCAATGAAGCTGTCGAAGATGGAGTAGTTTTAGATTTAGTTTATGAGGCAAGAGATATTGATCAAAAAATCACATCACCACAAAAAATTGATGCCTGGTTTGAAGCAAAAACAAAAGGACTTAATGATTATCAGAAATCCGAACTGAAGAAAAAATGGGGAACAATGCAGAAGGTTCTAAGTTCTGCTTCTCGGCTGGATATGATTGTAAAGGATATTATTTATGATTTCAGTACAAAGCCGCGGCTTAGTTCAGAAAATGGAAATGCAATGCTTGTCGCCGGAAGCATCTATGAAGCATCCCGATACTTTGAATTATTTCAGAAAACTGAATTGAGAAATAGATGTGCAATCATCACTTCATATAATCCAACCACAAAAGACATAGTAACAGAAGATACCGGTGCAAACACGGAGACAGATAAAGAATTTATTTATAACACTTACAAAAACTTATTGAATGGGAAGAACACCGAAACTTATGAAGATGAAGCGAAGAAAAAGTTCATTAAAGAACCAACAAATATGCGGTTACTTGTTGTAGTTGATAAACTATTAACGGGATTCGATGCACCGCATTGCACATATCTTTACATTGATAAAAGTATGCAGGATCACGGATTGTTTCAGGCAATTTGCAGAGTCAACCGATTGGATGGAGAAGATAAACAATTCGGCTTCATTGTAGATTATAAAGATTTGTTTAAGAGAGTTGAAAATGCCGTAACTGTCTACACCGCAGATCTGGATTATGATGAGTTTGAAAAAGAAGATGTTGATATAATGCTCAAGAGCAGACTGGAAAAAGGAAAAGAAAGATTAGACAATGCAATTGAAGAATTAAACTTGCTCTGCGAACCGGTCGAACCTCCGAGAGGAACATTTGAGTTTATCAGATTCTTCTGCGGTAATCCAGAGAATAAAGATGATCTGAAAGCGACAGAAATCAGACGAATTGCACTCTACAAGAATGTTGTATCACTACTCAGAGCTTATGCAAATATTGCTGATGAAATTGATATGGCTGGATATGCAACTAAAGAACTTGATGAATTAAAAGAGACTTTGAATTTCTATCTGAAACTGAGAGAAGAAATAAAACGTGCAAGCGGTGAAGTGATTGATTTGAAAACTTATGAAGCCGATATGCGTTTCTTAATTGATAATTACATTCTTGCAGAAGAAAGCAAAACTATTTCGCCATTTGGTGATCAGACATTACTCGATATTATAGTAAATAGCGGCATTGCAGAAGCAATAAAAAATTTACCAAAAGGAATTAGAGAGAACAAAGAAGCTGTCCAGGAAACGATTGAGAATAATATCAGGCAGAAAATAATTAAGGATCATCTTATAGATCCTGCTTATTTTGAAGAGATGTCTAAGCTGTTAGAAGAAATCGTTTATGAAAGAAAAATAGGGGCAATCGAATATGAAAACTACTTGAAGAAGATAGCAGCATTAGCTAAGAAAGTTAATGATAGAAAGAGTGTTGATTTACCAAAAGGAATTATTACGAATGCTCAGATTGCATTGTATAATAATCTGAATAAAGATGAAGATTTAGCTCTAATGATAGATGAGGCGGTTAGACAGACAAAGAAAGCAGACTTCAGAGGCAATCCACAAAAGGAAAATGAAATCAAAGCCGCCATCTATAAAATAATGCAAAGCAAAGACGAAGTCGAAAGAATATTTTTAATCATCAAGCAGCAAAGTGAATATTAGCAGGCAGCAAATTAATTTAGGTGATATTTCGATTGATGTTTTTTATAAGGATATTAAGAACATCCATCTGAGTGTTCACCCACCATCCGGAAGGGTAAGAATGTCTTCTCCGAAAAGAGTTAGTCTCGATTCATTAAGAGTATTTGCAATCTCTAAACTAAGCTGGATAAAGAAACAACAGCAAAAACTTAAAAGTCAAGACCGAGAAGCCCCAAGAGAATTCATAACCAGGGAAAGTCATTACTATCTCGGCAAAAGATATTTATTGAAAGTAATCGAACATAATTCACCCCCAATAGTTGAAATTAAACATGACACAATCGAACTACACATAAAACCCCATACCGAACGAGCAAAAAGAGAAAGCAAATTAAATGAATGGTATAGAGAAAGATTAAAAGAACTCATTCCTGCCTATGTCGAAAAATGGGAAAAGATAATGAAGGTTAAAGTTGAAGAATGGTCTATCAAAAGAATGAAAACCAGGTGGGGAACTTGTAATACGAAAGCACGAAGAATATGGCTAAATCTCGAGCTTGCAAAGAAACCAGTACATTGTCTTGAATACATTATCGTTCATGAAATGGTTCATCTATTAGAAAAAAAACACAACGCACGCTTCAAGGAACTAATGAATCTTTTTCTTCCCCGTTGGCGCGAATATAAAAACGAACTCAACATTTTTCCGGTTAGTCATCAAGAGTGGAATTATTAACTTCGTTCTCTAACACTTGAGCAACTTTAAAATTTTTGTATCAAACATCATTGTAATCTGTAACAGACTAAAGTCTGTTCTACGAAATAAAAAATGTCGGACAAATTGCCCGACCTAATTATTAATTGTCAATTGTTAATTCTCAATTATATCCAAAGAATTAATTACCATCTACCCGAAGCTCCGCCGCCTCCGAAGGAACCGCCGCCGCCGCTGAATCCACCGAAGCCACCACCACCGCCTCCGCCAAAGCCGCCGAAAGTTCCGCCGGGGAATCCTCCGAACATCATGCCCCGTCTTCTCCTTCTACCTAAAAGTCCGAACAACATCAGTGCGATGTAAAAAATTATAGGAAGAAAATTTTTTCCGCCGGAAGAATCATCTTTTTCAGTTGCCGAATATTCTCCGGCAGTCGCGAGTAAAATTGCGTTCACGCCTGCTTTCACGGCTGAATCATAATCATCTTTTTTTAAGTAGGGAATTATCTCGTTGCGAATAATCGAACTCGCCGTTGCATCGGGGAGCGCACCTTCCAAGCCGTAACCGACTTCAATGCGCACAACCCGATCATTCTTTACAATTAAAAAAAGAATGCCGTTGTTAAATTCTTTCGAGCCGATTTTATTTTGAGTCGCAGTTTCGTATGCAAAATCTTCAACCGGAGAATCGCCAAGCGTACTAATCATTAAAAAAACTACCTGGCTTGTGGTTGAATCTTGAAATTTCTTAAGCGATAAATTCAAACTTGAAATTGTTGATTGTGAAAGTGTTCCGGTTTGATCGGTAGCCCACGCTTTCAGTTGTGGAATTTCAGTATCTGCAAAAATTAATGATGTACAGAAAAAAATTATCGCCGCAAATTTCATGAATTAAAATTCTACTTTTGGAGCGTTCTCTGCACCGGCAACTGCTTGAAAGTATGGTTTCTCTTTGAAGCCGAGTATTCCCGCAATTAACACAACGGGAAATTTCTTTGTTGCTGTATTATAAGTTTGAACTGATTCATTGAATTTTTTTCTTTCAACAGAAATTCGGTTTTCCGTTCCTTCAAGTTGTGCTTGAAGCTGCAAAAATCCTTCGTTTGCTTTTAGTTCGGGATAGTTCTCAACCGTAACCAACAAGCGCGAAAGGGCGTTGCTCAAACTTCCTTGCAACTGCTGGAATTTTTGAAATGCGGCGGGATCGTTTAACACTTCGGGGGTGATGTTGAACTGACTGACTTTAGCTCTCGCTTCGGTAACATCTGTTAAAACTTTCTGCTCGAAATTTGCATAACCTTTTACAGTGTTCACGAGGTTTGGAATTAGGTCGGCTCTTCTTTGGTATTGGTTTTCAACCTGACTCCATGAACGTTGCACATCTTGATCGAGTGTTACAAAATTATTGTATGCGCCAATGCCCCAAGAAATAGCCCAGATTATGAAAAGGAGAATAACTCCTGCAATCGATAATCCGATGATTGTTCCTTTTTTCATTCTTTATCTCCTGTTGTTAGTTAGTCAGTTAGTTTAAAATTAATTTCAGTTAGTTTATGATTAATGTTATTCAAAGATAATAAATGAAGCCCATAAAGATTAAGTTTTTTTTGTGGACGGAAGTAAAGAGAATATTAAATCCGGTGCTGTCCAAAATAAAAATGAAATCGTCCGATAAATTCTGACATTATTCAAAATAAAAGAAAGTGAACGTGGTTTAAATTTAATTTCATTTAAAAAATTAACTCTATAAAATTGCATGAATTTACGATAATTTCTATCAGTGTGAATTACAAATACAGATGAATCAAAATTTGTTCTGCAAAAGAGAGGATACAGAATTTCTGTGAATAATGTAATGAGGTTTTTGGTTTTATTTTTTCAGTTACTAAGGTTCATTAAAAATAAGGTTAAGAAATTTATAATCTGCAAGAGATGAAACAATGTGTAATCAGAAAATACATCATGCATTCGTAATGCATTCAAATTTAATTGCAATTTCTTCTTCAAACAAAATAAATAATCTAAAGTTACGCAAAATCTCCAATTGCACACTGATGACACAGATTTAACTGATTTTCACTGATTTCTATTTGCGAATATCTATCAAAATCAGCGTTATCAGTGTTCTATTTCTAATTGTGAGAGTCACGAAATATGATAATGCGAACGGATGCGTAACTTCAGTTAGTAATGATAAACCTTAATTTATTTCTCAACCTTAGTAACAATAACTCTCCTCCTTTGAGAACCTCATTACCTAATTCAATAATTGATTGACGTGAATGCAAGACAGTTTAGTTATAAGTATGTCCGAAGATAAATCCAACGGACATTAAAAATTGAAAATATTTTTGATGATTAAATTCTGTTCTAGTGAAATTGCCATTAGTTTTAGTCTATCTAACTTATAGTAAGCTGATGGATTAGTGAAAAAAAATTCTTCGGCTTTAGCCAAATAAAAATATTTATTTTGGATCGATATACTTTAATTCGTCAAACTTCTGCTTGGTGCGGGAAATTTTCCGCCGCGAAGCATTAGCTTACTATTGTTCAAAGTTCTTACAAACATGATCGGCGCTCTTCCGAGCAAACCGCCGTAATCGACATAATCGCCGACAGATTTTCCGTATGCGGGAATAATTCTCACCGCAGTAGTTTTATCGTTGATTACTCCGATAGCGGCTTCATCGGCAATTATACCGGCTATTGTTTCCGCAGAAGTATCGCCGGGAACTGCAATCATATCCAGCCCAACGGAACAAACTGCTGTCATCGCTTCAAGTTTTTCTAAAGAAAGATTTCCTTTTTCTACTGCGCGAATCATTCCTTGATCTTCACTTACGGGAATGAATGCGCCGCTCATTCCTCCGACGGATGAACTTGCCATCAGTCCTGCTTTTTTTACACAATCATTCAACATTGCGAGTGCGGCTGTTGTACCGGGCGCACCAACATCCTCCAACCCCATCGCTTTTAAAATATCTCCGATGCTGTCGCCTTCTGCAGGAGTAGGTGCGAGACTTATATCAACTATTCCGAAAGGCACATTATTTCTTTCTGCTACTTTTTGTCCGATTAATTCTCCCGCGCGAGTAATTTTAAAAATTGTTTTCTTTATAACCTCGGCGAGTTCTTGAAATGAAATATTTCCAACGGAGCGAATTGCATCAAGTACAACGCCGGGACCGCTGATGCCGACGTTTAGCGTAACTTCAGGTTCGGTGATGCCGTGAAATGCGCCGGCGACAAATGGATTATCTTCAACCGCATTGCAGAAAACTACCAGCTTTGCACAACCGATTGAATCATTTTCTTTTGTAAGGAATGCTGTCTCTTTAATTATATTCGACATGCGATTAACCGCGTCAATATTGATTCCGGCTTTGGTCGAGCCGATGTTCACACTCGAGCAAACTCTTTTTGTCGATGAAAGTGCGGCGGGTATTGAATCGACTAAATTTATTTCCCCTTTCGTAAAACCTTTTTGCACAAGCGCGGAATATCCGGCAATGTAATCTATTCCCAATTCTTCCGCGGCTTTGTCGAGCGTGGTTGCAATCTTTACAAATTCTTCAGCGCCGAAGGAATCGCCGATGATTGAAATTGGCGTCAACGAAATTCTTTTATTCGCAATTGAAATTCCATATTGCCGTTCAACATCTTTTGCATTAGATACATGCTTTGCGCCGTATTTTGTAATCTTATCATAAATTTTTTGAGTTGTAACATTTATGTTTCTGTCGGCACAATCGCGAAGAGAGATGCCAAGCGTAACGGTGCGGATATCGAAGTGTTCGACTTCCGTCATTTTAATAGTTTCAAGTATTTCTTCAAATTCATAGGGCATAATCAAATCCGGTGCATAAAACGAAAAACATCTTCGTGTTGAAGATAAATTTTTACTTTGAGTTGTTCGGAAATTTTATTCATCTCTTCCTGAAGTTCTTTGAGGTCTTTTGATGAATTGGAAATGTCAACCATCATAATCATCGTAAAAAATTCTTGCATAATTTTTTGTGAGAGATCAAGAATATCGCATCCGCAATTGCTTAGTGCGGTTGAAACGCCGCTTACAATTCCGGGATGGTTCAATCCGAATGAAGTGAGTATAATTCTTCCCGACGACTTGTTGGAAAGATTTGGCATGGCTCCGGCTTCTTCGGTAGAAATTTTTTGTTCGATAAATTTCTTTACCGATTCGGGAGTTGCATTTTCGCCCAAGCTTTTGAATGCTTCGATAGCGAGTTCTCGTAATCTATCTTCAGAAACCTTCACGGTTTATTTCCTTTAAATTCATGTTGTAAAAAATTAAGTGCTTCATTATTAATTTCTAAATTTTTCTGAACGGCGAACTTCTCCGCATTAAAAATATTTCCTCTGAAAAATCTGAATCCGAGAAAATTTGTAACCATTAGCGCATCAAAAATTCTGTTTGCGAGGAATGCTTCCGCAGTGATGTAGAAAAAACCGGTTGTGTACGCTAATGAAAGCATTCCGCTCAAATAATTGCCGGTGTAAAATTGTCCCGCGCCGGGAATAAATGAAGAAATTGTTTTTGCAAAGCTAACTGAATATTTTTGATTTTCCACAGACTCGCAAAGGTTAATCAACACTTCATTTTTATTTTGAAGAGTGCGAAAAGATTCAGCGGCGGATTTCCAGTTGTCATCGAAAATATGCGCCCAGCCCTTCCAATAATTTAGTTCTTCTTTGTAGCGATTAAATTTTTCTTCAACCAACATCTCTTCGATTTTTTTAATTGCAACCGAAGCTGATCTTCTTATGATGTGAATTTTTACGGCTTCAATTTTTGCGGAGAAAAGTTGATCAATATTTAAGGCAGATTTTTCAGCTTCAAGAAAAAAACGAAGCGCATCGGAAAACTTTGCACCGGCGCGATAGCTCTTTGCAATCAATAAATACGCTTCAAAATTTTTATCTTCATGTATATTGAAGAAAAGAAAACGCTTTGCTTCTGTAATTGCATCAAAATATTTTTCTTCATTAAAAAGTTGATGAGCAAATTGCAACTGCTTTTCTTCTTTGGATTGCGCAAAAAGAAAAAGCGGAAGGAAGAAGAAAACTAAAATTATTTTTTGCATTGAAATTCCAGATTAGGCGGCACGAAATAATTTTCTTTAATTAAAAACTCATCAACGTCAGTTTCAAAATTACTTTTTACGCGGGCGTTGTAAATCTGCGCAGATGCGGCAGAGCCGTAAATATTGCCGCCGTAGTAGCCCAATGTAACGGCGGAAAAAATCCACGCACGTGTTGTGTGATTCGCCTTAAAATTGTCGTACGCAAGAAAAGCAAAAATTCCGTTGAACAATAGAGCGTAAATACCATCGCCGTACTCTTCTGTATAAATTTTTCCGAGCCCGGGAATAATTGAAAGCATTGCGGCAACCGCAGGCGATTTGAAATGAATATTTTTTCTCTGTTCAACTAACATTTGCACATTCGGTTTTTGTTCGTCATTAAAATCTGGTTGCGAAATGTTATCACGAAAATTTATCATACTTGAAAAATATTTCAATTGCAAAATGCTTTGGGAAATCGAATCATCCCCGGCGACGAAATTAAAATTATCGACGGCGGCATATTTTCTTTGCAAAAAAATAATTTTCAATTTCAGTAAAGAAATTTCTTCCCGAATAACTTGATCCGTAACCGATAGATTTATTTTCTCTATTTGCGCGAGCGCAGAATCGTATTGTTCCATTTTCATAAACGCAATGCCGATTTTACGTTGATAAATCAAGCTCAAATCGGTATCGGGTAATTTTCTGTATTCATCGATTGAACGGAGATAATCTTTATCGCAAAAAAGATAATCGGCAAATTTTCGAATCTCCTCTTCAGAATTATATTGTTGCGCGAAAGTATTTGAAGGCAAAGAAAAATAGAGAAGCGAGAGGATAAAATTTGTAAAGAATAATTTATGCACTCGCAAAATCATTCTTCCGTAACGATTGTACCCGGCGGGTGATATTTAATACGGCTTTCATCCAATAAATAATTTTCGTAAGAATCGTAGAACCTGCCGGATTTGTAACGCGCATATTTTTCGCTTCTAAAAAAAATATTTGAGTCGCGCGTGAATCGATCAAAAAACATGAAACCGCCTTGAACGATATTCGATTCTCTTATCCCGCCCAAAAGAAAATTTGAGCAGGTCGGATGATAGGGGCAATTATCGCCGTCGAGATCTGAAAATAAAACCCAATATGAAAGTATCACCGCCTTAGAAATAAATTGAGAAATGGATTCATATTTTAAAGAATAATTTCTCTTTGAATTTTCAGAGTGAACTGCGTACACAAAATCTTTTTTCTCCCACTTTTCCCAATCGGTTTGAGCCAATAACGACGCGGTTGAAAGAAGAATTATGAAAAATAATTTAATCAACTTAAAATGCTTCGCGCAATTACGACCCGTTGAATTTCAGAAGTTCCTTCATAAATTTCCGTAATCTTTGCATCTCTCAAATAACGCTCTACAAGATATTCGCGCACGTAACCATATCCGCCATGAATTTGAATTGCTTCGAGCGCATTTTCAACTGCAACTTTTGAAGCATACAATTTTGCCATTGCCGCTTCTTTCACGAAATTTTTTCCGGCATCTTTTAATGCGGCGGCTTGAAGAGTTAAAAGTCTTGCGGCTTCATATTTCATAGCCATATCTGCAAGTTTAAATTGAATTGCCTGATGATTTGCGATTTCCGTTCCGAAAGCTTTTCTTTGCTTTGCGTAATTCGTTGCGGCTTCAAGCGATGCGAGTGCAATTCCCAATGCCTGCGATGCGATTCCAATTCTTCCGCCGTTCAGTGTCGCCATCGCAAAGTTAAATCCTTTTCCTTCTTCCCAAATAATATTTTCTTTCGGCACGCGGCAATTTGTGAATGTGAGTGAACAAGTATCGGAACTTCTGATTCCGAGTTTATCTTCTTTCTTTGCTTGTTCAAAACCTTCCGTTCCTTTATCAACGAGAAATGTTGTAATGCCTTTGTGTGCTTTTGCTTTATCGGTTTGCGCCATCACTAAATAATGGGAGGCAGAATGTCCATTGGTTATCCAATTTTTTATTCCGTTAATGACGTAATGATCTCCATCGCGCACGGCAAAAGTATTTTGATTAGTTGCATCACTTCCGGCTTCAGGTTCGCTGAGTGCAAACGCGCCAATCACTTCTCCTTTTGCAAGAGGTGTAAGATATTTTTGTTTAAGATAATCCGAGCCGAATTTTTCCAAACCCCAACAAACAAGTGAATTATTGACTGACATTACAACACCAACGCTCGCATCAACTTTGGAAATTTCCGTCATAGCAAGCACATAACTTACAGTATCCATGCCCGCGCCGCCATAGTCAGGGGAAACCATCATTCCGAGAAAACCGAGTTCGCCGAGCTTCTTTATTATTTCGGCAGGAAACTCCGCGTTGATATCCCGCTCTACTGCTGATGGAGCAATTTCGCTTTCCGCAAATTCTTTCGAGGTTTGTTGAATCATTAATTGTTCTTCGGTGAATTCAAAATTCATAAAATTCCTTTGCTTAAAAATTATCCGAAAGTTTTCGGTAAAAAAAATTATTATTGATTAAAAAATATGATGTTGAGAGTTTTATACAAAGTTGAAAAAAAATTACTTTAAGATTGCATCTGCAACGCCTTGAGGAATCGGGTATTCGGGGAAATCATTCTTAACTTTATTGACATAAATTTTTGCGCGTTCAACTTTATCGTATTGCAACTCGTACATCGCTCTTCGCAAAAGCATCGAGCAGATAAAATTTTCCATGTTCGTTGTGTACTTATCTTTCTCTTTTGGAAATCTGATTTTGAAATCGGGATTTGGTGCGGAAATATATTCTGCTCCCTCGTTCACAACTTTGAAGAAAAATAAATCGGGAATAATCGTATATCCTTTCGGTAAAGAAAAAAATCCTTGTTGCATTTCGCTGTCAACTAATTCGGGACCAATGTACACTGTGCGATTGGCGAGACTGGTTTCAATCAATCGCGTCATTACCGAACGATACGACAATTCGAGTGAGTTTTGATTGTACGCCTCATCATTTTCAAACGGGGCGACGAGTTGTAAAAATAATTCGGCTTCATTTTTAATTCGCTTCATCATTTCTGGATGGGCTGAGCTCAACTGGTTGTAGTACCATGATCGGCGAAGCAATTCTTTATCGACAACAATCGCGTCCTTTCTGATATTTTCAACATATTGAAAATAGTATGAAGCGGAGATGAAATAATCCCACTGATAAGTGAACAACAAACTATTTTTTTCGGAGAGATTAAGAATCGCTTTTGTGTAATCTTCGTAGGCGTAGTTGTTGCTTTGATTTACTTTCGGGAAAGTAAGCGCGGAATGAACTACAATTACAACCGCTACAATTGTGGTGGGAAGCAAGATTCCATTTTTCTGTTTTTCATATTTATCGTAGAGATATAAAATTCCAAAAGAAGAGAAACAAGCGAGCATGATGTATGACAAAAGAAAATATGCATCGATATCATTGATGTCATAATTTATAGAATACAAAACTCCAAAAGCAAAATTGATGAGCGTAAAGAGAAAATATTTTTTTGCTCGCGAAAATGAAACAAACATACCAACGATCGCCAAAACCAAAATCAAACTATACTCAAGCGGAAGCGATGAAATAAAATAACTGAATTGTTTTTTTGCCGAATCGAATGAAGAGAAGAGCCAAACTTGATATTGCTTTCCGCTGATGTGATTAAGAATTCGATCGAGTGTTATCGGATTTCCCCAATTCAACAATGGATTTTGCGCGGCGCGAATCGGTAAATATGAATAGAACAAAATCAGAGTCGGGAAGAACAGTAACAACATCTTTCCAATTCTTTGAAAAGATTCTTTTTTAAAACCAAATTTTGTAAAGAAGAGATAAGCGGTTCCGGGCAGAATTAACAAGGTTGTCATGTGGTTTGTAAAACCGAACGCGAGCATCAACGCGAAGAGTAGCCATCTTTTCAAGATTTGCTTTTCATCCTGCTCGAGAAACGCTTTCAGTAAAAAATAAATTATGTTTGCGATTAAAAACAGATGAAGCGAATAAACTTCTACACTCGTGCTTTGAAACCAAAAAGTTTTATTTAGCGCGGCGATTATTCCTGTGAATGCCGAAATTAATAATATTTTATTTTCGGAAAAAATATTTGTCTCTTCAACAATTTTTTCTGCAACTTTTTTCCTTTTGCTTTTCTTTGGAAGTTGAATAACACGAAATGAATTTATGTTCGACAAAACTAATTTGGTTGATGCAGAAATTAATCCCGAGGAAGCGGCTGTGAATAAAGCCGCGAGCAAATTCATCTGAAAGATTTTCGAAAAGGGGAGCGGCAGTAGTGAAAATAAATATCCGATAATTGTAAAAAGAGGATAACCTGTCGGATGCGCAACTCCGCCGAATATTTGCACGGTCGCTAACTCTCCCGCATCAATTTGAATTACCGACGGCGCAATAGTGAAAAGGTAAATCAGAAACGCAAAAAGCGAAACCGTAATTGATAAATATTTTTTTAAAAACTTCATTTTCATCTATTTAAAATTTTAGTGTATGCACTCGAGATTCTTTTCATCGTTGAATCGATTTTTGTTGTTAACTCATTTGCACTCATGTTCAATGAATCGGCAAGTCGTTCTATCTTTTCCTTTTCGAGTGAAAGAATTGAAGTTGAAACGGCAAATAAATTTTGATTTTGCAACTCCAATTTTTTAAGAAACATGTAATCGTCAAAAAGCGGTTGCAAATTTATTTCTTTTTGAGCCAAGAATAAAATTTCAATTCGTTGAAGTAGTGATAATTCCTTCTCTGTTTTAATAGCATTCGGCGATTGAAGACTGAAATAATCTGCGATGAAGTGAATATCGGTGATTCCTCCGTTCGATTTTTTTAAATGAATATTTTTCCCAATCATATTCGGAAGCAGTTTCTTTCGCATCGAAAGAATTTCTTCGCGTAGAAATTTTTTATCGAGAGAAAACATTTTTTCTCTCAACGAATTAGTTAGTTCCAAATATTTTTCTTCATCGCCGCAAATAAATTTTATTTTCAGAAGAGATTGCAATTCCCAAACTCGAGCGCGTGTCTGTAAATAATTTTTGTACGCTTCAAGTTCCCAAACAAGTTGAGAACTCTTTCCTTCCGGGCGCAAACGAAGATCGACATTCCACGGCGAAAGAATTTTTCTAATCTCGTTCAAGTGAATTACAAAATCTTTTTGCGCATCAGCGATGTAAAATTTATCGTAACAAATGAAAAGCAAATCAATGTCGGAATGAAACGTCAATTCGTTTGAACCAAAACTTCCCGCGCAGACAACGAGACACTTCTGACTCTCCAAATTTTCGGAAAAGTATTTTCTAATTATTTGTAAAAGATAATTTTGTTTGATCGTTGAGAACTCATACCAATCAATTAAACCGAGTGTGAACTGCACGGCAAGAATAAACTGCAATTGCTTGGGTGAGAGCAACACTGCGCTCTCGTCCGTAATTTTTGTAAAAACTTTTCCGGAAAGAAAATGGTCGCGTAAAGTATAATCTTCCGCAAAAAGTTCAACAGAATATTGAGAATTTAAAATCAACTTTGTGAATGCTTCAAACATTTTTGCATTGGAAAGACTTTCATACCAAATCGATGGAATTTTTGCCGAGCGAATTATCCGCGAAAAATTTTCGAGATAAAGATCCTTCTCTTTTTGCTTTGATATTTCATTCATAATCGCGCTTGAAATTTTTGAAAACGCAGTGAGGGCGTATTGATCAAACTCCCTTTTCCCGAGCAAGCCGATTCCCTCTTTCAAGTACATCCAATTTTTTTTCGCACGTTGCTTATCCAAAAAATTATCGAACATTGTTTCCGTCTGTTCATTCGTCGGTTGATTCACAACATTAAACACTTCGGCGTAAAAATATGCAACATTCTTTTTGTGTTCATTCAATTTGGAAAACAATTTCTCTGCGCTGTTGCAATTAAAGTAAGCAATCAAAGCGTTGAGAAGTGCGCCATCTGCGGGGATTGTGTGTGTCTGCCTGTCATTCATCAACTGCAAAAAATGTTCAACCCTTCTGAAAAAAATGTAGCTTACCCGCAATGATGTATATTCTAATGAAGAGATCAATTTCAATTTATTTAAAGAAGCAAGCGCGGAGAGAGTATCTTTTTTTCTCAAACTTTTTTTATCGCCGCCATTTATCAATTGAAGTGCTTGCACGGAAAATTCAATATCTCTTATTCCGCCGAAACTTAACTTGATATTTTCATCATCGCTCAATTTGTTCAAATAATTTTTGCGTAAGCGATTAATCTGCTCGAGCGGCGATTGCGAAAAATATTTCGGATAGATAAAGGGAGTTAAATAATCATAAAACTTTTTGAAAAGAATTTTGCTACCCGCAGTGTAGCTTGCTTTGATCAGCATTTGTCGTTCCCAATCTTCGCCGCGCGTCTCGTAGTAGTGAAGATAATCGCGGAGTTGCCCGCAGAGCGGAGATGCTTTTCCATCGGGGCGCAAACGAAAATCTACGCGATATAAAAAACCTGCTTCATCATTTCGCGAAGCACTTTCGATAAAAAGTTTTATCGCTTCCGACAATAAATTTTGTTCGAGGTGAAAATCTTTTTTTCGCGTTTCATAAAACAGCATTAAGTCAATATCAGAACTATAGTTGAGTTCCTCCGCGCCAAGTTTGCCCAGCGCAACGAGTGTGTAGTTTATTTTGTGAGTTTCAAGATTCTTCCTCTCCAAAATATTTTTCAAAGAAATTTCAAAAAGAAGATTTGAAATGCACTTTGCAACGATCGATAATTCTTTTGTAACTTGTTTAAGATTTGAAATTCCCAAAATATCTTTTACGCCGATACGAAGAATTTCTCTCCGTTTAATTGCCTTTAACGTTCTTACTTTTGCGGCAAAACCTGAAAGATGTTCAATAGATTTTTTTAGTTCGAGTAAAAATAATTTTTGATTGACTTTACTTTTCAATGCGTCGGAGTGAAGAAGCCAATTTAGCAAATGCGGTTCGCGAACAACAACATCGCATAGATAATTGCTGTTTGAAGCGATTGCCGATAGCAGTTTGCAATAGTGGGGATAGTTAAGAGAATTTTTTATGAAAGAAGATCTATCAAAAAGTGAATCGAGAATTCTTAACGCATTATTTTCCGCAGATGTAGAAAAATGAAATGCGCGCAATTCCGTCTCAAGCAGAAGCAAAAAATTATTTATAGTTTCATCGGAAACATAACCGATGTTTTTTTCTACAATCCTATTTTTGAATTCTTCGCTGAATGATGTTTCTTTATTGTTAATGCTCAACTATGGTGTGATTTGAATTAAAAAAAGTTTTATCTAAAGAGAAATTTATGCATAATTCCGAATAAGATTTCTATATTGTAAATGAAAGTTAGAACACTTGTAGTCAAATCGGAGTGCGTATATGCAAAAAATATTTTTTACAGTTTATTCGTTAGCGTTATTTTTTCTTTTCGGATGTTGTGCCTCGGAAAAAGAAAAGGAGAATGACAAACCTATTCAACCGCCTAAACCACCGACCACAATTCAAGAGAATCGTTCTCATGTGCTTGCGGAAGTTTTAAGTTATTACGAAAATAAAGAAAATCAGTTCGTCCTTAAAATTAATGTGCTTGAACTTTTTGATGATGGCGCTTTTCCGAGTATTGCACAATTGGGTTATGATTATTTCTGCTCTCCTAATTTTGCAATTAATGAAGATGGTTCACAAATTGATAACGAAAAAAATCAAAACCTAAATCAGTTAAAAAATATTTCTTCGGGAACGAAAATTAAAGCAGAGATTTTTTTTCAGCCGACAACAGGCTGGCACATTGATAAGTTTATTTCTATTGAGGAGTAATTAAAATGAAAAAGCAAACACACATTATTTTTCTGATAACGGCATTCGTCGCCGCTTTCATCCTTCACTCAACTTTTTCTGTTAAAGAAATGACCAAAGAAGATTTTCTTTCATGGAAGATTGAACAAAAATTAAAAAAGAAAAAAGCAGAGGCAGGCTATCCCGATAAAGCTATGCAATGGTTTTACGAACAACGTGCATATCCGCAAGGATTCATTCCTGTTGGCTGGCGCGAAGAAGCATTAAAACACATCGAGAAAAATAACCGAAGAACACCGGCTTCATCACTCGAAGCATTGACGTGGACATCGCTCGGTCCAGGAAATGTCGGCGGAAGAATTCGTAGCATTCTTGTTCATCCGTCGAATTCACAAATTCTTTATGTTGGCTCGGTTAGCGGCGGTGTTTGGAAATCTTCAAACGGCGGTTCTTCCTGGTTACCTTTAAAAGATAACATGGAAAATCTTGCAGTTGTAACCTTAACTTTCGAAGGAACAAATGCAAACACAATTTATGCAGGCACGGGAGAAGGATTTTTTAATGTTGATGCTGTGCGCGGTGCGGGTGTTTTCAAATCGACCGATGCAGGCGCAACGTGGATACAATTAAGCGCAACTAACAATTCTAATTTTCATTACGTTCAAAAATTAGAATACGATCAAACAACAGGTACACTTTGGGCGGCAACAAGAAAAAATTTATACAAATCTACCGATGGCGGTTCTTCCTTTACAGCCGCACTGAGCGGAAGTGGTGATCTTTATGTAATGGATTTAGAAATTGCTAATACCTCCCCGACCACTATTTATGCGGGTGTCGGACACTTAGCACAATCGGGAGTTTGGCGTTCGACAAATGCCGGTTCAAACTGGAGCGAAGTCCGTTCCGTTTCAGGAATGGGAAGAATTGAACTCGCCGTTTCTGCTTCGAATCCTTCTGTCGTTTATGCTTCGATGCTAAACCTTTCTACTTATGGTGTTGGAAATATTTCTAAAACAACAAACGGCGGTTCTTCCTGGTCGAATGTTGTTGTTCCTGGTCCATCTTATTCCGGCTCTGATAATTATGCAGGGCAACAAGCATGGTATGATAATATTCTCGCGGTTCATCCGACTGATCCGAGCAAAGTTTTTGCCGGAGGAATTGATCTCTGGATGAGTACGAATAGCGGCTCGGGTTGGACACAAAAAACAAATTGGTATTCTCAAACAGGTGCGCCCCCTTATGTTCATGCAGATTTTCATGACATTGTTTTCGATCCGCAAAATTCTAATACTATTTTTGTAGGGAATGATGGCGGCATCTATAAATCAACCAACGGCGGAACTTCTTGGAGCGCGTTGAATAATGATTTGTTCATTACCCAATTTTATTACGGCGCGGTTGATCCTTCTTCTTCAAAATATTATGGAGGAACTCAAGATAACGGAACGATTCGATCACTCGGCAGCACAAGCTGGACCGAAATATTCGGCGGCGACGGCGGCGCAACGGAAGTAGATTACGTCAACCCAAATAATATTTACATCGAATATGTGAACTTCGCTTTTTTCAAATCAACTAATGGAGGCGTCTCTTTTTTTAAAGCGATGAACGGTATTCCGAAAGGTCCCGGCGATTATGACGGAACAACCGATCGAACTTTATTTATTACTCCTTTCGTGATGGATCCGAATAACTCGAGCACAATCGTCGGAGGAACATATCGTGTTTGGCGTACTACAAACGGTGCAAGTAGTTGGACTGCAATCAGCAGTGATTTAACGGGAGATGGTTCGGGTTCGAGCGGCGCAAAAATTTCTACTCTCGCAATTGCTAAAGGGAACAGCGATGTTATTTATGTCGGATGCTCGAATGGTCGTGTGCAAGTTACTACAAACGCCGGCACAAATTGGAATTTGAGAAACTCCGGTTTGCCCAATGCTTCGTGTTCAAGAATTGCGATTCACCCGACGAATAGTTCAATTGCATATGCGGTATTTTCCGGTTTTACATCCGGCGCAAAAGTTTATAAAACAACCGATGCTGGAACTTCATGGAGTAACATCTCAAATAATCTTCCGAATATTCCGATCAGCAGTATTGTTATCAATCCCGCAATCACAAGCCACATAATTATCGGAACTGATCTCGGTGCATTTTCTTCGGATAACGACGGCGCAAGTTGGACTGCCGATAACAGCGGGCTCGCAAATGTTGTTGTCGCCGATCTTGATTATAGAAGTTCCGATAATAAAATTTTCGCCGCAACACACGGGCGAGGAATGTTCTCTGCTACATTATCCGGTGGCGGCGGAGGCGGAAATATTTTGCAATTACTTTATGACGATGGTACTCCTACAAGTGGATATTATTGGCCAAATGCAGGGCAATCATCGGCAAACAGAATTACACCTACGGTTGCAAATTCAAAAGTATTATCAATGAGTATTTACATACTCGGCACAAACGGCGGAACGAATGCTTCTTACATTCCATTATTTCTTCAACGGAATGGAAGTCAACCCGGCGCACCATATTCAACTTTATCAAATAAAACTGCAACCTCCGTTCCCGGCTGGGATGATACCGATTTGAGCGGTTTGAATGTTACCGTGTCGGAAGATTTTTATGTCGGAATTCAGTACGATGGAACAAACAAACCGACATTCGGTTTCGACCCTGTAAATAACGGACGCGCGTGGGATAATGATGGAACCGGCTGGTCTGCATGGAATGAAACTTATTTCATGCGTGCAACAATCCAAACTCCGGCTACTGATGTGGAAATTGAAACTTCAGTTCCGAAAGAATTTTCTCTTTCAAATAACTGGCCAAATCCTTTCAATCCGAATACATCATTCAAGTATTCAGTTCCAAGAGAAGAAAAAGTTGAAGTAAAGATTTTTGATTTGCAGGGAAGATTAGTTGCAACACTCGTTGATAATATACAAGCCCCCGGAACTTATAAAGTTACATGGAACGGAAAGAATGATAAAGGTATTCCGATTGCAAGCGGCGCGTATATCTATCAATTCCGCGCAGGAAATTTTGCCCAAACGAAGAAGATGATTTTATTGAGATAGCGACAAGGGACAATTGAGAATTCACAATTGATAATTAGGTCGGGCGAATGCTCGACCTTTTTTTTGGTAGAACAGAACCGTAGAACAGACTTTAGTCTGTTAACCATATTAC
>CAYMUL010000045.1:0-23302 GCA_964393605.1 uncultured Ignavibacteriaceae bacterium | reverse complement strand
TATCTCCGATAAAACTTATATTTGAATAAAAAGAAAAAAAAATTATGAAAGAATTTATAACTAAAGAAGAACTTGATCAGAAATTAGAAAAACTGCAACAGAAATTTGAAGAATTGGGAAGACCAATCTGGCTTCCGGAAATGCAATTTTCAGAATCTGGCATAGAACCTAATGATATTTTTCGGTTATACCTTTTACCAAAGGGGGAAGTTGCAACTTTTTATTTTCCTTATAAAGAAAGAGTTCGAATTATTTATAAAATAGCTAAAAAAGTTTTCAGCGAAACAAAAAAAATACGTTCCGAGGATTTATACGAAAGGATTGAAAAGGATATTTCAAAAATTTATAATATTAATACTATCAGTCCAATATTTTTAAGAAATGATTACATGATTGATTTCCGATCAACACGGGGAGGATATAATTTTAGAAAAAGTTCAGAAACTGAAATTAAAAATCAATTAATAATTTCGTGGGAAAAATTTGTGGAATCAGTGTCGGGGAGTTTTATATCTTCAAACATTGAAGATGATTTTTTGGAAGGAGGGGTCAAATATTACTTTTTAACACCGAATCGTAGTAAACTTCTTTTAACTGAGGTAACCAAGTTTCTCCTTAATAACTACAAAACTTTTGTTATTGAGGATTTAGCATATGAAATTGGACTGACTAATCTTCCCGTCGAACTTAAAAAACCAATAACAAAAAAAGAGTTAAGGGAATTAGTGATAGACAGCGATTATTTTGTCTACAATGAAGATGATGATTCAATCAGATTTCTATCAGATGAAGAATTAATAACCAAAATTCAAAAACACTTTACCGCTCGAACAGTAAATTTTGATATTTTTGACGATGAAATTAATAAAACCGGAATATTGGCTTTAGTTTTTACCGGCAATAAAGCGCCAATTGAAGAAATGAAAAGTTATATCAACGTCCGCCCGATTTTATATTTAAATAATTTATCTGCCGCAAAAACAAAAGAAGAAATATTCTTATTGAATAAAGAAATCACCGAAGATGAGGGCAATGATATCAAGTTTCTTAAATGCCTATTCAATAATAATGAAGAATATAAAAGCTGGTTGGAAAACAATACCGCGTTATCTTTTTTTGAAGCCGATGAAATACTTGTAAAACATATCTACGCAAAACTTGTTAATGAATTATCACCAATTTCAAACCTTATTCATAATCCCGGCAATCTCCTTCAATATACTCTGAAATTAAATTTACAAAATCATCTCTCCGTCAATCTTCTCAAAGTGAGTGAAAAAAAAGATGAATAATGCTGACGAAATAAAATTTCTTCGGGCAGAAGTTGACAGACTAACTTCAGAAAATGAAAATTTAAAGGTAGAAAATGATCGATTGCAGAAAGAGTATCAGAAAATAAAAATTGATTTAATGGAAAGCGTAGCAGCATTAAAAAAAATGGATTATCAAACGCAGAAATTATCTGAAAAGAATTTAGAACATTTAGCGGAAAAAGAAAAAATCAATAAACTTGAAACCGAAGTGATGTCTCAAAAAGATTTGCTATACAAAATTGCCCACTCTATAAATAATGATTTATATAATGCTGGTAATTTATTGAATAAGACCGATGAAAATACTCAAATTCGAAATGCATCTCACCACATAAAGCGGATAGGTGATCTTATGAACCTATATCTATGGTTGCTAAAAAAAAGCGAACTTGAAGAAAAATGGTCAAGCCTTGATTTAGTTTTGGAGATTGAAGATCTGATTCGTTCAACAAAGGATGGAATATTAACATTAATGACATCAGAACTGCACAGTACCAAATTAATTGGGTTAGATGTTAATTTATCAAAAAATGGGAGCGCTTTAATGGAGATCGGTAACGAAAAATTAGATATAGTGGTTTCCTTGATCTTACAAGATTTGATTAGAAACTCATTTAAATATTCTGATGAAAAAAATCCGATAGTTAGAATTGAAATAAGAGGTGACGATGAAGATTTCATAGTAATTAATTTTGTAAATAATAAATTGATGAATGAAAAATATATTCGGTATCTAAATCATAGAGATGAAGAACCGGAAATCTCTGATTCCTCCAAAGTTGGATTGAGAAGTATATTGGAGTGGATTGACGTACTTGTAGGTTGTAAAATTGATGCTTTAAATCTGGCGGAGAAAAATGAATTTCAAATTATATTAACATTACCAAGGATTTTAGTAGTATGAAAAAAATTAGGGTTCTGATTGCTGACGATGTTCCGTCTGATTACGAAGCGCTCCGAGAGAAGATTGATAATTATTTTCAACAAGTTAAAAAAATTTCTCAAGAGAATTATGAAATCACTATCCGAGACACAATTGATTCCACTATTAAAAATATTCAAGACGAGGAACCTTATGATATATTTTTTGCAGATATAAATTTTAGCGAATCATCGGCGGAAAAAAGAAACGGTTATTTGTTGATTCGAGAGGCATATAAAAAATGTCCTTTAACTTATATATGTGTTTACTCCGGCGTTGCTGACACTGTGTATGAACATCATGAAGAGTACATCAATTTATTGAAGCGAGGAATGCTTTCCGATATTTATGAAAAAGAGTTCTTTATGGGGAAAGATAATACACGTTTTTTCGAACAATTTAAAACCACGTATAATTTTGTGATTTCAAATGCTTTTATCTGGGAGCTTTGGGCGAATCACAAAATTATGATCGAAAAATTGAATACCTCTGAATTAAGTACAAATATTTCTTCAGATAACGATCGTAAAGATGAAATCAAATCCAACCTCGATACGATCACTCTCCTTTTGCAGAGAAAAACTCAATTCAATGCAGATGTAATTCTTTTCAGACTTGTCTTACAACTCTATCATCGCTCTCTCGAAATTTTCGTAACCGGAGATAAATCGGAAGAAAAAATTGTGGAAGAATCCGATAAGGCACGAAGTATCGCATTCAGTTTTGTCAAAGATTTGTTTAAAAAGAAAGATGAGCGAGAAATAAAAGATCGAAAATTATTCCCAGACAAAAAATCATTCTTAAGAAAAATTGCTGCTTTCTCGCCAACAAAAATTTATCGCTATGGGCATATTCTTAATTGGTATCGGAACGGATCTGTGCATCCAAAACCAAACATAGAGTTTATCCCTAAATTGCTAAACGTACTTTTCGCTAATTTAACTTTTGCCGCCTACGTTTTAGATGGAGATTTCAAATCAATCAAGTATGATGAATTCAAAAAGATCGCTAATTCGGAAGGCAATAATCCTATTGCGCAAAAAGACTTTCAGAGTTTGCTCGGTTTTATGGGGGAACGGTAAAGCATTCAATATCCTTTATCCAAAATAGCTGTTAAAATAATTTTACATTCAGTACATAGTGGAACTCCTATTAGTTAATTGAAGGGTCATTTTTGAGAACAGCAAAATTACATCAAAGCTGGATAGCCCTTTAAGGATTGCAATCTTTAATATTAAATGATTTATTATTTTACACTTACACAAAAGAAATTTTAGGCATTGAGGATCATTTCAGAAATCGATAGGTTTTAAGTGGCGATCATTCCCCACGTACGACACGATTAGATGAAAGATTTTTTTTTGCGATAGAACTCGCATACATGCCAGATAATTATCGATATTAAATTTAATGTGAAAATTGAAATTGGAAATAATGGATTTGAATGACCGGTAAACAACTTAAAAAATTAGAAGCAGAACTCTGGAAAGCCGCTGACCAGCTTAGGGCAAACAGCAAATTAACGGCAACAGAATATTCAATGCCTGTGCTTGGATTAATATTTTTGCGCCACGCTTACAATCGCTTTGTAAAAGTTAAAGAAGAGATTGAAAAAAACAGAACTCCCCATCCGCAGCGGGGAAAGAAACCAATAACTAAAAATGATTTCATGGAAAAGAACGCTTTATTCTTACCTGAAAATGCGCAATATGATTATCTGGCAAATCTACCTGAGAGTGAAGATATCGGTGAATCTCTCGATACAGCGATGAAAGATATCGAAACTGAGTATGACGTTCTGAATGGTGTGCTGCCCAAAAATTACTCTTCTTTTGGAAAAGACTTGCTTTGGGAACTACTCAGAACTTTTAACAAAGAAATATTGCAGAAAGCTGAAGGCGATGTCTTTGGTAAGATATATGAATACTTCCTAAATAAATTTGCAATGACGGGCGCGCAGGAAGGTGGAGAGTTTTTTACGCCAATGAGTTTGGTGCAAACTATTGTGAATGTTATAGAACCTGACCACGGAACTGTGTTTGATCCGGCGGTTGGAAGTGCCGGTATGTTTGTTCAAACAGGATATTTTCTTAAGGGGAAAGGATTGCAATCTGCCGAGAGAGTAAATTTTTATGGGCAGGAAAAAACTGAAATGAATACGAAGCTGGCAAAAATGAATTTGGCTGTTCACGGTTTGGAAGGAAAAATTATTGGTGGGGATGAAGCAAATACTTATTACAATGATTATTTCAATCTTGTTGGAGCTTGTGATTTTGTAATGGCTAATCCGCCGTTTAATGTTGATGGTGTTGATAAGAATAAAGATGTTGTAAAAAAAGATCCGCGCTTGCTAACTGTTAAAGCTGAAGAAGGAAAATTAAAGCGGCTTCTACCCAAAAACGACAATGCAAATTATTTGTGGATACAATATTTCTATGGATATTTAAAGCAGAAAGGCAGAGCCGGTTTTGTTATGGCTTCTTCTGCAAGCGATGCGGGACACAGTGAAAAGGAAATCCGTAAAGAGTTAGTTAAAACCGGTGCCGTTGATGTTATGATTGCAATCGGTAATAACTTTTTTTATACACGCTCACTTCCTTGCACGTTATGGTTTTTTGATAGAGCAAAGGAATCGGATAAAGTAAGAAAAGATAAAGTGCTGATGCTCGATGCCAGGAAGATCTACAGGAAAGTAACTTCTAAGATTAATGACTTTAGCCCCGAGCAATTGCAAAACCTTCTCTGTATAGTTAATCTTTACAGAGGCAACACTAAAAAATTTGAAACAACCGTTTCTGCTTATCTGCAAAAAGCAAATGAGTTAGCAAAAGAAACCGCAGAAAAAACTGAAAAGCTAAAAAAGCAAATACAAAAAGTTCATAAAACTGTTAGTGACTTTGTAAATAAACTTGCCAAAGAAAATAAAGATGCAGTCCCATTTATTGAGTCCCTTAAAATTGAAGACCTTGACACATTAACTGAACTACAGACTAAACTAATAAGCGATGCAAGAAAAGCAAAGCCGGAGATTAAAGTTTTGGAAGATATAGCTCACCAATGTAAAAACATACGCAAAATACAGGACAAGGTTATTAAGCAGCTAATTGATACTATTGCAAATGCACAGAAAGAATTGCAATTAAATAAAAACAAAGACTGGAAAGAACTAAATGTAAAAGAACAAATTGATGAGCTGAAAGAATTACAAAAACTGATCAGCGGCGATCCCGATGAAGAAGAACCTGGACTGCTGCACGAAACCGAATATTTTTGGAAGCAAGCATATTGGCTTATAACCCGCTTCCCAAAAGGCAGTTATAATGATGCAGAAGGTCTTTGCAAAGTAGTAACACAAAAAGAAATTGAAGCTAAAGATTGGAGTTTATCTCCCGGGCGATATGTTGGTGTAGATACAGCCACCGATGAAGATTTTGACTATGAAGAACGCCTTGCTGAAATACATATTGAGTTGAATGACTTGAATGAAGAAGCAGTTAATTTATCGAAAGCCATTGCAGAAAACTATAAAGAATAAATAGGATGATATTCACAAAATATAGACCTAACGAATTTGCTAAAATTGCAGGAGGGGGAACGCCATCTACCTCAAACAATAATTATTGGAATGGTGAAATTCCCTGGATCACACCAAAAGATTTGTCTGGTTATAATTTTAAATGGATCGCTAAGGGGGAAAGAAACATAACAGAAGAAGGTTTAAGAAATTCTTCGGCTAAATTATTACCAGAAAACACTGTTTTGCTATCATCAAGAGCACCCGTTGGGTATTTAGCAATAGCAAAAAACCTTATTTCTACTAATCAGGGATTCAAGAGTCTAATATGCAATGAAGAAATTGCAGACTATAATTTTATTTATTATTTGTTAGTAAATAACAGGGACTTATTAATTTCGAGAGCAGGAGGAGCTACATTTGGTGAGTTGTCTGTTAAAAGATTAAGCGAAATTGAATTTAACCTCCCCCCACTCCCCACCCAACGCAAAATAGCAAGCATCTTATCGGCTTATGATGATTTGATAGAAAACAATTTGAAACGGATAAAATTGTTGGAGGAGAAGGCGTTTGTTTGTTACAAATTGATAGTTAATAATGAGAAGTTAAAAGCATTTACAATTGAAGAATTGGCAAATGTTGTAATGGGTCAAAGTCCAACTTCTGATACATACACAAATGAAAAAGAAGACTATTTGCCATTTCATCAAGGAGTAACCAATTTTTCAAACTACTTTGTAGAACATAAAATTTATTGTAAAGCACCAATTAAAATTGCCGAAGAGGGGGATATTTTATTTTCAGTAAGAGCACCGGTTGGAAGAATAAATTTCACAAGTGATGAAATCTGCATTGGACGGGGTTTGTGTGCTTTTAGAAGTAAGAAAGGTTTTCAGAATTATTTCTATCAACAACTGAAAGAGTTCTTTTTCATTGAGGACGTTATTGGTAATGGTGCAATATTTAACGCTGTAACCAAAGCTGAACTAATGAAAGTTAAATTGAAAACACCGAGTGATAAAATTCAACAAGAATTTGAAGAAGAGGCACAGCAGATGTATAATTTGATTTTAAACTTGACAAAACAAAACACCAAACTTCGGGAAGCAAGAGATATTTTGTTACCAAGATTGATGAGCGGGGAGGTGGAAGTTTAAATTATGTCAAAGAATAAAAGCATAATCGTAAAAGGAAATGAAATAACCGTTATTGCTGAGAACGAAACGGATTTTATTAGTCTTACCGATATGACATGCGGCTTTAAAGAAGGGAGTGGCTTGATTGGAAAATGGATTACAAACAAAAATACCCTGGACTATCTCGGAACGTGGAAAAAAATCAATAATCCCAATTTTAATTACACCGAATTCGGTATAATTAAAAAACAAAAAATTTGAATTATGGCATTTGTAAAAACAATTGAAGTTCAATCCATCAAAGTAGCTGTTGCTACATTTAACGGCGAAGATTATATCTGCATTACAGATATGGCAAAGGCAAAATCGGATTCCTCCCGCGCCGCCGATATAATTAAAAATTGGATCAGAACCAGAACGACGTTGGAGTTTTTGGGTACATGGGAGAAGATTTACAACCCTAATTTTAAAGTGGTCGAATTTGACCACTTTAAATCGCAGGCTGGGTTGCCTTCATTTGTTTTAAGTCCTGCGCAATGGGTTGAAAAGACAGGGGCAATCGGCATTTTTTCCAAAGCAGGCCGTAACGGAGGCACTTATGCCCACAAAGATATTGCATTTGAATTTGGCTCTGCCATAAATGCTGAATTCAAACTCTATCTCATCAAAGAATTTCAACGACTAAAAGCGGATGAAAACAGCCGCATGAAACTTGAGTGGAATCTGCAACGAACCTTGGCAAAAGTAAATTATCGAATTCACACTGATGCAATAAAAGAAAATCTGATTCCTGAGACACTTTCCAAAGAGAAAATTAATTATGTCTATGCCGATGAAGCTGATATGCTCAATGTTGCTTTGTTTGGTATAACTGCTAAACAATGGCGTGAATCTCACCCGAATGCAGATGGTAATATTCGTGATGCTGCGACTATTGAACAGTTGGTCGTGCTAAGCAATTTGGAAAGCATTAATGCTGTTATGATTCATCAAGGCCTGCCTCAGTGCAAGCGATTGGAGCAGTTAAATAAAATTGCAATCACTCAGATGAAATCTCTTTTGGGTAATATCAGCTTAAGGAAATTAAAGTAGTGTCGTGGGAATATTCAGAAGATAAATTAATCGAGCAGACAGCAATAAATCTTTTCTACGAAAGACTTGGCTGGAATACAGCTGTCGCTTATAATAAAGAAACTTTTGGAGAAGAAAGTTCTTTAGGCCGGTTAAATAAAAGAGAGGTTATTCTAAAAAGAAATTTCTTTTCGATACTGAAAGAATTAAATCCTAAATTACCGGATGAAGCATACACCCAAGCTTATGATAAACTAACCGAAGACACAATTACAAAATCGCTCCATGAACTAAACTATGAAAAGTATATTCTTTTGCGAAATGGTATTCCGGTAGATTATGTTGATATTAATGGAAGACAGATTAAAAATAAATATCTGAGAGTTTTTGATTTTGAAAATCCTGAGAAAAATGATTTTCTGGCAGTTCGTCAGTTGTGGATTGAGGGAAGAAGTAGACGCGAAAGAAGACCCGACATAATTGGATTTGTGAACGGCATACCATTATTGTTTATAGAACTTAAAGCGGCACATAGAAAAATTGAAAATGCATATGACAATAATTTTATGGATTACCTGGATGTAATACCAAAATTATTTTATTTCAATGCTTTTGTAATACTAAGCAACGGAATAGAAAGCAGACTTGGAAGCATTACCGGAAAATATCAGCACTTCCACGAATGGAAACGTATTACAGAAGAAGAAGAGGGAATTGTTTCTTTAGATAAAATTATTGTAGGCGTTTGTGAAAAATCACGCTTTCTCGATATGTTCGAAAACTTTATACTATTTGATCTTTCATTTGGGAAAGTAATAAAACTAATTGCTCGCAACCACCAGTATATCGGCGTTAATAAAGCAATAGCGAATTTAAGAGAGAAAGAGAAACTATTTAGTGAAGGTCAAATTAATCTTGAAGAAAAACAGAAGCTGGGTGTATTCTGGCATACTCAAGGAAGCGGTAAATCTTATTCTATGGTGTTTATGTGCCAGAAAATTCATCGCAAGTTCACCGGTTCCTATACCTTTCTTATAGTAACTGATCGTAATGAATTAGATACTCAAATTTATGGTACGTTCAGCGGTGTAAGTGCAGTGCCGCCAATTACAGCAGGCAACGAATATAGTATTAAAGCAAAAAGTGGTGAACATTTGAAGGAATTGCTTAGGGGAGATCATCGCTATCTTTTCACACTCATTCATAAATTTAATTTTAATAAAAAGATTACCGACAAAGAAAACTTAATTGTTATTTCTGATGAAGCTCATCGAACTCAAGGTGGCACCCTGGCAATGAATATGCGTAACGCATTTCCCAACGCTTCATTTATTGGCTTTACCGGTACTCCATTATTTAAGGATGATGAACTGACTAAAAGAATATTTGGGGACTACGTTTCAAAGTATGACTTTAAGAGAAGTATTGATGATGGTGCTACACTACCTCTGTATTATGAAAATCGAGGTGAACATCTTAGAATAAAAAATCCGAAAATTACTGCACAGATAAGAGAAATAATTGATCAGGCGGATGAATTAGATTCTAATCAGCGTTCACGAGTAGAGCAATTATTTGCAAGGGAGTATCCAATACTCACTGCTGAGAAAAGATTAAATGCAATCGCAGAAGATATTGTTCGGCACTTCTGTAATCGTGGATATAAAGGAAAGGGAATGTTGGTATCAATTGATAAAATCTCTGCTTTGAAGATGTATGACCTTATAATTAAACATTGGAATAAAAATATTGAAAATCTTGAAAAAGAAATTAGCAAGAGTAAATATGGAGATCAGGAACAGCTTTCGAAACAGAGGGAATTAAAATGGATTAAAGAAACTGAAATTTGTTTAGTTGTCAGTCCAGAGCAAAACGAAATTAAAAAATTAAAAGCATGGAATTTAGATATTGAACCCCATCGCGAGAAAATGAACTCTCAGGATCTTGAAACACGATTCAAGAATGAAGATGATCCGTTCCGTCTTGTCATAGTCTGTGCAATGTGGATCACCGGATTTGATGTTCCCTCACTTTCAACTATGTATATCGATAAGCCTTTAAAATCGCATACGCTAATGCAAACAATAGCTCGCGCTAACAGAGTACACGAAGGAAAAAATAATGGGCTGATAGTCGATTATATTGAAACGTATAAATCATTACTCGATGCCTTAGCTATTTATGGTACCGGCGGTGCTGGTGAGAATAGCCGTGAAGAAATTGAACTCCCTGTAAAACCAAAAGAGGAACTTATTTCTCAGCTTGAAAATGCATTAGAAAGCACAGAAAAATTTTTAAGTGAGGAAGTTAATTTTGATTTAGGAACATTGATCAATGCAGCAGCTTTAGAAAAAATTGCTGCGATGAAAAATGCTATAAATGCTGTCTATACTAATGACGAAACAAAATATAAGTTTCAGTTATTGGCAAGAGATGTATTCAAAAAATACAAAGCATTGATGCCGGATAAAGTATTAATAGCATATGCACCAAGAAAAAATGCAATTGATGTAATTTATTCCGCAATAGAAAACAATATTGAAAGCGCAGATGTAAAAGAAATAATGAGCAAGATCCAAAAAGTAGTTGATGCAAGTATTGAAAATATGATTAAAGACCCACACAGTGAGGATGGCAAACTAATAGATTTAAGTGGATTAAATTTTGAACTACTTGAAAAATATTTTCATAAGATGCCTAATAAAAATGCTGCTGTACAATCATTAAAAAACAAAATTGAAAAGCAGTTAAAAAGAATGTTAGAGCAGAATCCATTAAGAGTTGATTTTTATAAGCGATACCAGGAAATAATAAATGAATACAACAGGGGCAAAGATTCGGTAATAGTCGAACAAACATTTAAGAAGTTAATTGAATTTGTTAATTCACTTACCGAAGAAGAAGTCAGAGTCAAGCGTGAAGATTTAACAGAAGAGCAAGCTGCTATATTTGATATCATACGCAAGCCAACTTTAACTGAAAAAGAAAAGAATAAAATTAAAGCAATTGCTATAAAGCTTTTAGAAGAATTAAAGAAAGAAAAACTTAGAGTAGAACAATGGTCTGAAAAATCAGTTACGTCAGCGGCAGTATTCAATGTTGTTGACAAAACTTTATTTGAACAATTACCTTATCCAACTTATCAGAATGATGAAATAGAAATAAGAGTAAGAATGATATACGATCATCTTCAGCAGCAATACTATGGTAGTGGCTTAAGTGTGTATGGGAAATTCTAAGTACAAACAACCCGCCCCCTACTTTTCCAACTTCTTTCTTTTGCATTCAAACGGGAAATGGATAACTTTTCTACTCAAAAAAATGAATTTTAGCAGAAAACATAAGTGAGAGCAATTATTCCGGTTGCCGGTCTTGGTAGCCGATTAAAACCACATACTAATACCCGTCCGAAAGTGTTACTTAACGTCGGCGGAAGACCCGAAACCCCTGCGCAAAATGACATTCCTGATTTGATTGTACAATGGAATATTTTTAAAAAATCCGGATTCAAAAAACCTCCCGGCACTGAAGCATTATCAATACTTGAGCACGGAAGCGATGAACCAAAATGCTGGTGGACAAATGTTGATAAAATTGGAGAGAACGATTATAACCTTTCTGCTGGCAGATACAAACCGCAGATTACTCAAAAAGTAAGTGATGAAAATCCGGTGGAACTTATTAAAGATGTAATTGAACTTGAAAATAAAATTACCGGCAAGCTAAATAAATTGCTTAAAGATATTGAGGTGAAATAATGAGCAACAAAAAAATATCGAAATCATCTATCGGAAAAATTGTTAAACCGAATTATTCTTTTCTCGTTAAAAATATTTCATCATTTCTTAAGGATGCAAGAAAAACTTCTGTAAGAGTTGTTAATACAATTCTTACTGCAACTTATTGGGAGATAGGAAGAAGAATAGTGGAGTATGAACAGTTGGGGGCAGAGAAAGCTGTTTATGGAAGACAATTACTTCAAAAACTTTCCGAAGATTTAAGCAAAACTTTTGGAAAAGGATTTTCTGTTGATAACCTTGAATCTATGAGGTTGTTTTATCTGGCTTATCCATCAAATAAGATTTCCGAGACACTGTCTCGGAAATTCAAGCCAAACAAATCCGAGACACCGTCTCGGATTTTTAATCCTTCAAATTTTAATTATAATTTTCCACTTCCCTGGTCTCATTATGTAATGTTAATTCGAAGAGTAAAAAGTGAAGAGGCGCGCAGGTTTTATGAATCTGAAGCTTTACACAGCGGCTGGTCTGTAAGGCAGCTCGACAGGCAAATCTCTTCTCAATTTTATGAAAGAACTCTTCTCTCTAAAAATAAATCTGCTATGCTTAAAAAAGGAAGGAAAGCTAAAAGTGAAGATGCTGTTACTCCCGAAGAAGAAATTAAAGACCCGTTTATTCTTGAGTTCCTCGGATTGAAAGATGAATACTCTGAAAATGATCTTGAAGAAACATTGATAGTACATCTCGAAAAATTTTTATTGGAGCTTGGCGGAGATTTTACTTTTGTAGGAAGACAAAAACGTTTGCGCATAGGAAAAGCATGGCATCGAATCGATTTACTCTTCTTTCACCGCAAACTTAAAAGTCTCTTTATAATTGATTTGAAAGTGGGAAGATTTACTTCCGCCGATGCCGGTCAGATGCAACTGTATGTCAATTATGCAAAAGCGCACTGGACAAACGCCGGCGAAAATCCGCCCGTAGGATTAATACTTTGCACCGAGAATGACAGCGTTGTCGCCAGGTATTCTTTATATGGTTCAACGAATAAAATTCTTGCGACTGAATATAGAATTAATCTCCCCACCGAGAAAGATCTCGCGGAGAAACTTAAACAAACAAGAAAATTTATCGAGCAGAAAAATCTTTCCCGAAAAGAATAGAAGGAGCAAAAAATATTCTTCGAATGAAACTAATTTGTATCATGACTTATCATTCTTTCGCTGAAAAATTCTTCGGTTAAAAATGAAGAACTATTATTTCTAAAATTAAAAACTAATTCAAACCGATTATGAAAAAACAAAAAGAAATACTCATCTCATTTGTCGGAAGCAACGATGCAGGCAAACAAAATGGCGGCGGCGATGGCGCAATCCTTACGGCGCTTGCCAACCAAAAATTTGATGAAGCAATTTTATTGTGGAATCAATCGAAGAGAAGCCAGAACGATTTTAAAAAAATAACTTCCTATCTGCGGGCGGAAATAAAAAAAAGAAAATTCGCAAGGGATGTGCGCACTATTGAGCTAATGATCAGCGATGTAACTGATCACAACAAAATTTATGAAACATTAAAAACATTTTGCGATGGATTGGATAAATCATCCTCGAAAAAATATACGGCTGCAATTTCTTCGGGAACGCCGGCAATGCAAGTTTGCTGGATATTGCTTGCGGAGAGCGGCGACTTCTCAAAAACAAATCCGCTAAATTTGATTAAGGTTACTGACCCGAAATTCGGCGAATCAAAAAATGTAATTGTAAAAATCGATACTTCGCTTCCGAAAATTATTCGTTTGGAGGAAGAGAATGCGCAACTGAAAGAGAACTTGCTTCCATCAATCACGATTAAAATAAATGAAGGCAAAGTTTCTATTGGAAAAGATGAAATAGATTTTTCGCCGATTCAATTTTGTTACTATCGGTATTTTACCGAATTGATAGTTGAAGGAACTTCTCCCGAAAAATTTTCCGCGCTCGAAACTCCGGCACACTTCGTCGAGAAGATTTTTAATTATCATGAAGAAAGTTTTCCGGTGCTGGATGTAGCTCGCGAGGAGCTGCGAAAACTATTGAATAGAAATTTGGGAATAGCGCGAGCAACGTTCAATGCAAATATTTCCAAAGTGAATGGAAAGATTAGATCGGTAATTCAAAATGAAGATTTGCTAAATTACTTTGAAATAAGCGCAAAGGGCGTAAGAGGCGCAAAGTTTTATGGAATAGATATGCCGGCAGAGAAGGTAACTATCAAATAGCATGATTTATCCCGAAATTTCCTCTTGTCTCTTTAAAATAACCATACTATTTTAAAGTGTCATTTTAGAATAGTATGGATATTTGATGAAATACATTACTCGTGAAATTGAATCTTTGATTCAAAAACATTTGAAAACTCCACAAATTATAGCAATTGTTGGTCCTAGAAGAAGCGGAAAGACGACTTTGTTGAACAATTTAAAATCAAAGTTGAAAAAATCGGTCTATCTGAATTTTGAAGATCAAAAAATACTTGAATTGTTTCAAAAAGACATTGATGGTTTTATCAAGTTGTATCTTAATGAAGAAGTTGATCATCTTTTCCTTGATGAATTCCAATATGCCCAATTCGGAGGGAAGAAATTAAAATATATTTATGATTTTCATCCGGGGAAGAAAATTATTATTTCAGGTTCTTCCGTTATTGATATTACTATTGAAACTGTAAAATATCTTGTCGGGAGAATTACGGTAATGAATTTGTTTCAGTTTTCCTTTTCAGAGTTTTGCGGCGTTAAGAATAAATCTTTAAGAACAATGTTTGAGGAACTGAAAATTAAAAGGCAAAACTTGGAACCGTTAACAATTTCGGAACCGCTTATCAATGAATTTTCTACCCTCCTTGAAGAATACATTCTCTGGGGGGGATATCCGGAGGTTGTCCTTCAGGATGATCTCGAATTAAAAAAATCGTATCTCAACAATATTTATAGCATCTTTTTTTTGAGGGAAGTGAGAGATTTGTTGAGTTTGGCAGAAGATTACAAACTTAAATTACTTTTAAAATCCGTTGCATTGCAGACCGGTAACGTTGCCGTATATCAAGAACTTGCATTGCAATCGGCGCTGACAATTCCTACGGTGAAGAGATACCTCAATTTCTTCGAGAAAACTTTTATCTCATTTCCGGTGTTTCCATATTTCACCAATAAGCGAACAGAACTTATAAAAAATCCGAAACAATATTTTTTTGATACGGGATTCAAAAATGCAGTTGTAGATAATTTTATTAAACTCGATTCAAGAAATGATGCGGGATTTTTAAAAGAAAATTTCGCCGCGTTATCGCTGATGAGAGAAGGTAAATTAAATTATTGGCGGACAAAGATGGGCGCTGAAGTTGATTTTATTCTTGAGAAGGGAACAACGCTTGTCCCCGTAGAAATTAAATCTTTTTTAGTCAAAGAGAAAATAAGCCGATCTTTGGCAAGCTTTATTACTAAATACAAGCCTGAAGATGTTATCGTATTCTCTAACGTATTGACCGGCAAACAACTTTTTAATGGAACAAAAGTGCATTTCTATCCGTTGTTCCTTGCTTAGCTAAGTTGCCGCAATGTTGCGGAAATAATTTGTATCTCCGATAAAACTTATATTTGAATAAAAAGAAAAAAAAATTATGAAAGAATTGACAACAGAAGAAAAACTACAACAGAAATTTGAAGAATTGGGAAGACCGATATTTGCCGAGGATATTGGAGAAGATTCTTTCGATTTTTTTAGTATATCTGAAGAAAACAGTTGTTTTTTTTACCCGAATAACACAGACATACTCAATATAAATTATGATTATCGACAAGCTTTTTATCCTAAAAACGAAAAAAGAAATTTCATTTATAACTGGTTAAGACAAAAATTACGTGAAAAAGATAAACTTAATGCCAAAGAATTATTCGAATTAATAAACCTTAAATTCATAGAATTTTACAACCTGAAAATAATTATTCCCAAGGTTGCCGGTAACAAAAATTATGATTTGGATTTATTTTCAGGAACGAAAATCAACTTAGATGCTTTTTGGGAAAAATTTGTTGATTATTCAAAAGAAATTGATTCTGAACAACAAGCTTATCCCTTTGATGAAGATAAAATTGAAGAATTAAAAAATAAACAAAGGCAATCCGAGGAACAAGCAGAGCGACATAGCGATTTGGCAATAGAGGAAAAATCAAGTGATGTATTTATTTATTTTTTGAAATATTTAGAAGATGAATTTTCTGACATTATAATGTTAAATAGTATTGGTAACACAACATTTATTCTCAAAAAAAATAATAGTGCTGATAGAAAAAGGAAATTGTTTGAGATAGTTTTAAAAACACTGTTAAAAAAAACTGGACAATTCAATATCTCAATTTCGAATTTAGTATTTCATATTGGATCATCAGAATTGCCAGAAGATATTGTGAAACCAATATCAAAAAAAGAGTTGCGCGAATTAGTGATAGACAGCGATTATTTTGTCTACAATGAAGATGATGATTCAGTCAGATTTCTATCAGATGAAGAATTAATAACCAAAATTCAAAAATACTTTGCCGCTCGAACAGTAAATTTTGATATTTTTGACGATGAAATTAATAAAACCGGAATATTGGCTTTAGTTTTTACCGGCAATAAAGCGCCAATTGAAGAAATGAAAGATTATATAATCGTCAGGCCAATCTTGTACATAACTAATTTATCAACCGCTACAACCAAGGAAGATATTTTCTTATTGATTAAAGAAATTACAGAAGATGAGGGCAATGACATCAAGTTCCTTAAATGCCTATTCAATAATAATGAAGAATATCAAAGCTGGCTGGAAAACAATACCGCGTTATCTTTTTTTGAAGCCGATGAAATGCTTGTAAAACATATCTACGCAAAACTTGTTAATGAATTATCCCCTATTTCAAACCTTACCCATAATGCCGGCAATCTCCTTCAATATACTCTAAAATTAAATTTACAAAATCATCTCTCCGTCAATCTTCTCAAAGTGAGTGAAAAAAAAGATGACTAATTCTGACGAGCTAATTTTTCTTCGAGCGGAAGTTGCCAGATTAAAGAAAGAAAATGAACAGCTAAATTCAAAATTGAAAACCTCCGAATTAACTATGAGAGCAATGACGAAAAAACAAGTCGGAGAATATAGCTACCACAAAAAAAGTGCAGAAGATCGTGAGTGGGAGAATATCGCCCAGACTATTAGTCATACGATGAAGGGACCTAACAATAACATTTTCAATAAAATTTCCGAATTGTTGAGTAGAGAAAATATTCCAGCGGATGAACGAATAAGTATGTTCAAGAATATTCAAGCCGAGGCAAAGTATTCAAATGATATAATTAAATTGTTCGACATAATTCGCAAAGGAAATGAATTTAAAACAGAAGAAGTAAGTTTATCAAAAATAATTGAAGTGCTGAAAATTTCGGAACAACGTTGTGTTGATCTTGCCTGGAATAAATCCTCAGAACTTAGAACGGTAAATTTGGAAAGAATTTTGGGTCGTTCATTAACCGATGAAGAAAGAGAAAGTGAGATTGATTTTTTGCCAATAAAAAATTTGTCATCGGTCAATGTAAAGAAGGAATATAGAGTTCATCAAACAGCATTTAAGACGGTAATAGATGAATTTATTTTGAATATGTTTCGACACGCTAAAAGCTTTAAAAAAAATGCCTCCGAAGAATACCCACCTCTCGCTGACAAACCCGCAACATTTGAAATTGAATTAACCCAACATACTGACAGATTGGAAATCAAGTTTAGAAATTCTTCACGCGAACCGATATTCAAGTCATGGCAGAACATCATAAATCATGATACAACTATTTCACTAACCAAAAAAAGTTTCGGTCTTTATCTAGCTTCTCTCTTCAGCAAAGGAAATTCCCACTTCGAAAACATCACCTTCTACGAACTAAATGTGCCGGAACATGAAGACTTAAGTGAAGTAATATTAACTCTGAAGGAAATCTAATTATGAAAATATTGTTTATTGATGATGAAATTGAAAACGTAAAAAATTTATCACAAAAAATTAATTCGTTCAACTTGGGTGAGATTAATTTTTCACTCTATTTTATCAACGAAGAATCAGGACTTATTCTCGGTGATGAAAGACCGAATTTAATTGGACTCGGTTTTAAAAAAGATGAGATAATGGGATTTGAATTATCAGACTACAACAAGTTAAAAGTTCAGCTGAATGAAACTGCAAGTAAATATGATGTAATCATTTTCGACAGACAGTTGCAAACGGAGGAGAAAAACAAGACTGGGGTCGATTTATTTGTTGAGTGTCGTGAAAAGAATAAAGATAAATTTTTCTTTTACGTAATTGTCTCGAAGGAAGCGCGTAAAGAAGGAATTTTTTATGATGATTTGAAAAGAATAGGAATTTCAAAACAAAACTATATTAACAACACAGAGGACTCAAGCGCGAGTTTGAATAAAGAGCTAAAAGACAGGCTCACTTACTTCCGCGATAATTTGTTCCTTAAAGATATTTGTGAGAATAACAGAAAAATAATTTCTACTATAAATGATCAACCCGGCAGACGAAAAGATGAGCTGCAACCAATTATAACATATTTGGATTTTGCATTCAAATTGTTAAGCGCCGAGAAAATTGGAATAAAAAAAACCGAAGTATTCAGTATGGCTATTCATTGGTATCATTTGGCAGTTGATCGTTTATGTGGAACAAATAAAAAGATAGCAGAAAAATTTAATGATCATTTACCGGATGCGAAAAAAATAATTGAAGCCGGATTTTTCAATGCGGATAAGGAAGAAAAAGATAAAAAAACTATAGATCATTATAAACCGCATACAAAGGGCTACCCGAAGGCAATAACAAAGATTATTGCTCATAATAATTTAAAATTGCTGCCATTTGGATATCTATTAAATTGGTATCGAGGTAAAGTTATTCATAAGGAAGGTGCAAATTTCTTGCCTGATTATTGCTATGTATTATTCGCGCATCTTGCAACTGCTCTTTACATTTTAAAAAACAAAAGAGATATAAGTTTTCATCGAATCGAAAATTATTTGCATTATGCAATTAAACAAACTAATAAAAACAATGGGGCAAATGACTTGAATGCAATCATTAATTTTCTAAAACAATAGAGAGTATCGAAGAAAGATTTTTACGTCAAAAAAACATATTTTAACACTCGTTCACCTTCTCCCCTCCGCCCCCCATTTTTCCTCCCCTCTTCCTTTTGCATTCATAGATGATTTCGGTAACTTTGCAACTCAAAAAAATGAGATTGAGTTACAAAGTTAAGTGAGAGCAATTATTCCGGTTGCCGGGCTCGGCAGCCGATTAAAACCACATACTAATACGCGTCCGAAAGTACTATTAAACGTCGGCGGTAAACCGATGCTCGGACATATAATCGAAAAGCTTTTAGAAGAAAATATTACAAAAGCTACTTTCGTTTATGGACACCTTGGCGATATGGTGAAAGATTTCGTCTCTAAAAATTATCCGATGATGAAGAGTGATTTCATTGAGCAAACTTCGCTCGATGGCTTGGGACACGCAATCTTTACCGCTCTTCCGACTATAGACGATGAAGAAATATTCATCATCCTCGGCGATACAATTTTTGATGTTGATCTTAAAACAGTGTTCGGGGCAAAAACTAGTTCGCTCGGAATAAAACCGGTTGACGATCCGCGTCGCTTCGGCGTCGCCATCATGAAAAATGGTTTTATAAAAGAACTGATTGAAAAACCTCTCGAACCGATTTCAAATCTTGCGCTTGTCGGATTGTATTATATCACTAATCCAAAACTCCTCGCAGATACATTAAACAAAATGGTTAAAGAAGATATTCGCACGCGCGGAGAAATTCAACTGACCGATGCATTGCAAATGATGATTCAGCAGGGAGAAAAATTCACGACATTTCAGGTTGAAGGCTGGTACGATTGCGGAAAACCGGAAACGCTGCTTGCAACAAATCAGTATCTTCTTTCAAGAAGAAATACGAAGCATAAAAACAACAGCGTCGTAATCATTCCGCCGGTTTTTATTGCCGATGATGCTTCGGTTGAAAATTGTGTAATCGGTCCCCATGCGACAATTTCCGATGGATGCGTTATCAAAGAATCGATCATCAAAAATTCAATCATCGGAACGAAAGCGGTAATTGAAAAATCGATGCTCGAAGATTCTATAATCGGCAGCGACTCAATCATTAAAGGTAATTACAAAAGGTTGAATACAGGAGATTCAACCGAAATAGAATTTTATTAATTTATTTAAAGGAAAAAATATGTCTTTCTTTTTCACATCAGAATCCGTCTCCGAAGGTCATCCCGATAAAGTATGCGATGCAATTTCCGACGGCGTTTTAGATGCAATTTATGTTCAGGATTCCAAAGCGCGTGTTGCGTGCGAAACTATGGTAACAACCGGACTCGTTGTAGTAGCCGGCGAAGTTACAACAACCGCGTATGTTGATATTCAAGCGGTTGTCCGCAACACAGTAAAAAATATCGGTTACACAAAAGGAGAATATATGTTCTCGTACGATTCATGCGGAGTGTTGAACGCGATTCATTCGCAGTCGCCCGATATAGCTCAAGGAGTTGATGAAGGAAAAGGATTACACAAAGAGCAAGGCGCCGGCGATCAGGGAATGATGTTCGGCTATTCATGCGATCAATCTGAAAATTATATGCCGCTCACTTTAGAATATTCTCATCAACTTGTAAAAAAACTTGCGGAGATAAGAAAGAAGCAGCCGAAGTTGATGCCGTATCTTCGACCCGATTCCAAATCGCAAGTAACAATTGAATATGACGAAACAACCCGCAAGCCATTGCGCGTTGAGGCTGTTGTAATTTCCACACAACACGATCCTGATGTAAATCAAAAACAGATTGCGGCTGATATGAAAAAATATGTTATCCCCGCGGTTATTCCGGCAAAATATTTGGATAAGAAAACAAAATATTATGTGAATCCCACCGGCAAGTTTGTCATTGGCGGTCCGCATGGCGATAGCGGTTTAACCGGAAGAAAAATAATTGTTGATACATACGGCGGCTGGGGCGCGCATGGCGGCGGCGCTTTCTCCGGTAAAGATCCATCCAAAGTTGATAGAAGCGCTGCATACGCCGCAAGACACATCGCAAAAAATTTGGTTGCGGCTAAACTTGCCAAAGAATGTTTGGTGCAGGTTTCATACGCAATCGGTGTGGCGGAACCGATGTCTATTTTTGTAAATACATTTGGCTCTGCAAAAAAAGGTTTAACAGATTTGCAGCTCGCGGAGATGATAAAGAAACTTGTTCCGATGACTCCGAAAGCAATAATCGATAGATTGAAATTACGCAATCCGATTTACTCGGCAACATCATCTTACGGACACTTCGGAAGAAAATATCAACCGAATGCAAATGTTAAAATTGTTGTGGGCGAAGAGAACGGAAAACCAAAATACATCGAAACGAAAGTTGATTTGTTTACGTGGGAAAAGCTTGATCTCGTCCCGCTGTTCGCAAAGCAATTAAATTGAAAAATATAAGAAGGAAACTATGAGTTACGTAAAAGAAAAATCTACAGAAGTTCTTCCGTATAAAGTTAAAGATATTTCTTTAGCCGCATGGGGAAGAAAAGAAATTAAACTCGCCGAAGCTGAAATGCCCGGGCTGATGGCGATTCGCGATGAGTACAGAAATTCAAAACCGCTTAAAGGCGCAAGAGTTGCCGGATGTTTGCACATGACAATTCAAACTGCGGTGCTTATTGAAACATTGATTGAACTTGGCGCCGAAGTGCAATGGTCGTCATGCAATATATTCTCCACGCAAGATCACGCTGCCGCTGCTATTGCCGCTGCGGGTATTCCTGTGTTCGCCTGGAAAGGAATGAATGAAGAAGAATATGAATGGTGCATCGAACAAACTCTTTTCTTCGGGAAAGATCGCAAGCCGCTAAATATGATTCTTGATGACGGCGGAGATTTGACAAACATGGTTCTTGATAAATATCCCGAACTCGTTCAACACGTGAAAGGAATAACGGAAGAAACCACAACAGGCGTTCACAGATTATATGAAAGAATGACGAAAGGAACGCTTCCCGTTCCCGCAATCAATGTGAACGATTCGGTTACAAAATCTAAATTCGATAATAAGTATGGTTGCCGCGAATCATTGGTTGATGCAATTCGCCGCGCAACAGATTTAATGCTCGCGGGAAAAGTTGCAGTCGTTGCCGGTTACGGTGATGTCGGCAAAGGTTCGGCTGAATCGCTGCGAAGCGCTCACGTTAGAGTTATTGTTACAGAAATCGATCCTATCTGCGCGCTGCAAGCCGCAATGGAAGGTTACGAAGTTAAAAAAATGGTTGACGCCGTTAAAGAAGCCGACATTGTTGTTACCGCGACCGGCAATTGCAAAATTGTTTCCGCGGAACATTTCAAATCGATGAAGGATAAAGCGATCGTTTGCAACATCGGTCACTTCGATAACGAGATTGACATGGCTTGGTTGAATGAAAATTATGGAAACACAAAAGACACGATTAAACCGCAGGTTGATAAATATACCGTTGACGGAAAAGAAATAATTGTGCTTGCCGAAGGGCGACTTGTGAATCTCGGTTGCGCAATGGGGCATCCGTCGTTTGTTATGTCGAATTCATTTTCGAATCAAACCATTGCACAGATTGAACTATGGAATAATAATTCGTCATACGAAAATAAAGTGTACACATTGCCGAAGCACCTCGATGAAAAAGTAGCGCGTTTGCATCTTGCAAAAATCGGTGTGCAGCTTGAAGAGTTGTCAGAAGAACAAGCAAAGTATATCGGCGTTCCGATTTATGGTCCATACAAACCGGATTATTACAGATATTAATTCAGAATTGAATTATTGAATTGAAGCCCGGTTTATCCGGGCTTTTTTTTTATAAATGAATTTTCCAGATGAGAGTTGAAGATTGCTTTTTTTATGACAATCAAAAAATCCTTGTGTGAAAGGAATTATTTTTTCAATTTATAAGTCGTTAAACTAAAAATTGTGATAACTCTTGGAAAAGAATTTTGAAAATTAGGGATGTAATCAAATTGATAGAAACTGATGGCTGGGTACACATTGTAACCAAAGGAAGTCATCGCCAGTTTAAACATCCAATCAAAACTGGTAGAGTAACAATCGCTGGGAAACCGGGAGATGATATTGCTGCTGGAACTTAGAATAGTATTTTAAAACAAGCACAACTTAAAGGGAAAATTTAGTGATGTGTAAATATTTAATTGTGATTGAGAAGACCGAAAACAATTTTTCTGCATTCGCCCCGGATCTGCCGGGATGTATTGCAACCGGTTCTTCACGCGAGGAATTAGAAAAAAATATGCAAGAAGCAATCTTTTTGCATATTCAAGGAATAATCGAAGATGATCTCCCAATCCCTGAGCCTGATTCATCTGCGGAATTTATCGAGGTATAAATTTATTTTTCTTCAATAACTCTGATTCACCCAATACTACAAATCCTCGTAGAGGATTCACAAAAGAAATTGCAATAGCAGAATATTAATTGGAAGT
>CAYMUL010000044.1:0-24122 GCA_964393605.1 uncultured Ignavibacteriaceae bacterium | reverse complement strand
TGTTAAATCGATTCTAAATAGAAAAAGAACAATGAAAAGTTTTTAATGATTGCGTGTAGAAAAGTAGCACAAGAATGACGAAACAAAATTTTATTTTGCATCACAATTTTTATTAGTCAAATACCGGTGATCGTCATGTACAGATTTTTTGTTTTAAGTTTTATTTTGTTATTCATTTTCGAAGTTCAAACTTCGGCACAACAAGGGTTTTCTTCCACACTCGAAAAAAGAGGATATGAATTTTGCGCCGAAAAAAAATCTTCGATGAATATAAATGGAATCGAACTCTCTCCAAATTCTCCCAAACATTCTTTTGATGTATTGAATTACACACTTGATCTTGATCTTTACAACAACTTCATTTCTCCTTATCCCAAAAATTTCGTTGGAACCGCGACAGTAACTTTCCGGATTGATACCGCATTGAACAATATAAAACTCGATGCGCTGAATACTTCACTTGCAATCGATTCAGTGAGACTTGCCGGAGTTTCTTTTTCTCATACATCAAATATTGTAACAATAAATCTCGATAGAACATATCAGCCGGGAGAAACAGCGAGTGTAAAAATTTATTACAGACATCTCAACGTAACCGACGGTGCATTTTATGTAAGCAGCGGTTTTGTATTTACTGATTGCGAACCCGAAGGCGCGCGCAAATGGTTTCCGGGATGGGATAAACCTTCTGACAAAGCAACACTGAATTTGCGTACGAAAGTTCCGGCAACTGTTAAACTCGGTAGTAACGGAAGACTTGCCGATTCCACGAAAACAGGCGACACGATTTATTACAATTGGATAAGCCGCGATCCGATAGCAACATATTTAATGGTGATTTCGGCAAAGGTAAATTATAATCTTGACATAGTGAATTGGCAAAACCCGAACAATCCTTCCGAAATTATTCCAATAAGATTTTATTGGAACGCAGGCGAGAATCAAACCAACCTCAATAGTATTAAAACTAAAATCATACCGATGGCAACATATTTTTCGCAAAAGTTTGGCGATCATCCTTTTGAAAAAAATGGCTTCGCAACTTTGAACAACCAGTTCACGTGGGGAGGGATGGAAAATCAAACGCTCACAAGTTTGTGCCCGAATTGCTGGAGTGAAAATTTAATTTCGCATGAGTTCGCTCATCAATGGTTTGGAGATATGATTTCTCCCGGCACATGGGCAGACATTTGGTTGAACGAAGGTTTTGCAACTTACCTCGAAGCAATTTGGTTTGAATACACCGGCGGTTATTCAAGCTACAAGCAAAGCATTGTGAGTGATGCAAGTTCTTACTTGAGCAACAATCCCGGCTGGGCTATTTATAATCCTCAATGGGCAATTACAACTCCGCCGACAAGCCAACTTTTTAATACTGCAATTACTTACGCAAAGGGTTCATGCGTACTGCATATGTTTAGATATGTTTTGGGAGATGCACAATTTTTTAATGCAATTAAATCTTATGCAACAGATACCGTTAACTTTAAATATAAGTCTTCTATTACCGCAGACTTTGTTCAGAAGATGAATGATGTAACCGGGCAAGATTTAACCTGGTTCTTCAATCAATGGATTTACAATCCAAATCATCCGGTGTACGCGAACAAATATTATTTTGTACAGAGCGGAAGTTTTTGGGATGTCGGTTTCGTTGCCGATCAAACTCAAACTAATACTGTGTTTTTCAAAATGCCGATTGAGTTGAAAATTCAATTTACGGATTTAAGCGACACAACTATTCGCGTTACGAACGATATCGATAATCAACATTTCGTTTTCAGATTTACAAAGCAGCCGCAAAGCATTACGTTCGACCCGAATAACAATATTGTTTTAAAGCAAGCAACGCTTACGCAAATTCCACCAATACCTGTCGAGTTAGTTTCGTTCAATGCTGTCGCGCTTGAAGGAGGTGTGAAGCTAATTTGGAAAACAGCTACTGAATTGAATAACCACGGGTTTGAAATTGAAAGAAGAAGCTACGCTTCGGTATGGAATACAATCGGTTTCGTGAAAGGAAGTGGAACATCAACCACAAGAAGTGAATATTCATTTCTTGATAATCAAATAAATTCAGGAAAATATTTTTATCGGTTGAAGCAGATAGATCTTGACGGAGAATTTTCTTATTCAAATGAAATTGAAATTGATATTTCTCCAAAGAATTTTTCGCTTGAACAAAATTATCCGAATCCGTTTAATCCATCCACAGTAATCAGCTATCAGCTTTCAGCGTCCGGCAATGTTGTATTAAAAATATTTAATGTACTTGGAAATGAAGTCGCAACATTGATTAATAACGAATGGAAAGAAGCCGGCTACTACAATTATCCATTATCAATTATCAATTATCAATTACCAAGTGGTATTTATTTCTATCGTTTGCAAGCGGGCGAGTTTGTTCAAACGAAGAAGATGACGGTTTTAAAGTAATTAATAATTAAGAGTTATTAATTAATAGTGAAAGAAAATGCAATGGAAATTTATTTTCCATTTGCATCCCGGAAGTGAAAAAAATATTTCATGTGCGGGTAGAATAATCCTTTCGAGAAGAAGATTAAGATGAAGAAGCATCCTCCTCTTTTTTGAACGTTTAAATTACACGTAGATTATTAATCAATTGTTGTTAATAAAATTTATTTTTTGCGTAACAAAGAATTCATAAATTCACGCACTAAAAAAATTATTAAACAGGAATTCACGATGAAAAAACTCACTCTACTCCTTTTCTTCCTCACTATTGCAATTATTGGTCAGGAACGGTATGTCCCCGGCGAACTGCTAATCCAACTAAAAGCAGGAAAACAAACTTCATCAATCATAAATCAGTTCAAATCTATTCGGCTACAAGAAAAAGAACTGATCTCCGATGTTATGAACGTCTATCTTTTCACATTCGATCAAACAAAATCTACCGATGCCCAAGCGTTGAATTCTGTTAAGTCGAGCCAATTTGTACAAGTAGCACAATTCAACCACTACGTTACGGAACGAGTTGCAATGGAAGAAGTAATTGAGAACTTTGATAATTCATCACGAACAACAACTCCAAACGATCCAAGATTTAATGAGCAATGGGCATTAAACAACACAGGTCAAAGCGGCGGAACTCCCGATGCCGATATCGATGCGCCGGAAGCATGGGATTTTTCAACGGGCGGATTAACTGCACTCGGCGATACTATCGTAATTGCTGTGGTTGATGGAGGAGTGGATTTAACACATCCTGATTTAAACCTCTGGAAAAATCGGGCGGAAATTCCCGGCAACAATATAGATGACGACAACAACGGCTACATTGATGATTACGACGGATGGAATGCTTACAACAATAACGGAAGTGTTCCGAGCAATAACCACGGTACGCACGTCTCCGGTATTACCGCGGCTCGTGGTAATAATAGTGCTGGAGTTTCAGGTGTGAATTGGAATGCGAAGGTTATGCCGATTGCCGGTTCTTCGGGAACTGAATCTGTTGTTTTAAAAGCTTACGGTTATGCTTTAAAATTAAGAACGACTTACAACCAAACCAATGGTGCGGCAGGTGCATTTGTTGTTGTTACGAATGCTTCTTTCGGAGTTGACTACGGACAACCATCCAACTATCCTTTGTGGTGTGCATTTTATGATTCGCTTGGCGCGGCAGGAATTTTAAGTTGCGGCGCTACTGCAAATGCGAATATCAATGTTGATCTTCAAGGCGATATTCCAACTGCATGCCCGAGTAATTTTTTAATATCCGTTACAAACACAACAAACACCGACGCAAAGAATAGCGGTGCGGCTTACGGTTTAACGACAATTGATCTCGGCGCTCCGGGAACTTCAATTCTTAACACAACAAGCGGAGGAAGCTACGGAAGTTTAACCGGTACCTCAATGGCAACGCCGACTGTAGCTGGTGCAGTTGCCCTTATGTTTGCCGCTGCGAATGCTTCTTTGATACAAAGTTATAAAGCAAATCCTGCCGCAGGTGCGCTTGCATTTAAACAATTTTTACTCGATGGAACAGATCCCATTCCATCTTTACAAAACATTACAGTTACCGGCGGAAGATTAAACGTTTATAAAGCACTCCTTCCAATAATTTCTCCACCCGATACAATTCCACCTACTGCAGTGAATAACTTATCCGCAACAGATATTACTTCGAACAAAATAAAATTGATGTGGACTGCCCCTTACGATACAACGAGGAACGGAGTTATTGGTTATAACATTCGCTACTCAACTTCACCAATAACAAACTTGAATGATTTCAATAATGCAACTGCTATTCCATTTCCGGCAGTATCGGATACAGCAGGAACGCCGAGAAGTGTTGTTGTACAAAATTTAAATTTTGCAACTGCTTATTACTTCGCATTGCGCGCAACAGATTTGTGGGGGAACTGGTCGCCGCTTTCTAATGTTGTGAATGCAACTACACTTGCCGCACCTTCGTTAAGTGTTTCGCCTGATAGTATTCATATTCTGGCTTATTTAAATCATACTTATCTCGATACGGTAACGGTTGCAAATGTTTCTTCAAATCCTTCAACGTTGAATTATTCCGTTGAACTGACAAACAACACATTCCCATCAGATGCAGTTGGCGTAAAACTTGTACCGATTAATAAAATTGAACCGCGCACAGGTAAGTTTGAAGAAAAAGATTTTCCGAAAATTACGTTCGGCGGTGCGCTTGAAGGTTTCGGTGGTCCCGATGCGTTTGGATATAAATGGATTGATAGCGATGAATCTGCCGGTCCGCTTTATGTTTGGAATGACATTTCAACAACCGGTACTCTCGCATCGACATGGATAGCCACCGGAACGTATGAGCCGAAGGATGAGGGTTATGCAGGTCCATTTGATATTGGTTTCAACTTCAAATTTTACGGTGTACCGAAAACTCAAATTTATGTTTCTTCAAATGGTTTTTTAACTTTTGGAACTTTGAATACAAATACTTTCACGAATGCATCCATTCCAAATAGCGCAGTCCCGAACAATATTATCGCACCTTTCTGGGATGACCTTGATGGACGCACTCAGGGAACAGTTCATTACAAACAGGAAGGAAATAAATTTACGATTCAATTCACTAACTGGCAGAAATATTCTGCAACAGGCTCGCTCACTTTTCAAGTTGTGCTTTATGCCAATGGTTCAATTTTTGTTTATTACAACAATATGAATGCAACTTTAAATTCTGCAACAGTCGGAATTGAAAATGAAGCAGGCGCAATCGGTTTGCAAGTTGCTTACAACGCAAACTACGTGAAGAATAATCATGCAATTAAATTTGCCGCCGAACCCGATTGGCTTCATTCAAACAACAATAGCGGAATGCTCTTCAACGGCAATAGCGCGGCTGTTCAACTTGAATTCAACACCACCGATTTAACTGCCGGAGAATATTCGATGAGCATGGTTGTAACAAGTAATGATCCGCAAAACGCAACAAGAACAATTCCGATTCGTATGACGCTTGAAAATGATGTACCCGTTGAGTTGACTTCCTTCACTGCAAACAGGATTGGTGGTACTGTCGAGTTAAACTGGTCAACCGCAACCGAAACAAATAACTATGGTTTTGAAGTTTTACGTACAACAGAAAGTTCAGCGTGGGAAATTATCGGATTCGTTAACGGTAACGGAACAACAACCGAAGCGCAGAGCTATCAATTCAAAGATGATCTTTCAACAAACGTTGTTTCTAATTCATTGAAATACAGATTGCGTCAAATCGATTTTGATGGAACATTTGAACTCAGTAAAGAAATTGAAGTTGCTTCTCTGCTTCCGGAAAAGTTTTCACTCGAGCAGAATTTCCCGAATCCATTCAATCCGGCAACAGTAATATCTTTCTCACTTCCGTCTGCAAGTAATGTAACTTTAAAAGTGTTCAACTCACTTGGTGAAATTGTTGAGATACTTATTGATAACGAATGGAAAGAAGCAGGCTACCATAATTATCAATTAAGAATTAATAATTATCAATTGACAACAGGTGTGTATTTCTATCGTTTGCAAGCAGGTGAATTTATTCAAATTAAGAAGATGATTCTGTCGAAATAAAAATTAAGAATTAAAAGTTTATAGTTAGGTCGGGCAATCGCTCGACCTTTTTATTTGCAGTGAACGGTAATCTCAAACTTATGCGACAATGAACGATTTTGATGACGACTCCAAGATAGAAATTTCCATTGGGAAAAGATATAGTAACCAGGAATCCCCTTTCCAAAATTTAAGTTCCCTAATAGCTGCACGGATACTTTGTATTTGAAGATTAAGAATAATTTTTTTTCGAGAAGATAAAGTTGTAATGGAAACATCCGCTATAAAAGTCTAAGCCCGCGTGGCGAAGAATCTTATATTCGAGAATGAGGAAATAAATAAGATAAAAACATGGCTAAAGTTTTTTTTGTTAATTGAGATTCGCACAAAGAAACTACTTCTCCTCTTCCCCCTTTTGTTTGGTCTGTTCCAGCCGTCGGAGAGCTTCATTTTTTTATCGAGTAGGATTAATCGTTGTCCTATTTCTTTCACATATTGATCCGGTTTTTTTTCATATTCAGTTTTTTCATAATAGCCGCGCTGATCGAAGTAATTTCTAAAAAGCCAATTAGGGTTAACCGCATCCATACAAAACAATTTTATTATTCAGAGGGCAACTCTTCAATAGTTAAAATTTTTAATTCTTCTATTTTCGAGAAGGTTTTATCGTAAGTGATTATTGGAAGTGAATTTGTAATTGATGTGGCGTCAATAATTGCATCGGGTAATTTGATTTTATATTTCCTTCTAATTTCGATGGATTTGTTTTTTATTTTTTCGTCAAGATCAAAAATAGAAGTTCGTTTCATTAAATTTTTAATCAATAACTCCTCTTCACTTGTGATTTTGCCAAACGATAAAAGTTCTAATTCAGAGATTACAGAAATAAAAAACTCTGTGCCCTCTTTAATCGCATTTAGCAAACTAAGTGAGGATGTCAATTGAAGAAATGCATTCGTATCTAATAAGTATTTACCACTCATCTCTGATTTTACGCTGATATTTTACTGCGTCTTTAGGGTAAGATTTTAATTTGCCGCATAATTTTTTCAAATCATTTGGAGTAATCCCGATATGTTCGTTCTCAATTTCTTCAAGTATTGTTACTCGCACTTTTGTTTTCTTCTCAGGAAGTTTTCCTATTAACGGGACGAGTTTGCCGTTTTCATAAATTGCGGTTATTGCCTGTTCCATAATTTCTTTCTGAATTTTCGATGTAAATATAAAAATTAATAAAACTCATTTGCCGTTTTTATTTCTCCTCTTCCCCTTTTTGTTTGCTCTGTTCCAGCCGTCGGAGAGCTTCGATTTTTTTATCGAGTAGGATTAATCGTTGTCCTATTTCTTTCACATATTCATCCAGTTTTTTTTCATACTCGGTTTTTTCATAATAGCCGCGCTGATCGAAGTAATCTTTGAACAGCCAATTTCGTTTCAACGCTTCCATATTTTCCGAAAATTTTTCTGCGCCGGATTTTGTGTACGCGGTTATCTCCAAAACATCATTCAAGATTGAAGCAAGAGTTGTATCGTATCCGGCATTTTCATTAAGCAGCGCACCGAGAAATCCTTTGCCGTGAGCAACGCCGGCAATAAGTGTATCAATATCGGTGATGACTGTATTCACATTAGTAATTATTGCTTGCGCGCCAAGTCCAAGATATTCAACTACCAACGCAACCGTATCAAGTCTTGTAGAAATGGAAATTAAACTTTTATCGGCAGACTGAACAAGATTTTGCAAATCGCGATACAAGCCGTCTTCATTTAAAAGCTTTCCAACCGAACCTTCTCCTTCATTTACTTTTTGAATTATCTCCGCAAGATTTTTCGTCATATCTTTTGTGTATTCGAGAGTTGTTTTAGTTTCTTCAATTATTGCGCCAAAGCCAAGTGGATCCACTCCTTGAATGATGCCATCGTTTTCAATCTGCGGTGCCGAACTGGATAGAATTTGAAGTGTAACAACTTTATTCCCTACCAAACCTTCAGTTTCTATCACAGCTTTTGTATCCGCTTTAATAAATCTTTTTATATCTTCGACGAGTTTCATTTTTACTTCAACTCTACCCGTTGTATCGCCGGCGATTGCAATTTCATCAACGCTGCCGACATTGATTCCGCTCATTCTAACAGAAGCGCCCTTGCGAAGCCCTTCAATGTTTGTAAAATATGCTCGCACAATAAATGTTTTTGTGAACATCGATTCTTTGTTGCCGATTAAGAACACTGCGGTTACAAGCATTAGCGATGCAAGCGCGGTGAATATTCCAAGTCGTATGAGCGTTTTTTTCGAAGACATTATAAACTCCGTTAATTATTCTTCAATATATTCTTCACTAAAAAAATTTTTTAAGAAAGGACTTTCATCCTTTAAAAGTTTTTCGAGATTACCTTCGGCAATAAGTTTTCCATCGCGCAAAACGATTGCTCTATCCGAAATAATTTTTGCACAAATCATATCGTGAGTAACAATGAGCGAAGTCATCTTCAGTTCATTTTGAAGATCGCGAATCAGTTTGCTTATTTCTTTTGTTGTAATCGGATCAAGCCCGGTTGTTGGTTCGTCGTACAACATTAATTTCGGTTCGGTAATAATTGTTCGCGCAAGCCCGATTCTCTTTCTCATTCCTCCGGAAAGTTCCGACGGCATTTTATCTATTGAATGAGAAAGGGAAACCATTTCGAGTGTGCGTTTAACTTTTCTATCAATTTCTTCTTCGCTAAAATTAAAATTTCTTCTTAAAGGAAATTCAAGATTTTCTCTCACGCTCATCGAATCATACAAGGCGGCACTTTGAAAAAGAAAGCCGATATTTTTCCGTAGCTCGTTTAAATCTTTTTGTTTGAGAGTTGCAATTTCATTTCCACCGACCGACACTTTTCCGCTATCAGGGGTAAGTAATCCGACAATACATTTTAATAAAACACTTTTTCCGGTTCCGCTTTTTCCAAAGATGACGAGATTTTCTCCTTCGTGTACAGATTGCGACACACCGTCAAGCACAACGAATCCGTTGAATGCTTTATGCACATCTTGAATATCTACTACTACGTCGGCCATACAATCAAAGTTAATTTTACAAGAACCATATCAACCAATAAAATCAATAGTGAGGAGACTACGACAGAAGTTGTTGAAGCTTTACCGACACCTTCGGTTCCTTTCTCTGCGTTGTAACCTTTGAATGATCCAACAATGCCGACGATAAATCCGAAGATAAAAGTTTTTCCTACGCCGGGAACGAAGTCACCGAATTTTATAGAATCAATCACCGCACCGGAGTAAAGATCGAATGTCATCGATTGCATCAAAATAATTGCGAAGTACGCACCGAAGACCGCGAGAAAAATTACATATAGTGTAAGAAGCGGAAGGATTATTGCGCATGCGGCTACTCGCGGCACAACAAGAAATCTGAACGGCTCTATTGCCGATACTTCCATTGCATCAATTTGTTCGGTAACTCGCATCGAGCCAAGTTCCGCGCCGATGCCGCTACTTACTCTTCCTGCAAAAATCAGTGCGGTTAAAACAGGACCAAGTTCCCGCACGACAGAAAGCGCAACCATCCCGGGCAACACCGATTCAGCACCGAAGCGCGCTAATACAGGATAACTCTGCATTGCAAGCACTAACCCGATTATCAATCCCATGATACTAACTATCGGAAGTGTTTTAACGCCGAGTTCATCCATATGTTTTTTCAGTTCCGTAAATTCATACGGAGGAATGAAAACATATTTTATGAACCGGAGCGAGAAGTCGGTCATATGACCAATTGTGTAAAAATATTTTTTCAAAAGTGCTTTGATTAGTTCTTCTGCAAATTAAGAAAAATTAAAGTTGCAGAAAATAAAGTTGAAAGAAAAGTTGAAGAAGAATTAGCAGTTTAATTCAAATAATTTTTTCATATTCTATCATTCACCAATTTCGATTTGGTTATAAATTGAAAAAAGTCTCTCGAGAGAATGTAAAATAATCAGGAAGGAGAGAAGGAAAGTGCTGAAGTAAGTGTAAGATTAAGTGTAAGTGTAAGATTAAGTGTAAGTGTAAGATTAAGTGTAAGTGTAAGGGTAAGATTTTGGTTATGATGCTCCTTTTTGAAGATAAACCGAAAGTAAGGGAAAACGGAGTAAAAGATTAGATTGTACAAGGTAATAAATTATTTCCCAAAAGGTTTTAACGCGAAGGTTAACCGGAAATTATCTCTACATATTAAATTGAGACCAAGTTTTTAATCTTTACTAAAGAAGCGTAAAGTTGAAACGTATTTAATTTTTTAGATTGATTTGAAATCACCAACAGGGAGAGAGTGAACTATTAATTCAATGCTTTACATATCGGGAATTATTCTCGCATTTTTTCTTTCGTTAATTCTCGTAACAAAGAGAAACAAAACTGCGGCGGATTATATTCTTGTCGCATGGTTATTCTTTACCGGTTTAATACTACTGACGCATTATCTCTTTATAACAAAACAGTATGAAAAATATCCATCGCTTGTAGTCAGCGGTTTTTCGATACCACTGCTTGTTGGTCCATTTCTTTATATTTACACGATGCTTCAAACCATCGAGAGTACATTCAAGAAAAAAATACTTCTTCATTTTATTCCTTTCATTGTTTCACTGCTCCTCTACGCGGATTTTTATTTTCTTCCTTTCGAGCGGCAGGTGGAAATATTTCGGCAATCAGGGCAGGGGTACGAAGGGCGCGCATTAATAAATTTAGCCGCAATTTATTTGTCCGGCATCATTTATGTTTGGTTTGCGCTGAGGGCTTTGATTAAGTATAAGAAGAACATCGTTCAGCAATTTTCTAACACGGAAAAAATAAATTTCAATTGGCTTTTATATTTAATCATCTGGATTGGCGCAATCTGGGTTGTTATTCTCTTCACTCGAAACAGTACATTTATCTTCTCTTCTATAGCATTGTTTGTTTTGTGGTTGGGACATTTTGGAATTCGACAGGTAAATGTTTTTTCACAAAATTATAATGCGGCGGCACCCGTTGTTACATCAAAGAATGAAATGAGTAAAGAAATAATTACAGAAGTAATTCCTCCCGCTACAATTGAACCAGAATCGATGACGATGAACGAAAATATTGATTCCTCCAAATATCAAAAATCTTCTTTAAGTGATGAAGAAGCTGAATCGATTCATGATAGATTAATTAAAATCATGGAAGAGAAGAAGCCATACACTAATCCCGATTTAACTTTAACCGATCTCGCGAAATCGTTGGATGTTCATCCAAATTATTTATCGCAGGTAATTAACTCGAAAGAGAAAAAACCTTTTTACGATTTAATAAATGAAAGAAGAGTAAAGGAGTTCATCGTTTCAGTCTCTCAACCCTATAATCAGCAGTTCACGTTGTTAGCTCTGGCTTACGATTGCGGATTCAATTCGAAAGCATCCTTCAACAGAAATTTCAAAAAACACACAGGTTTAACTCCCACCGATTTTCTTAAAAATAAAAACATCAATTAAATTTTCGGCTGTTTCAGGTATGACGACAATTCGAAGTAGTATCATTGATCAATACAGCTGTAGTATTGGTGTTATCTTAATTTATCGAAGCAAAACATTCAACCAGTTTGCCTCGGTGGAACTTTGTGCAATTTCTCCGTGACTCTCTGTGCCGCCTTGATTCCTTTTGGGTACACAGAGTTCCACCGAGTAATTAAGAGGAACACAAAGCCAATTCTCGATCATTAAATCAATTATTTCCGCGGCAGCATCACGCAAAAAATAAATTTGGTTGCAAATATTTTTTTTACTCCTCAAACAACTGAAAAATAAAATAATAAAAACCTTTTCACATCTTCACTGCAGTTAAGCAATAGTTTGTATTATCTGATATTCGCTATTAGAAATCTGTGAAGATCAGTAGAATCTGTGTCATCTGTGTGCTATTTGTAGTTATACGTAACTTCAGTTAATAATTATGATTTTTGCAGTAAAATTGTACATCTTTCATTTAGTTGGGTGAATGACTTAAGAATAATGTGTCGACGTGCTTTATGTAGTGGCTGATACAAAAATATTCAAACAATAAATTTCAGTAGTTGCGGTCTGTTTCTCAATTGGAAATTATTAGTTAGATTAGTAACCAAAATTGCTAAGAGTATGATTATTTCTTTTAAGGATAAAGAGACAAAAAAGATTTGGGACGGATTTGTTTCGAGATATTTTCCTCTTGAAATTCAGGAAATCAGTAGAAGGAAACAAAGAATGATAAATAACTCTCATCTCTGAACGATTTGCGAATTCCACCATCGAATCATCTTGAAAAATTAAAAGGCAATTTGACAGATTTTTATAGTATTAGAATCAATAATAAATGGCGAATAATTTTTAAGTGGGTAGATGGTTTCGCCTCTGAAATACAAATAATTGATTACAATTAAGAGTAGTTATGAAAAGAATCAAAAACATATCGCCCGGTGAAATTCTTTCGGAAGAATTTTTAATTCCATTAAATATTTCCCAAAGAAAATTAGCCGATGTAACAAATATTCCTAGCGGTAGAGTATCTGAAATAATACGCGGAACAAAAAGTATCACCGCGGATACCGCGTTAAGGTTGAGTATATTTTTTGGAAACTCACCGAAATTTTGGTTGGGTTTGCAAGCAGATTTTGATATCGAGAATGCTTACTTGCAAAGAACTGAAGAGTTCAAACAAATTCGCAATTATAAAAAAATCTTAACCGCATAAATACCACCTAAATTTTTTTTACTCCTCAAACAATTTCTTCAATTCAGTTTTATCGAAATTTTTGCCGGGTGCATGCATCAATTTTATACGTGCTCTTTGTCCATTTAAATAAATTGCAATTAATATCTTTACGCAATGACTTGATTTCACGTCAGCCCAAAATTATTTTGCAACCAAAAATAATTGAATAAAGGAAAACTATGCTAAATGTTGTCGATGTTGAACTCACCCCGAATCCGCAGGCATTAAAATTTATTTTAAACCAACGATTACTGAATTTTGAAACACGCCAATTCTCCACGATAGAAGACGCCGCGAACGATCCTCTTGCAAAAGGTATTTTCGAAATTGAGGGAGTCGCTTCAGTTTTTTATATGGACAAATTTGTTACAATCGAAAAGAAAAAAGAAACCGATTGGGGAAAAATTCAGCGTCCGTTTGTTATGTTCCTAAGTAGGTTTGATAAGAATTTAATTCCCGAAGAAAAACTTCCCGAGGGGGCAGATAAAGAAGCGAACGAACTTCTAAAAAAAATTAATGACATCTTAAACACGAAAGTACGTCCCGCGCTTGCGAATGACGGCGGCGGTTTGGAGATACTTGGTTTGGAAGGAATGACTTTGAAAGTTCGTTATCAGGGCGCATGTGGTACATGTCCGAGCGCAATTAACGGCACTTTGAACGCAATTGAAGGTTTGTTAAGAAGAGATGTGAACACGCAAATTCAAGTTATCTCCGCGTAAAAATTTTTCATTATTTTTTTATTGAAGGGTGTAATTCTCGTTAGTGATTGCACCCTTTTTTTATTAATTTCACTTAACCTTAATGCAATTATTTTCGGATTAATGAGCAAGGAGCTCACACATGACCGAGGATGGACAAAAACTTTTTTATACAACTTTCTCCATTAAAGGAATCAGCTTTTCGGTGTACACTTCTGAAGAAGGATTAATAAAAATCGGATTGAACGAGAAGCCGTTAAAAACTCTTTTCCCGAACAGATTAAAATTAAAAGAACGCGACCCCTATTTATTCGGCGCGGCGGATCAACTGCGTGAATTTTTTCACGAGGGAAGAAAAAAATTTGAGTTACCTCTCGATTTAAGAGGAACAGATTTTCAAAAGAAAGTTTGGAAACAACTTTCTAAAATTTCTTACGGTAAAGTTTGCAGTTATATCGACATTGCGCGAAAATTAGGAAACGCAAAACTCACCCGCGCAGTGGGAAGAGCGAACGGTGCCAATCCAGTACCGATTGTAATTCCCTGTCATCGCGTAATTTATTCGAATGGAAAACTTGGCGGATACACCGGCGGTTTGGAAATAAAAAAATTGCTGCTTGAGATTGAAGGTTCATTAAGTTTAGAATTATTTCATTAAATTTTTTTTAGGAAGAAAATGAGAAAAAATATCGTTGCCGGAAATTGGAAGATGCACATGAATCTTTCCGAAACAATTCAACTTATTTCAGAAATAAAAAAGAAAGTTGAAGATTTAAACACAAACTGCGGAGTAATAATTTGTCCGCCGTTCACATCGCTTGATGCCGCCGCGGCAATGATAAAAGATTCGCGAATAAAACTTGGCGCACAAAATATGCACTACGAAAACAAGGGTGCTTTTACCGGCGAAGTTTCCGCAGACATGTTAATGAGTGTCGGTTGTGAATTTGTAATTCTCGGACATTCGGAACGAAGAACTATTTTCAAAGAGAGCGATGAATTGATAAACAAAAAAATTCACGCGGCAATTTCCGCCGGCTTAACTCCAATCTTTTGTATCGGCGAAACTTTAGATGAGAGAGAAAAAGGAATTACTTTTGATGTCGTCAAACGACAGATGAATATCGGATTGGAAAATGTATCAAGCGAAAATGCCGAGCGAATGATAATTGCTTACGAACCGGTGTGGGCAATTGGAACAGGAAAAACTGCATCGCCTCAACAAGCGGAGGAAGTTCACGCATATTTGAGAAATCTTTTAACGGAGATTTATGATTCGAACACTGCGAATGAAATTACAATTCAATACGGCGGCAGCGTGAAACCCGATAATGCAAATGAATTATTTTCTCAACCGAACATTGACGGCGGCTTGATTGGAGGCGCATGCCTAAAGGCTGATTCATTCGTTGATATTATTTCTGCGATGAAATGAAAGATGTAAAGCCCAGACCAAATCATAAAATATATTTGCAAACCTTAAGCCGGATGACACCCGAACAACGACTTGCAAAAGCATTCGAACTTTCTGCTGTGGCAAAAAAATTATTTCTGCACGGACTTCGAAAAAGATTTCCTGAAAAAACGGGAGCGGAAATTAAAGTGCTATATCTCCAAAGAATTGCGAAATGTTTCAACCGAAATTATTAGTTAAAGTTGTTTCTGAATGGCGGCAGCGTGAAACCCGATAATGCAAATGAATTATTTTCTCAACCGAACATTGACGGCGGCTTGATTGGAGGCGCATGTCTAAAGGCTGATTCATTCGTCGATATTATTTCTGCGGTGGAGAAGAGAAAATAGTCGTACTATTTGACTGACAAATAATTATCGTTAAATCCTATTTCTCAATCGCTTTATTTCTTCGGTAAGAAAAGTAAAATTTTTTTCTAAATAATATTTTCGATCTTTCTCATCCAAAATTGAACCGAGAGTGACTTTGTATTCTAGTGTTTTAAAATTGCCGATGATCTCTTCCATTTGTTCAAGTTCATTCTTTTCGATAGACAATTCAATTCCGCGCATGAGTAAAAATTCAATATCAAAACAATCACTTATAATTTTTCTTGAAAGGAATGCGCTCGTTTTATTTTTCATCATTTGGTTAAGTGTCAGTGCTTTAACCAATACTTGTTTTTGTGTGAATCGGGAGAAAGCAATTTTTCTCTCCCACTCAAAATCTTTCTGCGCCTTTCTGATTTCAATTTTTAAACTTCTTCCAACCGATGAAGACTTAATTTCGAAAAGCAAAGTATTTTTTTTATTCGCGTAATCAACAATCGAATAATTCTTCGCCAATAATTTTTTTAGCGATGAAAAAATTTCTTTCGAATCTGTTTTTTCATCAAGCCAAAAGTCAAGGGCTGTGGAAAAGCGATTTAAGTTCTGGCATAACCGAAGCATCGTTCCGCCGCCAAAATAAATGTACACCAACTGCCTGGCATTTGAAAGGAGTTCCAGTACATCAATTTCAAATATTTCTAAAGATTGAAGGTCTTGCATAATTTATCCCAAAAGATTTTTGCTTTGTCATTGGTTGCTTTTAGAAATTTTTCTACTGCGTTGAGATTTAATTTCTTAAAATCAATTGCATAAAAATCAAAAGTATATCTATTAATTGCAGTCAGATAAACTGCATCTGCAAAAACTTTTTCCTTTTCAGCGATTAAATAGTTTTCAGTTTTCTTGAAGCCGCAGTAAAAATTTTTTTTAATTTTTGAGAAAGAAAATTCTGTTGCACGGAGAGAAATATTTTTTGTTCTCTTCACAGAAACAGATTCAATTCTGTTTCTTAATTGTTGAGTGGAAATGTTGTAGAAACTTAGTGCAGTAGTCAGCGAAATGTATGACGGCGTTTCGAGAATATTTGCCAGCATAAAAAAATCTTTTTCTGTGAGTAACGGATATTTTGAGGAGAGAATATAGGTATCACGTTTCAACCGGAGGAGTTGCCCACCCCTGATGTATCGCGCGGCTGAAACTTTTGCCGAATCATAATTCACGCCAAGTGAACGGGAAATGTCACTGATAGTTAATATAAGTTTATCTGTCTTTTCAAGATTATGGGCTTTCATTTAGCAAGTTTAGATAATTAACACTTTTGTTAATTATCTATACTTACTAAAAAAGGCAGAATTACAAAATTGAAACGCTGATGATGATTGAGATGAGTATAATTCCGAAGGTTAAAATCTTTGCGTAGAGCGGCATCTTTCCACCGAGCAAATAAAATCTAACATACTTTCCGAACAATCTATTTGTGCGCAACCAATTGTAAAAACGTGAAGAACTTCTCGCAAAAAAATAGGCGGATAAAATTATAAATATTGTCCCGGGCATTAACGGCAAAATTATTCCCGCAATACCGAGCCCGAGACAAAATATTCCAAGCAGAAGAAAAGTAACCCGCAATGTTTTGTTCTGAATTACTTTTCCGTTTTTAATTGCGTTTCGCATGTTAGTTCACCAACTCAATAAAAAATAACATTTATAAATTTTCTAAAATAAAATTTGTCATCATCGTGTAAAGTTGTTCGCGTGTTTTGCCGCCGTAAATTCCATGATCTTTTTCAGGGTAGTACATTGTTTGAAATTGTTTATTTTCTTTAATCAACTCATTGACTAATGCAACCGCGTTTTGAAAGTGAACATTATCATCCGCAGTTCCGTGTACAAGAAGAAGTTTTCCTTTTAAGTTTTTCACTTCGGAAAGAACGGAAGTATTTTCATAACCATCAACATTTAAAGAAGGCAGCGACATAAATCGTTCCGTGTAAATTGTATCGTAAAATTTCCAATGCGTTACAGGCGCGACCGAAATTGCCGCCTTAAAATATTCATGCCCGCGCATCAAAGTTAAAGCTGACATGTAACCGCCGTAGCTCCACCCCCAGATGCCTATTCGCGATACATCGACAAAACCCAATGATGACAAGTACTTCGCGCCTTCAATCATATCGTTCACTTCCCACTTACCGAGATTTTTATACACAACATTTTTAAAAGACTTACCTCTTCCGCCGGTGCCGCGGTTATCGAGCATAAAAATTACATAACCTTTTTGTGCAAGAAGTTGATGCCACACCAAATTAAAACCACCCCAACGATCCGAAACAATTTGCGAACCCGGTCCGCTATAATTGTAAATCAACACGGGATATTTTTTGTCGGGATCAAAATTATGTGGCTTTATCATTTGCGCGTTGAGAGAAATTCCATCACTCGTTGTAAGGGTTAAATTTTCAACGGGAGAAAAACCATATTCTTCCGCAAACTTCATATCACTCGTAGAAAGCTCCTTCAACTTTTTGCCTTCAACCGAATAAAGTGTCGTGATGGTTGCTTTGTTTGCTGTTGAAAAACGATCGATATAATATTTTGTCGGTTGAGATAAAGAAACAGAATGATACCCTGCATCAATCGTCAATCGCATTTTACCGTAGCCATCAAATTTAATTGCGTAAAGGTCGTGATAAATTGTACCTCTTTCATTTGAAGAAAAGAAAACAACTCCGCTTTTTTCATCAACAGATTGAATAGCATCAACTTCAAAATTTCCTTTTGTCAATTGGCGAACTTGTTTTCCGTTATAATCATAAATGTAAATATGATTGAAGCCGTCTTTTTCTGAAGTCCACAAAAAAGTTTTTTTATCATTTAAGAAACGAAGATTGTCATGTACATCAACCCAGCACGAATCTGTTTCCGAAAAAATTATTTTAGATTTTCCGGTGCTTCTTTCCGCAAGAATAAAATCAAGTTTGTTTTGCAAACGATTTAATCTTTGTATAGAAAGCAAATCCGGGTTTGCCGTAAAATTAATTCGCGCAACATAAATATCTTTTTCCTCGCCGATATCCATCCACTTTGTTTTTGCATTTTCAAGATCAACAACACCAATTTTAACGGTAGAATTTGTCGCGCCCGATTTCGGATATCGCATTTCATGAAAATTAAAATAGAGCGAATCCCATTTTGCAATTTGAATTGCCGGAACATAAGTTTGATCGAGCTGCCAATATGCAATCGACTTGCTATCGGGAGACCAATCGTAGCCTTTAATGACGCTGAATTCCTCTTCATAGACCCAATCAAAAACTCCGTTTAAAACTAAAGGGTTGCCGTCAAAAGTAAGTTGCTTTTCCATTCCATTTGTTAAATCAAAAATGAAGATGTTATAATTTCTGACGAATGCAATTTTTTTTGAGTCGGGTGAAAAACTTATGTTGATTTGTTCATGTTCGGATTCAACAGAGTGAACGATAATTTTCTTTTCAACATCATAAATATAAAAGGCACCGCCGGTTTTTAACGAGCGCGCCGGTAGAGAGCCGGTGAACAAAATATACTTTTCATCCGGCGACCATTCGTAGTTTGTCATCACTATAGGTTCTTCCGAGCCGGAAGGTTTCAAGTCGCTCCCCTTTACTAATAATACTTCAATATCATTTTTAATATCGTACACATAAATCGACATCGATTTGCTTTCTGTATCAAATTTTGTGTAAGAATATTTTTCTGCATCGCTAATCCATTTTACATTTCCGAAACCGCGCGGAAAAAAACTTCTGTTCGAAAATATTTCCTGAACAGTAAGTTCCTTAACCTGCGCATGGATATTAGCCACAACTATAATTATTAATAAAGAAAATATTTTTTTCATTTTATTCACCTGTAAGATTGAATTTCAAAAAAGGAGTACGAATATAATGTTTGAGCGGTTGTTGAGGCAAAGTAAAATTGTGTCTGATAGAGAATAAATAACTCTTTTAATTCAAATGCTTCAACTAACTGATCTTCTATCCAATTAAAAAATTAATCCTGATATCAGCGAAGCGAAGGGCAAATCATTTTTAATTTGTAATTTTTAATTGTTCAATGGAATGCCACAAAGTTACGAAGGCACAACGAAATTTATAATTTACAATTATCAATTCTCAATTCTTTCCTTCTTACAATTAACCTTACACTTACACATACATTGTTCTCTGTCTCATCCCTGCGGGACTTTGATTTTTTTGGTTTGTATCTTTGTTACCAATATCTTTTCCCTAACGGGAAAAAACAAGATATCGTAGGGATCGCATATTGGTAAAAAATACAAAGAAGAGAAGATTAAGTCCCAGCCGGGACGATATATTTTTTACAAATACACTTACTCCATTTCAATTTATAGAATCTCCGTTGCTTACTGCCTATTACTTTTTTGATCGCAGTGAAGTAAAAAATAATTCATTTTTAATTTGTAATTTTTAATTGTTCAATGGAATGCCACAAAGTTACGAAGGCACAACGAAATTTATAATTTACAATTATCAATTCTCAATTCTTTCCTTCTTACAATTAACCTTACACTTACACATACATTGTTCTCTGTCTCATCCCTGCGGGACTTTGATTTTTTTGGTTTGTATCTTTGTTACCAATATCTTTTCCCTAACGGGAAAAAACAAGATATCGTAGGGATCGCATATTGGTAAAAAATACAAAGAAGAGAAGATTAAGTCCCAGCCGGGACGATATATTTTTTACAAATACACTTACTCCATTTCAATTTATAGAATCTCCGTTGCTTACTGCCTATTACTTTTTTGATCGCAGTGAAGTAAAAAATAATTCATTTTTAATTTGTAATTTTTAATTCTTCATTGTCAATTCTCCATTCTCCATTGTCAATTATTTTTTGAATTCCAACCTTCCTTTATCGCCGAGTGTAATTTGAATTTCATCGCCGGAAGAAAAATTTCCCGATAATATTTCCTGCGAAAGTGGATTGACAAGATATTTTTGTATCGTTCGCTTCAAAGGACGCGCGCCGTATGTTAAATCATAACCAAGTGAAGAGAGCCACTCCTTCGCTTCATCGTTCACGGCAATTGTAATATCTTTTTCTTTCAACAACTTGGCAACGCGCTGAATTTGAATTTCTACAATCTCCTTCAATTCATTTCTTGAAAGCGGTTTGAAGAGTACTATTTCATCAATACGATTTAAAAATTCGGGACGAATAGTTTTCCTTAACAGATCGAGCAACTTAAAACGGAGTTCGCCGATAACTTCATCAATTTGCGATTCGTGTGCACGCTCTAATTTTTCTTGTATAAGATGCGAGCCGAGATTTGAAGTCATGATTATAATTGCATTTTTAAAATTTACAGTTCGTCCTTTGTTGTCGGTCAATCTTCCGTCGTCAAGAACTTGCAACAACACGTTGAAAACATCGGCGTGCGCTTTTTCAATTTCATCGAGAAGAATAACAGAGTACGGTCTTCTACGAATTGCTTCCGTAAGTTGTCCACCTTCTTCATAACCGACATAGCCGGGAGGCGCACCGATTAATCTGCTCACGGAAAATTTTTCCATGTATTCGGACATATCAATTCTTATCATCGCATGTTCGTCGTCAAACAAAACTTCCGCGAGAGCGCGTGCAAGCTCTGTTTTGCCAACCCCCGTTGTGCCTATGAAAATAAAGGAGCCGATCGGCTTGTTCACATCTTGTAATCCCGCCCGCGACCTTCTAATTGCATTTGCAACAGCCGATACTGCATCCCTCTGACCGACTACACGTTTGTGCAGTTCATCTTCGAGACGGAGTAATTTTTCTCTTTCAGATTCAAGCATTTTGCTCAGTGGAATGCCTGTCCATTTTGCAACTATCTCGGCGATGTCTTCCGCATCTACTTCTTCGCGCAACATCTTTTTATCTTTTTGAATTTTTGAAAGAGCTTTTGTTTCATCAACTATTCTTTTTTCCAGCTCATTTATTTTTCCGTAACGAAGCTCCGCAACTTTGCCGAAATCTCCTTCCCGTTCATATTTTTCTGCGGCGAGTTTAAGATTTTCAATTTCACTTTTAGTTGTACGAATGGATTGAATTTTATCTTTCTCATTTTTCCAATGAAGTTTCAAAATATTTTTCTCTTCCGAAACTTCTTGAAGTTCTTTCTCGAGTTCAGTCAATCTTTTTTTGGAAAGATCATCCTTCTCACGCTTCAATGCTTCACGTTCAATTTCAAGTTGTTTAATTTTTCTTTCGAGTGAGTCGAGTTCTTCGGGCATAGAATCAATTTCCATACGCAGCTTCGAAGCGGCTTCATCTATCAAATCAATTGCTTTGTCGGGAAGGAATCGATCTGAAATATATCTTTGCGAAAGTTGCACTGCAGAAACAATTGCGTTATCAGTAATTCTTACGCCGTGATGAACTTCGTATCTCTCTTTCAATCCGCGAAGAATTGAAATTGCATCTTCTTCATTCGGTTCATCAATTAAGATAGGTTGAAATCTTCTTTCAAGTGCCGCATCTTTTTCGATATATTTTTTATACTCATTCAAAGTAGTTGCGCCGATAGCATGAAGTTCTCCGCGTGCGAGTGCCGGCTTTAAAATATTGGCGGCATCAACCGCACCTTCCGCCGAACCAGCACCGACAAGCGTGTGAAGTTCGTCGATGAATAAAACTATCTCGCCGTTTGAATCTTGAACTTCTTTTAATAATGCTTTTAATCTTTCTTCAAACTGTCCGCGGAACTGTGTGCCTGCAACGAGCAGTGCAATATCGAGCGCGACTATCGTTTTTGATCTTAAATTTTCCGGCACATCCCCCGATACAATGCGATGAGCAATTCCTTCTGCAATTGCGGTTTTGCCTACACCAGGCTCACCGATTAATACCGGATTGTTTTTCGTTCTCCGCGAAAGTACTTGAAGCACGCGGCGGATTTCTTCATCGCGACCGATAACGGGATCAAGTTTCCCCGCTTTAACAAGCTCGTTCAAATTCCTTCCAAATTTTTTTAATGATTGATACGAATCTTCTGCGTTCTGTGAAGTAACCCGTTGAGTGCCGCGCACATCTTTTAGCGCGGAAAGAATTGCATCTTTAGATACACCGTTATCGCGCAGTAATTGTCCCGCTTTATCTTTTGAACTTGCGAGTGCAATTAATAAATGTTCGGTTGAGATGAAATCATCTTTTAGATAATTTGCTTCTTCAATTGCAATATCAAAAAGTTTTGCAAGCGTGTTTGACATCTGCTGGTTTCCGATTCCCGCGCCGTCAACTTTAGGAAACGATTCGAGGAGTTCTGTAACTTTTATTTTTATGCGATCTGTATTGCCGCCTGTTTTTTGAATGATTGTATCGGCGAGGTTATTTTTTTCTTGCACTAATGCCGCAAGCAGATGAGCCGGTTCTATGATTTGATTGTTAAAGTTTTGTGCAATTTCAATTGCAGACTGCACAGTTTCTTGTGCCTTAACCGTGAACTTATTAAAATTAAATGCCATGATTTTATTGCCTGATTATCGTTTGCTAAAAATTACAACCGCAATTTCTGAAAGTAAATAAACAAAGGCAATGTTGAATCTTCTCCGCTTCGTTTCTGTTCCCCAATCCGTCAGTCTACCTAAAGTTAGGTAAACTTAAGCTGACGGCAATTTTGCTAAGTTCGCATTTAATTAAAAAACAAATATTATATTTTATTTCCGTTGGATTTATCCAACGGATATACTATTAACCAAATTATTTGGCTTTAGCCGCATAGAATTGAATAACTCACCTTGAAAAGTGAGCTTGTAAATTTGAGAACAATAATATAGTAAATCTTTTTTTGATGGATTAAATATCAAACGACTTTAATTTCTTTTATTTTGAATAAAAATAGAATTTATCGAACGGTTTTATTTTTATTTTGGACAGCACTGACACAAACAGGCTAAACATTTGAGTCTTACTCTCTCTCCAGATTTGCATGAGTTCGTTCTTTTATATTTGTTGCTTATATAAGTTTCTTATTTTTTAAAGTTACCGAGCAATCCAATAATTAGGTTGTCTATGTTGATGTGCAATTGCTATTATTAAAATATTATTATAAACAATTGCATAAATTATATTATATGGAAAAATATTAACCACAGCTTTTCTGGTATGTTCGGAATATTTTGGAAAGCATTCGGGATAGTTTTTTATAATCGAGATCGTTTTTTCTATTTCAGAAATAAATTTTTTATCTAATCCTTTACTTTGTAGACTGTAAAATTCAATAGCTTCTTGATATTCTAAATATGCAGGTTCAAGAAAATTAACTTTCATTTCTTTAAATGTTGTTCATAGGAAATGGTCTTTATTTTCCCTTTCATGAAAGATTTAAATCGTTTTTCAACCTCTTCTTTCCAAAACTTTTCGATATCTTTGTTTGGTTCACTTAAGCTTTTCGAAAGTGCATCAATTATAAATACTCTTTCAGCCGGACTTAAAGTTAAAGCAGTTTGAATTATGTTTTTTGAATCCATTTATTTTTCCTCAAAATTGTACTTAATTATAGAAAAGCCACAATATTATTTCAAGTAAATAATAACTAAAATTTTCAAAAAATGTTACAGCGTTGCCAATAATCCGCCGCCCAGTTTATCAACCGAAGCGTAGCGAAAGTTGGAACAACTATGCCGATTAGAATCAGCAACTTTTATTTATTAAAAGTGTTTCTTAAAACAACTTTCTAAAAAGAGTTACTAAACTTTACAAACTCAACTTTATAATTACAAATATGCGGCGCTGAAAAATGCTGTCCGTGTTGAGTCCACAATAATGGCGTTGCCATAAAGTTTTTAGTTAATGA
>CAYMUL010000043.1:0-25770 GCA_964393605.1 uncultured Ignavibacteriaceae bacterium | reverse complement strand
AACGTACGAACCATAATTTTTTCCTTCATGGCTTCGTAACTTTTGCCATAGGCATCACTATGTGAGTGGCAAAAAAAATTTTGCTGCATGACGTGATTTTTAAAAAACATCTTCTTTCGACAACTCATTTTTTATAACTTAAGTTTGTTTATAAAAAAATGAAGAGAGAAAAATTAAATGAAATGGGTGAAGTTAAACATTAATCAACGCTACGTTGATCATGCAATTCAAGCTATCTTAATTTTTGCAAGCGTCTTTTTTGCATTTTGGTTAACCGATGTCAGAGAAGTTAATGCAAAGAAAAATACGTTAAATATTTCTTTAGAGTACATCGCTTCCGAGATGCAATACAATCATAAACGAATCGAATCTGTTTATGAATATCATCTGCAAATACTTGGGGAAATTGATAGCATTAAACAAACCAATAATCCCGATTGGGGAAAACTATATGGTTATATGCTAAAAGGTTGGAAGGGGTTACAAATTACGATGCTTCGATCTACTGCGTATAATTCTTTTCTCAATTCAAATATCAGTGATGTGGTTGAATACGATTTGCAAATGGACCTTGCATCAATTTACGTTGTACAATCTTTAATTGAGAAAAGTGAAAATGCAATGTTCGATTTTATTATTTCGGATATTGGATTTACATCTCTGAACAAAATTCGGCATATCTCGCAACTGTACGTAGATATTTTGCCGGATGTTTTAAAATCTTACCAAATAAAAGGGAAGAAATGGCTCAAGTCTTACGGGTATGACGCAGAAGTGAAAAGTGAATCATTAAAAAAAGAAATCGGGAAAAGAGAGATTCCTGAATAGCCGATTAATCGTCTGTCGTGCAAAAAATAATTATTTAATTTGTTACAGCAGACGCAAATGAACTAAATTTGCCCGCAAGTTTAATAATATTTCTCTAACCAAAAACCAGATGATTGAACTGCAAATAACCGCCGTTGTCGTTATATTTTTAGTAATGGCATTGCTAATGTTTTTCAGAAAAATTCCCGCTTTAATCGCATTGCCGTTAATGGCTTTCTTCATTTCACTAACCGGCGGAGTTTCTCTTTTTGACATCATTGAATATGTATTAGGACATGGCGCGATGAAACTTGCACCGGCATACACAATCGCTCTCTTCGGAAGCATGTTAAGCGTTCATCTGCAAAAAACCGGTGTGGCGGAATCATTCATCAAAAAAGGTGCGGAACTTTCCGGCGACAATCCATGGTTCATTTCAATCATCATGCTACTGTTCATCATCGCACTCTTTACAACACTTGGCGGGTTGGGCGCAATTATTATGGTTGCTACAATTGTTCTCCCGATTATGTCTTCAGTCGGCGTTGGCGCATTAACATCAACGGGAATTTTTCTTTTCGGATTAAGCATCGGAGGAATTTTAAATGTCGGCAATTGGGCTGTTTATATTTCGGTAATGAATCTAACCGTCGAAGAGATAAAACCATTTGCACTAACAATATTTTTAATCTCATTTCTCTGCGCCGTTGTGTACATCACCGTTCAAATTTATAGAGACGGACAAAACATCGATCTTAAAAAAATTCTTAAATACAGCTTCATCGCGTTTTTACTGATTACAATAATTTACTCACTTTACACAAATTTTATCTCTGATGATCAAAAATATTTTTTATTGGAGATGTTCCATAAATTTCTGCATGCGATTAAATGGTTGGTCGGCGCGGGAATAATTTTTCTCTTCATTTTTTCTTTGTTAAGAATAATTACAAAAGCAAATGAACACGCATCGCACCCGCATTGGATAAGCTACTTCTCGCCGTTACTTCCGTTGTTTCTCATTCTTCTCTTCGAAATGAATTTCATCGCTTCATTTATCATCGGTTTGATTTACGCATTCATCACCACATATAAAAAAGGGAGATTAAATCTCTTCATCAAATCTTGTTTTGAAGGAGGCGGACTCGTGATGCCGGCAGTCGCATTGATGTTCGGTATCGGAATGTTACTCGTTGCAATTATGGGTCCCGGCGGAACGCCCTTGCCGCAATATAAAGATGGCTGGCCCGTACTTCTTTTAATGAAACCGTTGATGTTGAAAATTATTCCCGACTCTGCAATTTCTTATGTATTAATTTTTTCTTTCGCGGCGCCTCTCGCGCTTTATCGCGGACCGTTAAACGTTTGGGGAATGGGTTACGGTTTAGCCGCAGTATTTTTAGCCGCCGGTTTAAATCCCGCTGCGGTGATGGGGCTTCTTCTTTCGGTCGGACAAATTCAAGGCATCAGCGATCCGACAAACACGCACAACGTTTGGCTTGCAAATGAAATGAAAGTTGATGTACAAAAGATATTATGGAACACGCTTCCTTATACATGGCTTCTTGCAATAGTTGGATTGATCATCTCCGCAATTTTATTCATGTGAATTAACGAATGAAAAAAATTAAAATAGGAATTGATGTCGGCGGAACCTTTACCCATGCGGTTGCGGTTGAGACGACCTCTTTCAAAGTAATTGGTAAATCATGTGTCCCGACAACACACGGCGCAAGCGAAGGCGTTGCAAAAGGTGTTGTCGATTCTATGAAAATGTTAATAACTAAAGCGGAAATTAATCCCGAAGAAATTATTTTAATTGCACACTCGACAACACAGGCAACAAACGCACTTCTCGAAGGTGATGTTGCAACTGTCGGAATTATCGGCATGGGAAAAGGGCTTGAAGGCAGAAGAGCAAGAAGTCAAATCAATTTAAAGAACATACAACTTTCGCCGGGAAAATTTCTTTCAACAAGATTTAGATTTTTTGACACCGCGAAAAATATTTCTGAAAATGTTGCGCAAAAATTAATTGAAGAATTACTTGGCGAAGGTGCAGAAGTAATAGTCGCATCCGAAGCTTTTGGAGTTGACGATCCTACAAATGAGGAAATAGTTTTTGCAGCTGCAACGAAACTTGGAGTTCAAGCAACTTCTGCGAGTAGCATTTCTAAATTATACGGACTGAAAGTTCGCACGCTCACCGCAGTAATAAATGCAAGCATGATGCCAAAAATGCTGGAGACTGCGAACCTCACGGAAAAAGCAATTCAAGAAAGTGGAATCAATGCACCATTAATGGTGATGCGTTCCGACGGCGGGATTATGGATATTAACGAAATGCGCCGCCGACCAATATTGACAATGCTTTCAGGACCTGCCGCCGGTGTTGCCGCGGCACTCATGTATGAAAAAGTTTCGGACGGAATTTTTTTGGAAGTCGGCGGAACTTCAACTGATATCTCTGTAATTAAAAACGGAAAGCCGCAAGTGAAGAGCGCGCAAATCGGCGGAAACAGATTTTACTTACGCACGCTTGATGTTCGCACACTTGGAATTGCCGGCGGCTCTATTCCGAGAATTCAAAACAATAAAATAATTGATGTCGGTCCTCGAAGCGCGCACATTGCCGGTTTGCAATATGTTTCTTTTAGTGAGAATGAAAAATTTGATGATATCGAAATTGAAAAAATTCAACCGCTCGCAAATGATCCGAAAGATTACGTTGCAATCGTTTCTAAAAGTAGCGGAAATAAATTTTCAATAACTCCGACTGCGGCTTCAAACTATTTGGGATTGGTTGATGAGATCGGGCACGGCGCCGCGAATTTAGAAGCAATTAATAATTGTTTTTCTTCTCTCTCAAATATTTTAAAATTAAACGCAGAAAAAATTGCCGAAGAGATTTTGAAAATCTCTGCCGAAAAAATTTCTCCGGTGATTGCGTCTCTTGCAAGAGAATATAAACTTGATAAAGATTTGATTACGTTTGTCGGCGGCGGCGGCGGTGCATCGGCACTTGTTCCTTTCACCGCAAAGTATTTAAACTTTCAGCATAAAATTGCAAAGGATGCTGAGGTTATCTCCGCAATTGGCGCGGCTTTGGGAATGATCCGCGATTCTATCGAAAAGACAATTATAAATCCGACAGACAACGATTTGATTCAGCTTCGTACACAAGCATTCGATTCCGTTGTTAAGATGGGAGCGCAACCCGATTCCGTTGAAGTTACAATTGAAATCGATACTCAAAATAAAAAAGTGATTGCCGTTGCAATGGGAACGAGTGATTTGAGAACAAAAGAACTTTCGGCAAAAATTCTTTCGCACGATGAATTATTAAAAATCGCATCCGCATCTTTCAAATCAAAAAATGAAATTGCGTTGGTTCAAACAAATGATTTCTTTTTTGTCTTTCAACAGGAATTAAGGAGAAAAGTTTTTTTCGGATTGATCGAAGAAAATCATTCTTCTCTTCGTGTTATTGATATGGAAGGAACAATTAAATTGCAATTCACGAATGCTCTTTGCGATGAAGCGGTGAAAAGAAGCGTTGCAGAAAAAATCAGAAATATGATTGAGCGGCTCACAACCTTTGGCGATGCGGGCGCGCTCGTACCCGATTTATATTTGCTCATCGGTTCAAAGATTCTCGATTTATCGGGCTTAATTAGCGAACATCAAGCTCTTGCGATTGTTGACTTTGAACTTTCTAAAATATCTGCTGAGCAAAAACTTATTTTAATTGCATCGCCTAAAAAATAGAAAATGAATTTGAAATATTGATGTCAAAGATTTACGATTACATAATTTATAGCGCGGGTTTATCGGGTGTAACCGCATCATTGTTTTTTGCGAAGCGTGAAAAGAAAGTCTTGCTCTTGAATCATTACGGATTTACAGGCGGAAGAATTACCGAATCGTTGAACTTATTTCAACACGCGGAAAACCTCCCCGAAAGCATCGCGAAAAATATTTATGAAAACTTGTACGAGACTCACGATTCATTTTTGTTTTCAAGTAAAGATAAATTTGTTGTGAATCCTGAATCCGTTAAAATTGTTTTACAAGAATTTTTGGAAAAAGAAAAAATTGATTTACTTTTTCATGTAACTCCGGTTGAAAGTAATTCCGAAGAAAATATTTGCCTCATTCTTTCAGGTAAAGAAGGCAGAATTGAAGTGAAAGGAAAAACTGTAATTGATACTTCAGCCAATTTTGCAGTCATCGGAGTTAATGAGCAGTTGCAAATCGAAAGTGTCGGAATAAATTTAATCACTTCGAAACTGAACGATGATTCTTTTTCAAAAAATGAATCTGTACAAAAATATTCGCGACTTAGCGATGGACGTTATTTCATCATCTTGAAACCGGTATCTACGCCTAATCTCTATCTTTATGAAAATGAAATTCAACAAGTAATAAATGCTTTTGAAAAATATTTGCAGTTGCTTGGCGGAAGAATTCAGTTAATTGCACCGCAAGCGGATGTTCTTTATAAAACAGACGTTCTGGTTAAACAAAATATTTTTCATGTTGATTCATTCATTAAAAAATATTCCAAAGAAGAGGAGTTCATTCAAGCGGCGGAGTTTGAAAATCATCTCGGAGAACTTCTGTGAAAGAAAAATTTTTATCACAAATTAAAAACGGTTTAATCGTCTCTTGTCAGGCTGAAGGAGATTCGCCATTCAATTCTCCCGAAGGGGTTGCGATGTTTGCAAAAGCCGCAGAGCAAAACGGTGCAGTTGCAATTAGAAGTCAGGGCATCGCGAAAACAAAAAAAATAATTGAAAGCGTGAATGTTCCCGTTATCGGACTTGTAAAATCAACTTTCGATGATGGCACGGTTTGCATTACCCGCGGTGAAAAAGATGTTGAAGAATTGCTTGCGGTTGGTTGCAAAATAATTGCCATCGACGGAACGATTCGCAAAAAAAATAATTTAACCGGATCTGAGTTTATTAATCATATTAAAAACAGATTCGAAGTAATCGTTTGGGCTGATCTCTCGCACGATAGTGAAGCTGTCGCTTGTATTAATGCGGGTGCGGACGTTGTCTCTTCAACTTTGAATGGATATACTCCACAAACTATCGATGATAAAAAATATTCTCCGAATTTTTCAATTATTGAAAAACTTGTTGTGCTCTCATCCGTTCCCGTCATTGCTGAAGGAAGAATAAACACACCGAAAGATGCGGCAAAGATGATTGAACTCGGCGCGTGGGCTGTAGTTGTCGGAACTGCAATCACCCGTCCGGGAATGATTACATCATGGTTTGTCGAATCTTTAAAAAGCAAAAAAAGAAATTGAATAATCTGTGAAGAGATTAAAAGAAGAATATAATATAATTGTTGCCGGAGGAGGCATTGCTGGAATCAGCGCGGCAGTTAAAGCCGCACGTCATTGCAAAAATGTTTTATTAATTGAACACTACGGCTTTGTCGGCGGCATGTCAACCGCAGGCATGGTTTCTCCTTTTATGAAATATGCAATAAACGATGTACCGCTCGTACGCGGCGTGTTTGAAGAGATTGAAATGAAGATGATCGAAAACAATGGGATGATCAGCAACGGTTTTTATGGTTCGGCATTCAGAGCTGCCGCGTTCGAGTTGCTTAATGAAGCCAAGGTTGATATTCTTTTTCACGCAGAAATTATTGGCGTTCACAAAGAAGAGAATAAAATTAGTTCTGTTGAAGTAATGATCGGTGGAAAAAAAATAAATTTGCACGCTTCTGTTTTCATTGATACAACAGGCGATGCTCAACTTTTGTATCTCGGAAATTTTCCATGGGCAAAAGGGGATGAGCAAAACGGCAATCTGCAAACAATGACTTTATTTTTTCGAATGGCAAACATTAACATCGATGCAATTAAGAATTATGCCGTTCAAAACAAACATGATTTTTTTGATTGGCTGATTTATGATTTCGAAAAAGATAAAATTATTTCAGTCGCCGGATTTTTTTCTTTCGTCAATAAAGCAATTCAGGAAAAAAGATTACCTGAAGAAATCGGGTACATATTTTTTACAACACTTCCCGGCTCCGGCGAAGCTTCTTTTAATACCTCAAACATTTTATCTCTCGATGCTTCATTCTCATCACAATTAACGAAAGCAGAATTAATCGGGCGCAGACAGGTTAAACAAGTTGTCGCACTTCTGCAATCGGATATTCCGGGATTTGAAAATTCTACACTTCTTGAAACCGCAGTGCAAGTTGGAATACGCGAAACGAGAAGAGCAGTTGGTGATTATATCATCACCGGTGAAGATGTTCGACACGCAAATAAATTTAATGATGCAATCGCGCGAGCTTGTTACGGGGTTGATATTCATGGACAGAAAAATGAGTCGAGTAAAATGGAATATCTTCGCGACGGAGAATATTATGAAATTCCGATGAGCGCTTTGTTTGTTTCTGGATGCGATAATTTATTGGCCGCGGGGAGATGCATTTCTTCTACCCGCGAAGGGCATAGCGCTTTGCGGATACAACCGACTTCAGCCGCTACCGGCGAGGCTTGCGGTGCCGTTGCGGCTTTGAGCATCAATGACAATTGTAACATTCGTAGCGTTAATTATGAAGATGTTAAGAAAATTATTTCGTATAACTTGAGCGAGATAAAATGAAAATAATTTTCGGCACGGATGGTTGGCGCGGATTACTTGATTCCGAAGTGAATGAAGCAAACATCACTCTCGTTGCGCAAGCGTTTGCAGATTATTCTTTAACAAAGAAAAGTAATACTTCGATTGCGGTTGCATACGACGGAAGAAAAAATTCAAAACTCTTTGCAGAAATATTTTCCGAAGTACTTTCGGGAAATAATATTTTAGTACATCTTTCCGATTCAGTAGTGCCGACGCCGCTACTCTCTTTCTATGTGAAGAAAAATAATTTTGATTCCGGGGTTATGATTACTGCCTCGCACAATCCTTCGCGTTACAACGGTGTTAAGTTTAAAGCGAATTACGGCGGTCCTTTTTTTACCGAAGATACGATTGAGGTTGAAAAGTTAATCGGTAAAACAAAGTGCAAAAAAAATAAATTGAAAATTGAAGTGAAGAATTTCAAAAGTCCTTACGAGAGTAACCTTGAGCGGTTGATTGATTTTTCTTTGATTGCAAAAAACAAGAAGCCATTGTTAATCGATTCGATGGGGGGCGCGGGTGCATTCTTTATTGAAGAAATTCTTGGCAGGAAAAATATTTCGGCAAAAACAATATTTGCACCACCGAGCGAAACCTTTTACAATCGCTCTGCTGAACCGATTGAAAAAAATCTTTTTCCATTAAAAGATGCGCTCGTCGATGGCGAATACTCATTCGGCGTTGCAAATGACGGAGATGCTGATAGAATCGGGTTGATGGATGAAAAAGGAAATTGGATCGGTGCGCAAGAAACTATTTTACTTTTAGCAGATTATATCTTTACGAAAAAAAATATTAACGGTAACATCGTTAAAACTTCATCCGTTACCGACAAACTGAAACGTTATTTTGAAAATGAAACTCGCAAAGTGTTTGATGTTCAAGTTGGATTTAAATATATCACCGAAGAAATGATTAAAGGAAATGTTGCATTCGGTTGTGAAGAAAGCGGCGGATTCGGTTACGGTTTTCATATTCCCGAAAGAGACGGAATTTTTTCTGCGTTTCTGTTTATGGAAATGCTCGCGACTTATGAATGTGATAATTTCAGTTCAATGATCTCTTTGCTAAAAAATAAATACGGTGAAATATTTTATGCGCGAATTGATGTTGACAATCACTCCGAAAACAAATTAGATAATTTAGAAAAGATTTTACATGCAAATAGAAGCGAACTCGGTAATTGGCAAATTCGAGATACGAAACATTTTTTGAATAGTAGAGGAAAAATTAACGGAGTGAAATATTATCTCGAAGGGGGGTCAAGCTGGCTATTGATAAGGGTTTCAGAGACCGAGCCGACCGTGCGCTTTTACGCCGAAGGTAATAGTGATCATGAGGTTAAGAACTTACTAATTGAAGGACAAAAGTTATTTCAAACATTATGAAGAAAAATATTATTGCTAAGAAGAGCGATGCTCTAAAAATATTTTCGGGACTTGGAGAAGAGTTCGCGGTTGTAAATAATCCTGAATTCGTTTTCTCACCTGTTGAACTTTATCCGCTTGCAAAAAAACAAAAAGCACCGATAAAAAATATTTCCGCCTTCGTTATGGATATGGATGGAACAACAACAACTACGGAAACGCTTTGCCTTTACTCGCTCGATCGGATGATTGCTCTAATGTCAGGCTTAACGATTGACTCTCCCCGCATTGTCGATAAAGAAATCGATTATCCGCACATCATCGGCAACAGCACCACAAAGCATGTTGAATATCTTGTGAACAAATATCAAAACAAATTTGACAGAACGAAAATTGCCTCGGCATTTTTATTTGCCGCAGTGTGGACGCTAAAGTTTGGTAAAGATGTATTGCGAAAAAAAGAAGTTGAGCAAAATCTTAAAAATTTTGGATGCGAAGATTTTCTTTCTCCCAAATTATTGAGCGACATTAAAATAGTAGTTGAGACAAAACAATTTGAACCTGCTTTAGAAAGAAAACTTGAGGAGAAATATTCTTCATCTTTTTCAAATCTTTCCCGGAATGATTTTGTAAAACTCGGGATTGATATTTATTATCAAAAGTATCACCAGTTGTTGCATTTTGTGATTGAGAAAAATCGAAAAGAACTTTCGGTTGTAGTTGATGAAAAACATGAACATCTCATCGAACCGATGCCCGGCGTGGAAGTATTTCTACCGCTCGTAAAGGGGATGATTGTCGATAACTACGAAAAATATTTTTCTTTTCTATTGCAATCTTATAGAAAGAAAACCGGAAAGAAATTTCCTGAAAATAAAATTGATGCGGCAAAAAAGAATTTTGTAAAACTCTGCAAACACTTTAAAAACAATCCCGCAAAAATTGCAATTGTAACTTCTTCAATATTTTATGAAGCGAACATTGTACTCGCCGAATTATTTGAAGTGATTCGTCATAACTACAAACAATTTCTTTCCGCAAAAGAGAGAAGTAAATTGTTGAATAACTTCGCCGAGTATCAAAAATATTATGATGCGGTAATTACCGCAAGCGACTCCAGCGAAATAAGGTTGAAGCCACATCGCGATCTTTATAGTATTGCATTGGCGCAACTTAATATTTCAAAAAAGGATTTCGTGAATGTTATCGGATTTGAAGATAGTGAAAGCGGAACGATTGCAATTCGTGCGGCGGGAATTGGATTCTCCATTTCTGTTCCATTCAACGAAACGAGCGGACACAGATTTGACGCGGCTTCGCACGTCCTTCACGGCGGTTTGCCGGAGTTTATTCTCCTCAATAATTGTTTTATAAAAATTTAATGAATCAGGCAAGTAACTTGAAATCAGAAAAAATATTTCACGTAATATCAAACACACATTGGGATCGCGAATGGCGATTTCCTTTTCAGCGTAACAGACAAATGCTTGTTGAAATGATTGACGAGGTAATTTCGATTTTGCAAAAAGAACCAAAGTACAGAGCATTTCATCTTGATAGCCAATCAATTGTTGTTAAAGATTATCTTGAAGCAAAACCCCACAACAAAGAAATATTTTCACAACTCGTTAATGAGAAAAGAATATTCATCGGTCCATGGTATGTTTTACCCGAACAATTTCAAATCGGCGGAGAAAATTTAATTCGTAATCTCTTAATCGGTCACAAACTTTGTAAAGAAATCGGACGAGTTTCTAAGATGGGTTATTCTCCTTTTTCGTGGGGACAAATTTCTCAACTTCCACAAATTTATAAAGAGTTTGGAATTGAATTGATTATGTTTTATCGTGGTGTGAACTCACTCGATAGCCCGAAAGCAGAGTTCTTGTGGATTGGTGCAGACGGCACAGGGGCAATATCATCAAGGTTCTCAACGATGCCGAGATATAATTTTTATTTTTATTTGTATCGAATGGTCATTCATAACGAAAATATTTCAGATGTTCGTTATACATGGGAAAAAGGTGGAACACATTTTCACTTCGCGGATGAATCACTTTGCGCTGAAGATTATTTTATTCTAAATCCTGTTGACGGTTATTTTCCTGAAAACATCAAACAACAAGTCGAAGCAATTATAAAAGATCAAGCTAATGATTTTACAACTCCGCATGTTATTTGGATGGAGGGGCATGATTCAAGCGGTCCAAACATTAAAACTGTTCAACTGCTCGACGACATAAAAAAAGAATTTCCGAATATGAATGTTATTCACTCAACGCTTGAGGATTACGCCGAAGCAATTTATTCTTCGGTTGATAAAAATAGTTTGCAAAAAGTTTTTGGCGAAAGAAGAAGCTCGCAGTTCGATAGAAGTAGCGGAAACATGTATGGCTACACTACTTCGGCTCGAATGTTTCTCAAACAAAAAAATTTCGAGGCGGAACGATGGCTTCAATATTTTGCCGAACCGTTCAATTCTTTTGCTTCATTAATCGGTGCAGATGTTAAAAATAATTATTTGGATATTGCGTGGGATTTGCTTGTGCAAAATTCTTCGCACGATTCGATCGGCGGTTGTAGTCTTGATGAAATTCATGACGATATGATGAACCGTTACAAACAATGTATTGAAATTTCTCGAGGAGTGTTTTCAAAAGGTATCCAAGAAATTGTAAAACGCATCGATGTTTCTTCATTCTCGAACAATCATAATATTTATTTGACAGCATTAAATCCCAACAATAATTATCGAAGCGAAGTTGTAACTGCATTTATAGACATTCCGGTTAATCTCGACAAAGGTTCATTCAGCATAATAAATTCGGACGGTAACAGCTTGCAATTTGAAATTCTCTCGAAGAGAAATTATCAACCTGTGCTTGAGCAAATGATTGATAGACCGATGTATCACGATATGATTCGTTACGAAACTAAAATAAATATTGAGGATGTTCCGCCATTCGGATACAAAGTTTTTTCTGTAGAACCGTGCAATCAGTTTATCGAAAAGAAAAATTCTTTACCAAAGCAAAATCTTTTTATGGAAAATGAATTTCTAAAAGTTAAGATAAACGCGAACGGCACATTTAATCTTTACGATAAAAAGAATGATTTATCTTTCAACAATCTCGGCTATTTCTTCAGCGAAGGAGAAGCCGGACACGCATGGATAAATGTTCCAACAAAACCATTTGTTACGACTTTAAAAAGCAAGGCAAAGATTTCCGTTGTTGAGCAAAACTCTCTTTCTTCAACGTTTAGAATTATTCATAAATTATTAATTCCTAAAAATTTGGCTGAAAGAAAAAAATCAAAACAGAAACTTGTAAAAGTAGATGTTGAATTATTCCTTACTTTAAAGTACAAAAGCAAACGACTCAACATCGAGATCAACGTTGATAATAAAGCCGAAAGTCATCGTTTAAGAATTATGTTCCCGACTAAAATAGAAAATGCTTTTTCGTTTGGAGAAGGACAATTTGATGTTGTACAAAGAAGCACCGAACGAATTGATTCATCAAATTGGATTGAACAACCGATGTATGATTTCCCGATGCACAACTTCGTAGATGTAAGCAATAAGGAAAAAGGAATTTCTCTTTTGGTTGATGGATTAAAAGAGTATGAAGTGTTGAATGACAAAAAGAAAACGCTTGCGATAACTTTGCTTAGAGGTTTTGAATATATAATCGCGCCAAGTTCCCGTCAGGATTATACCCATCAAAAAGGAAGTCAATCGCTCGGGAAAACTTCTTACCGCCTTTCAATTTATTCGCACAAAAAAAGTTGGTTCGAAGCGAATACTTTCAATGAAGCATTTAATTTTAATTATGAAATGAAATTAGTTCAAAGCGGTTATTCGAGTGGAGAACTGCCGTTAGCCGCGTCATTCTTGAGGATTAAACCGGAAGAGTTAATTTTCAGCACCCTCAAACTTCCCGAAAATAAAAATGAAAACGAGTTAGTGTTGAGAATATTTAATCCTTCCGAAAACAAAATTGATGGGAAAGTGCAATTCATGAAAAATATTTTGTGCGTGCAAAAAGTTACACTTGAAGAAATACATTGTGAAGAAATTAAACTAATTAATAGCAACGTATTTCCGATTTCGCTCGAGAAGAAAAAAATTGGAACATATAAAATTACATTTGGAGATAGATGAAAAAGTTATTCGAAAATAAATATGGTTATTATACTGAAGACGGTAGAGAATATGTTATTACAAATCCCCGCACACCGCGTCCATGGTTCAATTATATGTGGAATGAAAATTACGCAGGGTTAGTTTCGCACACAGGCGGTGGATTTAGTTTTATTGATACACCACGCGACAACAGATTGACGCGCATGCGTTATAACTGCCTCCCGTGGGATCGCCCGGGTCGTTATGTTTTAATTAAAGATGCGGCAACTAAAAAATATTGGTCGTTAAGTTGGGCACCGACAATCGATTTCAAATACAAAAAATATGAATGTCATCACGGACAAGGATACACAACAATTAAAACTTCAGCGAATAATGTCGATGGAGAAATTACTTACTTCGTTCCGCGCGATTCGAATTCGGAAGTCTGGTTTGTGAAATTGAAAAACAACTCATCGGAAAAAAGAGATTTTGAAATTTACTCTTTCACCGAACTGCTGATGGGAAATGCTTTGAATGATATTATTAATCAACCCAACGACAAACATTTCACCGATATAAAATACAATAAGGAAAACGAAACACTTATTGCAACAAGACGCTATTGGGTGTTGAACAAAAAAGTTTCAGTCGCACAACCGAATATAGATTGGAAGTATAATTTACTTTTTACATCAACTTTGCCGATAACTGGTTTTGATGGTAGTCTCGATAAATTTATCGGGCGATGGCGCTCCGAAGCCAATCCTGAAGCGGTTGAAACGGGTGTGATGAATAATTCGGAAATCACCGCCGGCGATCCGGTTGCCGCGCTTCAATCCAAAATATCTTTGAGCGCTTCTGAAGAAATTGAATTCGCTTTCGTTATTGTTGCAGTGCAGAAAAGTGATTCAACTCCCTTTGAGCAAATCGATATGAAAAAAAATAAATCAATTTCTTACATCAAACAACAACTTGACGGAGTAAAAAAATATTGGACGAACTATTTAAGTCATATTAAAATAAATTCACCCGACGATAAATTTAATTTGATGTTGAATGTTTGGAATCAATACCAGTCGGCGGTTACATTTGATATGGCACGCAACAGCGGCTACTATCATGGCGGTCTTCTTTTCGGAACCGGGATGCGCGATCAATTCCAGGATATAATTGGAATGGTAATTGCTGATCCGGATCGTGTAAGAAAAAGATTATTGAATGCTTTGCGTTTTCAATTTAATGACGGATCAACTCTTCACAATTTTTTCAAGCTAACTGACTATGGCGAGAAAACAAATCACTCCGATACTCCGTTGTGGATTCCGTTCGGAATAATTGAATACTTAAATGAGACCGGCGACTTTTCTTTACTCGATGAAATTGTAACTTATTATAATGAAGGAAGCGGAACTGTGTATGAGCATCTCGTTCGCGCTATTGATTTTGCTATCTCCGCTTGCACTGAACGAGGGCTTCCGAAAATTATGAACGGCGATTGGAACGACACACTCGATCACATCGGACCCAAAGGAAAAGGAGAAACCGTTTGGGGAGCTTTCTTCCTCGGTTACGTTATTAAAAAATCTTTTGAACTTCTTAGATGGAGAAAAGATGAAAGTGTTTTAGTAAAATGGAAAAATAAATTCGATCAACTTAAAAATATTATTGATGAAACTTGTTGGGATGGCGAATGGTATCTGCGCGCTTTTCGAGATGACGGAAGTGCAATCGGCTCTTCGAAACATAAGCAAGGAAAGATATTTATCAACGCGCAAACGTGGAGCGTAATTTCAGAATTAGCTTCGAAAGAAAAAGGAAATGCGGCACTGCAATCCGTTAAAAAATATTTATTGACTCCTTATGGAATACAAATTGTTTTTCCGTCGTACACGGAAATTGAAGATAACACAGGATTGATCAGCCGCTGTGTTCCAGGCAAAAAAGAAAATGGCGCAGTGTTTAATCATGCATCATCCTGGTTTGTACTCGCGTCAATTCTCAACGAAAATGTTGATGATGCTTTTGAAGTATATTCACGTATGTTGCCGATTAACTCTGCAAAAAATATCGATCGATATGAAGTTGAACCGTATGTTTTCGCCGAGTACATTACAAGTCCCGATCATGAAACAGAAAATCAAGCAAGTCATTCCTGGCTTACGGGAACTGCGGTTTGGATGCTTCGAATCGGTTTGGATTACATCTGCGGATTTCAAACGAGTCTTGACGGAATAAAAATCAATCCGAATATTCCATCACATTGGAAACGTTTTTCTGCGGAAAGAATTTTCAGAGGGAAAAAGATTTGTGTTAGTGTTTCAAATCCGGATGGAAATAATTTCGGCGCAAAAAAGATTTTAATAAATGGAATTGAAGCGAAGGATAGTTTTATTAATCCGAAAAACTTTAGTGAAGAAAAGATAGTTGTTGAAATTGAGATGTAAATATTTTTATAAATCGACTTTATAATTAGATCTGATAAATGCGTGAATTTCATTCATAAATAAATCAGCGTTCTCAATCTGTTCTTCAGCTTCTTGTTTTGAGGCAAGGAAAAAATCATGATAGTCGCTTTCAATTCTATTATTAAATGCATCGGTGAGAATTTTTTGCAAATCTTTTTTGAGCATTTCTGTTCTGATATATTCCCTACTAAATAGAGTAATTAGTCCTGAATGTTTTTTGCTATCAAGTTTTTTGAAAACTAATAATGCACGTGCGCAATGAAAAATTGCATAATAGGAACTGTTAAGAGATTTATTAAAATATTTTTCATTTAAAAGAATTTTAGCCGAGGCAATTTCTTCTTTAGCTCTCTCGTAACGATAGCGTGCCAAATCAATGGTTTGTTTTTCCATACACAACTGTACCTTCCTTTATCAGATCAATCAAAAAGGGAGAATGGTCTTTATACTTTTTTGTGATACTATATCTTTCGATTAATATTGATAATAAAATTCCTTCCGTGTCAAGGTAATGCTCGACGAGTTCTGAACGCTTCTTTTTATATCCGGATAAATCATCATCGTCAACTACAACAAGAATATCAACATCAGATTCGGAATCATAATCGCCGCGAGCATACGACCCGAAAAGAATTATCTGCATAACTTTTTCTCCGAAAGTTTCTTTGATTTGTTTTTCAATTTCCGGTAGCCGCGTATTAAGTTTTTCGTTCTTTGATTTCATACTTTCATTTTCAAATTTCTTCATTGTTAAAATAAAGAGAAATGTTAATCTGAAAAAATTGTGTTGTTCAACTATGTAGCGAAATAATACAATTTTATCTTGGCAGAATATTACAAAACAACAATTAGTTCATTCAGATTTTTGAGAAGAGAATCGAGTTCGTATTTAACTTCCGAATTCTTCGTTGTAATTATTTTAGAAAGATCATCTTCTTCGTTTGAACAAACTCTCCTGTTTGCAAACGATAGAAATAAATACCACTTGGTAATTGATAATTGATAATGGATAATGGATAATTGTAGTAGCCGGCTTCCTTCCATTCGTTATCTATCAAAGTTGCAACTTCATTTCCAAGTACATCATAAATATTTAATGCAACATTACTTGAGGCTGCAAGTCGATAACTGATTATCGTTGATGGATTAAATGGATTCGGATAGTTTTGATTTAACACAAAATTATTTAGAACCACATTTTCATCTCTATTATCGACAAGCGCAATATCGAACGGTGAAGTTTTAAGCTGATAAACTCCTGTCGAATTGTCCATCCAAACCGGAAAAAATTTATTCCCTGCTGAAGTTATATCAATATTATCCCCTTGATAGCCTTGCCCCAAACCGCCAATCGGTTCGGGACGAAAATATTTATCGCTCACTAAAAATTCATTCCAAGTTTGTCCGCCATCATTCGAGCGAGAAAGCATTACTCCTGCGGAATCGTTTGTCGTTAAACGATCATCGTAATATAAAACATTCACGCCGCCAAGTTTATCAATATGTATTGCCGGAAAATATTGTGTCTTGCCGTTGTTCAAAGCATCATTATTAACTCGTCGAGGTGAAGACCAGGTTACTCCTTTGTTATCCGAATAAGAAAGAATTATATCCGGATCGCTACCAGCCGGCGATAAATTTTTTTGAGTTGTGATTATGTAAATTCTTCCATGAAATTGTCCGCCGCTTTTATCAACTGCAATTCGCGGCAATCCATTCACCCGAATATTTTGTTTTGATGCCAGCGTACCTTGAATGCCGTTCACGGAAAAAATATTTTCGTTGACACTCCATTGTGCGCCACCGTTTGTTGAAGATGCAAAGCCGATAAATAATTCGTTAAACGGACTTGTGTTTGCAACCGCCGCCCAACAAATATAAACAGTTCCGTCAGTTGCAATTGTTATATCTCCACCAGAACCGCGTTGTGTCGGCGAATTAATTTGTTGCGGTGAAGACCAAACTGTTCCTGTACTTGTAATATCATCTGTGTAAGAAAACATCATCGGATATGGTGATTCATATTTTATCCATGCAGAATATGTTCTTCCATAAAAAGAACTTGAAGAGTTATTATCTGTTTTAGTAACTGCGCGTTCAAGATTGTCGCCGGTGATTGCTCGTTGATTACTCCATGTAATTCCGTTATCCGTCGAGTAGTGAGAGAATAAACCTGTGAAAGGAATTTTTCCTAATCTTGTAAGGATGAATGTACCGTTTGGAGTGATGGAAATTCCAGGATCGCCGCCATGATATTGAATATTACTTCCTTTGCATGTATCGGAACCAAACCAATCTGTTCCGTTATTTGTAGAAACATAAACGCCTTCGCTTACAAAAAAACTTGGTTGAAATTTTATTGTGTTCGCAGAAATAAAAATGATATTCGGATTTGTTGGATGCGTTGTAATAAAAGGTTCCGTTTGAGTTGTGCTCGAAGGAAATATTATATGATCAATTCCAAGTTGTTGAAACGATTGCGGAAGTGCATACATAGTTAATGCAAATAAAATAGAGAAGAATGTTTTGAATTGTTTCATGAGTTAGAAATTTTTTTCTTTAATGAAGAGAGTTAAAATTCATAACGTAAAGTTAAGCCGGAAAAAATTGAACGAGGTTCTCCGAGTTCGTAAAATCTTTTGCTTGAAGAATTGATGTTTATGAAACCGACAAATCTTTTATCGAAAATATTATTTATTCCCGCGTTGATGATTGCCTGAACTCTGCCGAAATATTTTTCAATACCGAAAGAAAAATTTATTAAACCGTAGTCGCCAGTTTTATCGGTATTGCCATCATCAACAAACATTCCCGAAGCAAAAGTAAAAGCAGTTTTTGCAAAAGCAGAGAATGTTTCATCAAAATCATACTTAGTGTTCAACGATGATGTCAAATAATGTTTGGGAACTGAAGGAACAATTTTGTCGGAGAAAGATTGGAATGTTTCAACTATGTTTCCTGTGTTTGGATCTTGCAAAACATTGAACGCTAAATAATTTTTGTAATAAAAATTGGAGAAAGTGTATCCCATTTTCCAGGTTAGCAAATCTGAAAAGGAAACATCCGCGCCGAATTCAATTCCATTACGAAAAGTATTTGCTGAGTTTCGGAAGAATGAAAGTGTGTTCACTTCGAAAGGAACAATTTCATCTTTAATATTTATATGAAATAATGTTAACTCATAATGCAATTTTTGAAAGAAGGAATTTTGTCCGGCATAATTTCCTTTAATACCTATTTCATAATTAGTAGCGTTCTGCGGCTTCAGATCGGGATTCATCAACTTCCCCGGGTCGGAACTGAAAGGAAAATTTTCGAGTTCATTTCCCGCAGGAGTATCGAAACTTTTGCCAATTGAGGCATAGAGTGCAATATTCGCCGAGGGCTTGTAATTTATAGCCGCTTTCGGTGTGAATGCATTAAAACTTCGAAAGTGATTTTGCGATTCAAGCAATTGGTTTTTCTGATCGAAATAAATTTTTTCATATCTACTGCTGATGTGTAAAGAGATTTTCTTTTCAACCAAATCAAAAATATTTTGAACATAAATTCCGCTACTGCCGATTGTTTCATCGGTTAGGTTATTCAGTATGTCCCCCTTTTTTCCGTCAATGTTATTGTAATCTTCAATTGGTCCGAATTGATTAAACAAATCTCCGCCAAAAGAAAGTTCGTTTGATTTTTCAAAAACGGTTGAACGATTTACAAACTTAAAAGAACCGCCGATTACATTTCTGCTCATAATTCTAAAACTATTGCGCGCGGTGCGATGAAAATATTTTATTGCCGCGTATGCGGTTGCTTCAATTTCACTATTAGAAAAAGATGAAGTAAAACGAATTCCGAATCTTCCCTTTTGTGAAAAGCGAAGCATGTCGAAAGTAACTTCATTCTTTCCTGCCTGAAATGGATCTTGTTCAAATTCTGTTTTTGTCAACGAGCCGGGGATTTTGATAATGCCGTCAACAAAATATCCAAGGAATTGCAAGTTTGTTTTGTCTCCGGGCATTACTTCGAACACAGTATTTAATATGTGCCAATAGTCCGAGCCGTGCGGACGATACCCTTGATAGCTATGATAAGTGTATGAGACAAGCAGTCCGTATTTTTCGGTGCGCAAACCGGCACTGAAACCGTTTCGAGTTAAACCGAAAGAACCAACTTCATTGTGCTGCTTGAAAAAACTATTTAGAAAATTGATGTTGTTAATAAAATTTATCACTCCTCCCGGTGCGTTTGTGTATAATGAAGAGGAATTTCCTTTCACGATTTCCACACTGCCGAGAGAATTAAAGTCAATCGCTTCAATTCTCGTTTGCCCGTCAGGTTCTGATTCAGGAATGCCATCGAGTAAAATGCGAACGCCACGAATACCGCTATTTGAGCGGCTTCCGTAACCGCGTATGGAAATTCTGACATCATGATTTCCGTATCGCGATTGCATAAATACTCCGGGAACATTTGTTATCACATCGCTGACTGAAAGTTTTCTGTCGTAGATATAATCTTGAAGTGATAATCGTTTTACGGAATAGGGGATGTCGATTATTTTTTTATTTGTTCGGGTTCCTGTTACAACCACATCATCAGTTTCGAAATAAAGCGAATCAACCAAATATATTTTTTTAGTTAATGTATCACCGGTTGTTTGTGGAAAAAGAAATGTCGAAAGTAAAAGAAAGAATAAAATTGAGAGTTGCTTCATCAAATTTTTTTTTATGAATTGATGTACAAATATAACTTATCGTACTCAACGGGCTAAGAATTTATTCTGTACCAATTATGAAATATTATTTGGCTTTTTATTGGTGTCAACATTTTTATCCATATGCACGCCCAACCTGGACAAGCAAGAACCAAAGTTAAATGTTCACCAAGTTGTTGTTGTTCTTACTTTGGTAATGAGAGCATTCCAACAGTAAAAAAATTTCATCCCCGAACGCTTTCGGGGATTTAGCTTCAGTTGCGTTATTTTTTTTACCAATATCTCATCCCTACGGAATGTGAATTTAAATTATTTTTCCCGTTAGGAAAAATATATGGAACATCCTATGGATTGGGAACCAAATACCGCGTGGTTAAAAAAATCCCGTATGTATGAAATAACATAATTTTTACTGTTCGAATCATCAACTACCATGAGCTACGAAATTAAAAGTTGAGCATTTTACAATAAGTTGCTTTAGCCATAATTGCCAAGGGTATGCAGAAACTGAAAAAAATATTTTGTCAGAATTGGTCGTGATTTCAATTGAAAGGTAGTAACGAAAAAAATCAATCACGATAAAAATTTTTAATTTATCATTTTCAATTTATCATTGTCCAATTCTCCATTCACAATTCCCAATTCTCAATTGCTTCCCAGCGCAACGCTCAACCTAAAATATTAACTACTCACTGTTAATTATTAATTGTTACTTCTTTCCCCGCGCTATTATCCGTCAAATAAAATTTTACAAAAATATTTTCGTTAAACTTAACTTGAGGTAACAATTTTATTTTTTAAGAAGAGAAGAATTTGAAGATAACAGTCTATTGTGCATCCAGCGCAAAATTAAACAAGGTATATTTTGATGCGACAGAAAAACTCGCACTTGAATTTGTAAAAAACAATATCGAAGCTGTCTGCGGCGGCGGCGCGAAAGGTCTCATGGGAAAACTTGCCGATACTATGTTAAACAACGGCGGAAGTGTAAAGGGAATTATGCCGAAATTTATGGTTGATGTTGAATGGGCGCATCCCGATTTAACCGAACTTGTGCTAACCGAAACAATGCATGAAAGAAAAGCAAAACTTTTAGAGGAAGTTGACGGACTTGTTGCGCTCCCCGGCGGTAGTGGAACTTTCGAAGAATTACTCGAAGCAATTACTTTAAAACGTCTTGGCTTATTTTTGAAACCGATTGTAATTTTGAATACCAATAATTTTTATGATCCGCTAAAAAAATTATTTGAAAAATGTGTTGAAGAAAATTTTATGCGAAAGGAACATCTCGAGATGTGGAGATTCGTGAATGAACCGGAAGAAGTGATTAACGCAATAACTACATTACCCGCATGGAATAAGGATGCAATAAACTTCGCAACAATTTGAGAGACTGATCTTTTTCATTTTTCGATTTTATTTCTTTCCACTTTTCAATCCACGCGCTCGCATGGAGCGCGACGCTCAACCCGAAAAATCGGGCAAGTTCCGCTTGAGTTTCAATCCACGCGCTCGCATGGAGCGCGACAGTGTCCGAAGGTGCATCAGTGGACGGAGTTTCAGTTTCAATCCACGCGCTCGCATGGAGCGCGACGATGCCGCACAAAGCTGATGTAATTATAGCAACAGTTTCAATCCACGCGCTCGCATGGAGCGCGACTTGCGGATTTTAAAAGTGGTAAAAACAAAAAATGTTTCAATCCACGCGCTCGCATGGAGCGCGACTCTAAGAGCGGGTTGCGTGCGCAAAATATATTGGTAGTTTCAATCCACGCGCTCGCATGGAGCGCGACTTACTGGACCAACTTTGCCTTTAACTGCGCCTAGTTTCAATCCACGCGCTCGCATGGAGCGCGACACCGTTCTGTGCGGAGCAATAAATTTTACACAAACGTTTCAATCCACGCGCTCGCATGGAGCGCGACGTATATATGGGAGCGCTAACATTTGGCGTAAAAAAGTTTCAATCCACGCGCTCGCATGGAGCGCGACGCAATTTTTATACAATAAAATTTATTTAAAAAAGTTTCAATCCACGCGCTCGCATGGAGCGCGACCAGTTTTAATTTTTTCGCAATATTCATATTTCCGGGTTTCAATCCACGCGCTCGCATGGAGCGCGACCACTATCAACGGGCATATTAGGCGCAGTCAAAGGGTTTCAATCCACGCGCTCGCATGGAGCGCGACGCATGCCAGCTTGCTGATGACATCTGCCAATACAGGTTTCAATCCACGCGCTCGCATGGAGCGCGACCGGAGTAACAAATTTTACACCAACAAAAAAAAAGGTTTCAATCCACGCGCTCGCATGGAGCGCGACCGCGAGAGAATTACGACATAACCGGCTTCTCCCAGTTTCAATCCACGCGCTCGCATGGAGCGCGACCGAAGGGGTCAATAAATACATTGATAACAGTCGAGTTTCAATCCACGCGCTCGCATGGAGCGCGACAAAAAAATTCGGTGTGGAGCGCGCGGAAAAGCAGTTTCAATCCACGCGCTCGCATGGAGCGCGACTTATGTGGCAATTGTGATTAACTATTTAAAAAATAGTTTCAATCCACGCGCTCGCATGGAGCGCGACGAGGGCATGGCAGAATCCGTATGATAAATCCGGGTTTCAATCCACGCGCTCGCATGGAGCGCGACCAATGTATAATATTTACGAGGTGTTGGGGTTGTTCGTTTCAATCCACGCGCTCGCATGGAGCGCGACTGCAAAAGTCTTGTCATCTTGTTCGCTATCGGCGGTTTCAATCCACGCGCTCGCATGGAGCGCGACAGTAGATTTTGACGTTGATATTAAAGCGCAGGAGTTTCAATCCACGCGCTCGCATGGAGCGCGACGCCCTGAATTAATTGACCGGATAGCGCAGCGGATTGTTTCAATCCACGCGCTCGCATGGAGCGCGACGGGGAATTCCCTGCAGTCGATATGTCGCTACATAGTTTCAATCCACGCGCTCGCATGGAGCGCGACCCCGATGCCCTTTGCGGTGAGTTTTGGGCGTATACTGTTTCAATCCACGCGCTCGCATGGAGCGCGACTAACACAAGGTACACTTTTAGGTTTTCCGTCTGTGTTTCAATCCACGCGCTCGCATGGAGCGCGACACAGACCAAACCGGCTTAGGAGCCTTTAGACTTGTTTCAATCCACGCGCTCGCATGGAGCGCGACCAGAACTTAGCTGCATGGATGAGTCCCCAAGCGTTTGTTTCAATCCACGCGCTCGCATGGAGCGCGACGCAGTTTAAGTCGAGAGTGAAATATCTGAGCCAGTTTCAATCCACGCGCTCGCATGGAGCGCGACTGTATAGTTCTTAAACTATTGTACAAAAATAATTTATTACTTCGATTCCGCTAAACCATTCTGAAATTTCTTTACAAAGAAAAAAATTTTTAGATATGGGTTTTTTGTCCAAATTTTCAACCGCTAATCAATCGGTACTTTAATGTTCGCTTCAGTTAGCGTTAAAATATTAATGGGTCATCAAGATTTGGAATTCCTTTACTTCCGTGATGTTCAACTCGCCTCTGCCAATTTGCGCCGAGAAAATAAAATCTTAAACTATCTTCTTCATCGTTATAAAGAGAGAGCAATTTGTCTTTGAATATTTCCCACTGCGCAGGGTCAACGCTACATTCGAACACTGAATTTTGAACACGCAAACCGAAATCCAAACAGGTTTCGGCTACTTTTCGCAGCCGCTTTCTTCCGGCGGCTGTTGTGGTTGCTACATCATAACTTACAACTACTAACATCTTTACCTCAAATAAAATGGGGGGTAATCTTCCATATCACCTCTAATATATCTTGCAAGCAATTGTGCCTGAATATGCGGAAGCAAACCTACTGTCATTTTCTCATTCAAGAACGGATGGGTAATCTCTTCCTGCTTTTTTTTCTGATACGCACTAAGCACTGCTTTTCTTGCTTCGTCGCTCATCCTAACTTCCCCCGATTCGGTTGTATCTCCGGATAGTGTTCGTCGGACAAAATCTTTTTTTGTTACTTGTTTTAGATTGATAAGATTCAGCATAACTCTATCTGCAAAGTATGCCCGGAATTCTTCCATAACATCAAGTGCGAGACTGGGCCTGCCGGGTCTTAGCTGATGGAGAAAACCAACTTGCGGATCAAGCCCGACAGTTTCTAACGCCGAACGTACATCGTTTGCGAGTATCGCATAAAGAAATGAAAGAAGCGCATTCACTTCATCAAGTGGCGGTCTTCTACTTCTTTTAGTGAATAAAAAATCTTCCTGTTGTGCAGTAATTAAATTTGATAGCACGCTGAAGTAAGCGTTTGCGCACTCACCTTCATAGCCGCGAAGTTCTTCAAGCGATTCGCACATTTTTATTTTGTTTAGCCGGTTGCCGATTGTATCAACTACAATATTCAGCGCATCGGAAGTTTGTTCGGGATGATTGCGCTGATGCCGCTGAAGTATGTGTCTGTAATTAGCCGCCTTGGCCGCAATGATTGGGCGTGCAATTTTTAACGAACTGAATTCATTATCGGAAATTGCATATTGTGCTTTCCTCAAAAGAACATTTCCTTTTTGAGGACCATAAACTTTTGCAAGAAATTTTCCTGTTTCGAGCAGATAGCTTATTCCGATATTATTTTCTGTACAAAAGGACATGAGCGATGGGGAGATAGCTTTAAATCCAAAGCAGACAATGTTTTCTATTGAATGAACCGGTGCTTGAAATACTTTTTTTCTTTCTCCGCTTTCACCTGTTATTTCAACTACAAAAGTTTCTCTTTCTTTGTGGAGATATGCGTTATCGCTTGTTATGTATAGCGTGTTAAGATGTTTTTTCATGTTTCAAAAAGTTTATTGATATAAGTTTTAAGTTTATTGTTATTCATTGCTTTGGGTTGGCAAATTGAGTAGAGGGAACAGTTTCTGCATTTTTGAGTGTACTCAATTTTAGGAACCTTTTTTGTTTCGATAATTTTTCTTACTTCAGAAATTACGTTAATTGTTTCGCTACGGAGTTGATCATCTATCTCGATATAATTTCTTCTTCGAATTTTTCCATAAAAGAATGCGCCGCTGTTTATCGGGATGTTTAGCATTTCTTCAAGACAGATAGCTTGTGCGCATAATTGTACTTTATCGCTAATATCTTCTTTCGGTTGTCCGGATTTAAATTCCACGGGAATAATTTGTTCGCCATTTTTGGATTTGATGAATTCAACAACATCGCATCTTCCAACGATACCGTGTTGAAGTGAGTGAATTCGCAATCCACGAACAGTTTTTGTTGCGCCGCGAGTTTCGTATGTATCGGTATCAACTTTTTCGTGAAGGATGTTTCCTTTCGTAGTGAAAAGATTTTCCTGCCAAACATCATCAACATGAATTAACCCGCACTGTCTCGGGCAGTAGATATAATGTTGCAATGCGCTAATCATTATGAAATCATCTTCGGTATACATTTTTATCTCGTTTGGTTGTCCCATTAGGGACAAGATATTTATAAAAGCTGAGACTAAAAAAATAATCAGTCCCGTAGGGACGAAATAAAAATCATGTTATATCAATTAAAATATATTTTTCATCACTACTGTCCGGTTATAAATCAAATAAAAACAATTGGTTAGGGTCACCCTCACG
>CAYMUL010000042.1:0-27046 GCA_964393605.1 uncultured Ignavibacteriaceae bacterium | reverse complement strand
ATTCCCGCGTTATAATTTTTTTTGCGCTCTACTTTAACGACCGAGTTCAAGAATTGAACGAGGTGGGCAACTGAGCTATTCCCGCGTTATAATTTTTTTTGCGCTCTACTTTAACGACCGAGTTCAAGAATTTGAACGAGGTGGGCAACTGAGCTATTCCCGCGATTTAATTTTTTTGCGCTCTACTTTAACGACCGAGTTCAAGAATTGAACGAGGTGGGCAACTGAGCTATTCCCGCGTTATAATTTTGTTGCGCTCTACTTTAACCACTGAGTTCAAGAATTAAACGAGGTGGGCAACTGAGCTATTCCCGCTTATTTTTTAAATTGCGGCACAAATATAATACCACAGACTACTTGAGACAACAGAAGATTTTTTGTGCTTGAATTAAATTTTACTTTCAGAACTCAAAATTTTTTGGAGAATAGAATTCTTTACTTCCACTTTCTCGCTTTCCTCCAACAGATTATGTCCGCTATGATTGTAAAACTCTAACGAAAATTTCGGAAATGATTTTTTAATTCTTGAAATCATCGATTCGTTTTCAATAGTTCTGTCATTCCCGCCCAATAATAAATGAAATTCTTTTGTAGAAATTTTTCCAAAATCGACGAAAGTTTGTAATTCCCACAAACAGCGAATTGCGTTAGTAGGTACACATGAATTAACAAATCTCTTCTCCGGATAATTTTTAATTTTGTTAGAAGATTTTTTTACAATCGGTTTGAAGAAGATAAAAATCGAGGATAAAAAAGGAGTTAGTAAAATGGATTTGATAATAGTATGTTTCTTCTTTTCAAATAAATATGGAGAAGTTAAAATCAACTTCTCTACCGGTTTGCGCTGAGCAACGATGCATGCAAGTGCCGCACCCATTGAATGTCCGACGATAATAATTTTTTCACAACGTTCGTTTAGCAGTTCGTAACCGTTAATTGCATCGCGAATCCAATCGGAAGCTTTCACCGAACGAAGCAAATGCAAATCACCGATTCCGAAGCCGGAGATGGTGGGATTGTAGAACGGAATTTCATTCACTTCCAAATCTTTCACTAACTCTCTAAACTCGAGAGTTGACGCCGAAAATCCGTGCAACATTAGCACTCCGAAAGGCGATTTATCCTTACCAAAAAATAACTTTGGTTTCGTTTCATCGAATTGGTTGGTTTCACCGTCAAAAGAAAAATTTTTTAGAAGGTCGCGCGATTTTCTTACGATGTAATAATGATAAATTTGCAGAAGCAAATAAAGAATTATAAATAAAGTATAAAAACTGAAGAGAAAATCTTGAACGAATTCCGGTATCAGCGGGAGATTTAAGTACATACTAAATAAAAAATAATCAGATTAAATATCATCTATGTTTCAAGTAACAAAATTAAGCGGTGAAAACCAAGAAAGAAATTTTTACAAAAAATTAATACTTCATCGAATGCGCGGGCTTGGATTTCCGGATGCTTCAGGTAATGCATTGACAAAAGTAATCGAAGAAAAAATTCATGCAATTGAATTTGATTTACGAATTACCGCCGATCGTCAAATCGTTATTCATCACGATCCTCATCTGATAAAACTCTTCGACAATAATTTGTTTATTTGCGATTTATCTCTCGCCGAACTCAAAAAAATTCCGCACAAAAATTATAACGACTCGTTCATTTTAACTTTTGCGGAATTTTGCAAACAGGTTGCAAATTGTGATTCTCTAAAATTGATTTGCATCGACGTAAAAGAATCCGGTTTTGAAAAAGAAATTGTGAACATGCTGAAAGAGAATCGGCTACTCAAGAAATCTGTAATCATTTCTTGGCTTCCGGAAGTTTTGTTTAGAATTCATCAAATCGAGATAACACTTCCGCTTTGCTTTAGTCACATCTCTCCGAAAGGGATTTATAAATTCTTTACCAAAAAAATTATTTTCAAATTCTTAAAATCTTTTTTGCAATATTTTAATCAGGATTTGAAACGAGTTCAATTTTACTTTAACAAATACAATGATGTTGCGGAGAACAAACCTACTCCCGGTTTTGATCATGAGCATTTTGTGTATCCGCATTTAACGGGAGAGTTGTTAAAGATTATTTCCGAATCGAAGGGATGGATTTGTGTTCCGCATGAATTGACAAACTTGAAGTTGATTTTGCACTATCAAAATCTTGGTATAAAAGTTTGTCTTTTTACAATGAACACGAAAAAAGATTTGTCGAAAAAAATCGCATTACATGCAGATTTAATTTTAACCGACGAAGCAAAATTTTTTATTACTGAATTGTGATACGGACATCGAGACCCGCTTCGTTTGTGGTTGAAGGAGAAATTCTCGCGGCTCCTTCCGGCGCAATCGATGATCGTTTGTAAAAGAGCGATAGCGTTACTTTTTGACTGATGACATATTTCACTCGAGGTTCGAGTGAAGTTCTTGTCGTTCCGTCTTGAGGAGTTCCGTCTTCGGTGAATTTTTCCATGTCAAAAATTACTGTGGAATTTTTTGTGTTCGTATAACTGAAACTGAATTCGATATCATTCTTTAATGAAACCCCGAAGAGTGGAATTTCAAATCCGCTTTTTGAATAATTGAGCGAAACACCAATATCGCGGGAAAATGATTCTGTTATGTTTTTCGTTGTCAATCCGAGATCATAATTATTTCGTACAGAATATTTTATGTTGCCACCGAGGTTGCCATCCCACAAAGTTGTAAAAGTTAAATTCAAACCGATAAGTGGTGAGAATGCGTAACTAATTTTTTGCGTTTGAATAACTTGTTTACCATCGGGATCAATCTTCCATCCTTCAGTGTATTCTGAAGTATATGAATGATCGAGCGATGCACTCTTTGCAAAACTTTGAAATATAGAATATTTCTCAAGTCCGCTCCATGAAAGCCTCCAATTAGGGCGCGGAATATATTTTGCAACATCTTTTAAGAATCCAAGTTTTGAAAGCCATGGCATACTTTCAAATCCTTGAAGGAATGCTTCAGATAAATTTTTTGCGGATGGATCGTAAAGTTCATTTACGGTTTTAATTCCGCTTTTGAAAAATGAAAAGATGAATGTCGGCGGCAAAGTTAAAAATGATCTGTTGATTGTTCCGGTTGAGGTGATATTTGTAATTGAAATATTTCCTAAACTATCCGATTGCAGCGAAGTACTTTTATTAACAGACCAACCGACTTTCCAATTCAGATCAATTTTTGCACCCTCCCAAAGCGGACGTGAAGTTCTCATATCGAGAGAGTTGCGCTGCGAATAGTTATCGCTAAGATTTCCGTTGCGGGCGCGCGGTCCGGCATCTTTTGTTAAACCGAGCATGAATAATCGCGAAGGTCCATTATCGATGTTTGTTTTTATTCCCCAAAAATTATAGAGCCCGCTTCCTTCTCCATAAATTCCGCTTGATGAAAGATTATTATCGTTTGAAAAACTTAAATTGATCGTTTCATAATCAAAGAATAAAAATTTTGAAACAGACTTAAGTGTCATCAACAAGTTCAAAAGTGCCGAGGGCTTTTGCACGACTATATCTGTGGTATCGTTATCAATTAGCGTTTTACTTGTGTCGGAGATTATCTCCTCTTCTCTTTTTTGTTCACCGTTCTTTTCTTCTTCAAAATTTCTTTCTCTACCTCGTTTCGGTTGTTCAATAACCGGAGTTTTCGGTGCTTCATCTTCCGCGAATAAAGGTGCGGTTAGAGTTTTCAGGCGAAGAGTAATGCCGAGCGTACTCTTGTTCACCGAACCAGCGCCTCTTCCGAGCGAAGCCTGGCGCAAATCACTTTGCCACTGATAACGAACATTATAACCTGCAGTGAGTGTAAAGAAGCGATTCAAATCCCAAATCGTCGGAATGCGCGGTGATGTTTTCACATCGACAGTTTGTTGATAACTCACATCTTTACCAAATGATTCTCCGGTTAAAATTTCTTTCCAAATTCTACTGCTCGGTCTTTGATTTTGAAATTCATCAACTTCGAGATATGACAAACTTGAACCAATATCAAAACTATAAGCGGTAGTAACATTAAGGAAAGCATTCTCGGTCATCTTCCAGGAAAAACTTAAACCGCGAGTTGCCGTAAAATCTCTTGATATTACCGGCTCCGAAACGGTATTTCCAATCGGGCGTATTGCATTGATACTTCGCGAACGTTTTGCGTTAATATTCCAACTGAAAGTTTGCGGCGTGTAATAAAATTTTGCATTTCTGTAATCTGTAAATATTGTTATCAGAGAACCAAGCAAAGGAATTTCAGCCGGATAAAAATTGTACTCCGGACTGATTGCAATGTTGTAATTCACATTTGCATTCCATATCCAATTTGTGCTGCTTAACGTTGTGGGGTTTCGGGAAAAGGAGGTGTTGTAATTAAATCCAAAAGTTAAACTGTTAAACGTGTCTTCAATTAACCAGTAGTTAACGGGAATTCTCAACTTTATTTGAGACAAAGACCATGTATCCGATACATTCATCGTTTGTGCATCAGTTTCAAGTTGATCGGCAACTCTCGTAGCTTCATCTGTAGAGAGGGAATCGCTTAATTTTTCCCTCAACAATTCTTTTGCTTCCGAAACTTTAATATCTGTACCGGGAAGGAAGAGCGGCTTACCAATATTTTCAGAGTGTGAATAATTTACACGGAGTGAACTGCCCGGCATATTAAAAGGCATAAGTTTGATAACGTCAAGATCTGTTGATAGACTCCAATTGCGAGATTCGATACGCGAGCCGAACCGTTCGGAAAGCCGATGGAAGTAAGGATCTGTTTGAGCATAGTTCACGTTAACGGTCATCAAATCGGCGAACTTAATGCTGGAGGAAACGCTATAAGCCCAACCCGGTGTATCATCCGCGCCGATAACACGCAGTTCGTTCACCCACACATCTCCCGAAATTGTTCCGATGAGATTAGGGTTGTTTGTATTGTACACTCCGACACTCAAAAATTTTATGCCTGTCAAAGAAGGATTTCCTTTCACCGCATAATAATGCCCGGGTTTGCCTTCAACGGGAATTCTGAAAATCATATTTGCAGAATCGCGTGTCTGTTTGATTGCCGTGATCGTTGAAAATAAAATTGATATCTCATGCCAATCGGATTTTATCGGTTGCCTATATTCATAAAAGTTATTTGAGTCCGAACCGAAACGGAAGAAGAAATCGGCACTATAATTATTCTCATCGACAAAATAAGAAAGAGAGCCGAGACTATCGTTAGTTTGTCCATGAACAAACAACTTCATTTCTTTATAATTAAAAACATCGAGCGGGCGATAAAGATATTTTACTGCCTGTCGCGATTCGCCATCGGGAAGTTCACGTACAATAAGATTTAATGATTGCTCGTTGCGTAAAATGTCCTGATCAGGTCTTGTTCTATCTCTTTCTCTTTGAACGCCGGAAGGACTTGAATATTCGGGATTGTCCTCAATGTTCACAACAGAAACAGAAAGAAGACTATCCTGTAAATTTTCTCTTTGCCATTGGCTTCCGACAAGGTTGAACTCGGTCATTCGAATATGTAATTCATCTGCTGTACCAGCTACGAATAATCTAATAAATTCAACGACGCTGAAACTTGGGTTGCCAAATTCTTCTTTAAAATCTTTTAAAGGAATTCGATAGAGATACCAACCATAATTATTTCCTCCGCCGGCAATATATGGATTATTGAGTGCCAATGTATCAAGCGGAATTTCGTAACGATAAAAGCTATTCACCTGATCGAGCGAACCGTTGCGGTTTAAGTCTTCAGTGTCGGGAAATCTTCCGACATCGGTGAGTGCAGCATTACCTTGTGTACCGTTGACGTTAAAATAATTATATTTATTGTACTGTCCGGAGAGTACTAAATTAAAATTATCGCCGCTCGGATCTCCTGCGGTACTGCCGTAAGTAGTTCTCTCCTGATCATCGGTCAAGCCGTCAAGTCCGTTATCTTCTCCTTCATCAATGAGGTCGTTAAAATTTTTATCTTCGGTATCCAACTTATTATCAGGAATAACGTCTTCGCTAATCTTTCCAATGTCGAGATATATTTTTGCATTCGGCGGTGCATCTTGAATGTTCGCCCAAAACTCGATGAACTCAATATTTTCTTTCACTAAATCACTTGCAGTTGAAGAAAGTATTTTCATCATTCCACCCCACATATTTTGCGGATTGGAAAGTTTGGGAAAATAATTGAATGTGCCGGGAGTATCGGGTAAGAAAACATAATCGAGCACAGTAACTTGTTCATCGCCTCGTGCAACTTTTTTATCGGGCCAAATAGAATTGACGTTCACGTTCGAAGGGAGAACGTTAAACCAAAAACTTTTTCCTTTAAAATCCATTTTTAAAAGATTGTTTGAAAGCGTGTCAATAGCGGCGATTCCCGTTTTCTGCGGAACGCTTAAATCTTTCCATGTAGTGTAACCAATGCCAACAGGTATAATTCTTTTCGCACCTTCGAAATCATCTATGTAGGCGATGCTTTGTCCCGCATCGGAAGCAACTGTACTCTTCTTTGTATTTGGGTCGGGACTCATGTATGCAAAATCGCCGCGCAATGTAAAATTGGACATATCACGGGTTGAACTGATGTAGTCAATCGCTTTAGTTAAAAAGGGGAGATCGCTTTGAGTAGAGAAATCGATTCCGTAAATCGAGTTGCTCAGCGGTTCTTCGCCGATTCTAACTTTGTCGCTCAAGGTTTGTTGTGAAAGAGTAAGCGCAGTGAAACCGAGTTTTGTATCTCGGGAAAAATCATAAATACCTCGCGCACCGAAAAGAGTTTTAGAAGCGAGTTGGAAAAGATCATTTTCTTCATAAGAAATTTTTAAGTTTGCGCCCGGAGCTAAAGCCGCGTCGTTCCTTATTGTTAGTTGTCCGATATTATAATCTACCGAATAATCTGCACCTGCGGTTAGTTCGCGCCCGTTGAGTGAAACCTTCACAGAATTTTCAACGATATTGAATCCGAGTGAGTAAGTTGCAGATGCTTCCCCTGAATAAATTCCTGTCATCACCCAGAGATTCTTAATATTTTGTTGTGCATAAATTTCAGTCGTATCGTACATTGCATCAAACCTGAGTGTATCATAGCCAGGTAAAGACTTTGGAAGATTTCTACCGAACGGTTGTAGTACAGGAAAAATAATTTCACCTGATTCTGGAAAAATAGTTGTACCGGGTTTGAAATCGAATTCACCGTCAGGATACGGTCCATCGCTTTTATCTAAATAATCTAATCCGAATGCATTATTTAATTGAACACTCCCGATTTGAACAATTGAATCTTGCCCCACAATTACTCTTTTAACATAAAATTTGAAATCTGTTTTTTTAATATTTTTTCCGCCGATAGCGTAAATATTTTTTAACACCAAATTCCACGCTTTTTTATATTTAGGTTGAAGCGTAGATGGCTTAATTAATTTTAATACTAATCTCTGAGATGTATCTGATCCTGCTTGACTCAAAAAATTTCCATAAAACTGATCGTCCTCAGGACCTGTTAAAGTATTCTCTACGCGATATGCAACTGCGATCATATCAATATCTTGTGGCGTAGTTTTAAATGTGATGAAACCCGTTTCGGGATGTAAAATATAATCTACATCCTGTGTCAAACGAATAAATCTACCTTTGGCAATACTTCCGGGAACTTCCTGCACATTGTCCGTACTAAAGGAATCAGGATAAACTTCAGATTCGCTGCGTATAGGCAAATCAATAAATGCATTTACATTTCTCTCATTTGGGTCTTTTAAAATTAGGTTAACCGATTTCCAAACTTCAATATCCTTTATACGATATCTTTGAATAATTTCCGGAGTAGCATTTCCAAAATATTTATTGAAGAGATTTAAGTCAGCACTCGTATCGGCATAGACTTCATCAAGGAAATAGTGTCCTTTAGAATAATTATGTGCGGAAAAAACGAAAGGTTGGGTAGTAGCTCCACTTGTAATACTTTTCTCCTTCACTTCCCCTTTTTTCTGACTGGCAATAGTAGTTAAACTAAACGGACCCATTTTAAAACTCGCCTTCACACCGAAAAGAGCTTCACCACCGCCGACGAGAGAAGAAGTTTGAAGAGAAACGTTTCCGGCTTCAACGCTTTGCACAATTTCATCTTCATATCCTGTGTATTTTAATTTTAATTGGTTTTCATATTCAAAAGTTCGTTCGGTGTTCCAGTCGGCGTTGATCTGGAGTTTATCGCCAATAGTACCGTTAACATTAATTTGTACTTGCTGCCTGAAGTCAGGTTCATTGCGCGTATTTCCAAGTCGCGATGCAGTAATACCTTCGGTGGTCTCGTTTCGCCATGCACCGTGAATATCAACTGCGCCGCTGATACGCAAACTGATTTTCGGAGCTCCGAATATGCTAAGAACACCGACACTCGGCAGAGGAATTTCAAAATCTGTAAAATCTTTTATCAGCTTTCCCAAATCACGATCTGATTCCTTCAATTCATATTTATAACCGAGTTCATCCCAAAGTTCTTGTTCTCGAGTTGCAAGTTTTAGGTTGAGATAATCTATAAGTGTAATGCGAATAGGAAGTTTAACATCTTTATCGCCGATGCGTTCTGTTATCTCAACATACTTTCCGGTCGAGTCGATAGTTATCGTTCTTTTTTTCTGAAGATTTTGAAGGAAAAATTTACTCTGCTTGCCTGTGTAAAATGAGATGTAAGGTTTATCCTCTCGTTGATATTTGAATTGAGCAAGCCGTGCGGTTGAATCGAGTGCTAAAGAATCTACAACGACAGTATCGTGAATAGTAGTTGTCGTATCGAGAATAGTAGTTGAAGTATCGGAAATAAAAAGTGAGTCCTCAATTTTTGCTTTTTCCGTTGTGTCTGCCAGAACAGAATTTGAAAAAAGTAAAGAGGAAGTTTCAGTCGGGTTGAATTCCTCCTCAAAATTTTCTTTCAAAGAAAATGAATTAGAAAGAGAATTGAGTTCGGAGTAGAATTCAAACAGAGCATCAAACCAAAGTTCTTTATTGACTTTGGTAGAATGCGATGAAAATCCCATAGAGATAAATGCAAAAACAAAAAGCGAAGGTATGATTCCCGCTAAAAAGTTTTTACAGTTCTTTAATATTTTATAATTGATGTGCGAACCGGAATTATTATTTAACTATTAAATTAGAATGTAGAAAGGTTCGATAAATCCTCTTTATTTTTTGCGAAATATAGTTATTAAAGTAGCATCTAAAAATGTTGCTAAGCAAAAAGTTATGTTTATGCATGTGCGAATCTAAAAAAATATTTTTTTTCTGTTAAGTAGAAATTTTTCACCTATTGAAAAATATCTTCCACGTTTGTGGGGACTGAAATAATCTCCGACAAAACACCCTCATCAAAAATTACAGCACTGAGAGCGTTTCCCGTATATGCGCCGGTATCGATATAATAGGAATTCGATTCGCTATCGTACGCAACGCTCTTCTGTTTTGTATGCCCGACAATTTGTACTTCATCAAGTTGAATTAATTTTTCTCTATTCCAAAGAATTCCATTTTCCTCATCGAGAGTTTCATCAAATATTTTTTGAAGTTTTGAATCGGTCGTTTCTCTACCCGACATAAAAGTATGATAAAAGTGTTTCGAAACTCCTGCATGAGTTATCATAATATTTTCATGACGAATAAACCATGGCAATGCTTGTACAAAGTTGAGATGTTCATCGAGTTTGTTCATCATTTGCAAGTAAGAGTTTTTTGTTTGTTCCGCACCGTTCAAATTCCAGCGCAAACTTAATGGATGCTCTGGATTGCGGTAGTAATTCCAAAACATTACATCGTGATTGCCAAGCACAGACTTAATATTATTCGCAATCACAAGTTCAACACATTGCGCGCTAAAGTTTCCGCGATCAACGATATCGCCGGTGCAAAAGAGTTGTATTGCTCCAAACTTTGTGTAAATCTGATCCAGTAAATTTGCGAGCGTGTTAAAGCATCCGTGAATATCTCCGATGACCCCGAACAATTCTACACCTTAATTCTTAGAAAAAATATGAATTCTTCTATACTCAAGATTAAATATCTCTGCAATAATTTCATTTGAACAAAAACCATTGAAAGTACAAACGCCCTTCGCCAAATCCTGATCAGCCATTAACGCTTCGTTAATTCCTAAATTGGCAACAGTAGAAATATATTGAATTGCGGCATTAGTTAAACCGTAACTTGCAGTGCGTGCAACAAGCGCGGGCATATTCGGAACGCAATAATGAATTACATCGTGCTTTACAAAAATGGGATCGGAGATTGTAGTTGGTCTGCTTGTTTCAACACAACCTCCCTGATCGATAGAGCAATCGATTAACACAGCTCCTTTTTTCATTTCCTTTACCATTTCTTCGGTAACAACGTGCGGAGTTTTATCAGCTTTAATTAATACTGCACCGATAAGTACGTCGGCAAATTTTACTCCGCGTTTTATTGTGTAAGGATTTGCAACTACAGTCGTAACTTTTTTCTGAAAAATTGTATCAACAGCACGCAGACGTTTTAAGTCGGTATCCAAAACAATAACTGAAGCACCTCTGCCGAGCGCGGCGCGTGCGGCATTTGTCCCAACGACACCCGCACCAAGAATCACTACAGCCGCCGGTGCAACACCGGTTAATCCGCCAAGCAATACTCCACGAGCTTCGGGCATTGAACTTTCTAAAAATCTTTCGGCAACTTGAACCGCAACTTGTCCCGCAATTTCACTCATCGATTGAAGCACGGGCAAACCGCTTTCATTCTCTATAAGTTCATATCCTATTGCAGTAATTTTTTTCTGATTTAAAAGTTCGATAATTATTTTATCGCTGACCGCAAGATGAAGAAATGAAAAAATTGTTTGTCCATCTTTCATCATGTTTGCATCATCGAAAGTGATCGGGTTAACTTTTAAAACACAATCGACCTGCTGAAAAATTTCTTCGGAAGAGTGAACAATTTGTGCGCCGAGTTCCGTGTATTCCGAATCGGAAAAGTGGCTTCCCTCTCCTGCGCCTGATTCGATAAGTACAACATGTCCGTTGCGGATGAGAGAATCGACTCCGGCAGGCACCAATGCAACTCGTCGCTCCTCAAGAGATTTTTCTTTTGGTATTCCTATTCGCATCTGTTTTTACTTTTACAAATCATTAAAGTTTAATTGCCTAAAAATAATCGGTTAAATCATTAATTCAAATTTATTTGGAGTTGGGAGAAATAAATAAAAATCCTTTGTCGATGTGATTGGCGATCACGCTTTGATTTTCATTTCTATCCGTATAAACAAATTCAACAAATAAAAAAGGATCGAAGTTCGGTTGAATTAAATTCCATTTCATTCCATTATTGTCCGAAGAAAAAATTCCGCGCAATGTAAGATGAATCAGTTCTCCATCTTTGCCCGGAAAGATTGAAAAATTCCTTCCCGCAGTTAAACCTTTATTGCGTTCGGAAAAAGTTTTTCCGCCGTCGGAAGAAAAAAGACAACTCCTATCATCTGTGGCGGCAAGGAATGAACCGTCAGCAAATTCATAGATATCATTTATTGCGGGTGCATCAGGTTTTGCAAGAATCTTTTTCCAGTTCTTTCCATCATCGAGTGATTCGAAAAGACCTTCGTTCGCTGAAACAAATAATTTGCCGTTTCTAAATTTGTATGCGAAGCCAATGAAACCCGCATTAAACAAAGGGATAATAGTTGAAGTTTGATAATCGATTCTGAAAAGAGCATTGTTGTTTTTTGCAAATTCATTTTTCAAATCATTTTTAACAAACTGAATCGGAACTATTTTGTTGGAGAAATATTTCACATCGTAATTTTTTCTATCGACAATTCGGATTTTTGAATCGTAGCCGTTTGGGGTTGAGTTCTGCCCTAAAATAATTATTGATGAATCGGAGAAGTTGTAATTCCCTGCAAAATAATTTTTAACCGGCGGTAAAAGTTGTTTCCAATTTCCGTTGAGAGAATCGGTACGATAAAGCGCGCCGTTCATTAACAGTAAATACAGATTACCTGCTTCATCCGGTTTTAGGTTCCCCTTTGGAGGTTCGTAAAAATTTCGAGGAAGGTTTAGGATAAGTTTTGCCGTTTCAACATTCGAAATAATGTCCACTCCTGAATAGTCTGCAACGAATTTCATGTTTTGAAAAAATGTAAAAGATGAAACATCAACACGTGATAAATCTTCAATTAATTCAACGGAAGATGATGAGCTACGAATTCGAAATATTTTCCCGAAAGAAGTTCCAGCATAGATATTCTTATCATCTCCGGTGTAAAACGAGACAATGCTTTCACCAAATTCAAGATTGATCTTAATAAGATTTTTCCAATTTCCATTCGGCAGCAATAATGAAACGTAACCACTCTCACCCACTGAAATCAATTTCTTTTCATCATTAAAAAAAAGTAAAGAAGAATATTCTGCCGGTTGCTTCGGTAATGAATCAATTGTGTTGAGTTCTAAATTTGCACTCAAAATTTTTCCGGTATTGGTTCTATAAAAGAGTAATGAATCATCAATAACAACTAACTGCTCCATAACAAAATCTTGAGAAGCAATTGAGAACACTTCCGAAATTTTATTTTGCAAGTTGATTCGCTCGATGCTTCCTACTTCATTCGAGAGATAAATAAATTTTTCGGATGCATAAAATATTGTTGAAATCCATTCCGCGCTTCTAACTATTTTTTGCATCTCTAATTCGTTATTCGATTTTAGTTCAAAAAAATCTTGACCACGATTTATAATTATCCTTCCATCGAAATTTATGAAGTGAATAAACCTTGAAGATGTTCTCGAAATATTTTCGAACTCAAGCCGCTCAAATCCTTTTTCAGAATCAAGAAATTTATATAAACCGTGCTCTGACTGCATGAACAGAAGCGAATCGCCACTCTTAATGAAATGAACTTTACTTAAGAAAGGGAAATTTATTTTTTCCCAATCTGACCAAGATTCGTTCGTATATTTTGGGGAAAAGAAATATGGAATTGAAAGAATAGCGACAAGCACGGAAGCCCACAAAAAATATTTACCGCTATTTTTCAAAACCGAATTCACTTCAGAGCCTGGTTAATATCCTCAATTAAATCTTCAACATCTTCAATTCCAACTGAAAGCCGAATTAAACTATCGGTCAAGCCGAACGATTCTCGCTTCTCTTTCGGAACGGAAGCGTGAGTCATTGAAGCGGGATGACAAACAAGACTTTCAACTCCGCCCAAACTTTCTGCGAGCGTAAAAACTTTTACCGAAGCGGCGAATTTTTTTGCGAGTTCGATATCACCAAAATCAACCGAAACCATTCCGCCGAAACCGCGCATCTGTTTTTTGGCAAGTTCATGTTGAGGATGTGTATCTAACCCGGGATAAATTACTTTTTTTGCTTCGGGAATTGTGGAAAGAAATTTTGCAATCTTTGTTGCGTTATAATTGTGTCTTTCCATTCTCACGGCGAGCGTTTTAGTTGCTCGAAGAATCAGCCAGCAATCAAAAGGAGAAGGCACGCCTCCCGCCGCATTTTGAATGTAGCGCAATCGTTCGTGAATCTTTTCATTATTCGTAACCGCGATTCCGCCGATTACATCGCTGTGCCCGTTTAAATATTTTGTCGAGCTATGAAAAACTATGTCTGCGCCGAGTGTCAGAGGTTGCTGAAAATAGGGACTCATAAAAGTATTATCGACGATGCAGAGCAAATTATTTTTTTTGCAGAGAGATGCAATCGCAGAGATATCACATAACACAAGCATCGGGTTTGTCGGCGATTCGAGAAAAACAATTTTTGTATTTGGTTTGATATTCTTCTCGACGTTTTCAATTTTTGAAGTATCAACCCAACTGAAATCGAGTCCGTAATCTTTAAATACCAATTCAAGCAGGCGATAAGTTCCGCCATAAACATTTTCGGAAACGATGAGATGATCCCCTTGTTTTACAAGGCTCATCAAAGCATTCGTCGTTGCCAAACCGGAAGCAAACGCAATTCCGAAATTTCCTTTTTCGAGAGTAGCGATATTTTTTTCCAGGGCGGCGCGAGTAAAATTGTGAGTGCGCCCGTATTCAAATCCTTTGTTCACACCGAGAGCTTCCTGCGCATAAGTTGAAGTCATGTAAATCGGAGTCATCACCGCACCGGTAGTTAAATCCGGAATTTGTCCTGCATGAATTGCGTCTGTCGAGAATCCCATAAAATTTTTTCCTTTATAATTCTGAATGTTCTAAAATATCGTAACGTGTAATAATGTCAACAATTCTTCCGTACTCGGTAACAAGCGCGGCAGGCTGATTGGCAAGATGTTCTTTCACTAAATTTAATTCCGTGTTTTTATCCAAACATGGAAGAGATGCTTCCATAACTTTATCGACTGTTGATTCAAGCAGTTCTCTTTTTTCAACAAGCATCGACATGATTTTTGCTTCTTTGATGCAACCGATTGAACGACCATCTTCGATCACAGGAATTTGTGTGAAGCCGTTGCTGTTAAGTTTTTGCACTGCGTCTCTAACTTTATCTTTCGGAGTAACAAAAACAAGCTCCGGTTTATTTTCCATTTTCTTTGCTTGAACAACATAAGAAAGAGTTTTTACTTCATCGATCAACAAACGTTTTTCGCGCAGCCATTCTTCGCTGTGCATCTTCGATAAATATCTTTCGCCTGTATCGCAAACAATAAAAACAATGACATCATTTTCATTGAGTTCTTTCGCAAGTTGAAGTGTAGCGGCAACAATTGTGCCGGTGCTTCCGCCGACAAATATTCCTTCTTCCTTTGTTAATTGTCGTGCAAAATAAAACGACTCTGCGTCGCTGATGTTCATGATTCTATCTATGTATTTGAAATGAACATTTGCAGGCAGACAATCCTGCCCGATTCCTTCAACAAGATATGGAACACCTTCGCTTAATTTTTCTTCTTCTTTATAAACTTTGAAAATCGAACCGATCGGATCGGCGCCGACGATTTGAACAGAAGAATTTTTTTCTTTCAAAAATCTTCCGACGCCACTGATAGTGCCGCCTGTACCAATACCGGAAACGAAGTGTGTAATTTTTCCATTCGTCTGTTCCCAAATTTCAGGTCCGGTTGTTCTGTAATGGGCTTCAGGATTTGCAGGATTTCCATATTGATAAACGAAGAGAGAGTTCGGTGTATCGTTTGCAATTTTTTTTGCAACGTTGATATAATAATTGGGATGATCATGCTTTACTGCATTCGGACAAACAATCACCTGCCCGCCAAGTGCTTTTAAATAATTAATTTTTTCCGCGCTGACTTTATCGGTAACAACAAAAACCGACTTATAACCTTTCACAGCCGCGCTCAATGCCAATCCGATGCCGGTGTTGCCGCTTGTTGCCTCGATAATAGTTCCGCCCGGTTTTATGCTTCCTTCTTTTTCCGCCGCTTCCATCATCGAGATACCAATTCTATCTTTTACGCTTCCGCCGGGATTTGCAGATTCAAGCTTCGCAAAAATTTGGGGCTTCAATCCTTTATTTATTTTGTTCAACTTAATTAGCGGAGTGTTGCCGACAAGTTCAAGTATGTTGTTTTTGTAAATCATTTTTTTCCTAATTTTTTTTAATTGAATTTAAATCCGCGTAGAAATTCTTGTGCGGATAATTTTTTTCTTCCTTCGAGTTGCAGTTCTAAAATCTGAAGCGAAGATGTTGCTGTGCCGATGAATAAACGCTCATCGATGATTTTGATTTCTCCCGGCTTTAATATTAATCGGGGGGCGATAGTTGTTTGATAGACTTTTATTTTTTTTTGTTCGAAAAAGAAATAAGCGCAGGGATAGGGAGACAATCCTCTAACCAAATTATGAATTTTTTCTGCGGGAATATTAAAATCTATCTCGCAAATTTCTTTCGTAATTTTTGGCGCCGGAGTTGCGAGCGAATCATCCTGCTGTTGCAACTCGATAATCCCGGCATCGAGTCCATCGAGGGTTTTGACAACCAATTTAGCTCCCGCCGATGCAAGTTTATCGTGCAGAGTTTGAAAGTTATCATCCTCATCAATTAGAATTTCATCTTTAAAATAAATATTTCCTGTATCAACTTTCTTTTGGATTTTGAAAGTTGTTACGCCTGTAAAAGATTCACCGTTAATCAGTGCCCATTGAATTGGGGCGGCTCCGCGATACTTCGGCAAAAGTGAAGCGTGAAGATTAAATGTTCCGTTCGGCGGAAGTTCAAAAATTTCCGGCGGTAAAATTTTGAATGCAACAACTACGAATACATCTGCCGCAAAGTTGGAAAGTTCTTCAATAAATTTTTCATCTTTGAATTTTTCAGGTTGCAAAACCGTCAGTCCATATTTTTCGGCACAGATTTTCACCTCGGATTTTTGAACTTGCAATCCTCTTCCCTGCTGTTTGTCGGGAGTTGTAACAACTGCGAGAACTTCATGCTTGCTTTGAATGATTGCCTCAAGCGAGTGAACCGAAAATTCGGGTGTACCCCAAAAAATCAGTTTCATAAATTATTTTCTTTTGGAGTGATGGGATAATCGATTTTTATTTTGCGCTGACGAATGAGATTAATTTTTTTCTTCAATCTTCTTTTCATGTCGTCAGAAACGCGGTCGGTAAAATAAATTCCGTTCAGATGATCAATTTCATGTTGAGCCACGCGCGCAATCAAATCATCGTCTTCAATTTCATGTTGTTTGAGATGTAAATCATGGAATTGTAATTTAATTGCTTTGGGACGATCAACCTCCGCGCGTATGTCGGGAATGCTCAGGCAACCTTCTTCCATCGTTATCTTTTCATCGGAAGCGGAAATAATTTGCGGATTGATAAAGACCATCGGTTTGTAGGATTCATATCCTTCCACACTCGAAAGGTCAGCAATGAAAAGGGATTTATCCACTCCAACTTGATTTGCGGCAAGCCCCATTCCGTGTGCATTGTACATCGTTTCGAACATACTCTCGATTAGCTTTTTTAATTTTTCATCGACCTCTTGGACGGGTTTTGTTTTTTTTGAGAGGACTTTATCGCCGATTATTGTGATTGGTATTAATGACATATAAGTTTTGTAAAAATTAGGCGAAAATTTACGGAATCATGTTTTAAGTAGAAAGATTAATTCTTCTACAAAATCCAAGTCGCTTTCGGTGGAATTATTTGAATGGATTTTTTATATAATTGAGTTGCCCTAAAAATGTCATTGATCTAAAATTGGAAGAGAATCATAAACCGGTGAATCAAAGGAAATGCTTAGGGAAGTGTAAAAATGTTTCAAGCTTTTCTGACCTTATTTTTGTAGTTTCATTTATTATTGATCAATTATCAATTAGCAATTCCTCTTCTACAAACTCTTTATCTCTATGTTAATCTTTATCTTTATCTGCGTTGCCAATACTGCAACTTCTTCTTCACCGCTAAAACGCGGAGACGCGAAGGAATTTTTTATTTTCAATTGTTCGCGGAAAGTTCTTCATCTTAGTGTCGCAGAGGTAAAAAAAGAAGTTAAACCACTAAGAAACACGAAGCCAATTCACAATTCTCCATCGTCCAATCATAACTATTCATTTTTAATTCTACAAAGGAATGCCACAACGGCACTAAGGCACTACGCAGCACAAACACAATTATTTGCCCAATTCTCCATTCTCTCCCGATGGATCGGGACTCAATTATCAATTATCAATTGTTAGTTGCTTCCAGTGCTTCATCCACCATCTTCAGCAAGTCTTGCATAAAGAAAGGTTTGGCGATGTAGTGTGTCATTCCGCGAGACAAGAATTCCTTCTCATCATTGTAAGATGCGAAGGCAGTTACTGCAATAATCGGAGTAGAGTTGTAATTCGGCAATTCACGAATAATTTCCGTCAACTCAACACCGTTCGTGCCTCTTCCTAAATTGATGTCCATCAAAATTAAATCGTATGAATTTGCTGTTACTTTAGGTAACGCATCATCAGCATTAACGCAACTTTCGATTGAAAAATATCGTGAAAGATATCGTTCAATTACATCGCGGTTGGAGTCGTCATTTTCTATCAACAATAATTTTTTTGATGATTTACTTCGCTTCTTCAACTTATCAGGTTCGGGAACAACTTCTTTACTTGTTCTAATTTCTTTGGCTGAAACTTTTTCATTGAGAGTAAAACGAACGGTAAAAGTAGTACCTCTATCAACTTCACTTTCCACAGAAATTTCTCCGCCGAGCATTTCACAATTCTTTTTTGTAATAGTTAATCCGAGTCCCGTTCCTTCGAAAGTTCTACTTAACCCTTCGCTTACTTGCCTAAACTCTTTCCAGATTAATTCAAGTTTGTCATTCGGAATGCCGATACCTGTATCTTTTACTTGCAGTTCGAATATATCTGCACCAAACTCCTTTTTAATTTCGGCGGAGATTGCAATTTCCCCTTCCTCTGTATAGATGATTGCATTATCGACGAGGTTGTAAAGTATGGTCGTGAAGAGACGATTATCCGTATTCAGAATTATCTCCGATTGTCGAATATCTTTTTTGAATGTAAGATTTTTCTTCTCCGCTGCGAGTTTGAAATCATTGAAGACCCGTTCAACTATCGCAACGATGTTTGTTGGTTTTTTTTCCGGTTTTGTGTTCAAGAACTCGAGATTCGTTAAATCTAAAATCTTTGTTAAAGTGTTTTGCATTCGATGAGCAGATCGGATTATATGATCGACCATATCTTTATCTTCTTCAGAAACGGTATCATGTAATAATTCCGCGAAGCCGAGTATACCGACAAATGGTGTACGCAGTTCATGACTCATATTTGCGAAGAAGTAAGATTTGACACGGTTCATCTCTTCGGCTTTTTCGAGAGCGGCAACTAACTTTTGTTCATGCTCTTTACGTTCGGTAACGTCGCGGATAATGCTCAGCATCAACAGAGTATTCTGTTCAGTTTCTATTAATGAATTTGAAAGGGAAAACCATTTCAACTTACCATCCCATAATTGTATTTCTGTTTCAAGTTGCGGACGAAAACTTTTAGTGTTAAAATTTTTTAAGTATCTATCGAAAGCATCTTGTTGTTTTTCGTGATAAACAATTGTGAATTTTTGACCGATGAGCTCTTCACGTTTTTTATTCACTAAATTGCAGAAAGCAGAATTGACTTCGATAATAATTCCATGCTCATCCGTCAAACGCATTCCATCGAAAGAATTTTCCCAAGTTGCGCGAAAACGTTCTTCCGATTGTCGAATCTTTTCGAGAGATTTTTTTCGCTCGGTAATATCTCTTGTTACAGTTAAAATGCTTACGGGGTTATCATTTTCATCGCGAATAAAATTTGCTTTCAATTCTGCATTTATGATCGAGCCGTTTTTATGATATTCTTCCACTTCAATTAAAACGCTTCTGTTCGGGTCGTGATTGCCGGCTAATTCTCTCGCCATCTCATCGGTGAATATTGCCATCACTTTCTGAAATGATTCATGGGTGAGTATATCAGAAAGTTTTTGCGGCAGAGCTTCTTCCACAGTGTAACCACGAACTTGCAAAATGGAGGGGCTGATATAAATTGTATTCAAACTCAAGTCCGAAACAGTAATTACATCCGCAGAATTTTCTGTGATGATTCTATACTTTTCTTCACTCTCTTTAAGAGCGGCTTTCGCCAATTTTTCATTTGTTACATCTTCAACAACTCCTTCATAAAAAATTGTTTTGCCGCTAACATCTTTTACTGCTCTACCACTCTCGCGAACGTAAAGCGGAGTTCCATCAGCCCTTTTCCACATCGCCTCAAAGCCAATAACTGAACCGTTTTTTTCAATCTCAGTTATAAACTTTATCCGGGCTTTTTCCGATTCAAATCCTTCAACAGTAAGATTTCTTTTTGTTAATTCTTCAAATGAAGAAAAACCAAGCATATTTATGAGTGCGGGATTGGCAAGCATTATTTTTCCATCAGGAGAAGTTCGATACAAACCGATAACAGTGTTTTCAAAAATTGATCTGAACCTGACTTCAGCTTCGATAAGTTTTTTTTCCGCTTCAGCTTTTTCCCGAATTGCTTTTCTTTTTTCAATTGCAGATTTAACTGCGGGCACGAGTCTGCTGAGATTTTCTTTCAGCACGTAATCATCGGCACCGGCTTTCATAACGCTGACGGCAGTTTCTTCATTAAGTGAGCCGGTAACAAGTATGAAAGGAAGATGCGGAACCAATTCCTCTCGAACTGCAAGTGCTTTCATACCCGTGAATGTAGGAAGATTGTAATCCGAAATAATTATATCGGGCGAGTAAGAATTTAATTCAGTGCGAAGTTCTTCCTCGGTTTTAACGTTGCGAATTGTAGGAAAAAAAGTTCTACCAATTTCAATTGAAAGGATTTTTGCATCGTTCGGATTATCCTCGACGAGAAGAATATTAAGATTTTCTTTCATTTTAGCTCCCATGAATTTAAGAAAAAATTTTAAAGATATTTTTACACTGATTATTCACATTCGATCTCCGGTAGAGAAAAATAGAAAGTTGAGCCTTTGCCAAGTTCGCTTACAGCGCGCACGGTGCCGCCGTGCCTTGTTACAATGCGATGAACAATAGCTAAACCAACGCCCGTGCCTTCAAATTCTGTTGCCGTGTGTAGCCGTTGAAAAACACCAAATAATTTATCGGCATACCGCGTATCGAACCCAACACCATTATCTTTAACAAAATAAACTTTTTGATTTCCATTTTCTTGCATTCCTATTTCAATAGTCGGATGATCGTTGAATACGGAAAACTTAATTGCATTGCTGATTAAATTAATCCATACTTGTTTAATGAGATTTAAATCTCCGCAAGCATTTCCAAGATCATGAATTACAATTTTGTATTTATCCTTTTCATAATTGGCGGGCAAACCAGCAATTACAGATTCAACCACTTGATTCATTTCAAATTTAAATTTGATAATCTCTCGCTTATTGTATTTCGAGAAGGTTAACAAATCCTCGACCATTTGCGACATACTTTTAGCGTTAGAGATAATTGAGTTAATAAAATCTTTAATTTCGCCATCAAGGTGTTCGGAATGTTCTTTTAACAATAGTGCAGAAAATGAGGATAACGCACGAAGTGGCGCACGTAAATCATGCGATACAGTATAACTGAATGCTTCCAATTCTTTATTCGCTTCCTCCAATTCGGTAGTTCGCTGTTTAACTCGCTCTTCAAGTTCCTGGTTAAGTTTTTGGATTTCGGCTTCTGCTTTTATTCTTGCTAAAATTTGCTCTTCAAGTTCTTTGATATATTTTTTTAACTGCTTTTCATTTTCTTCGGTTTGAAGCATTTTATCTTCCAGCTTGCGGATGAGAGTTGCATTGTATTCCTTCAATACAACTAACTCGGGTTGATCAGGCGGCTTTTTAGGTTTTATTTTTTTCGTTGCAACCGCGAGCAGGACATCCTGAACAATTTCAAGAAATTTATCGGGGTCAGCAGGTTTTAATATGAAACGATCTGCACCTAAGCTTAAAGCAAACTCTTCATCTTTTTTATCGGTGTAAGTAGCCGTGTAAAATATAAAGGGAACGTTTTGCAGATCAACATCTCTTTTAAATTCACGACAGAGAGAGTAACCATCCATAATAGGCATAAGTATATCGGAGATAATCATGCGTGGAATTTCTTTTCTTGCAAGCCCGAGTGCCTCGGCACCGTTGCGTGCGGAAATAATATCATAGCCAGTTCCCTTCAATAATGCTTCGAGCATATAAAGGTTTTCCGGTTTGTCATCAACGATTAATATTTTCATTTCATCGCTCCTCAGATGTTTAAATTATTTGGAAGAAAAGATTTCATTTGCGAAATGAATGTATCCGGATTAATCGGTTTTTCGATGTAACCGGTAGCGCCCGATTCAATACATTTTTCTTTATCACCCGGCATTGCATAAGATGTAACAGCAATAATCGGTGTAGCTTTTAGTTCGTCAATCATTCTAATATTTTTTGCAACTGCATAACCGTCCATTTCCGGTAATTGAATATCGAGAAGAATAATATCCGGTTTGTCATTCTTTGCCATCTCCACACCGGCTTTGCCGGATAGTGATTGAATGACTTCATAGTTTTCCGCTTCGAGCAAAAATGTTAACATGTACATATTTTGTTCGTTATCTTCTATAATCAATACTTTAGTTTTCATTCTGTTTCTTTGTAGTGTCTCTTAATAAAATATTTTTGATATCTAAAATTGAATTAACCGATGATTTAAAATAGCAATGTATCTGTAAGAATCAATCATTTTTTCTATTCATTACTTTTATTTTCGATTGGCAATATTACAGTAAAAGTACTTCCGCTACCGAATTCACTTTCGACTAAAATTTCTCCTCCCAACTTATCTGCAAGGCGCTGGCTGATGGATAAACCCAATCCCGTTCCTTCATGCTGGCGCGAAGTGCCGATATCTATCTGACTAAATGGTTTGAATAATTTATCCAAATCCGGCGGCTTCATTCCGATGCCGGTATCAATAACTTTTGAAATAATATTTGTACCGTTTTTTTCACAAAAGACTTTTACGGAACCGCGTTCGGTGAACTTGATTGCATTGTTCACCAAGTTTAGAAAGATTTGCCCAACCCTTCTTTCGTCGCTTGTTATTTCGGCTATTTCATCGCTGACATATAATTCAAGTTTCAGATTTTTCTTTTCTGCTAACGGTTTAGCGATTGAGATTATTTGTTCAATCATCTTTTTAAAATTAAATTTGGAAGATGAAACAACAAGTTGACCTGCTTCAATTTTAGAAATATCAAGAACATCATTAATCAAATCGAGCAAATGATTCGCGCTCTTCTTTGCCATTCCAAGTTGTTTCAATTGTTCATCATTTAATGGTCCGGGAATCTGCCGCATCAAGATGCCGGTAAAACCTATAATGGAGTTCAGAGGAGTTCTTAATTCATGCGACATAGTTGCGAGAAAAGCAGATTTCATCCTGTCTGCCTCTTCTGCTTTTTCTTTCGCTTCGGTTAAGATTTGTTCCGATTTTTTTCTTGCGGTAATATCAATCGACCAACCGCATGTTGCGTACACTTCTCCATTGCTATCGAAAATTGGAAAGAGAATATCTACGAAGTAATGATCTCCCTCCGGTTTAATAGATTTATTTTCGAACATCTGCGCTTGTTTGGTTTCGAGAACTTTTTTGTTTTGAGCGATATTTCGTTCCGCACGATTCGGTGTGAATAATTCTAAATCGGTTTTGCCGACTACAGCATAGTTCTTTAATCCTTCAAGTTTTTCAAACTCTTTATTAATAAAAAGATATCGACCTTCAAGATCATTAATGTACACGAGAATCGGCGCGTAATTGAGAATGTCTTCTAACCGCTTCTCACTTGCCTTCAATGACTTTTCGGCTTGAACTCTGATTTCAATTTCTTTTATCAATTCATCATTAATTCCTTGAAGTTCATCTTTTGCTTTTTGTAATTGAATTGTTCTTGTGGCGACTAATTCTTCAAGATGTTCACGATGTTTCTCTAATTCTTCTTCAATTCTTTTTTTCTCGGTTATATCTTTACCAGTAGAAACGAAATGTGTTATCTCCCCTTCAGAATTTTTTATTGGAGAGATGGTTTTTACTTCAATGAACAATTCGCCGGTCTTTCTTCTGTTGACAATCTCTACTTGATATTCTTTGCCGGAGAGAATTGTACCCCAAAGTTTTTCATAAAATGCTTTATCCTGCACGCCGGATTTCAGCACACGCGGAGTTTTGAAAACAACTTCTTCAAGTCTGTAGCCGGTAAGTTTTTCAAATGCAGGATTCACATAATGGATTACACCTTTATTATCAGTAATGATTATGGAATCGGCAGTCTGTTCAATTGCTTGCGAAAGTTTTTTCTCCTCTTCTTCTAATCTTTTTGTTTCATTCAATTCAAGCAATAGTTGGTGATTCAGTTCTTGAAGTTGATTGGTTTTTCTTTTAACCATTTCTTCAAGAACAGTATTCATCCGGTTTTTATTTTGATACCACTTATAAAAAATAAAAGCCAAAACTACCGCGAGTAATAAAATGATGATAAGAAAATATAAAAAGCTTTCTTGCTTTTTAAGTTCCAATTGCTGCTTTTCAATTTGCCCGGTCTGCTCTAAAATTGCCTTGTCCTGTTCATCAATCATCATTTTCTGCTTTTGAAGAATTATCGAACCATCGATCAATTCCTTCTTTTGCTCATCAAGCTGTTTTGCTTTTGCTGCAAAAAGTGTATGTTGTTTTTCAAGTTCGGTGAGTTGTTTTTTTATTTCGGTTTCATAAACTCTAATTTTCTCCGATTGTTCATCAAGGATGTTTTCTTGTTTAGAAATTTCGTCAGATTGTAATTCAAGATTAATTTTCTGTTGTTCAATTTCTTTCGATTTAAGTTCGATATCCTTTTCGAGATTACTCAAACTATTTTCAAGTTGTTGAATTTGTTTTTGAAGTTGCCTCAGATTCTGTTGCCCTTCGCGGTAAAGCTCGGCAACGTCAATCTCGGTTCCGCCCAATAAAATCATATCCGGTAGAACTTTTAGGCGTTGGTTTAAAACATTTGCTTTGTTTATTTCGAAGAGAAGATTCCCCTGTTTGTTCTGAAACAAATTTATCATGATCAATCTTTTATCGGCGAAATCATCCGAAACAAGCAGCGTGTTCTCTCCTTCAATCCTATCAAAGACATCGGCAAGTTTTGCCTCTTCACTTTTAGTCATGAAGACTAGATGAAAATTATTTATCGCATCTACATTTTTAGTGCTTGAAATGCGAATCGGTTTTCCTTTTAATGATTTTGAATTAGAAAGTTTGCGCAATTCCTCAAGTAGATTTTTATCTTCCCCAAAAAGGAGAAAATAAAATTCGGTAATTTTATTCTCTTCATGCCATTGAATATTTTTTGCGAAGTTATAAATGTAAGCAACAACAGCTTCGTGCCTCTGCAACTGTTGTGCATCCAAACCCGAGTTAAATAGGAGTAACGCGAAAAGAATAAAAATAAGTTTTGTTGCTAGCACGATTTTCACTTCTTCATTCTCCCAAATTATAACTCAACGATAGCATTACCGTTCTTTGCGATTGTCTGTATCTGCTCGGGCTTCTGTTGGAAGGATGATAATATTCTGTATCAAAAATATTTTTAATATTTATGGAAGCAGTTACACCATAGTAATTAAGAAAATTTAATGAACCATGAAATACTAACGCCGGCTCGATTGTATTGCTGTTTGTTGCAGGAATCACTTTCGGATTTTTTCTCTCCCCCAAATAATTCGCCCGAATATTGAGATTTATTTTGTCGGTTATCAAATAGGCAACGCACGCATTCCCAACATGTTTGCTAATCTCCGGAATGAACAAATCATTTTTATCTTCACTCTCGGTAAAAGTATAATTGATGGATGCACGAAGTGAACTCGTTACAAAAGTTAGAGCTATCTCAGAACCGATAGTATTAAACTCATCGGCGTTAATCCATCTCCACCCGCCGAAAATATTTTCGCGGATAAGTCCATTTTTTAATTTATTGATATAACCGATCAAATCAAATTCAAAATTGTTAGAGAGTGAAAGATTGAGGGATGTTTCGAGGGAAGAAATCTTTTCAGGATTTAAATTGGGATTGCCAAGCCCATCAGTGTAATCCCAAGGTTTTGGCGCACGAAAAGCTTCGGAGTATGAAAGCCGTAAAACATGTTTATTAAAATTATAACTCAAGCCGAAACGCGGCGTGAGCACTTGATCATAAAAGCTGCTGTTGTCAAATCTAAACCCGCCGGAAAGATAGATGCTTTGATATACGAGAAGGCGCGGCTCAACAAAGATGCTCACTAAGGAATTGTTTAACATATTCGGTTTAGCCGGAGTTGGCGGAGCGATAAGCGGTGAAGAACTGTAAGTCAAGGTCGGCTGTTCTGCAATTGATTCAAATTCAAAAGTTAATCCGCTTGCAATGGAAAAAGTTTCATCGAATTTATAATCTAAAATTCCTTCTATTCCCGTGAGGTTGTTGGGGCGGTAATAGCCAATTTGCGCAGCATCAACTATATCGCGAATTGTGTTCGGAAGAACCGTTGCGTTTCTATTATAGAGTGTCGATGTAAAATTCAGTGAACCCGATATATTATTATGGTATTTAAGAAAAGCGTTGATAAATCGTATATTCCATAAAGTTCCTTGATCCTTAAAAATTGTTCCGATAGATTTATTTTGTGTTGTTGCCGATGTTTGTTTCTGCTGAAAGCATGTTCCGAGAATGAAATTATTCATTTGCAGTTTCGTATCGAATGAAAAATCTTTCTCATAATTTTCCATTTGATCCGACCAATTGTTATCGCCGTTGTTCCCTTTCAAATCGGCTTTATCCGTTTGCTTGTACATGCCGGAAAACTTAAATGCAAATGATGAATCTGCATTTACAAAATTGTAATTTGCATCTGCGGCGAAAGTATTGAATGTACCTGAATGCACGCTCGCGCTCTTATGATTTTCTTTTGCATCTTTGGTTATAATATTTATCACTCCCGAAATTGCATTAGTTCCGTAAGCAACCGAAGAGGGACCGTACACAACTTCGATACGATCAACATTAGAGAGATTGTACTGACCGCCGGCATAAAACCCGCCGGAGTTAAGTTCATTAATCTGAACTCCGTCAACCAAAATTAAAACCAAATTATTCTGATTCGGAATTCCTCGAATAAAAATATAGCTGTTTATTCCTTGCACATTTCTGAATTGCAAACCGGGAAGCGATGACAGTGCCTCTTCAAGCGTGAAATATCCGTTTAATTTTATTTCTTCGGAAGTGATTACAGAAACAGTTACGGGAACTTCAATAACATTTTGAACAACTTTGGAAGGCGTGGAGATTTTTATTTTTGAAAGCTGTGTAAAATCTAAATTGTAAATATCTAAAGTATCCTGCGGCGCAGGGAGTAATGACTTCGACGCGAAAATGCAAAGAAGTAGACAAAGTTTTAAACCACTATGTTTATGATACCGACCACTGCTGTCCGGTTGTTTAAGAGTTAAATATCTATAACTAATTGTATAATAAAA
>CAYMUL010000041.1:0-29226 GCA_964393605.1 uncultured Ignavibacteriaceae bacterium | reverse complement strand
AACCTCGGCAGATAAAGGAGAGCGCGAAATTTTTTTATTGGGGCTATAGCTCAGCTGGGAGAGCGCGTGAATGGCATTCACGAGGTCAGGAGTTCGATCCTCCTTAGCTCCACATGAAAACCTCGATTGTAAAAAGTCGAGGTTTTTTATTTTAGTCAACTACCGAAACTCGCTAACAATCCAATAAATTTTTTCGAATTATTTAAATAACTTTTAATTACTTTTACGCATGAAAAAGTATTTTATCAATATATTTTCAATTGCAGTAATTTTGCTGGCAGGGTGCACGGCTAATTCGGTGGACTTTACGGAAAATCCTTACTCCCCTCTTTTTACTAATTCATCGCAATTACAAATTGGTTTTCGTGCAAAACCGTATGATGATAAACTCTCCTTCAACTTTGGTTATGCGATTGATTCCTCAACCGGAATATTTTTTTCTACTCAAAAAATTGAATCCGCAAATGTAGATTGTAAAGATTGTGGCTACTTCTTAAAAGAATTTTTCGAAATCGGATTGGGACAACACTCAATAAAATTATCCAATATATTTTTAGAATATTTCGTCGGCGTGAGTAAAGGGAGAAGCGCATACCGGCAGTTAATTGATAAACATATTTTATTTTCCGAACCTAAATTGATCCGCTCGGAAACTGATTTTATGAAGTACAATAAATATTTTCTACAAGTTACTTTGCATGGTGCCACAACCATCTTTCAAAATGCCGGTACAATAAAACTTTCCTATTTCACAATGGTTGAGAATTACTTTGTCGATTATAATTTTCAAACAACTTATGTAACTGAAAAATTTTTCCCGAAAGTTAATCCGATAATTCTTGATGTCTTTTTTACAAATGCGATAAATTTTTCGGGTGACTTTCTTGGCTTAAAAGTTTTTGGCTTGGTTGGAATTCACTACCCGCTTAAAAAAAATAATTTAACAAAGGGCTACTTTTGGTTCGGTGCGGGAACATCTCTTATGTTAAATTTTTAATCCCTCAATATTATTTTTACTTACTTTTTTAGAAAATCTAAAACGACGCTTTGTCCTTTAAAAGTATCTCGTAATTCTTTTTCGTAAGTTTTTTTTAATGCTTCGGCATCTTTCAGTTTTTGAACAGCATCGGTGGTCTTGACAATGTTTTCATTTTTTTGTAACGAACTAATTCCCCCATCTTCTGATTGCGGTTGTAAAGATTGATTTGTTCCCGGTTTGACATCGTCCGTTGGTTTTGTTGCGCCGAAACGAGGGAAAGCGAATTCACGAAAAATTTCTTTATCAATAAATAAGTTGATTTCATTTTGATAGAGTGAATCAAACATTTCCGGCATCTCGGATAATAATTTTACTTCAAATGAATCTTCATAATTGTCGCCGAACTTTTCAAACAACCGTTTGCGAAATAAAAATTCTCCTTCGGCAAAATTTCTTTTTAAATCGACTAAATGAATGTAGTAATCTTGAATAATCTCAAGTGTATATTCATAGTCCAATGGACTATTCGCGGAATCAATTTCGGAAAGATATTTGTTGCCGAGATCTTTGAGATGCGTGAATAAATATTCAATTCGTTCTCTTGCTTCGGTGATGCCGATACTGAAAATTTCATCGGCATTTTGTTCAAGCATTTCATTATCAGAAGTATACTTTCCTGAAGTCAAATCGTTTATGTCAATTCTGTACAAATATCGATACATGAAAGCCGAAAACTCTTTGTCCAGTTTTTCATAAGCAGAGGAATCTTGAACTTGCGCGCTCATCTCAACTGGCAACGTCATTGCAAATAATATAAGTGTCAAAAATATTTTCATTTTAGTAAGTTTTATTTTTTGTAGATTTTTTATGCGATTAAATAAATTTTGTTCCAGGAATTAATTTAATATTCTTACTATTCAATATCACTCAAAGTCTAAAATTGAAAAAATCAAATATTCATCCGATGAAAAAATTACTCTTCACTTTTGTCGTTGCGTTACTTTATGTTGGTTGCGATGATACACTCACCGTAAATGATATCGACAAACGGGAGATTCCCGCAAGTAATGTAAGTTTTCGCGCACACATTTTGCCGGTGTTCGAAATTAAATGCAACAACTCCGGCTGTCATGATGACGGTACACGCGCGGGTAATTTAAGTTTGACAACGTGGGCTTCTACAACTTCTGATCCTGCAATTGTTTTTCCGAATGAACCACAGAACAGCAGACTTGTCTGGTCTATTGAAGGCACAAGTGGAAGTATTTTGATGCCGCCGCCGGGTTATCCGACATACTTAACGCGAAATCAAATAGACGGAATTAAAACGTGGATAAAAGAAGGCGCGAAAAATAATTAAAATTCACTTCAACCAACCTTCTTTTTGATACCACCGAACAGTTCTCTCTATTCCTTCTTCCAAAGAAATTTTTTGATTAAAACCAATTTGATTGATTGCTTTTTGTGGAGAGCATGTCCACGCAGTTTGAGTAACATCGCGCGCCTTTTCACGGTTCATAATCGTGGGTGATTTTGAAAATAATGCGAAGAACTCAGTGATCGTCATTATAGTATAGACGAGCCAGTGCGGCACTCTAATCTTCACCGGATTTTTGTTCAACGCTTTTGAAGTTGCATTCCCGATTTCATCCCAAGTATAAAATTTTTCTGAAGTGATGAAATAAATTTCCCCGACAGAATTTTCTGAAACCGCCGCGAGATACAGACCTTCAACCAAATCGCGCACATGAATTAAACTGATTGTTTTCTCGTTGAAGCCGATTGTCGTCATCAAACCTTGTGCAAAAGTTTTGAAGAAGATAAAAATCTCTTTATCTCTTTCACCATAGACTGCGGGCGCACGACAAATTGTAATCGGCAGTTTGTCCATGAATTTTTCCGCAACGATTTCCTGTTCCCTTTTACTTCTGCCGTAAGTTGTTATTGGCTGCGACTGATCAGTTTCAATTTTAATAACTCCGTTTAAAGATGGACCTGCGGCGGTTTGACTGCTGACGATAACAACTTTCTTCAGTGTTGACGCATGATTCAACGCGGCTTCTAAAATTGTTTTTGTCGTAGTTACATTTCCTTTAAAATATCCTTCTTTGGTTTTTGCTTTCACTACTCCTGCAACATGAAAAATGTAAGTAGCTTCGGCGAAAACTTTATTTAAGCCATCGTAATCGAACAAGCCGCAATCGATGATCTCTACGGGTTTATTCGCAAGCCATTTCAAGTCGCTCGTTTTGCGCACTATACACTTCACTGAAAAATTTTTTTCAATAAGCAAATCAACGAGATGACTACCGACGAAACCGCTTCCGCCTGTAACAATTGCAATATCATTCTTAAACATTTCTTGTATTATTATTTAATTTGTAATAGATTTTCAAAAGTAATTTAATGAATTAAAAAAAATTATTAATAGAATATAAACGCCAATAAATTTGGAGGAAGATTTGGATCTTTTTAAAAAATGCTTGGAATTCACCAGAGCAGATGAAATCAAGCAGTTAAATTTATACCCTTACTTTAGGCCAATTCAGGAAAATGAAGGTCCTGTTGTTCAGATGGAAGGAAGAAAAGTTGTTATGGCCGGGTCGAATAATTATTTAGGATTGACTGCTCACCCGAAAGTTAAAGAAGCAACAGTAAAAGCAGTAGAAAAATATGGAACGGGTTGTTCAGGTTCGCGTTATTTGACGGGAACATTAGATTTGCACATCGAACTCGAAGAACGGCTTGCAAAATTTTTTAATACGGAAGCGGTTCTCCTCTTCAGCACGGGTTACCAAACTGCACAAGGAATCATTCCCACACTTGTTAATCGCGGTGATTATGTAGTTTCGGATAAAGATAACCATGCGTGTATCGTTGCTGGAAATCTTATGGCGAAAGGTGCAACTGCAGACTTCGTTAGATACAAACACAACGACATGAAAGATCTTGAGAGAGTAATTTCCAAACTTGAACCTGAAGCCGGAAAGTTAATTGTCTCCGATGGTGTATTTTCAACCGGCGGCGAAATTGTCGATCTTCCCCGCTTAAATGAAATTGCAAAAAAATATAACGCGAGAATTCTAATTGACGATGCACATTCTGTCGGTGTCATCGGAAAAGGGGGACGCGGTACTGCGAGCGAATTCAATCTTGAAAAAGATATTGATTTGACAATGGGAACTTTCTCAAAAACTTTTGCATCGCTCGGTGGATTTGTTGCCGGCGCAGAAAGAGTTATAAATTATATTAAACATTTATCTCCTGCGCTAATATTCAGCGCATCACCAACACCCGCATCAGTTGCGGCGGCGCTTGCGGCTCTCACAATTCTTGAACAAGAACCTGAACGAGTTACGCGACTTATCTCGAACGCAAACAAAGTTCGCACTGAATTGAAAGGACTTGGCTTCAACGTAGTTGAAGGACGCACTGCAATCGTGCCCGTCATTGTCGGTGATGATGGACTTGCTTTTCAAATGTGGAGAAGATTGTACGACTCCGGAGTTTTCGTGAATGTTTTCATTTCTCCCGGTGTACCTCAAGGCAGACAAATGATGAGAACGAGTTATATGTCTTCACACGAAGATCAACATCTTGATTTCATCATCGCGACTTTCAAAAAGATCGGTAAAGAATTAAACATCATCAATTAAAAATTCAATTCTCATGAGCGACATTCAAATCAAAAAAGTTACGACTCAATCTGAGTTAAATTCATTCATAAAATTTCAATGGGAAATTTATCAAGGGGATCAGCATTGGGTTCCGCCTCTAATTATGGATCGAAAAAAAATTCTTAGCAAAGAGAAAAATCCTTTCTTCGAACATGCCGAAGCAGATTATTTTCTTGCCTATCGAAACGGAAAGATTGTCGGAAGAATTGCCGCAATTAAAAATGAGCTTCACAATAAATATCATAACGACAAAGTCGGCTTCTTCGGATTCTTTGAATCGATTGATAATCAGAGCGTTGCGGATGAACTTTTCAACACAGCAAAAAAATGGTTGAAGGATCATGACTGCGATCATATGCGTGGTCCTGCCAATCCCTCAAGTAATGATGAATATGGAATGTTGCTCGAAGGGTTCGACGATTCGCCGCGTTTGTTGATGACTTACAATCCTAAATACTATTTACGGCTTTGTGATAATTACGGCTTCAAAAAAGTTATGGACTTGAATGCTTATAAATTAGAACATGATAAAGTTGTAACGGCAGATAAAATTCGTCGTGTTGCAGAAATTAGCAGACAACGTACAGGAGTAAAAATCACTTCTTTAAATTTGAAAGAGTTCGATAAAGAACTTGACAAAGTTAAATATGTGTACAACAAAGCATGGGCGCCTAATTGGGGATTCGTTCCGATGACAGATAAGGAAATTGAAGCGATGGCAAAAGATTTGAAACCACTCGTTGAACCTTCGCTTGTTTTGTTCGGCGAAGTGAATAATGAACTTGTCGGTTTTGCTTTAACGATGCTCGATTACAATTACATCTTCAAACAATTGAACGGAAAACTTTTCCCGTTTGGATTTTTAAAATTATTTACCCAGAAAAAAAATATTAAATGGTCGCGTGTAATTACTCTTGGTATCATACCGGAGTACCAAAAGCGGGGGCTCGACGCAGTTTTTTATTGGGAAACTTTAATGCGCGCACATCAAGTTGGTATCGATCTCGGCGAAGCAAGTTGGGTGCTCGAAAACAATGAGATGATGAACCGCGGCGCGCAAACTATGAAAGGCGATCTCTACAAGAAATATCGAGTCTATGAAATCGATATTTAATTTTTTTCTCCTCTTATTTTTATTCTTCGCAACTCCAATCTTTTCTCAATTCGTAAAAGAAGATTCACTTCTTATTTACAAAACATTTACGCGCGATTGGAAAGACAAAATATTTTTAGAATACTTAAACTCGAATGACTCAAGGAAACAAAACGCGGCGTTGCTTTCTGTCTCACACTCGAATGATACCTCTTTTGTAACTACGATAACATCAATAATGAATAATAACTGTCGCAAAAATATTTTCTTTGCTTTGGGACAGATTGGTTATTCTTCACAATCCATCGACTATTTGCACGCGCAATTACAAGCAAGTAATGATGAAGATATTTTTTATGCACTCGAAGCATTAGGAAAGATTGGCACACAATCAGATTTTGAAAAATTCATTAAATCTTTAGAGAGTCATAAAATCTCTAACGGGGTCGCAACTGCAATGATGAATTTCTATCTGCGTGGATTCAAAGACTCACTCGCAGCCAGTTATCTTTGGAAAGAATTATTTTCTGCAAAAGATAATCAACTAAGTAAAGAAATTGCTTTCGCGCTTTACAGGATGCGCGCGAATATTAGTGAAACAAAGAAACTTGAATCGCAACTGAATAAAATTTTCGTGCGCGATGATAATGTTACGGCTATCCAATATCTGCTCGGCATTTATAGGAACAACAAACAACTTCCAATTAGTGATAAATTATTCAAATCGCTTTGCGAAAGTAGGCACTGGATTTTACGAAACGAGATAGCATCTACGGGAGTTTATTATGCATTCACAACTGAAGAACAACTTCATACATATTTGAAATTACTTGAAGATGATAATTTCAATGTTCAAAGAAACATTGCAACAGCTTTGAAACGGATTCAGTTGCAAAATAATTTTGCCGCATTTCTAAATTCAGCGATAGAAAAGAAGTTTTCTGAACAAGAAATTTCGCATCACGTCTTCGGTGAATTGTTGAATAGTTATTTGCATTTGAACACTTCCGAAAAATTACTGCTGTACGATAAATTCCAAAACAAGCTGAGCGAAGAATACCGGGTAAAAATATTCGGCGAGCATAAAGAATTCGATCAATTTTCGTTTGATGCGATGAATGAAATTTTTTACGCCGGCGATATCAAAGCGAAAATTGAAGTCGTTACTTCCATTTCAAAAATTTTTGGGAGAACTAAAGCAGATGAGATGCGCAAATTTATTTTTGAGCAGATGAAATCGGAATTTCCGCCACTCGTAAGTATTGCCGCAGATAATATAGATTCGGCAACAATTGCGAATCACTCCAACGAATTAAAATCATTGATCAAGGAATACATAAAAATAAATATCCATTCCGCCGATCATCTTGAAGCAATACTTTCTCTCTATAATTTATCCGAAAAAATTTCTAATAATTATCATGAGGAAATAAAAAATCTTCTCAGTGTTTCAAAAGTTTATTCTTTAAAGAGAATTGCCGCACCGGCTTCAAAAAAGACCGATGAGATGTTTCATGAAATTTGGGCTCACAGTTTTGAATATTCTTTCGCAACCATAAAAACAACGAAGGGAAATTTCAAATTAAAGTTGATGAGTGAAGTCGCACCGATAACCGTTGCGAACTTTGTTTTTCTGGCAGAAAAAAAATTTTATAACGGAATTTCATTTCATCGAGTTGTTCAGGGCTTTGTAATACAAGGTGGAGATCCATCGGGCTCCGGTTGGGGCGGTCCCGGTTATGAAATCATTTCGGAATTCTCAACTGAAAATTATTCAGCCGGAGTTGCCGGAATCGCAAGCGCAGGAAAAGATACCGAAGGAAGTCAATGGTTCATCATGCAAGCAGAGCATATGCACCTGAACGGACGGTACACAATTTGGGCAAAAATAATTTCGGGGCAGGATGTCGTCGATGATATTGAGCAAGATGATTCAATAATATCGATTACACTTCATTGAGTTTTTTGTAAAACCTCATCATATTTTCCCGCGTGCTGAGGATCGAGTACCTTCAACACTTTGAAAATCGATTTATCTTCAACTCCGCGCAACATCTCAATAATTTCACCATACTTTGCTTCAAAAAATGTTCGAAGATAAACGCTTCGAATATCCATCTGCCCTTTTATCTTTTCTAAATTTTTTACGACTTGCACTATCTGTTGCATCGCCGCATTTTTGTTCTTCACCGAAACATCAAGAGCGTAATGGTAATCTGCAACGGCTTCGCGAAGCGGTCTATATTTTTCATTCAACATGTTCTCGACTAAATCTTTTCGATTAAAATTTCCGCTCAACGCTTCCCATCCCTTGGAGTTTTTACTTCGCACGCCAAGATTAACAATATCAAACGCTTTCCTAAAAAAATCAGTACCGCTTAATTTTTCCCACGAATCATTTTCCATTCCGATTATAACGAAAGCGTAATAGTCAAAAAAACTCGCGATGGAATTAAAGTTCAAAGGATCGAAATAAAGTGATTGCCCGCGTTCGTAAATAAAATCCCAATTCGTATCGAATATTTTCAACATTAAGGATGCCTGTGTGGATTTGTAGAGTTTCCGTTGGCTTGTAATAACAGCTTGTGCGGAATAGCTCACTTCGTCACCGGCACTGACAATGGAGATGTTGAACGAGCATTTTATTTTTTCATAATTCCAATCGCCGCCCGTGAAGCGGGTGTTGTTGAGATAGTCTTCAATCGTCGCTTCAAAATCGCGGAGACTCTCTTTATTAATCACCGGTAAATTTTGAAAATCGATCATAACATCGGCAAGCAATTCTTGTCCGAAGCAGAGTAAATTAAAAAGCACGATAAAGCAAAATATTTTTTTCATCTTTCATCAATAAATAATTAATCTTAGTTTAATATATCAAAAAAGTGTTATTTATTAAATATCAGGCAAATGTGAAAAAATTTCTCTTTACCATTTTTATTTTCGGAACGAATGCATTTGCGCAGATTACAATCGGCGCTGAAGAAACATCGCTCGCAAATTCTGCTGTTGCAAAATTTGGTAATGCGCTTTCGGTATTTTCAAATCCTGCATCCGTTGCGATGAATTCAAATTTGCAAATCGGAACGTATTACTCTCCTTCACCATTTGGATTGAGCGAATTATCAACTGCGGCAGTAGCGGCATGCAATCCCTTCACATTCGCTAATTTATCCGCAGGGTTTTCAACTTTTGGATTTGAACTTTTCCGTGAAAATGTTTTTCTGATTTCCGGTTCGAAAGAAATTGAAAAAAATATTTTCATCGGTACTTCTCTTCGCATAAATCAACTTACCATTGCAAACTACGGAAATGATGTTTCAGTGAGTATTGATGCGGGTATGATTTATCGTATAACAGAGCAATTAAATATCGGGACTGCGCTGTTAAACGTTAACCGTGCAACTTACGGTAGCGAAGACGATCAAATCGGTTCGAGCATTAATTTCGGGTTACAATTTATACCTGTAGAAAATGGAAATATAAATTTCTCAATCTTTAAAGAAACCCGACATGATGAGAGTGTTCAGATTGGTGCGGCGTATAAATTTTTGGATTATCTTGAAATAAGAAGTGGAATGAGTAGCGATCCAAAAATGTTCACGGGTGGAATCGGATTGAAATACTTATTCTTCATTTTTGATTTTGCTTCAACTTATCATCGAGAACTTAGTTTCACTCATCAAATTTCTATGACACTTTTTCCAGATAATTTTTAATGCGATATTTTTTTCACATCATCGTAATTTCATTTTTGATGCAAGGCGTTTGCACGAAAATACTTTCGCAAACACTCGATACACTTGATGCAGGTGCCGGTATCGAAAGGATTATTGAAACAAGTACCGACGAAGAACAACTCGAAGCTTTTGCCGATATTTTTGAAGAACTGAAAAATTCTCCCCTAAATTTGAATGAAGTAACTTATGATGAACTTTCGATAATCCCCATCTTAACCACAATTGAAGCGGCGGCTATAGTTGATTACAGAAATAAATTTGGAAATTTTTTTACTGTTTATGAATTAAAAAATATTCCGGCAATTCCGACGGATAAGGCAATCCTACTTTTTAGTTTTTTCTTCGTACCCCAAGCAACTATCGATTGGCAGGAGAAGGAATCCGGCTTTCAAGGTTTTTTGCCTGATGCAAAATTTGAATTGAGAACGAGAACAATTACCGATTTACAACCGCGCATCGCTTTTCTCGAAGGGAAATACACTGGCTCAAAACTTAAACAATACAACCGACTAAAAGGAAAAGTTAAAAATATTTTCTTCTCATTTTTGACCGAGAAAGATGCCGGAGAAAATTCAATCATCGACCACTTCAAATATTATATCGGTGTGAAGGATTTTGGATTCGTAAAGAAATTTCTACTTGGCTCATTTATCTTTGAGCATGGACACGGACTTGCAGTCTGGTCGCCTTATGCATATTCAAAAGGGACGGAAGTGCTTCATCCTCTTTTTAAAACTGCAGGAGGAGTAAAGGAATTTTCCGGTTCACTCGAAACTAATTATTTCAGTGGCGGTGGAGCTACTTTGCAATTCAATCAATTTAATGTTTCGTTTTTCATCGCAAAAAATAATTTTGATGCATCGATAGATTCAATCAACGGTGAAGTTAAGTCAATTCGCATCGACGGCTTTCATCGAACCGAAAAAGAAATTTCTACAAAAAATAATTTGTCCTCCGTATCGGGCGGACTTCAAGTCGGTTACTCGTTTGCTTCGTATTTAAAAATGAACGCGCTCTATTTTCAGTCGAACTTCGATAAGCAATTCATTGCGCAAAATAATTATGGGATTATTGGAAAAAGAATTTCAGTTACTTCAATTGCCTATACAGGAAATTCAAAAAATATTTTTTACTCCGGAGAAATTGCAACTTCTGATAATCGCATTGCCACCATAAATTCGATCGCATTTCAATCCACAAGAAAATTCGGTCTTGCGATCTCACATCGATACTATCCCAACAATTATCGATCGCTATATGCAAACGGTTTTTCGGAATCTTCGACATCAAACGAAACGGGTTTATACCTTGGATTGACAAGCTCAAACGAGTTTGGTGTTTTCAATTTCTATTCGGATATCTATTCAACTATTAGAACGGAAAATATTGGCGGCTTATCTCTCGCGGGAAATGATTTTCTTTTTGATTGGTACAATAAATTCGGTAAAGATTTAGAAATTAATTTGCGTTACAAAAACAAAAACGAGGAAGAAAAAGTTACTGTAGATAACAGCATCAAAATAATCGAAGTCAAGAAGAGAAATTTGCGTGCTGACATACGTTACGGTCTCAATGAATTTCAATTCAGAAACAGATTAGAAATTGTAAAACTAAATGATGGAATGAACGAAACCGGATTTCTTGTTTTTCAAGATGCAAAATTTGCAATCATAGAAAATATTTTAGTTCAGGCGAGAATTATCTTCTTCAACACAACATCTTTTTCCTCTGCGGTTTATGAATTTGAAAATGATATTGCCGGAGTGATGACAAATCTTCCGATGTACGGCGAAGGTGTGCGATGGTATATCGTGAGTAAAATTCAATCGTTTCATCCCCTTTCAGTTTCATTTAAATATTCTGAAACGATTAAACCAACGGAGAAGAGTTTGAGCAGCGGTGATTCAGAAGTTATCGGCAGTCTCGATAATAGGTTTTCGCTCTTACTCGAACTAAGATTTTAATTCAAATAATTTTTATAATTTCGGCAGAAATTTCTGCGAAGGAATATTCTTCAAGTGCTTTTTTCTTTACGGCACTGACAAAAAACATATCGATTTCCCCTTTTCCTTTCGCGGCAATTTTACCGCGTTCTTCAAACTCAAAATAATTTGCAACGAGAGATTGTGTTGCTTCGGAGACATTGATTTTCCCCGGCTCGCCGTTACTTTCCATCCTGCTTGCAGTGTTGACCGTATCGCCCCAAATATCGTATGTGAATTTTCTTTTTCCTACAACACCCGCAACAACATTACCGGAGTGAACACCTGCGCGCATCTGCCAATTAAATTGATGTTGTTTATTTCTTTCGTGCATGAAACTTTGAAGTTCGAGCGCGGCAAGTATTATCCTAACTGCATGATCATCTGTCTCCGTCGGTAATCCACCGCCAATCATGTATGAATCTCCGATAGTTTTTAATTTTTCCAATTCATATTTATCGATAATACGATCAAAGTGATTGAAGATATCGTTCAGTTCGGCAACGAGTTCATTCGGCGGCAGTTTGGATGAGAAAGAAGTGAATCCTTTAAAATCTGTAAAGAGAATTGAGATCAGCTTGAATTCACGCGGCTCGGTAACACCTTTCTCTTTTAACTCTTTTACAATTTGCGCGGGGAGAATATTATGAATCAGTTCGTCCGATTTATCTTTTTCTTCTTCTAACTCTCTCGTTCTTTCTTTTACTAATCGCGCAAGCTCGATGCTACGTTGTTTCAAGCGATAAGTTTTTACGACGTAAAAAGTATAACCGCCGGAGATCAAAAGTACGAGCGCGGTAATTCTGAACCACCAGGTTTCCCACCATGGAGGCAAAATTTCAAAACTAATTTTTGCAGGGAAAACACTCCACACCATATCGGAGTTTGCGGCTTTAACAAGAAATTCATATTCACCGCTTCTCAATGAAGTGTATTGGATCGTTGTCGAATTAGAAAGTTGCCAATCGGGATCGACACCGCTTAATTTATATTGATATAGAATATCATCGGGAGAAGTGTAACTTAAACCTTTCCATTCAAACTTTAAATAATTTTCTGTGTAACTGAGTTCAAGATGTTTATTGAATGTTGTATCGTCTTCGAAAATTTTTACGCTCGTCAAATAGATTGGCGGAGGAATATCATTTTTCTTATCGAGTTTTGGATCGAAGCGAACCAAACCTTTCACAGTTCCAAGCCAAAGATATCCTTTCGAATCTTTGAAGCCCGCACCGACATTGAATTCATTCGTTACAATTCCACTCTTCACATCATACAGTTTGAATGAAGTACCATCGAATTTATTCAAACCGCGATTAGTACCGATCCATGTATTGCCGTCATCATCATGAATAAAGAAATAGCAGACGTTATTCGACAATCCGTTGTCAGTTGTGTATTGCGTGAACTTTCCTTTTTCATAAATAAAGAATCCAGAATTCTGCGTGCCAATCCAAATTCTTCCATCATTCGAAGCGCTGATTGTATAAACTTTTGCCTGCGCAAGCTTTTGATTGACTTCAGGGAAATCATAAAAACGATTTCCGTCAAAACGACAGATTCCTTTATTATAACCGGCGAACCAGATGTTTCCTTGTTTATCTTGAGTTATGCCGTAAATCGTGTTGTCAATCAATCCATCTTTTTCAGAAAAATTTTTGAATGACTTTCCGTCAAATTTATATACACCTTCAGCATCAGTGCCAAGCCAGATGTTACCGTTTCTGTCTCTAAAAATAGCACCGATAACATCGTTTGTGAATCCATTTGACTTAGAATATTTGGTAAATTTTCCGTTTGAGTATTTCACCGCGCCTTTAAAAGTTGCAATCCACACCGAACCATCTGTGGCTGTCGTAATTGCCGGAATCGAATTGGCTGGAAGTCCATTTTCCTTAGTAAAATTTTTAATACCGTTTCGTGAAATGATCGAAAGTCCTTCTCCTGTTCCGACAAATATTTCTCCAGAACCATTTTCTGCAATAGCGTAGGGTGCGTTGTTAATCAAACCGACTGACTCGTCGTAAGTAGCAAACTTTTCGCTTGCAAGTTTATTCACGCCGCCGTCTTTTGTTCCGAACCATAAATTGTTCTCTCGATCTTTAAAAATTGTTAAAACAATTGGAGCGGATAATCCCGATACAGTGGTGAAATTTGTAAAATAATTTCCGTTGTATTTACTCACGCCATCCAAAGTTCCGATCCAAATATTTCCTAAGCGATCAATTTCTAGAGCATATGCAGTGTTGTTAATTAATCCATCTTTTTGTTTGAGCGAATAAAATTTCTCTTTGTAAAAATAAAAGACTCCTTCGCCTGCAGTAGCAAACCAGATTTTCCCATCCGGCGCAGATTTAATGCACCGAGCAGTTGCATCGGGTAATCCATCTTTCACACTATAATTTTTAAACTTTACTCCATTGAAAAAAGTAACCGCGCTTTTCATTCCAATCCATAAGTTACCCGACTTATCAACTTCAAGACTTCTGATCGTATTATCCGGCAACCCATTTTCGGTTGTATAATTTGTAAATACGCCGTTCGAAAATTTGAATAATCCTTTGCCGACTGTTCCAATCCAAACGGTTCCGTTTCTATCTCCGGTGATAACCCAGCATGGCGTTTCGTTCGGGAAACCTTTTTCAGAATCGACAACTGCAATCTGACCGAAACGATATGTATTCAGTCCTCTATCGGTTGCAATCCAAACGGTGCTATCAATTGCCTGATAAATATTTCTGACCGACTTATCGCTGATTCCATGCTCGGTTGAATAGTTGAAAAACTTTGTACCGTTAAATTTACTGATGCCATCCAGCGTTGCGAACCACATGTATCCTTGATTTCCCTGGAAGATATCATTCACAGTCGATTGCGGCATACCCTGATCAACATTGTAATTTACAAAACCATATCGCTGTGCAGTTGCAAAATTGAAGAGCGCGACGAGAAGCAGAAAAATTTTACTAATACTTCTCATTTAATTTTTTATTGTGAATTGAATTTTCATAGTTTCAAATTACAAACAGAAATAGTGAAATCAAATTTATTTGAGATTATTTTTCTGAGAACCATCTCCCCGTAATCAACCTGATTCCCCTTCTAAAAGTAACGTATTGCCAAACCCATTCGAGCATAACGCGAACTCTGTTTCTAAAACCGATTAAGAAAAAGATGTGAAGCAACCCCCACGCAAGCCAGGCAATAAAACCGGAAAGTTTTATACCATACACTTCAGCGATTGCCTTTGCTCTGCCGATTGTTGCCATGCTTCCTTTATCGTTGTACTTAAATTTTCCTCTTCTCTCCTTTGGAATATCATCGCGCAAAATTTTCCCTACGAAAGTTCCCATCTGCATTGCAACCTGGCAAACACCGGGAAGGACTTTTTCATTTTCTTCTTTAAAATTTGCGGCGTCGCCAATCACAAAAATTTTATCGTGTGCAGGAATTGAAAGGTCTGTTTGCACTATTGCTCTGCCGGCACGATCGAGTGGCGTGTTCAATGATTTGAGTAATGGAGATGCCTCATTCCCTGCCGCCCAAACGATTGTCGAAGTATGAATTATTTCTCCATCGAGCGAAACGGAATTTGCATCAATATTCTTTACAAATTTTTCTTTAATGACTTCAACACCAAGAGAACGCAAATCATTTTCCGCCGCGGCTGAAAGTTTTTTATCGTACGAAGTTAATATTCTGTTTTGTCCCTCAATTAATATTACGCGCGCATCCTGCGGACGAATTTTTCTGAAGTCCTTAAGAATTGCTTTCTGAACAATCTCTGCAATTGAACCCGCCATCTCCACTCCTGTCGGTCCACCACCGATTAATACAAATGTAAGATTTTTCCTTTTCTCAAATTCACTTTCGGTTGTTTCAGCTTTTTCGAGCGACAGCAAAATTCGTTCCCTAATTTCGAGAGCGTCTTCAAGAGTTTTTAATCCAGGCGCAAATTTTTCCCAGTTTGAATTTCCGAAATAAGAATGACGCGCCCCCGGCGCCAAAACAAGCGCATCGAATTGTAGTAAGCGGTCTTTTAGTTGAATCTCTTTTTTCTCTTTATCGATAGCATAAACTTCTTCCATTAAAACGGTAATATTTTTTTGTTCGGAAAAGATTGAGCGGATGGGAACAGCAATATCGGCAGGCGAAAGTGCTGCGGTTGCTACTTGATATAAAAGAGGTTGGAAAAGATGATAATTTGTTCTGTCAAGAATTATAACTTCATGAGTCGAATCTTTTAATTGCTTCGCCGTGAAGATTCCTCCAAACCCGCCGCCTACGATTACAATTCTCAAACTCTTCCTTTATGTTTGTAAAGAAAAATTTCTTAACTGTAAAGTTGTCTCGACTTCATCCATAAAATCTTTATTGGCAATGGGGCGGGGAACGAATCTGTCGGCTCCGGCCTTGAACGCGCTTTCTTTATCGTGTGGAAACACATGCGCGGAGACGCATACAATTGGGGCTTTGCTGTAGTCATTCATCTGCCTGATTTCTTTTATTAAATCTATCCCGGACTTTTGTCCTCTTATGGCAATATCCATAACAAAGAAATCGTATTTAGATTGGGAAAGTTTATCGTAAAATGTTTCTGCCGAGTCGCAGCAATGAACTTCATATTTTTTTCGAAGACAATATTCCAAAACTATTTTGTTATCGGGATCATCTTCCGTAACCAACACGCGCGGTCGGTTTAAGTCGTCAAACGTTGTCAATATAATACCTCTGAATTTTGTAGTTCAATTAGTTAATTAAAACTCGTGCAAAAAATAAGAAATAGCTTTTTAATGGAAAAATATTTTTTTCACACCGAAAAATTCTTTTCATTGCCGAAGAATATTTTTTATGTACATTTCCAAAAACCGGTATGACCGATGAACATTCCATTACTTGCTTTTAATTTAGTGGCGAATTCGGTTACAAAAACCGCAGTGCCATTTTTATTTTTCATTTTATATTCATTTTGAAAATACTCTTTCTCCGCTTGCGGAGATAACAGCGCACTCTCTCTTTCCGTGAATGAAAGTTTTTTCATGTTGAGTACAAATCGGTTAAATCCGGCATTGTTGATCTCATCCGCAGAATAACCGAGAGAGTTATCAATTTTTCTGCCGGAGAAACGGTACACAAAATTTTTAAAATCAAAAAAACAAGGAATTGAATCATCGTAAAAGAAATTTCTGAGATGTTGCTTGTTACGCAAAACTATTTCTTCTGCTTCAAGATCGTAGATGAAAAATTGATTTTCTAAAAAGAGGACTTCCTCAGCTAACTCAAAAGAAAAGTTATGGTTGAGAATATCCTCAAATTTTTCAACAAGATCACCGACATGCAATGAAAACTTATCCAATTGCCGCAATCCCTTGAGCGGCGCAATTATAAGTTTTCTTTCTTTATTAAAAATTAAATACAAATCAAAATGAATAAATTTTTACTCTGAATACGCCTGCAAAATTATTGTAATTCTGTTTAAAAAGAACTAATTTTATGTAGATTAAATCTAAATAATTTGCAGAATGGCAAAACATCAAAAAGCATCCGAAATATTTACCAGCTTTCTGAAAGAAGGAAAGAACAGAATAACGCCAGAACGTTTTGAAGTGATGGACTCGGCATTAGATTTCGATGGACATTTTTCCGCCGATGAACTTTACATCATGATGAAGAACGGCAATTCAAGAGTATCCCGCGCTACGGTTTATAATACACTCGAACTTCTCAAGCAATGCGGGCTTCTTTCCGAAAGAAATTTTGGTGAAAATATGAAACGCTACGAGAGCAACTTCAAAAGACAAAATCATGATCACATGATCTGTCTTGACTGCGGACGAATCGTAGAATTCGTCGAAGAAAAAATTTCCAAATTATCCGATTCTATCTCCGCAAAACAAAACTTTGAACCGGCAAGCTATTCCTTTAACATTTTTGTACGTTGTAAAAATAAAAAGAACTGTCCCTACTATCATGAAAAATAAAACACTCGCAACAGTAAAGAAGGGCTCTTACGTAATAATTAATTCTCTCCCTTCAGGTTTGTTAAAAATACAATTGATTCGAATCGGAATTTCGGAAGGCGACAAAGTCTATTGCCTCGAAAGATTGCCCGGCGGAACTATTGTTCTCCAAAAAAATCGGCAGGAGATTGCCATCGGATTCGAACTCGCAAAACAAATAAATATTTCGTTGAATTAAAAATGCACTCACACGACGTAATTCCACATCTTGAAAAACATCCACACTTAAATATTGAAAAGGATTCGATTGAATCATCGCAACTGCAAAAAGTTGTGTTGGTCGGGAATCCAAATGTCGGCAAATCACTCTTCTTTAATTATCTAAGTGGAATGTATGTCGATGTTTCCAATTTCCCCGGCACGACTGTCTCGATAAGTAAAGGAATGTACAAAGATAAAATCGTTTATGATACACCGGGAATTTATGGAGTTTCTTCTTTTAATGATGAAGAACGTGTTGCAAGAGATGTAATTCTGGATGCAGATATTGTGTTGAATGTTGTGAACGCGCTTCATCTCGAACGCGATCTTTTTCTCACCCATCAACTAATCGATATGGGGAAAAAAGTTTCCGTGCTGCTAAACTTTGCCGACGAAGTGAAGAAAAGAAAAGTCCGCATCGATATTGAAAAGTTGAAAGCAAAACTCGGAGTTGAAGTAATTGAGACTGCGGCAATTTCAAAAATTGGATTTGATAAAATTGATTTCGCAATCGAGAACGCGCGCATTGGCAACCAGCCCGAAGAGCTTCATCATCTCTTGCATGAAAACTTAAAACGCTTCGGCTCACAAGGGGAAGCATTACTCGCACTCGAAGGAGATGAAGTGATGGCGAAGAAACATGGCATCGAAGAGAACTTCGCCGACCAAAGAGAATTTCTTTACATCGATAGAAGAAACCGCGTCAATCAACTCATCAATGAAGTTGAGTATGAAGATTCGTCCAAAGGAAAATTTTTCAATCTACTCGGTAGATTAACTTTGAATCCTGCAACCGGATTACCATTTCTTGCAGTGATACTTTTTATTCTTTACTTGTTCATCGGAGATTTTGTAGCGCAGCGCGTTGTTGATTTTACAGAAAATACTTTGGGTGTCCAATATTTTGAATACTATCTCAAAAAAACTGTTGCAATGTTTTCATCCACAAATATTACGGTTGATATTATTGACAATAACGATGCAATCAAGGAATCACGTGAATATATTTTTGAAAACGGTTTGAACGAAGAGCAATCTTTAGCGGACGACTTCAGTTATTTTTCGCGGCTGCCGGATGCGCAAACAACTTTTACTTTTCTAAATCCAATCGTTACTATATTTTTTGGCGAGTTTGGAGTAGTGTCGATGACGATAACATATCTTATCTTTTTGCTGTTGCCGTTAGTAATCGCTTTCTACTTTGCAATGGCGATGCTTGAAGATAGCGGTTATCTTCCGCGTCTCGCAACAATGATGGATCGCACTTTAAATAAAATCGGATTGAACGGGCGCGCAGTCATTCCTATTATGCTTGGTTTTGGTTGTGTAACGATGGCAACAATTACAACACGACTTCTCGGAAGTGAAAGAGAAAAAACAATTGCAACAGCGATTCTTCAATTCGTAATTCCCTGCTCTGCACAACTTGCGGTAATTGCCGTGTTGATGAGTAATGCAGGTGTTACTCCTCTTTTAATTTATATCGGCGTGATTTTTACAGTACTAATTTTACTTTCAACTGCACTGAACAAAATGCTGCCGGGGCAAAGCACCCCACTCTTAATTGATTTACCAATTATGCGCTTTCCAAAACTTGATAATGTTTTCAAAAAAACTTTTTTTAGAACTTACGGATTTTTGAAAGAAGCTTCTGTTTGGTTTTTTGTCGGTGCATTTCTTGTGAGTTTCCTACAAGTAACGGGTCTACTTGCCGCATTCACAAATTTGCTTGCACCGATAACAACCGCATGGTTAAAGCTCCCGAAAGAGGCGGCGGTAGCTTTTGTAATGGGAGTAGTTCGAAGGGATTTCGGTGCCGCGGGCTTGTTTGATCTGCATCTCACCGCGATGCAAATTACTGTTGCAATAATTACAATTACACTCTTCGTTCCATGCATTGCTTCATTCATGGTAATGATAAACGAACGCGGAATAAAAGAAGGAGTTATCATTTGGGCGAGCACCTGGGTTTTTGCATTTATCATCGGCGGAATTGTTGCACAAATAATTATTTGAAATGAGTAATAAAAAAATCATCCGCTCCGAATATCCGATCTACTGGAAGAAGAAGAACTTCTCGATCAAAATTTTTTGTTCGATACCAAATGTAGCAACAGGAATCTTGCTGAAAGCAAAAGATGAAAACTTCCTCGTTGATCCCGGCGACGGAATTTTACGCGACTTAACAAAAGAATTAAAACCTGAAGAAATACTTTCGATTTCGGATGTGTTCATTACTCACGGGCATCACGATCACGTCGGCGGGTTGTGGTCGCTTCTGACTTACATGCGCGTTCTGAAAAGAATCAAAAGTATAAACATTCACTTCCCCGATGGCTGTGTAGAAATCGAAAGTATCTATCACGCTTTTAAAAAAGTGTACAAAAGCAGCAGTCTGTATAATGTAAATCTTAAAAAAATAAAAAAGATGAGAATTGCAAAAGCAGGCAATATTGAAGTGAAACCATTTACCGTGATACATAAAGAATTAGCGGATGGAAACAGCGCCAGACGTGTCCCCGCTTTAGGTTACAAATTTTATTTTGAAGATACTTCAATCTGTTATAGCGGAGACACTGCATATTGTCCGGCGATTGTGAAACATGCTAAAGATAGCGACCTCGCTATTCTCGAAGCCGGGCATGAAGATGATGAAGAAGATTTGCTGCACATGACTTCGCGCGAGGCGCATGCAATCGGGAAATCGGCAAAAGATTATTTCCTCGTTCACGTTCCCGAATAATTTCCACTTTATAACTAAATTTCTTTCCAAATTTTTCAAATTAATTTTAAACGATTGGATTCAAGATGAAGCTATTAACACTTATCATTTTTATTTCAGTAACAGTTCTGCCACAGTCTGAACAGCAATATTTATTCGAAGGAGAGACGCACCTTAAAAATGTTCGGATGCTGTCCGATGGCGGCGAAAATGCCGAAGCATATCTTTCTTTCTCCGAAAAGAAATTAGTTTTTCAAGCAACGGTTGATGAACTTAAATGCGATCAAATTTTTGTAATGAATATTGACGGAAGCGAAAAAAAATTAGTTTCGACAGGTAAAGGAAGAACAACCTGCGCTTATTATTTACCGGGAGATAAAGAAATTATTTTTGCTTCTACACATCTCGCGGGAGATGATTGTCCGCCGCCGCCTGATCGATCAAAAGGTTATGTTTGGTTGCTTTATGATTCGTTCGATATTTTCAAAATAAATGAAGATGGGACGGGATTAGTGCAACTGACGAATACTCCCGGTTACGATGCCGAAGCAACAGTTTCTCCGCGCGGTGATAAAATTATTTTCACTTCAACTCGCGATGGCGACCCTGAGTTATATGTTATGAACATCGATGGTTCAGAACAAACGAGACTTACTTTCGAAAAGGGTTATGACGGCGGTGCTTTCTTTTCTCCCGACGGGAAGAAAATTATTTTTAGAGCAAGCCGACCAAAGACTGAACAGGAACTTCAAGATTATGACGATCTTGTGAAGAATGGATACGTTCGCCCGACCGCACTTGAATTGTTCATAATGAATGCCGACGGTTCGGAGATGAAACAAATTACAAACTTCGGAAAAGCAAGTTTTGCACCTTACTTTCATCCCGATCAAAAGCGGGTTATCTTCTCTTCAAATGTGAACAGCAAGAGTGGTAGAAATTTTGATTTGTACATGATTAACATTGACGGTACCGGTTTCAAACAAATTACATTTAACGAATCGTTCGACGGCTTTCCGGTATTCCTCCGCGACGGCAAGAAACTTGTCTTTGCATCGAATCGCTCTAATAAAAAAGAAGGCGATACAAATATTTTTATTGCAGATTGGATTGAGGAGTGAACATGTTTAGAAATTTAGTAATCACAGCAATTTTTATTTTCACTACTGCTTGCAACTCGCAAAGCGTTTTAAATAAAGAAATTACATCGAAAGAAATTTCCGTACACATCAAATATCTCGCATCGGATGAAATGTCGGGCAGATTTAGCGGCTCGAAGGAAATCAAAGTCGCCGCAAATTATTTGATGCATGAATTTCAATCATACGGATTAAAACCTCTCTTCACTTCAAACCAATATTTTCAAGAGTTCGAATTCATAACCGATATTTCTATGACTTCGGAAAATGAAATCACTTTGAATATCAAAGGAAAAAAAATTCCTATAAAACTTCACGATGGATTTACACCTGCACCGTTCGCCCGTGAATCCTATGCGCAAAGTGATTTAGTTTTTGTCGGCTACGGCATCTCCGCACCAAAACTTTCTTACGATGATTACGAAGGTGTCGATGTAAAAGATAAAATTGTAATCGCGTTGCGATACACGCCGGAGTACGATAATCCACATTCACAATTTGATGAGTTCGCAAGTTTGCGCTACAAAGCATCTCTTGCTAAAGAGAAAGGCGCGAAAGGAATTATTTTTGTCAACGGTTATTTGCCGAAAGATGAAGATGACAAATTAGTGGAGTTCAAATATGACCGCGCCGCAGGAGTAAAAGATTTTCCCGCAGTTCACATGAAAAGAATTTACGCGGAAGAATTGCTTTCTGCTTACGGTTTAACGTTGGTGCAATATCAGGATTCAATTATAAATTCGAAGAAACCATTTTCATTCGCGTTAACAAATTCATCCGCAGAAATTAATTGTGTTGTGAAAGAAGTTTCTGCAACATGCCAAAATGTCGGCGCATTGCTCGAAGGAACAGACACGAATTTGAAAAACGAATATATCGTGATCGGTGCGCATTACGATCATCTCGGCATGGGCGGACACGGCTCGCTTTATCGCGGAAACGATTTGCAAATTCATAACGGCGCAGATGATAACGCATCCGGCACTACAGGAATGCTTGAGCTCGCCGAATATTTCGCGCTTTCAAAAAACAACAAACGAAGCATTATCTTTCTCGCATTCTCAGGCGAAGAACTCGGACTGCTCGGTTCAAATTTTTTTGTGAACAACTCCCCCGTTCCTCTTGAAAAAATTGTTACAATGATCAATCTTGATATGATAGGCAGAATGAATGAAAAGAATGAGTTGATTGTATATGGCACGGGCACTTCTCCCAAATGGAAAGATATTTTGAATGCAAAGAATGAAAATAATTTTATTCTGACTTTCAACGATGAGGGTTATGGTCCGAGTGATCATTCATCATTTTATGGAAAAGCAATTCCGGTTTTGTTCTTCTTCACCGGAACACATAGCGATTACCACAGACCTTCGGATGACGCTGATAAAATCAACTCATCATCGATGCAAAATCTTTTGAATTTTGTTTCTTCATTTGCGAATGAAATTGTTAATGGTGAAGTTCGTCCCGAGTATGTCAATGTTCCTCGAAAAGAAGGCGCACGCACAGGCGGATGGAAAGTTTATGTCGGCACCATTCCCGATTATGCATATTCCGGCGAAGGTTTGAAAATCACCGGAGTGAATGAAGGAAGCCCTGCACAAAAAGCTGGTTTGCAAGGGGGAGATATCATCATTCATTTCGGAAAGAAAAAAGTAACTAACATTTATGATTATGTCTATGCATTGCAAGAGTTAGCGCCCGGAGATGTTGTTGATGTAACCGTCAAGCGCGGCGACAATGAAGTTAATCTAAATCTTACACTCGGCGCAAAATAATAGATGATAAATTTCTATGAATGAAAACAATCCAATCGCAGTACTGATTTCCGAGCATGATGTAATTAGTTCGGCGGAAAAAATAATTGACTCTCTCGATAGACTTTGGGAAAATGATGCGGAAATTTATTCTGCAAAAGTAAAAACTCTTCTTTCATTCTTTCGCGAATACGGTGACAAATTTCATCATCACAAAGAGGAAGAAGTTTTGTTTAAAGAATTAAAGTCGAAACCGGAATTTTTCCTGACTGATTTAGTCGATGAACTTGAAAACCATCACTCGCAGTTTCGTGAATTGTTGAATGAAGTTGAAAGTAAAATCGATGCACAAGAGTGGAGTAAATCTTTTTCTCTTTTGAATGAATATTTTCAAGATTTGCTCGACCATATTTCTGTTGAAAATACTGAATTGTTCAGCATGGTTGAAACTACTTTCGATGAAGATGAATTAACACGTATCTATTTTTTGTTTGAAGATATTGATCGCGATCTCGGCGTTGATAGCAAAGAATATTTCGTAAAATTGATAAGTGATCTATGATTGATTTAAAGTTATTCGAAATTATTCTCTACGTTTCCGATCAAAAGAAAAGTAGAGATTTTTATTCGGCAGTTTTAAATATGTTGCCGCAACTTGATGTGCCGGGAATGACTGAATTTCAAATCAATACGTCTTTAAAACTTGGTTTGATGCCGGAACACGGAATCGCAAAAATTCTTGCGGACAAAACGCCGCATCCTGCAACGGGAAACGGTATTCCACGATGTGAATTATATCTCTACGTTGAAAATATTAAAGAGGCGTTTGAAACTGCAACCAGTGTCGGAGCTAATATTATCAGCCCGATTCAAGATAGAGATTGGGGAGATAAAGCCGGCTACTTATCCGATCCCGACGGACACATAATCGCTTTTGCTAGAAAAATAAATTAGTGATCTACCGGCGCGATTGGATTGTATGTCTTGCGCATCGAATGAACTTTGTTTGCAGGTTTTAAGTATAGACTTCTGGCGGATTAAGGAAACACTAAACTTCGTATGCCTATGTTGAAAAAAAATTAACCACAAAGTCGCTCAAAGGATTGCACGAAGTAGCTCAAAGGAAAACCTTCGCGTGCCTTTGTGAAAACCTTCGCGTTCCTTTGTGGTAAAAAAAAAAATTAACCACAAAGTCGCTCAAAGGATGCACCAACTAACGCGAAGGAAATTAGTAATTTTTTTTTAAGCTATTCAAAGGTGTTTAAGAATTCTCTTAAATGCAGGTGCTCAATTCCTTCATAGTTTTTTAGTGAATATTTGTCTAACGAAACAACAATTTTTCTCCAATTGTCTTTAATTGATAAAAGATTTCCAAATTCCCTTTCCCTAACTGAATCATCTGCTATCACATAAGCAGTTTGGATGTAGACTTTTATTCCGGAACGTTCGCAAATAAAATCAATTTCTTTCTCGCCGCGTCTTCCAACCAAAATCTCATATTCGGAAATCTTTAAATGATGAAAAACAATATTTTCTATGAGTTGATTAATATATTGTCTTTTGAAACCAATAATTGCATTTTTTATTCCCCAATCTTCAAAGTAGCATTTCTCACCAACCTCAAAAATTTTTTTGCCGTAAATATCTATTCTCTTAATAATGTGAATTAAAAAAGATTGCTTTAAGTATTCCAAATATGTTAATACAATTTGAGGGGAGAGATTTTGTTTTTGTGATTTCAGGAAATCACTGATTTTTTTTGCCGAGAAAATATTTCCGACGTTATCGGCAGTATATTTAATTAAGTTTTCAAGAAACGCAGTATTTCTAATATTAAACCTCGATACAATATCTTTATAGATGATTGTATTATAAATACTTTTTAAGTATTCATAAATCACATTTTCATTTTGTTCAAGATTAATTAAAAACGGGAGACCGCCGTAAGTAATATATTTATCTAAACTATCATCATTATTCGGCAATTGATGGAATAATAAAAATTCTTGCCAGGATAAACTATTAATTTTAATTTCAATGTGCCTACCGCTTAAAATTGTTGCTAGTTCACCCGATAATAAATTTGCATTACTGCCCGTGCAATAAATATCAAAATTTTCGTAAGATTGAAAATGCCTTAGTGCTTTTTCAAATTCTTCAATATCCTGGATTTCGTCAATAAATAAATAATTAAAATTTTCATTCTCTTTTTTGGACTCAACATATTCTATTAAATCCTTATAATTTTTGATACTATCAAATTCATATTTTTCTTTGTCAATAAAAATGATTGTAGAGTTTGGATTTTTACTTGTTAAAATATCTTTAATTTGTAAAAGAAGAAAACTTTTACCTACTCTTCTTTGTCCGACTAAAACTTTAATTATGTTTTTCTCGATAAAAGGTTCAATTTTCTGTAAATATTTTTCTCTTTTGATGTTTTTCATTGCTGTTTCTTTCAAATATATACGAAATATTATCCAAGATTTTTATTTATTTCAAATATACATGAAATATTTTGTCAAAACAAGAAATCTTTCAATCATAGAAATTAATATGCAAAATAGAATCTCACGGGCTGAATTGAGTTTGTGATTAAAAGGAGAAACCTTCGTGTTCCTTTGTGAAAACCTTCGCGTGCCTTTGTGGTAAAAAAAAGAATTAACCACGAAGTAGCTCAAAGGAAAACCTTTGCGTGCCTTTGTGAAAACCTTTGCGTGCCTTTGTGGTAAAAAAAAGAATTCAACCACCAAGTCGCTCAAAGGATTGCACAAAGTAACTCAAAGGAAAACCTTCGTGTGCCTTTGTGAAAACCTTTGAGTGCCTTTGTGGTAAAAAAAAGAATTCAACCACCAAGTCGCACAAAGGATTGCATCCAAGGAGCTCGACAAGTCGGGACGAATAATCCCAAAGAAAAAACTTCGTGTGCCTTTGTGAAGACCTTCGCGTTCCTTTGTGGTAAAAAAAAAGAATTCAACCACCAAGTCGCACGAAGGATTGCTCAAAGTAACTCAAAGGAAAAACTTAAGCGAAGAATCGCTCTGATGTGCTTTAATTCTTTATTACATATTAAGCTACCAATGAAATAAAACTTCTTTCATTAATTAAGATTTTTGTATCTTTTAATGTATTTAATAACTTACAAATATACTCATATTTACTTTTGGACATGGTTCGATTTTTTATTGGCGGAAATGAAATTGAAAAATCTTTTTCAAACTGATAAGCAGTTCAATCTCTTCATTGCAATTTTTGCATTTATTGCTGCAACTGTTATTCTATTCTTTAATCAGCACATATTTCACAATTATGAAGTTGATTATAAATCTATAAATTATAATTCATATTACGAGTCTCTTTTTGTTGAAATTAATGAAAGTGAAACAAAAGAAATCGGGCTGCAAAAATTAAATGAACAAGCTGACCTTTATGCTATCCATGTATATAATTTAAATGATGCTATTGAAGAACAAACAAATATTAAAACTGATGGTCTATGGTTAAAACACTTTTATTATTATGATTTAAATGAGGATGATTACAAAGATATAATCTTCATTTATCACCGTAATGATTCTCTTTTTATAGGAGCCATTGATAGTAAGAATAAAAAATTACTTTATTATGATGAGTTTTTATTAATGAGAGGAAAAGAAAGATTTGCGGAGAAGTGGGACTTAACAATATCTATTGCCGGGGTTGAACAAAATGAATTTGGAGAACAAGAAATATTTTTTTCAATTTGGGCGGGGTATTCAATTCTTCCGAGAGGTGTTTATAAATTTAACTTTGATACAAATGAATTAAATAAGTTTGAAGTCGGTGCAGCAATTCATACGTTATTATTCGTTAACGATATAAATAATAAGAATAGAAAAATTTTAGCAATTACTGCTGCCCCCGGTAATACCTGGCGGCTAAATCCAAAACCACAATTTGATGATTTTACTTCATGGTTATTCTTTTTTGATAAAAAACTTAATCTCTTAAACTATGTTGAATTTGAAGATGAATATTCTGGTTTTGATTTCGTGAGTTTTTATGACAACGAAGATTTTTTTACCTTAATCAAAAATAGAAAAAATAGAAATTTATCATTAGAAAATATTTCTTATGACGGAACTTTAATTAAAGAATTATTTTTAGATAGTCTTAAAGCGTTTAGACCTTTAGTTAACATTAAAACAAGTAAACAATTGTTTTATCTGCTTGCTGACGGGGAATTAACCGGATATAATAAGGAATTAGAGAAAAAGATTTCTGTTATAAATAGACACTTCCGTTATGATGGACATATAATTGATATTGATTTTCATGGAACTACAATTTTTTTCTATACAGATGAAGAAAAATTTATGCTGCTTGATGAAAATTTTTCGCAGCTTAATATTTACGAAAGAAAGAGGAATCATCATTGGTATCAAATACCTCCATCTTATGCAATTATCGGAGAGAACAAAATACAAATAGCGGAAAATGGGTTTAATCAAAGGGGAAAAATAAATGTAAATTATGTTTCAAGGTTTGTTCTGTCCTGGTTCAGCGGGAAGTGGAATTTTGAGTTAGTTAAATAAGGTGGAAAGTCAAACGACATTTCTCACCTGCAGTCTATTTAGTTTAGCTTGCTTTAGTTTAAGCTCTCTATGTTTTAATCTTTCGTCAATTCTACCCAATAGAAAATCCTCTGGAGTCAAATAAAACAAAGAACTGTGTAATCGTTTAGTATTGTAGTAGTCAATATACGAAGCAATTTGCTTTTTAGCATCTTCAAGATTTATTAAAGAAGACTTTGATAAACATTCTTGATTAATAGTGCCATGAAACCGTTCAATTTTTCCATTGCTCTGGGGATAACAAATCGAAGTCTTAATGTGTTGAAGTCCAACAAACCGCAAGTATTCAGTAAAGTCTTTAGAAATAAATTGAGTTCCGTTATCTGAAATAATTCTTGGTTTGAAACCGAGAAATATTTCCAAAGCTTTTTGTAAAGTTAACTGTATATCATATTCTTGCATGTTCATTCTTAGGTCATGATGTATGATGTAGCGCGAGTAGCCATCAATAATGTCAATCAAGAATAAAAACGTTCCTAAAAAATTTACGTACTTAATATCAATGTGCCAATGTTCATGAGGTGCTATGGGTTGTTCAAATCCACGATTCTTAGACTTTGATTTAATCTTTCGCCATTTGTTAAGCATTCCTACAGATTTAAGTACGCGATAAGTAGTAGCCGGACTTACTGCGACAATATTCTCATCAATCATCATGTAAGTTAATCTTCGATAACCTTCTCCAATATGTTTCTGTGCATAAGAAATAATTGCAGCTGTTTCCCAATCGAGAATCCAATGTTTCTTAGGAATTTTCCCGTTATGTTTATTTTGGGTTCCTTTTCTATGAATCCACTGGTAATACTTGCTGGTATTTATACCAATCCATCGAAGAAGTCTTTTAACCGGTATTTCAGTTTTTAGGCGTGTCAAATCAACAAACTCAACAATATTGTCTCTGATGTCTGGTTCTAACCATCTTTGGTTCAAATTTCCCCATTTAAGTTTTTTTTTAACTCGATGTTTTCTTGAACTATTTCAGAGATCACTTGATCGCGTTGTTGAAGTTTCTTTTCTAATTTATCAATCTTTCTTTCCAGTAGGTTAGAAAGTTTGGGTTTTCCAGCTTTTGATTTGAGTATCGATGATGCTCCTTCAAATAATTGTTTCTTCCATCTGTAAATATCATTTACATGAACATGACTTTTCTCAGCCAGCTGGCTGATGGAAATTTGGTTTTCAAGTAACTCTCTCAGAATAATGATTTTCTGTTCTGGAGTTAAGTGCTTTCGATGATTCATAGAATCCTCCTTTTTTGTAATTTAAATTATCATTACAAAATTCCTTTTCCAATGCAGGCTTTACA
>CAYMUL010000040.1:0-29377 GCA_964393605.1 uncultured Ignavibacteriaceae bacterium | reverse complement strand
CCTTGATTTTATTGCCTCAAATCAATTTTATTACTTTTTCAGGAAACCCTAATTACAAATTAAAAATTGAGTTCACACTAAAAAGTTCATTAATCTAAAATTGGAAAAGAATTATAAACCGTTCCCAAAGGGACATGTGAAACGGTTCGCAGTTCATTAAGTTGTTATTAACCAACGGCTTAAGCCGTTGGTTAAAGGAAATGCTTACTGAATAGTAAAACGGTTTCAACCGTTTCTTACCTTATTATAGTAGACTCAAAAATTAAAAATGAATATTCTTTTGCGCACGTTTGAATACTTTGCGGTTAGAAAAGAAATTAATTGCAAATAGGTGCGAATAAAAATTAACACACACTTATTCAGCTTGATAAAGTGTGGCGAATGCGCCGGCAATATCCTGAATAACGCAATATGTGCTTTTGTTCATCTTTTGTTTCGGTGTTATTATTTTCCCGCCGAGTTTTTTGCACGCCTCAAGTGATTCATCAATATTTTCAACTACAATGTACGGCATCCAAACCGACGGAATGTTCTCGTTCAAACCCCTTTTATTACAAATGCCGGTAACGATTGTTCCGTCAGGTGCGAGCATGTTGTAATCGCTGTATTCTCCCATGCTTACTTCTTCATGTTTCCACTTCACGACTTGTTCATAAAAATCTTTAACTTCGCCGGCTTTGGGAACGGTTAAGTCCATCCATAGCATTGAGCCGATTTTCATTGTTGATTTCTCACTCATAATATTTCCTTTCTATTATTTCTTAAAAATAAAATAGACTGCAAGTACAAGAAAAAAGAATCCCACAAAATGATTCCACTTAAAAGTTTCACTTTTGAAATAGACCATTGTAAAAAGAGAAAAGACAACAAGTGTAATTACTTCTTGCAATACTTTTAGTTCAACAAGTGTGAATGGTCCGCCGTTTTCTCTAAAGCCGATTCGGTTTGCAGGAACTTGAAAACAATATTCGAAAAATGCAATTCCCCAACTGATAACAATTATCGAAATTAACCCGAGCCGGTTGAACCAATCCAACTCTTGAAATTTGAGATGCCCATACCACGCGAGTGTCATAAATGAATTTGAGAGAAGCAATAAACCGATAGTTGTGAATTCTTTCATGTTACCTTTTTGCTGTTAAAATATTTTAGTCATTTGTAGTGATATAAAATCTTGGAGTGAAAGCTAAAGTAGTTTCAATATTTTTTCTGTGGCTTTCAAACCGTGACCGGTGAAAGCTGAAACAATTGTTGCGTCATTTGATTGAGTGAGATACTGCTTAACTCCCGCAATTGTCGCGGCTGAAGTCGGCTCGATATAAAAACCTAATGAGAAAATTTCTTTTAAAGAAGATATTATTTCTTCATCATGAACTGTGATGAAAAATCCTCCGCTTTCTTTTATTGCATCAACGATTTGTTTTCCTCTTACAGGATTCACAATTGCAATTCCTTCGGCGATAGTGTTATGGTTTTCTATTTCAGGAACGAATGAAATATTTTCGTTGAACATTTTCGCCAGCGGATCGCAACCGGCTGATTGAACTCCAATCAACTTCGGAATTTTATTAATTATTCCTAATTCAAAAAGTTCGCTGAAACCGATATGACATCCGAGCAGTAAAGTTCCGTTACCAACCGGAAGAATAACCGCATCGGGTGCGCGCCAATTCAATTGTTCGCACACTTCGTATGCAAATGTTTTTGTACCGTGAAAAAAATATGGATTATATGAATGACTTGCGTAATAAAATTTTTCAGCCGCTTTAAGTACGGTATCAGCGCAATCTTTTCTCGTTCCCGGAATTTTTACAAGATTCGCGCCGTATGCCTTTATCTGTACAAGTTTTCCTTCGGAAGAGGATGCCGGCACAAAAATATCACACTCGATATTTCCCTTTGCGCAATAAGCCGCAACCGCGCAGCCGGCGTTCCCGCTTGAATCTTCTACTACTTTTTTTATTTGCAGTTCTTTCACTTTACTGATTTGAACAGCCGCGCCGCGATCTTTGTATGAGCCGCTCGGGAAAAGATGATCTTGTTTAATGAAAACTTTTTTACTGTTGAAATCGACCGAAGTTAAAGGAGTGAATCCTTCATCAAGTGAAACGATTGACATATCATCGTTGATTGGCAAGGCTTCGCGGTATCTCCAGATATTTTTTCTTCGGTTTGAAATTTCATTCGGGTTAAAAATAAATTTCATTTTCAAATCGAGAAGACCGCCGCACTCGCAACGCCAAACAGGTTCGTGCGAGTCAAATTCTTTTTTACAATTCGTACAAATTAAATGATGCATTAAAAATTATTTTTGCGGCAAATATAAGAATTGTAATCGGAGCGGGTTAATAAAAATTATTCTAAATATCGCAATTATGCTGCAAGCTAATCACAATAAAAATGAGGGAGTGAAATTATCTCACTCAAACCGCAAAATAATATGAACCAACTCTGCATCGCTTCCAATGCGTACGGGCGGTCCCCAAGTGCCAACTCCTGACGTTACATAAAAATGTGAGCCGCCAATTTTTTTATATCCCCAACTAATTTCATAGATGATAGATGTAATCAAATTCATCGGAAACATTTGTCCGTGATGCGTGTGTCCGGAAAGTTGCATATCGAATCCGGCGTTTGCAGTGCGCTCAAGTTCAAAAGGTTGATGGTCAAGCACGACGGAAGGAAGATTCGGGTTTAATTTCTCAGCGAGTTGTTCAATAGTTTTGCGATTGTAGTTCACATAACGAGTAAGAGATTTATCTTCTCTTCCGACAACTTGCAAACTGTTTGCAATAGTTAAAACTGAATCGCGAAGCACAATTAATTTGCTTTCGCTCAAAAATTTTTGTGCATCTTCAATTCCAACAATCCATTCGTGATTACCATTTGCCATAATAACTCCGAACTTTGTTTTTATCATTTTCAATTTGTCGTGCAAACCATATCTGTAGAGGTGATGCGAGAGATCATCTACAACATCGCCGGCGAGCAAAACCGCATCAATATTGAGTGAATTGGTTATCTCAACAATTTTATCGAGCGTTCGCCCGTTGTTCACGGGAGTTAAATGTGTATCTGCAAAAAATAAAATATTAAGCGAGTCAACTTCTGCATTCCGTTTTTGGACTGACATTTCGAGAGTTTTTACTTTTACATTCGAAGAATTATTAAAGCCGTACGCTATTGTGATTGAAGCAATTAAAATCACAGCAACAGCAGTTAATTTTTTAGTTCGAGTATAATTTGTAAAAAGAAAAGTCGGAAGGAATGAAAAATATTTATTCGCAAATCGCACGATGTCAATCGCCAGCAACTGCAAAAAAAAGTAGAGCATGAATGCAAACCAGAATGAACCGATCCAGAGAATGAAGTCATAAATAAAATTGTTCATCACATTTGACATTGAACGCGCAATCGGATAGCTAAACGCCACAAACCAAAATAAAATAAAAAAAATTTTTCTATTTCGCGGCGATTGAATTTGAAACGCTTGATTCGCTCTTCTGTACAAATAATAATTTACAAGTAGGTTGAGTGAAAAGAATATTAAAAAAAATAAAATCATAACCAGATGTTAAAGTTGTTTTGAAGTTGAATGATTAACTGCATGAAAATCGCAATTAATCAATACAAAATAGCACTCACACATTCAGTCGCGCGTCGTAGTTTATACAATTTTAATGAAGCTAAATTATTTTTTATTCTTCAATTCAGTCTCGTTAATTGTGTACGCCCACAACTTCTCGCCATTGGAGTTAAAAATTGTGCAAGTAAGAATTCTGTTTTTGGTTTCGCCGGAAACATTGAACAAAGCAAAATTTCTTTCGTTTATCAAAGTTCCTTCAACGCGAAAAACATTAACTTCGTCTTGAGAATTAGTAGGTCCTGCAGTTAACGGTGAAATCGTAAAATCATAAAGCGGGTAAGTGTTTTCTCTTTCCAATTTACTTATCTCAGTATGATGTCTATCGCCCGTTAGAAAAATTACGCCATCAATTTTTTCCTGTTCGATCAACTTTAAAAGTTTTTCTTTCTCTTCGGGAAACTTCGCATAATTTTCGATATACTGTTTGTCGGTTGAGTTAATGACCTGTCCCCCGATAGCAATAAATTTGAATGGTGCGCGGCTGAAAGTAAGATTATCAATCAACCATTGAATTTGTTCATCGCCAAGAATAACGCGCTCGCCGGACTTGCGGTCATCGGGTGTACGATAGTAGCGATTGTCGAGAAGAAAAAAATCAATATCCCCCCATTGAAAGTAAGTTGTAATACCGGGTTTGTTATTAATCCCGAAAGAAGGATTCGCCCAAAATAATTCGAATGCTTCGAGAGTTTTTTCTTTATTCCAAAAACCGCGATCGCTGTTGTTGGGACCAAAATCATGATCATCCCAAATTGCGTAGTGATGCATCGAGCCAAGCAAGGGTTGAAGTTCGGGAAGAGAACGGGTGTGCGTATTTCTTTTTAAAATTCCGTAGCGGGAATCCCAATCAACTTCGCGCAGATAAACATTATCGCCAAGCCACAACATGAAGTCGGCTTTCTTGTCATAAATATTTTTTAAGATATGATAATCTGCCCCGTAAGGTTTGCCCGGTCTGTCGTAAATAGGTTCATTGATATAAAGACAACTGCCGACAATAAAATTAAACGCAGGGGGATTCTCTCTCCATCTCCAAAGTTTTTGCGTTTGAAATTTCAGATCATACTTAATCGGATATTTTTTATTGTTGATGAAAACTTCATAATTATAAGTTTGCCCCGGTTCAACTTTGTTTGCGATAAGTTTTGCCGTAAAAAAATTTTGCACGGAAGTTGTAACCGTCTCCGTAGAAAATTTTTTTGCTTTGTCATCTACCTGCCAATAATCAATTCTCACTTTTGCTTCTTTACTAGTTTGAAGCCAAAGACAAACTTCGCGCATTGCGGAATAGCCCACCATTGGTCCCGACTGCAATTCTTGCGGAGTTACAGAACCGGTGATGAATAAAAATACTAATACAAATAATGAAACAGATTTAAACACAACTTCTCCAATTTTTTTATCAAAATTTACGGAATAAAAATAAAGGAAGGATGAAGAAAAGTTTAAATCTTAAATTCTAGTTCAAAAAATCTGCGGACAAGTTTTCTGACGCCATCATTTTTACTCTTCATAAAGTAATTTCCCCATAAAATTATTTGCAAGCCAAAATTGTTAATTAAAAATTACAAATTAAAAATGATTGATAGGAGAATAGTCAAGTATCTATAACAAACACAGGTTGTGCAAATTCATAGTTCGAGATTTAGGGATAATATATTTAATCGCTGAAAATCCGTCGCATCAATGTCATTTGTGTGCTACTCAGCGTGTCTAGTATTAATTGAAAATTACAAATTAAAAATGATTGATAGGAGAAAGTTCAATTTTCAATGTAAATTCATAATAATAAATTATAAAGGTTTGAGATGGTGAAGAAAGATAATGTTTTACAGAAAAAGAGTTTTTCATTTGCAGTAAGAGTTGTAAAAGCTTATAAATATCTTGTAGAAAAAAAATCGGAGCGTGTTCTTTCAAAACAGTTTTTACGGAGTGGCACCTCCATCGGAGCCAATGTTGAAGAAGCAATTGGAGCGCAAAGCAAAGCAGAATTTCTTGCCAAATTATCCATTGCATATAAAGAAGCGAGAGAAACAAATTATTGGATACGACTATTAAAAGAATCCGCTTACTTTGGAAAAATCGAAGCAGAAAGTCTATTAAAAGATGCAATCGAACTCCAAAAAATCATTGCCAAAATCCGAATCACCACGAAAATCAACTCTTAATTTTTAATTTATAATTTTTAATTCTTATTTCGCTTGTACGCAATGTAACCGCTCACGCATATTCATCCCAGCTTTTAATTGTAAGGGTTTCCTCGTTGTAGCGTTTAAGTGCTTTTACAAATCGCTTCGCAAATTGTGTGTTTGTAATCAGAGGAATATTTAAATCAACCGCACGCCTTCTGATGATGTAGTCGCTGTCGAGTTCGTTCTTTTCCGTAGTCTTCGGAATATTTATTACGAGATCTATTTTCCCTTCTTGCAAGTATGTAATAATTGAAGGTTCATGTTTATCAAGCGGACGATATAAATCAGTTACATCAATTCCGTTCTCACGATAAAACTCCGCAGTTGCCGGCGTGCCGTAAAATTGGTATCCCATTGCATTTAAAGATTTTATTTCATCGAGGAATTCAGCTTTCTGTTTCATCGTTCCTGTTGAAAGTAAAATTCCTTTTTTTGGAATTCTAAAACCGGTTGAAAGCAAACTCTTTAAAAATGCTTCGTTAAAATCTTCACCGATACAAGCAACTTCGCCGGTGGAAGCCATTTCCACACCTGTAACGGGATCGCTTCCTTTCAATCTTGTAAAAGAAAACTGCGATGCTTTCACTCCGACGTAATCAACATCAAACGATGAACGATCGATGTTCGGCACGCGCTCTCCCATCATCAATCGTGTTGCTATATCTATAAAATTTATTTTCAAAACTTTTGAAACGAACGGAAAACTTCTTGAAGCGCGAAGATTACATTCAATCACTTTTACGTCATTATCTTTCGCGATGAATTGAATGTTGAACGGTCCCGTAATTTCGAGTGCGGTTGCAATTTGTTTTGTAATGATTTTAACTCTGCGCATCGTTTCAAGATAAGTTCTTTGCGGAGGTAGAACGATTGTAGCATCGCCGCTATGAACGCCGGCATTTTCAACATGTTCGGAAATTGCGTAACAAAATAATTCACAGTTAACTGCGGCAGCGTCAACTTCAATCTCTCTTGCATCGGTAATAAATTTGCTAATCACAACAGGATGTTCGGGACTGATATCCGATGCCTTCTTCAAATAAGTTTCAAGTTCTTCTTCAGTGAGAACGATACTCATTGCTGCGCCACTTAAAACATAGCTCGGACGAATTAAGACAGGATAGCCAACTTTTACCGCAAACAATTTTGCCTCTTTCAAATCAGTTAATTCTTCCCAATGCGGTTGATCGATTTCAAGACCGTCGAGTATTTGCGAAAACTTATGACGGTTCTCTGCGTTATCAATTTGCAACGGCGATGTTCCGATGATGTGAACGCCACTATTAAAAAGTTTCATTGCGAGGTTGTTAGGAATTTGCCCTCCCATCGAAACGATAACTCCGGAAGGATTTTCTCTTTCATAAATATCGAGAACTCTTTCAAGTGACATTTCTTCAAAATAAAGTTTGTCGCAAATATCATGATCGGTGCTGACGGTTTCAGGATTACAATTAATCATGATCGTTTTAAAATTCATTTTTGAAAGAGACATAACCGCGTTCACACAACACCAATCAAATTCGACAGAAGAACCGATGCGATACGCACCGCCGCCGAGCACAACAATTTGATTGCTCTCTCCACCTTTTATATCGTCTTCCGTTCCGTTGTAAGTCATGTACAAATAATTTGTCTGCGCCGGAAATTCTGCCGCAAGAGTATCAATCTGTTTTACACATGGAACCACTCCGAATTTTTTACGAACATCGCGCACGACCGCTTCATTACTGCGTGAAAGGAATGCGAGTTGACTATCCGAAAACCCGTTTTGTTTTGCTTCCAAAATATTTTCGCGAGAAAGCTCTTCGATCTTTTTTGTTTGAAGAAATTTTTCGTTGTCGATTATATTTTTCATCTTGTACAAAAACCAACGATCGATTTTTGTTAAGTCATGAATTCTGTCAACGCTCATTCCTTTCGTCAGAGCTTTCGCAATCATAAAAATTCTTCTGTCAGTCGGCGTTGATAATTCTTTTTCAAGATTATTTTCTTCATCAAGAATAGTTGCGGTGAAGCCGGGCAATCCTATATCGAGCATTCGAATTGCTTTTTGTAAAACTTCTTCAAAACTTCTGCCGATAGCCATAACTTCTCCGACAGATTTCATTTCTGAACCAAGTTGTGTGCTCACCTGTCGAAACTTTTGCAAATCCCAACGAGGGAATTTTAAAACGATATAATCGAGCGCAGGCTCGAAACATGCGGACGTTTCTTTGGTGATGCTGTTTTCAATTTCATTTAAATCATAACCGAGAACAAGTTTGCTGGCGACAAACGCAAGCGGATAACCAGTTGCTTTCGATGCAAGCGCGGAACTTCTACTCAAACGCGCATTCACTTCGATGATTCTATAATCTTCCGATTTAGTATCAAGCGCGAATTGTATGTTGCACTCGCCGATAATTCCGAGATGACGAATCAGCGCGATTCCAATCGAGCGTAATTTGAAATTCTCTTTTGCGGAAAGAGTTTGCACCGGTGCAACAACAACGCTATCTCCCGTGTGTATTCCCATCGGATCAATATTTTCCATTGAACAAATTGTAATGCAGTTGTTAAATTTATCGCGGACAATTTCGTATTCGAGTTCCTTCCAACCGTACAAAGATTCTTCAATTAAAATTTGATTTGTAAAAGAGAAAGCCCGTTTCGTCTTTTCGATTAACTCTTCTTTATTGTTGACAATGCCGGAGCCAAGTCCGCCAAGGGCGTACGCGATTCGAACCATTAAAGGAAAACCGATTTCTTCTGCGGCTTGAATTGCCTCTTCAATTGTGTGAATAGTTTTACTTCGCGCAACTTTGAATCCCGCTTCTTCAACTTTTTGCGCAAAGCGTAAGCGGTCTTCGGTATCTTTTATTGTTTCAACAGAAGTGCCAAGCACGCGAACGCCATATTTATCAAGCACGCCGCTATCGTGTAAGGCAACGCCAACGTTGAGTGCAGTTTGTCCTCCGAAGCCAAGCATGATGCCGTCCGGTTTTTCTTTTTCTATTATTCTTTCGACAAAGTTTGGTTTTATCGGAAGGAAGTAGACTTTATCTGCGAGGTGTTCAGAAGTTTGAATTGTTGCGATGTTCGGATTGATTAGTACCGTTTCGATATAATCTTCTTTAAGTGCTTTGATAGCTTGACTGCCGGAGTAATCAAACTCCCCTGCTTGCCCGATTTGCAAAGCACCCGAGCCGAGTATTAAAACTTTTTTTGGTCTACCTCTTCGTATCACTTTTTATTCCTATAATTGCAGAAGAGAAAAATATTTTCTCCAATTTGATTGTAACATTTAATAATTTATTTTTATTCAAAACTTATTTTAACTATGACAAGAATTATCATTGAACCTTCAAATGAGCGAGACCTGACCTTAATCAAAGAGCTCATTCAACGGTTGAAAATTAATTATCGCATTGAAAGATTATCCAATGCAAAGTCTTTCACGATTTCAAAAAAAACCAGGCGAATGAAATTAAAAAAAATTGATGTTTCTAATTTCGGCGATCCTTCGGAATGGCAAAGGAAAGTTAGGGCAGACAGAAACCTTGGATTCAAAAGTTGATATTACTTGACAGTAACATCATTATTTATTCGGCGCAGGAGGAGTTTTCCTTTCTACATCAACTTTATGATCGAGAGATTGTGTTTGCTTCAGAAATTAGCAAACTGGAAGTACTTGGTTTTCATAAAATAACAAAAGAACAAGAAATATTTTTCAATAATATTTTTTCAAAAATTTCAGTTTTACCAATTGATTCTGAAATCATCAATCAATCGATTCTCTTTAGAAAGAAATATAATCTTTCAATTGGAGATTCAATCATCGCATCAACAGTATATATCAATGGTTTAACACTCTTCACAAACAATTCTGAAGATTATATTCGGATTAAAGAAATCCAAATTCAAAATCCATTATATTCATCATAAATTTCTCACAAACATATCAAAGACAAATTCGGTATCGTCGGGACCGGGAGATGCTTCGGGGTGAAATTGCGTTCCGAAAAATGGTTTAGCGATATGAATTACTCCTTCGTTCGTTCCGTCGTTATCGTTCACAAACCATTCGCGCCAATCTTGAGGAAGCGAATGAGCATCAACTGCATAACCGTGATTTTGCGAAGTGATGTAACATCGCTTTGTTCCCGTTTCATTTACGGGTTGGTTGTGGCTTCGATGTCCGTATTTTAATTTATAAGTTTCTGCACCGGAGGCGAGTGCTAATATTTGACTTCCGAGACAAATGCCGAGTATCGGCAATTCTTTCTTCATCGCCTTTTGAACATTGGCAATTGTTTGTTTGCACATTTTAGGATCGCCGGGACCGTTTGAAATAAAAATTCCGTCGGCTTCTTCGTTAAGAAAATTGTAATCATGAGGAACGCGAAGCACTGAAATATCTCTTTCGAGAAATGCGCGAATAATGTTATTCTTCACTCCGCAGTCAATCACAATAATTTTTTTCTCGCTTCGGGAATATAATTTGGGTTCTTTGATAGAAACTTCGGCGACAAGATCGTTTTTATTCGGATCATAAAAGTCGAGATGATTCTCATCGATAGAAATTAAACCCGGCATTGTTCCTTCTTCACGTAATTTGCGGGTGAGCATGCGCGTATCTACTCCATAAATTGCAGGCACTTTATTTTCTTCAAGCCATTGATGAAGAGATTTTACCGCGCTCCAATGAGAATAGTTTTCCGAGTAATTCGAAATTACCAAACCGTTTACCTGAATTTTTTCAGACTCAAAATTTTTTAAAATATCTTCTTCTCTTTCGTCGGAAGGAATTCCGTAGTTGCCGATTAAAGGATAAGTTAAAATTAAAATTTGTCCCGCGTAAGAAGGATCTGTTAGAGTTTCGGGATAGCCAACCATGCCGGTATTGAAAACAACTTCGCCGTTGCAGTTTCCCTTGTGTCCGAACGAAAAGCCGTCAACTTTGAAACCGTCCTGTAAAATTAGAGATGCAGAATGTTTATTCATTAGCTGGTCTGTGCGGATAAAAAAATAGCCGCTCGTATGAGCGGCTACTCTTAAAAATTTTTGTTGCAGATATTTTTTTGATAATTCTTTTCAGTTCAGAACCGTTGTTTTTTTTGTTTGCAAATATAATTGATAGGAATTGCGTCGGCAATAGTATTGTCCAAAATAAAAGAAATAAACTCGTCTTATATTTTGTCCTTATAGATATTTTGGACAGAAGGTGTCTGCAAGCAAAGAATAACAAAGAAGATAAGATTATTATTTTATTGCTCAATATTCTTCGCGATATCTTCCACTTCACTCCAAACCCGCAGCAAGTTTTCTCCGCAGATTTTTTTAATATCTTCTTCGCTGTATCCAAGTTTCAACAATTCATAAATTAAATTTGGATAGTAAGAAACATCTTTCAAACCTTCGGGGAGTGTATCGCCAACTCCATCAAAGTCTGAGCCGATACCGACATAATTTATTCCTACTAATTTTACAACGTGATCGATATGCGCAACAACATCCTTTACTGTTGCGTTCGGCGGTTTGTTTTCTTTGCGATACTTATTAATAAATTCACGTCGCTCTTCATCGGACTGATCGGTATGTTCTTTGACATAATTATCAATGAATGCATCAATCTCGTCATATTTTTTTCTGATATCATCACGCAAAAAAGAAGAACCGAAATTTATTTGAATAACTCCGCCATGCTTTGCCAGATGTACAATCATTTCATCGCTCATGTTACGTTCAAATCCGGGAGTAAAATATCTGCATGAAGAATGACTGGCGATCACCGGCGCATCCGAAATTTCAATTACATCATAAAATGCCGAATCGGATAAATGAGAAACGTCAATCATAATTCCCAGCTTATTCATTTCGTTAACAACATCTTTCCCAAAATTGCTGAGCCCGTTCCATTGTTTGTTTTCATCGTACGATGAATCGCTGATGTGATTACTTTTTCCGTGCGCAAGAGTTATGTAACGAACTCCGCGGCTATAAAAGTAACGAATATTTTTCAAATCGTTTTCAATCGGCGAGCCGTTTTCCATTCCCATCGGCAAAGAAATTTTATTTTGTTTGAAGTGATTGCGCACATCATCGACGCTTGCGGGAATAGCGAATCGATCCGAGTTTTCATTCACAATTTTTTCTACAAGAGTGATTAAAGAATCTGCCATCACTTTGCTTTTGCCGGTTCCTTCTAATCTCGGCGGAGTGTAAATTGACATGAAGGGAACGTTCAATCCGCCTTGTTTTGCGCGGGGATAATCAAATTCTCCTTCGCTTTTATCAACTGTATATTTTTTAGGATCGTGATAAATGTTTAACGGAAAATCAACGTGCGTATCTACGATAATAAATTTTTGTGCGAGCTCGCTCGCTTTCTTTTTCAATTCATCATCAGTTTGAGAATATGACGTTGAAAGTATCGCCGATAACATTGCGAGGAATATTAGTGATTTCATTTTTTCTCTTGAATTAATTATTTCAAAAATGTTATGCTTGTTTCAGATTGAAAGTTTCGCCGATGCCTGTTAAGCCGAGTTGTAAATCATATTTGGAAAAAGAATTTTTCAACCGACTTATCGGCTCTTCAAACGGTTCTAACCCTTGTTTAAAAGTGTTGCAGTGAATCGGAATAAAAAATTTTGCATTAATCTCTTTTGCCATTTGCAAAGCTTCTTCGGGATTGCAATGATTCATCTTCCACGGATTGTATGCGCCAATCGGCATGATTGCAATATCAGCTTGCGACTTCGATTTCCGAAATAAGTCAGTCATCGCGGTATCACCGCCGAACAAAATCTTCGTTCCGTTTCTTTCAAGAATGTAAGCGTTAAAACTTCTTCCGTTATTAAAATATCCTTTGGAGCGGTCGCGTTCCCACGGATAGCGCCACCCGAAATGTTTTACTTCAAGTGTTTTAATTTTTATTTCATGAATTTCATGTTCGTCATTCCAATCAAGTTCTTTGATTGATTTCCAATCTAATCTCTCAATCACATCCATCGTATTGAAAGCGGTTAACACATCAATTTGTTTTGGAAATTTATCGGCAAACTTGTTCAGCGTTTGATAATCCATATGATCCATGTGCGCATGCGAGAGAAGAATTAAATCTGGTTTGGGAATTTCATCATACTCCAATGCGGGTAATGAGTATCGACTCGGACCATAAGTATAGCCGAGAATGTTAATTCCGATTCTTTGAAATAAAACGGGATCGGTTAAAATTATTCTCCCAAAAAAATTTATCAGAACTGTTGAGTGCCCGAGCCAAGCAATATTCAATTCATCATCATTCCAAGAATCCGGATTTGGTTTAGAAGCATTAGGAATTAATGTTTTTGTTTTCGCTGCGATTGATGAGGGGAGTAAAGTTGCGCCGGCAGTGAATAGAGCACCTCTTTTAATAAATGTTCGTCTTTTCATAATCCTTATAGTGAGAGAAAAATAAATCGAACGCTAAAATATTATAATCACGGTAATGAGCCAATCCAAAATTAAATTCGAAACGGATGCTTTCGCAGTTGAGGTTATTTCATTTCCCCATCTTTTTTTTGTGGAAAAATAAAATTAGGATTTGTGCTACCACGATTTTACATTTAAAAAAAACACGATAAAGATAAACAGGCAATCGCTTTAAAATAAAAAAAGCGGTCATGCCGCTTCTTTTATTTATTTAATTTCGGTTACTTTGCTAATATCATCAAGTTTAACGAATCTCTCGTTGTACTTGAAATTTCCCTTCGCAGATTGAACAGATCCAACAGACTAAAGCCAAACATTTTAGTTGTTTGTATAATAGCAAAATAAATTCATCATAAAAAAATTTTTTTTACTGATTAGATTCAACCTCAACGATTTTGTTATCGACCCAAGTTACCTAACTTTAGTACATTTAAGTTAAAATCATGCCAATAATGGCAAAATAATTTTCCCCGTTTCAGAATACCCTTGTCAGATAGGGTTAAAACAACAATTTGAAAAATGTTCAACTTTTGGTTTTGGTTCAAGAAGTAAAGGAAGATGCGAACAGTAAATTGTGTCATCCCTACGGGATTAAGTGTTGCATCATAATTTTTTGTTACCAACATATTTTCCCTAACGGGAAAAATATTTTTATTATTAACATCCCGAAAGCTTTCGGGAATGAAATATTATTTTCATTGTTGGAATGCTCTCATTACCAAAGTAAGAACAACAACTTGATGAACATATAAATTCGGTTCTGGCTTGTCCAGCTTAGGTAAGCAGACCAATTGCTTCGCGGATTAGTGAAGTCAATTAATATTTTTCTTTCGTAAGATATGCTTCAAAATAGACGTCGCGCTTAATAATGTAGCCGGCAAATTCAATTGGCAATAAAAAAAATAAACTGATCCAGAATTTTTTCTTATTAGGGGAACTGCTTAAAAAATCGAATTTCCGTCCAAAATTTCTGAAATACTTAATTCCAAAATTTTGTTTTTTTAATATGGAATTAAGAGAAGAAAAATTAAAACCTATCACATGATATGGCGAATCAAATGGTTTTATTTTTTCGGTTATTTCATTTCGACCGATAACTTTAAAAATTATTTTCCGAATATCATTAAACAAACTATCTTCATTTGGAACGCCAACATATACAACTCCTCCTGGTTTAAGAAGTTTTCTTATTTTTATCAGGTATTCAACCGGATCTAAAACATGTTCGAGAACAGAATCTAAATAAATAAAATCAAAGTGGTTTTCATAAAAATTGTATTCTAAAAATTTTGCGCTAATAAATTTGATCTTACTATTTCGTGCGGTATCAATTCTGTTGTCAACAATATCAATGCCGGTTACATCCCATCCTCTTAAACTCCCTTCAAGTAACGTTTTCCCTTCGCCGGTGCCGATATCTAAAAATTTGATATTCTTATTTCCATGCAAAAAAGATTCCGCTTTGTCAAATCTCTGCTTTAATTCTTTGGTTCTTTGCTTTATAAGCCAATTTGATTGACTTGAAAAATATTCTGAATTGTAAAGCTCTGCCCATTGGTTAACTGTAAATTCAATTTGCGGAACAACAAAATAAGCACAACAATCTTTACACTTCACAACCCGATATTCTTTGTTAATAAATTTTTCTGAAATTGAATTTGTTTTTGATTTGCCAAGAATTTTAAACTCCGGGCTACCGCATATTGGACAGTAACCATCCATATTATTTTCTCCTAGATGGAAATTTTTTTGCAATGCACGTCATCGATTCTTTATGTTTATAAAAAGGGAAGTGTTCAAAGTTAGTTGTAATAAAAAGTGACTCCGAAAAATTTAGTAATTTTAAAAATCATGAGTCTCTAAACAAAGATACGAATTAAGGAGAAAAATATTTTATCCTCTTTCACTTATCGGCTCAGCGACACATGCTTAACATGCAAACAATCCTTTGTGAGAACATGAACAAAATTTTTCGGGACTGCTCATGGGAATGATGAACATTAGACTAAAAAAATACCGAATACGATTCACAAAATATTTTGGAACCGGTTGATTCAACAGAACAATGTAACCGCAATTTCATCATATTTGCCAAACATTACATCAACAGAAAATATTCAATCTTCAACAGATACTTATTTGTATTACTCGCGTCTACCCGTATTTTTCTTTCTCCTTCTCTTTATCTTACTCATCTTCTGCGAAGCCATCTTCTTTTTTAACCGCAAAGTTCGCAAAGGGATATTCATTTTTAATTAATCTCCGCGTGCACTCGCGCCGTATGAACAAAGGTCGAGTAATCTCACGACCTAATTATTAATTTTTAATTCTTAACTATCAATTTATTTTAAAAGCGTCATCTTTTTCGTTGCGAGGTAATCACCAACGCGGAGTTGGTAGAAATAAATTCCGGTTGGTAATAGGGAATTATTAAATTCGACTTCGTACTCGCCGGCAGATTTTTCTTCGTTCACAAGAGTAGCAACTTCTCTGCCGAGAATGTCAAACACCCGTAAAGACACGCCGCGGCGTGTCTCTGCGCCTGCGGGAATTGAAAACATTATCTTCGTCGTTGGATTAAACGGATTCGGATAATTCTGATACAAAACAAATTCAGATGGAATCGTTTGCAATTCTTCGTCGCGCTTGTTATCAACATTCGTTATCACTACTTCAGGCGAGAGTTTTCTGTTTATCATCAACATCATTGCATCGGCAACGAGATATTTTCCCGCCTCTAATAATGAGTTGTCGAGTTTAATTTTTTTATCGCTTCCGCTTGTTAAAAATGCCGTTCCGATTTTGTGCCACCCTTTTTTATTCAAATCGCTTTGATTAACAACTACTACTATCGAATCAGTTGAAGTATAAATAACATATTTCGCTTTCTGCGTCCACGTTGTATTGGGAACGAAGTATGCATAAACATCATAATGAGCGGAGTGAGAAACATTAAACTTATATTCGAGAGAAGTAAAAGTTGAAGAATTGGTGCGAAGAATTCCTCCGTTGAATCCTTGCTGCGGATAAAAACTCCATGAACCAATTTGCGCAACAACCGAACTATCTTCGTTCACAATATTTCCTTTCGGTCGCCAAATATTTCCGTTGCGATATGGAAGCTGAACAGGATTTTTATAAACCGATTTTTTCAGTGTATCGCCGAGAAGATTGTTGTTTGCTCTTAATGCTTCATAAAAAAAAGTACATTCACCTTTAACATTATTAGTTCTGTTCAAATTAATTTTGCTCAGAAGTAACGAAGGCGTAATTACATAACTTCCCGATTTCGTCAACACTCCTGCAAAATAAATATTCGGATTGACGCTTCGTACTTGGCTGAGAGATTGACTTAAAGTTGATTGATAACTTGCAAAATCGTATCGATAAAGTTGCGGAATAATATTATCGACTAAATTATTCTGCGCCCACGAACGGGAATCTTGAAGATATTCATCATATCCCCATGGAAAGGGCGTTGGAGTGGATGAAAGAATCAAATGAGCGCTTCGGGTTTTTACGGAATCTCGCATGCGCGAAAAAAACGAAGTTAATTTATCCGCGCGCCATCTTTTCCAATTTGCATCTCCGGCATTATTTGGTGGTGCGGCACCGCTATGTTCCGATTTATAAATTGCAACAGTAGTCGAATCATATCCACCTTCCACGGGCATTGCAGGCAAGCGGTCATCTCCCTGAACTCCATCAACATCATAGCTATCAATTACTTCTGTGATTAACGAAATCATATAATTTTGAACATCGGGATTAATGCCGCTCAGCCAATCGAATCCATTTTTCACAACGAGTTGACCGTTAACATTCTTTGCCGCCCACGAAGGAAAGCGCGCAACAATGTGTCCGCCATTCAAACTATACGATGAGGAAAATCCAAACTCAAACCAGGGAATCACTTCAATGCCGACACGGTGAGCTTCGATGACTAATCTTTCAAGAAAATCTCTGTTTGCAAAAGATGGATCATTAATTGTTTTTGCATTGAAAAGATTTTGCATTATCTGGCTTGGATAAAGAGTGTAACCCTTGTTGTACACAACGGGAAATATTACGTTCACTCCGATTGAAGAAAGATAATTCATCGCTTCGACAATGTTGTTGTCCGTCGCAAGTACATAACTGTCAACATTAGTCAACCAAGTTCCGTGCAACTCTTGAAGCGATTGTGCATTCGAGTTCGTAAATAGAATTAAAATAAACAGGTAAAGAAAAATATTCGATGCGATACTTTTCACTTTGTCAACTCCGGAAACATTGCGCGTTCGTTGTAAAGTTCTTTAAAGATTTGAGGATATTTTTTCACGCCTTCATAAAAGAAAAAAACTTCGCCGTTAATTTTATTTTTTCGGTTTGTCTGAATCATCTCTCTCAAAAATTTTTCTTCGGGTTGATACTTACCGACTTTCAATAAAACCCCGGGGAAAAGTTTGTGCAAATTATTTTCGGATACTTGATTAGCAACAATCTCTTTTAAAGCGGAATTATAATCATCAATTTTGTATCGATATACTTGCGGACAAACGAGATCAACCAATCCTTCGTTGAGCCACGAGACCCAATCCTGTAAATATTCTTCTTTACTCCAGGGATAAATACTTGGTGCCATCGATACAATAAGATTTTTGTTCACAGCTTTAACTTCCAAGTAAATTCTTTTCATGAAACGATTGAGAATATCCGCGCGGAAATTAACCCAGCTTGTGTCTTTATAATCATTTGGAGGTAGAGTGCCGTTGTGAGCCGATTTATAAAGGTCGATCGTGTAGTCGTCATATCCTGCAAGCGAAGGCATTGCGGGCAATCTGTCATCTCCCTGAATTCCGTCAACATTATAATTTTTTACAACTTCTAAAATTAATGAGAGAAGAAAATCTTGAACATCGGAATGAAAGCCGTTCATCCATTCGAAACCATTTTTGGTTGCGAGATTTCCGTTAATATCTTTTGCCGCCCACTCCGGTTTTTTCTGTAAAATTATTCCGCCGTTTTGTTGATACGAAGATGAAAAACCAAACTCAAACCAGGCGAAAACTTTTAAATCATTTTTATGCGCTTCTTCGATCAACTCTTTGAGAGGATCGCGTCCGGCAAATGTTGTGTCAATTTCAATTCCGGTTAATTCTTTCATTATTTTACTCGGATAGGTTGTCATCGCTTTATTCCACGTAACAACGAATATGGAGTTGAAGCCGAGTTCTTTACAGAGTGCGACCGCTTCAATAATATTTTCTTTGGAGTTTAAAACTTCCGAATCAACGTTCGTAAGCCAAACACCGCGAACCGCTTCCGATAATGGTAGTGAACAACTTGTGTTCGACAATAGTATTGTTAAAAATAAAAAGAAAAATATTTTCATATGTTAAAATTAGTTAGAATTTGTATTTCACTCCCGCGCGCAAATCAACAATTTGAATTCCGCTGACGTTTTCAATATCGAGCGAAAGCGCAGGCCATAGTTCGGCAATGATTAATTTATAGTTTGCACCGATTTCAAGCACAACAGGGTCAGCAATAGGAAAATTAAAATTTAACCCGAGCGTTAAACCGCCGCTCCAATCTTTTTGCAATAGGGAAGGAACTTCAAGATTTTTAACAAGCATCAAATTTCCCGCGCCGGTTGTATCAACGAAAAGTGAATCGGAAAATCCACCGCGCAGATGTTCCCAATAATAAAATCCGAAACCGAAAACTATTTCTGTGTTCACGAAGCCGGCATCAAAAAATCTGTAATCGCCTTCGGCGGCAAGCCCTGCAAGGGTGAAACTCATCTCTATATTTTTTAACGGAAATGTTAATTGCTGTTTTTGGTTATTGAATTCCGCTTCTGCTCGGACGATTAATTTCTCTTCGTTCGGTTGTGAAGTTTTAAAATATTCTCCCTTCAAACGCCATTGAAAATTATCGTTAATCTTTTCTCCCCAAAAAATTAGACCGCCGAAACTGTTGTTCATTCTATCACTAAAAGTTCCAAGTGGCGAAGAATGAATCAAGCCCGCGCCTGCAAAATTATTTTGCTGTGCTTGTGAATAAAATGAGGAAAGAAAAAAAATCATGAGTAAAATTATTTTTAACATATCAGTTGAGAATTGTAATACCAAAATTGAAATTGATTTCATTCTTGAACGGAAAGTTTTCGTCTGATGGTTTTGATGAAAGCAAAGCATGATTATAATTTAATGACCCTGCAATTAGAAATGATTCATCGATTGAATAATTCAAATCTACTCCGGCATTTGCAAAAAACGGACTTCCCTTTTTCCTCGGCGCAAAATTTCTGTAACTGTAAGTGAAAGTATAATTTTCAGCAGGGAATTTTTTACTCCAAGTTTCAACTGCATAAAGTCGTTTTGTATAAAAGTATATTCCTACTCCTGCCGAAGTCGAGACTGAAAATTTTTCCGTGAGTGGAATTTCATGCTCTGCGAAAAGTGTGAAAGGAATTAAATCCATCTTTTGCGCGGAAGTAATAACGACGGATAAATTCGGATCGGCGCTTAGATCGCTATTGATTTTATTGGAGTATCTGTCTGTCCAAAATACCCAGCCCCAGGTATTAATGTCATCGGGTTGACTAATTGAATATAATTTATAACCGCCGGTGAATCCGAAATAAAAATTTTCCGAAAGAACAAACTTCACTTTTACGCCGCCTCCGACCGCGTCTGCATTCTCAACTGCGGAAACTTTATTCACTGCCAATGAATAATCCGAAAAGAATTTTATAGAATGGATTTGCGCGTTCGTTTCAAATTGAAGCATAAAAAAAGTGAGAGTGAAAAAAATAAATGCGCGTATCAATTCAATCCCAAATTTATTGTGAAGCGAAGAATACTGCCAAGTCTTCCATAATCTGCGAAAGCAAAATCAATAGTAGCGGGCATTTCGAAACGTGGATTGATGCCGACACCGAAGCTGTAAGATTCTTCATCGTAAAAAAATTTATAACCGGCTCTGAGCGAAATTATATTTTTCCATGAAACTTCAGAACCGAAATTGATTCTTTCATCACCGTCGGATGGATGCAGTGCTTCGGTAGAGAGAGTAATTCTGTAATCGGAAGAAAAATTTTCAAACACTTCCACAGCCGCGCCCAATCGAAGCATCGCAGGCATTTTGAATTCATCGTTAATAAATTTTGCATTCGTTCCGAAGTTTTGGATTGTTGCGGCAATTCTAAGCGAACCCAGACCGGTGTAATACAACACACCACCGTCGAACAAAATATTATTAGCTTTATAAATATCTATTGTCTCTTGAACAAACTTCAAACCTGCGCCGAAAGAAAATCTATCCGTCAATCTTCTTGAATAAGAAAAATTCAAAGAAAGAGAATTCGCGTTGAACGAACCGACGACATCATAAACTTTTTGTCCGGCTCCAACGGTAGTTCTCGGCATAGAGCCATAATCGAACAAAATAAATCCTGCCGCAAGTACTCCAAAATCAGATGCAAAAGAATATGCGGCGGAATAATTTTTTATCTCTGCAATCCACGGTGAGTAAGAAGCTGTAAAAGAATGTTGCGTTTGTGCAAATCCTAATATTGCGGAATTAACAAACAATCCTGCCGAATTTAAATTATCAAGCGCGATGGAAGCCTCACCCAGAGCGGCTGTGCGTGCGTTCGTCGGAATATTTAAGAATACAAATCCCGCCGTTGCATTCTTCTTAAATTCCTGTGCGAAAGAAAAATTTACGAGAAACAGAATTGAAAGAAAAAATGTAGCAAAGATTTTTTCTTTGCCGAAAAATATTTTTGATGTTTGAAAAAATTTATCTAACAATTGCAAACTTCCCTAATTTAGTTCCGCTTGAATGTTCAACATGAAAAATATAAACACCGCTTTCAACGAACTGCCCGAAGTCGGTAACCTGATCCCACGAAGCAATAGCACCGGCACCGTCTGTTACAATAATTGTTTTAACGAGATCGCCGCGAACCGTGTAAATTCTAATTGTGCAGGGGTTCGGAATATTCACGAATTGAATTACGTCGCCTGCGCCGGGACGGGAAAAGCCCTCACCAATTACAAAAGGATTTGGAACGACAAGCACTTCATTTAAATTTTCTTTCGGCGGAAGTGTTGCGATAAATGGCGTTTGCATTCTGTTTGCAAAGATGGAAGTTTCCATCGGTGGAATATTGTTTATAGTATTAACGCCTGTCCACGAAGTTTTTCCCGAATCAAATGCAGTCAATGAATAATAATATGCCTGCCCGATGGTTACAGTAGAATCAATGTAAGTATAAGTTTGAAGATTTTTATAAATTGGATCGCCGGTAAAAATTGTATCCACAGCTTTCCATGCACCAATCGGTAGATAATCGGAGCGATACAAAATGTATCCTTTGAGATCGAAAGTGTTATCATCGGGGTCGCGCAAAAGTTCGGCATCATCTTTCCATGTGATAACATTGGCGACCGATGTGCCGCTTCGATTGTAATCAACGGCGAAGGTTGGCGCGGCGGGCGGATCGGGATGATTGAATTTATTATCGAACGTCAGTTGCGCTCTATCCGCGCTTGCAAGAAATTTTTTTCTCGTTTCTGTATTCACTGTGTTCACGGGATAATTATTTGGATCGATTGCCATTGCGTAATCTATTCCGTCAACTATTTCCGCAACGACAAAACGGATTGAATCGCCGGGAGGAATATTCCATGGACCTAAAGACATCATCGACCACATGCGCGATTTTTTCATGAACAATGTATCGGTGATGCTTTCGATATAATTTGCTGTTAAACGAATATCATTCGTCGCATCATATTGAGTTTCGAGCGAGCCAAGATTTGTGAATGGTCCGCTTAAATCAATTGAGTTGCTCGCGGCAGACCAGCCGTAACGATTCACAAATGTTGCTTGTCCGTTTTTATTTGGCGATGAGTAAAGAAGTTTATAACCAACGTACGCGGGAGCGAGATATTCACCGGTCGGAACTCCGTTCAAAACCGGACCAAACGTTTTTACCAATCCGAATGTTTCATTCGTTGTTGGAGTTTCGGGATAATCGTCCGCTCTTCCGTACAATAATTTTTTTGATGTGTTAAGAAAGAATTGCGTGTTGCGCGCGCCCGCAGGCAACGATGGAAACATCACAGACCACGCGCGGCTGTTTGCGTGAATGCCGTAGTTTAAAATAATATTCACATCGTAAAGTGTGTCGGCGACGAATCTTGTTGCGGGAACTTGTGCGCGAATTTCATTTGAAATATTTTTTATTACGTAATCGTGAATGATATAATTTTCATCAAGCGATGAACCACTCCACTGATGCGAAGTTCTTGTAACGCGCACGGGAAGCATTCGTTTTATTTGAAACTCATCGTCGTAGTTAATATTGTACTCCCAAACAGATTCAATTACTTCTTCACCGGATAGCGGATTAGATTTCAACCAAAAGTTAGCACCGTTGGAAAATTTTTTCTTGTGAGTTTTCGCAATGTATTTTGCGCCGGCAGTTTGTCCCACCGAACCGGCATACAACGACCATTCTTCAACGGAGAGAATGCTATCGGGCTGCCATTTTGCGCCGATATAAAATCCGCCGGAAACAAGGTGCGAAGCCGTTCCGCCAATGTTTTCGCTGATGAGTGATTGATCAAACCCGGGCCAATCAAGTCCGATTCCTCTGCTTGTCCAATTGCTGAAAGAGGGACCAACTTTTCCGGTTGCGATTGTTTGCCACAGCTTTCCTCTATTTAAAATTAATGAGGAAGATTCTACTTGCGAAAAAAGTGAAGTTGTATTTGCAAAAAGTATTGCGGCGAAAAATATTTTCTTCATTAAAGAAAAAATAAAAATGTTCTTTAAAAAATTTTCTTTCATCAAATTCCAATTCCGAACGTGAAGAAAATTTGGCGCGGTAAATTACGGAATGCGCGATACGGAGCAACTCTGTGGCTGAATCTGTCGGGATCATTTCCTTCATCTGCCATTGTAATTCCTTCTTCAACCCAAAGCGCAATATCATCGTTTGTTGACATCGGAGTGAGCCATTTGTTATCGAACAAATCCATCACGCGCACACCGAAAATAAATCTGTATCCGGCGAGAGTTAAATTCTTTACAAAATTAAAATCAACACTTGTTTCGAGCGGATATCTTCTATTGAAAACAACATCGCGCAAATCAAAACTTGTTATGTATGTGAAAGGCAAACCGCTTTGCGCAGTGTAAGTAATGCTCGAACTCGAGTTCTCGAAAATGTTGTAACCGAAAAGAGAAACTCCTTCTTTGTCATTCACATAATATTGAAGGAGAGCGCGGAAGTTATGCGTTCGATCCCACGATGCAAGAAATTCTCCCGTGAAATTTCGTGTCGAGTATCCGCGCGTATCATCGGGAAAGATAACTGACGGTCCAAAATTTCCCGCAGTTGTTTGCGATAGCGAATAGCTTAATCTGTACGACCAATTTTTTGTAGCGAATGTTTCGAAGATTGTTTCAAATCCTAATGTTGAACCGAAGGCGTTGTTTGCGTAAGTAAGATAGTAGTAGAGCGGATTATTATCGGATGCAAATCCTGCAAACTGATTTCTGCTTCCGGTGTATGCGGCAATATTTTGTGTGCCGATTTGTGTAACGCGATCGTTATAATATAAAACAAGATCGAGACGATGGTTTTCGCCGAGTTGCTGCTGCAATCCGAATTCATAGTTAATTGTTTTCTTTGCATCAAGATTAGGATTTCCGATTCCCTGCCAACCAACCCAAGTTTTGTTTGAAAGTCCCTGAGAAAAAACCGGCATAGAAGCGAAGTGTCCGCATTGAAATCTGAATGCAGTGCTTTCGCCGATGGGGAAAGAAATTCCAACGCGCGGAAGTAAAATAAATTTTGTTTTACTGCTTGACGTTAAAGGAGAGCCGAGAACTCCCGGTCCATCGGTGCCGGGGTAAAGAATGTTGAAACGATCAATCGGAACTTGCGATTGAAAATTATATGCTTCGGCGCGCAGACCGATGTTTGCAATCATTCCATCATATTCCATTTTGTCCTGAAAATAAAAACCAACATTGAAAGGATAGGCATTGTAATAATCGGCGAAGCCATTGCGTGCAACAAAACTGTTAGTTTGAAAACTGCTGTTGACGCCGTTGTTCATCATATCCCAATAATTAAAAATGAAACCGGCTTTGAGCAAATTCGATTCGCTGATTTGATTTGTGTAATCAATTTTAATTCCGAAATTTTCTGTGCGGCTGTCCTGATAATAATTTGTGCTGAACCCGAACGGCGCTCTGAAATAATCTTTCTCCCACCAGCTTCCTTCGCGCAACACTGTTCCGCTAGGATCGGAGGAACTATCGGCGCGGTCAACTTCCAAACCATATCCGGCGAGATACTTAAAGGGAATTTCATAATTTTCTTGTTGATGCGAAAGAGTCATTTCTAAAAATGACAACTGATCGATTGTATAAACCCAATTAAAACTTTGTGCTACAGTTTGTTCATTCCGCACAGGATCGAGCGTTACTAAATATTTTGTCGATACTCCGGGAGGAGTGAATGCTAAACCCGACCATCGAATATCGGATGAGCCGGACCAAATTCCTCCGACATAATTTTGATAACTTCCCATCATTCTTATTTTATGATCTTTAATCGGAACGTAAGTTATGTTCAAAATATAGTTGTGTGTTTCTTGAATTTTTTCAGGAGTAGGAAGTCGCGTCGGATTTCTTTTATATTCTCCAGAGAGAAAAAATTTTAATTTGTTGGGATCGTTGCCGAGCGGACCGCCGAAACCGAAAAGATATCTTTGATATGAATTTTTTCTGTAATCATAAACGCCGAGAACGTTGTTGTCGCCGGGTTCATGATTCTTCACCCACAGTTGATAAGCCCATAAAATTTCTTGATCGACTAATTGATTATAAAGAACCGAATCGGTTGCTTTGATGTTTGCAAAACGAAGATCGAGTTTTAGTTCTTTCAAAATGCTGCTGCGCTGAGCCATCCATTTATCGAGCGTACCCCATTTCTGCCATTCGAAGTTGGATTTATCGTAGATGTATTTTCCCCAATGATATTGCCCTTCGGGGCGATATTCCATTCTGACTTCTCCCGAAAATTTCGGATAACCTTCTTTCAAAACAACTTTAACAACACCGGCTTGCGCGTTACCATACTCTGCGGAAAATCCTCCTGTAATCAATTGCAACTGTTGAACGCCGAGAGGATTAACATCATACTTCCATGAATTGTCTGCTTTCTCCGTATTAAAAGTTCCGGGCGCGCTTGTTGCAGAAGTTGTTTGCGATAATCCGTTGATTTGAAAATTAACTTCGTTCGAACCCGAGCCGCGAATAAGATAATCGCCCTTCTCATTTTTCTGAAAACCTGCGGTGAGTTCAAGTGCGCCGCGAAGCCCTTCTATCGGTGCGGCGGTGATTTGTTTATCGTCAAGATTTGTCGAAGTGGAAGTTCTATCTTTTATAATCGGAGGTCTTTTTGCGATGACAACCACTTGTTCCATTTCAACTGTTTCTGTATGAAGTGCATAATTAACTTCTGTTGTGCGGTCAATAAATATCTGCACATTTTTTTCGATGAGTTTTGTGTAGCCAATCATGCTGACTGCAACATCATAATTGCCGGCAGGGATGTTGAGAATAATGAATTTGCCGTCGATGTTTGTTGCCGCGCCAATTGATGTTCCATTTAAAATGATGTTCGCACCAATTAACGGTTCTTTCGTTGCGGCATCGGAAACAACACCGACGAGTTTGCCCGTTTCACCCTGTGCAAAAAGTAAAACTGGCAACAAAAACATTGCGAGAAGTTTGAATTTCATTCTTGCACAATTACGTAATTTCATTTTTGAGCCGGAAAAGATTTTGGATTATCTGTTCAAAATCATTTTTTTACTTATGCTTGAATTGCCTGTGTACAAAGTGTAGAAATAAACTCCGCTCGGAAAATTTTCGCCGCTAAAAGTTTTTGTGTGAACTCCCGCGTGCATTTTTTCATTAATCAATGTTGCGACTTCTTTTCCTAAAACATCAGTAACAATAAGTTTAACATTTGTTTCTTCATTCAAAGAGAAGCGAATGATTGTCGATGGATTAAAAGGATTCGGATAATTTTGATCGAGCGAGAAATCATATTTGTTTGAGATGTCATCTTCAACATCAACTAAAACTTTTTCGAACTTAAATGCGGCACGCGACCACATATCAATTACGTACGCGGTATAACCATCGGGAGAGATAACAATATCACACGGCGAAGTCATCGGCGCACCGTTGGGATCGGCAACATCACCGCTGAACTGGCTCGGCAAATCGAACTCTGCAATTGCGTTAATGCCGTCAATTAAAAATCCTTTCACCCATCTTCTTGTTGTATCAATTCCGCAAACCCAAAGATAGCCGTTATTATCAACGGTGATTCCATACGGATATGGTTCAATGAAGTTTAAGAAGAAATCAAAATCGGTTACGCGCGCAGGCTGATAGTTGATTGGATTGGTTTGCGAACCTCCGACCCACTTGGCAATTCCACCCGTCAGTTGTGTGTTGGATATTGAATTTCTCGAAGTGTAAAAAGGAACAAGAGTGTCGTTATAATTTGCGTTTGGAATTAAAGCAATATCACGGATAAAACTTTTTCCTCCGATATCGGGTCCGCCCGGCTCCATTACATATTGCGACGGTGGAATATATGAACCATAACCGGAAACGGTTGAGCCATAACTAAAATTATAATTTCTAAAAGATGTTTCGAAAGAAATTCCTGTGAAGAGAATCGAATCCTTTGAAACAGCGCAGCCGTGATTGTAAGAACCATAACCGGAGCCGACCATTCCAAATCCATATTTCTGAACTTGAGTTGTATCGAAGTTTGGATAAAGATAGGTTGCCGAAACCGTGTTGGGTTGCGTTTTAGGATAAGGTTGTGTTGCGGTGATGTAAAGAGTATTTCCAAGCACATCAATGCCGCGCAAGAATCCGATGTTGCCGGTTAATGTATCGGAGTCGCCGTTGTAATTGAAATCTATAAATTTGGTGAACGAACTATCACCGGGATTTAAAACATAGATAGCATTATGCGCTCGTGTATCCAGTACGCGCGATGAAGCGACCCACAATTTACCGTCTGCGCCTAATGCGGCGAGATACGGTCTTGCGGCAACGCTATCTACCACCGGAAAATGAAGTTGTTGTTTGTATCTCCATTCTCTTTGTTGCGGAAAGATTGCAGTAGAGAATAGCACGACTGTGATTATAAATAGTAGTTGTATATTTTTATTCATGACTTACTTTGATATTACCTGAAAATTGTTTCTTCTGTTCTCAATATAAAGAGAGTTACATATTACAAGCATTTTAAATTTTATTTTTTTTGATTGATAGAAGACAAAGTTTGAAGTTTTGAAAATTTTTTATACTCGCTCTAAATTTTCTCACAAGGATTTTCAGAATGAATTTGGAGCGTTATGGAACAGTTCATTTGCAATTTTTAATTGTTCCTTTAGGAACACGAAGACAATTTCTTTTTCACCGCAAAGTTCGCGAACGTGCGCAAAGGTATTTTTAATTTTTACTTGTTCTCCGCGTTATATTATTTTTTCCTAATCTTCGTAGAAGATTCATTATTGTAAAGAAATTATGAGACAGAACCAGATCATCGTAGATGATCAACTATAGAATATTGTTATCTATTATCGCTATTAATTTTTTTCACTGCAAAGACGCCGAGACGCAAAGGGATTTATTATTTACGATTGACTATTGTTCATTCTCTCCCGATAGTTCGGGACTCAATTCTCAATTAAAAACTATTCATTTTTAATTTTTACTTGTTCTCCGCGTTATATTATTTTTTCCTAATCTTCGTAGAAGATTCATTATTGTAAAGAAATTATGAGACAGAACCAGATCATCGTAGATGATCAACTATAGAATATTGTTATCTATTATCGCTATTAATTTTTTTCACTGCAAAGACGCCGAGACGCAAAGGGATTTATTATTTACGATTGACTATTGTTCATTCTCTCCCGATAGTTCGGGACTCAATTCTCAATTAAAAACTATTCATTTTTAATTTGTAATTTTTAATTGTTCCCTTAGGAACACGAAGCCAATTTTCCATTATTACATTACGCTTTCTTCAAACCCCCACTTACAAAAATTTATTTGGTTGTAAAACTTCTTTCTGTTTAACTTTGCCGTGAATAATAAAATGGAAATTAGAAATGGGGTAACTGCCCCGCAAAAGAAGATGAAACATTTACAAAAATTAAATTCGTGTTTTGAAGTTAGTATGCACAACCGCTATGAATACTCTACGGATTTTTGGCGGGAGGATTAATTGTTAGGTGCTCTTTAATTACTACAAAAATTTTAGGTGAAAAATGAAATACGCTATTGTTCACATATCTGATATTCATTACAGAAAAGAAGAGCCTGAAGGGGTTACAACGGTATTAAAGGCATTTCTTAATGACTTAAAGAACCAAAAGTTTATATTACAAGAATATTTATTCTTATTAGCAATCACTGGTGATATTGTTTTTGCTGGAAGAGATACTGAAGCTTATCAAGGTTTTTTCAATGAGTTGGATGAAGAATTAAATAAAATAAGCTTGACCAAAGAGTATAGACTAATCGTACCGGGAAATCACGATGTAGACCAAGATATTGTAAAGAGTAAACTTGCTAATCTAAAAAAAATAAATGAAAATTATTCTGATAGCGAGAGAGCATTCAATGACTTTATTGCAATTAATAATACTCTTGAAGGAAAATTTGAAAATTATAAATTGTTTGAATCTGATTTTGCCAAGTATGGAATCAAATATTCGAGTATTGGTAATGGCTGGGAAATTGATTCAAGTTTAGGCGTTTTTTGTCTTAATTCAGCCATAACTTCTTTCGGAGGTGTTGAAAAAATTGATGATGAAAAAAAATTATCCGTTGGCACTAGAACTTTGGTTGAGTGGTGTAATAAAAAAAATACGACTACCAACATACTTTTGCTTCATCATCCAATTAATTATCTAAATAGGGTTTCCTGAAAAAGTAATAAAATTGATTTGAGGCAATAAAATCAAGG
>CAYMUL010000039.1:0-30039 GCA_964393605.1 uncultured Ignavibacteriaceae bacterium | reverse complement strand
TGATTTTATTGCCTCAAATCAATTTTATTACTTTTTCAGGAAACCCTAATTAAATTTCCTTGTATAACCAATCTTATAGAAAGGGGCGTTATCGTTACTAAAACCACTATAATAAATTCGCCACTCATTTCCGACTTTTATCAATTGAGGATATGCAATATCAGCAGCAGCCCAGCCATTAGCAGTCTTTGTATCTGTGAAGATTGGTGAAGTGGATTCTCGCGTCCAGCTTAATCCATCATTAGATATTGCCATTCCGAAACCGGTAGTTCCTGAACCAAAAGTAGGTGTGTTCATATAAACCATCCGGTAGATATCTCCGTCTTTAACTACAGAGGGACAAGTTATACCAACTCCTTCCCATGGTTGCGTTGGAGTTAAAAGGGGAGAATTGTTTGCAGTTGTCCAATTTGTTCCATCAATCGAAGTTGCTAATGCAATACTGTAAGGTGGATTGGACATTGTGGAATAAAACATGTAGAATGTATCGTTTTTCTTTATAATACTCCACGCTACATATTTACTTGAGGGAGAATTACCCGAAAAAACTGGTTGAGAACTTTTTGTCCAATTTATTCCATCGGTAGATATAGCCAAACCTATACTCCATTTACCTGATATAGTTCCAAATCCGGAATAATACATTTTATAAACGCCATTCTCTTTGACAATTGGTCCGGGATGAACAGCAAGTGAATCCCACGAATTTGGTCCGGTCGTAAGCACCGGATTAGTTCGTTTCGTCCACGTTCTTCCATCTACCGATTCAGCATACATGACATTCTTTCTACCACTCGCAAGAACGCCGATATAATACATTCGATATTTATTGTCATCAAAAATAATTTTAGATTGAGCGACTCCATATCTTTCAAAACTAGTATCTGTTGCTACAAGCAGGGGATTACCGGGATAATCAATCCACGAACTTTGTTGCGTTCCTGAACCCCACCTGACATAAATATAAATAGAGCCAACGTTTGAAGTAGTTGGTTGTAAGACCAAACTTACTGAGACTATAATATTTGCCTGTACATTAATATTTGTTTCCCCTATATAGAGCAATTGGTTATCACTTCCGAAAGCTCGCACTACTAAATGCCATGTGCCAACAGCAATTGAAGGAACTAATAATTCAGCAGAACTATCAGATAACACATTCATTGTACTATGAACACTATCAAAACTTGTTCTTGTCAATGTTGCGGTGATTAAAACTACGTTGGTGGGTATAGTTGTTTTGTCAAATTGTATCGAAAGTGCCCCGATTTCGTTTTCAGGGTTGATTGGCGGCGATGTGGGTCCTTCTTTTTTACAACTGCTTAAAAAAAGAACTAAAAAAAATAGTACTAATATTTTCGCTTTCATGACTACCTCTAAATTTTGAACGGCAGAAATTTAGAGATTCTAATCTTTAAAACAAAACTATTTTTTAGTGAAGTCTATAATTAAGGATGTGTAGACGGGCTCTCCATTTTTATTTCTATCATCATTAATGAATGAACGAGTAATAAATCCTTTATCATCATTAGCATACCCCTGATGAAAAATATGGTCTTCATCCCAATATTCAATTGGATTTGCTTTAAATCCATGCTTTGTAAATTTTTCGGCAAGCGATAAAAAATTGAAAAGATGTTTATGATCATCTGCACCCATTCCGGTTCCGCCGGGTTTTACTTTGTTAATATAATCGTGGCTAGAGTGAAACCCATCGGGAACAGCAATTCTGATATTGACAGATGAGGATGAATACTTGTACAAATTTGAGCACATCAAATCTAATTGATTATCCGTCAAATGTTCAAGAACATGTTCAGCGAGAACTTTATCAATCTTCCTTTTGGAAAAATATTTCTGAAAATCAGCTTCCTTTGTAAGATCCAGCGTATCAATATCAGTGTTAAACCATCCTGGGAAATGAGTCATGCCAGCTCCAACGACTAACTTTATTTCGTCGGCTGTTGCAAGGTAATATCTCCATTTTATTAGAGTTACAAATTTTATGAATGGTACAAGGAGTAAATATATTTTTCTCTTGAATTTTTTATACATGCGACACCAAAAAAAGACAATAATAATTTTAAATTGATTCTTAAAAGCAAATTTAGTCAAGATATTTCTTAAAAAAAATCTCAGGATATACGTAAACAATTCACAATAAAATTTTAAAGTTGTTTGTTGATTGCGATCGATGGAAGCACAATTTCCGTTCCGTACATGAAAGCACAGTTGCGGATTTAATTGATACCGCCAATTATTTCGTGCCCCTTCCCAAAAAGAACGAAAATTGATATTACCGATCAACTCGAGTGTGAATATTTTTTTGAAAGTTAAACACAATTCATAACTCTAAGCAACCCAGTTAAACAATTCAAAAAAAAACCGCCCAAAGGCGGTTCGAAAAAAATAAAAGATAAATTTAATTTTTAAATGCTAATCCTATTCTATAAGTATTACTGTTACCCCCAATTCCGCAATAATACAATTTCAATCCATTATTGTCTTTTATCAGAAACGGATAGGCGGCATCGATTGATGCCCAATTATTATGTGTATTATTTGCATTAAAAGTAGGAGTTGATCGCTTCACCCAATTTATTCCATCGTAGGAGGTTGCAATTCCAAAATTTTTAGAAAAAGAACCGGTTGCACACATATAAACCATTGTAAACTGTGTTCCGTCATAAATAACCGTTGGATCATATACCCCTGATCCTTCCCAACTATAAGTTGCAGTTAACAATGGATTATGGCTGTCTTTGGTCCATGTTAAACCATCATTAGAGCGAGCAACACTAATTGACCAGTTTGTCGGATAGCGAGAAGCAAAATATAAGAAGTATTGATTGTTAGCCTTTACCACTGAAGCAACTTGTAACTGTTGGTCACTTCCTGAATTACCCGAAAGAATCGGATTTGGTAATTTATTCCAGTTGATTCCGTCAGAGGAAGTCGCCATTCCTATCTTCCATGGACCGAATTGAGATGAATAACCAAAATAATAAAGTCTATATGTACCCTCATGTTTTATAATTCCACCTGGTTGAACAGACCATGAATCCCATCCGGAATCCGAAGGTGTTAAGGCAGGAAAATTAATCGGCCGGGTCCAGTTTTTACCATCCGTTGATTGGGCGTAATGAATTACGTTTCGTCCGGCATTCATCACCCCAGCATACCACATCTTATAAATACCATTATCAAGAAGAACCGTTGGATGAATTATTCCCCCAAGTTCGGTTGAATCATTTTCTCTTTTCGAAAGAATCGGATTATTTATATGATCAGTCCATTCCAGCTGGGTTCCACCCCATGTTACGAAAATATAAATATTTCCTACTCCTGTCTGCACTGGTTGCAAGATCATACTGACTTGCGTAGTGATTCCATCTTGAATATTTACTGATGCTTCACCTGCATAGACAAGCACATTGGTTGATGTAAAAGCTTCCACTTTTAAATTCCATTCGCCAACAGAAATCCCAGAGATTGAAAGGTCAGCTGTTGTATCGGTTAAGATATTTAAAGTTCGGATTATTGAAGTATAGCCAGTACGGGAAAGTTTGGCAGTAACGGTAGCGACATTTTCTGGTGTGTTCTGTCTATCGATTTTAAATAATAGACCTCCAGAATTTCCCCCCAATGGGGGAGAGGTGACTTGATCCTTGCTGCAATTTGAGAGGATCAGACTTAAGAATAAAATAGTAACAATTAGGTTACGTTTCATGGTCACATCCTATATTAAAATTTAAGTTGATCAAACTTAACAAAGTCTCAGTTTATAGTCAACCTATTTTTTTATAAAACATCGCTGTCAGAGTTTTTGCCCAAAACTCATAACCAACACTCTGAAGTAGTCTATTGATAGGGGACTCAAGTAAAGTATTGATGTTAAAATCGATTATTTCTATCAGAATTAATTCTGGGCGAAACTTTTTCCAGTCATTAGATTGAAGAACTTTTAAATCAAAACCCTCAACATCAATTGACATAAAACTTATTTTTGAATTGAAAATATTTTTTTCTAATACCTCAGAAAGTAGTTGTGTTTTTATCTTCATTTCAGATATTAATCTGAAGTCTTCGGACTTTCGAGCCTCACTCAATTCTTTATCAAAACCGTTCAGTGCAGGTTCATTGAACATATAATATGTCAGTTCTTCAACTTCATCACTTATAGCCGCTTCTATATTAATATCGCGAGGTCTAATTTTATTGAACAACTTCATTGATCCCGGTCGGGCATCGATGTTTATTCCTTGCCATCCTTTTTTGTAGAAGAGATAAGAATTTGAAAATCTGACAGGATGATAGGCACCCACTTCGACATAGAAACCATTTTGCTCTCCCTCGAAGTATCGTGCTAGAATCAAGTCCTCTCCTTCTAGCGAATAAGACGTCTTTCCCGATTTATAAAATCCTGAAAGTTGATATTTATGAATGAGATTTTTTATGAATGACATTTAAATTCCTATACAATTATAATCTTTATAAAATATTGTGGTCGTGTTATCATAGCTGATTATCGGTAACATACCGATGAAATCGAGTCTTTTAAAACCGTTATTGACGAGAAAAGAAATTCCCGATTTGTAGTCCTCAACTTGAGTATTATCAAAAATAATTATTCCTCCACTTTTTAACGCTGGTTCACAAAATTCTACGACTTTATTTCTATGAATTGCGTCGATGATGATTATATCGTATTGCTTTGCCGAAATTTTTAGAACATTCAAATATTCTTCAATGCTATCGCCTGATCTTAAAATAACTGAAGCATTATTAGGAAGACGTTTCTCCATCTTAACAAACCAACTGAGATTATGTTCTATTGCCCTTATTGACTTTACACGAGAGGAGAACCACAAAGTTGAATTTCCAGATCCAAATTCCAGCACTTCCATGTCATTCCGAAGCCTAGGCTCGATGAATTTAATGAATGAATATGTTAGCCAAGGAAGTGGATTCCCTTGTCCATCTATTGCTTCTTTGGTTTTAAATGTCAGAAACCACCCAATGTCTCTCAAAGAACTAAAAAAAAATAATTGAATAATGCCTCCAATACTCGTTATGTTCAAAATTTTCCAAATTAGATTTTTAATCTTTCTCATTCTATTTCTCCTTAATGAAACGAGTCACATCTATAAAAAACACTGCTCTAATCATTAGAACAAACTGGCTGCGCGTTGGCTTAAAAAATGCAAGAGAGAATGCAGCAAGTGTATAACTAACAAGTGTTGCGAGTGCGGCACCAACGATTCCATAAATAGGAATTAAAATAAAATTTAAAATTATGTTGAATATCATCCCGAAAAATGTTCGATAAAAAGAAAGTTTGGTTAAATTCTCTGAAATCAGATATTGACTGCTTGCAACTCCTAAAAACGTCGGAATTCCAGCCCAAATATAAATAGTTAAAACCGGAGAAGAATTGGAAAATTCTGCACCGAACAAAATTTGAATCAAATCATTTGAAAATAAAGTTACCGGAATCGCAATCACAATTGAAATCCAGGCAAGTATGTCATAAAGTTTTTTTAGGCGGCTGTGATACAATTCTTCACTCATTTTTTTTGCATTCACGATTGCAGGAAAAAGGGAATTTGTTATAGCCATTGGAACAAAAAACCAAGCTTCCGCAATCCGCACTGCCGCTGCGTAATATCCAACTTCAGATTCATTCATCATGTTCTTTATCATCACCTGATCAATTTTTACATACACAGCTATCACCAATCCTGAAAGGATCAGAGGCCATGAATCGCGCAGCAAATTCATCGCCAAAGATTTTTTGAAACGCCACGATGTAATTTTCAGTTTATTTTTTTTATAGACAAGAATGAATCCCGTTGCGAGTAAAAAACTTTCTATCGTTATAATTATTGCAAATGCGATTAGCGAATAATTATTCAATATCAAAAATATTTTTATTGCTGATGCGATTACAAGCGAAGTGAATTGAACATACACAGAAAATTTTGAAAGCACTTTTGCCTGGAAGTAAAAATCAATTGTCCCGAAAATTTGGAAGATTGAAGCCGTTCCGATAATTAGAATCATCGCGGTAGTAACGGAATCTTCATTCAAAACGATGACTGAAAAAACTAATATCAACATCAAAAGAACCGCGCCGAGAAGTCGCAAAATAAAAACAGAGCCGAGTAGTTCATCACGCTTATCGGGGGATTGCACAAGCTCGCGCACCACAATATTATCAAGCCCCAACGCGGCAAGTGTGGAAAACAATCCGACAAAACTTACAGCGTAACTGAGAGAACCAAAATCATTCGGACCTAAATAACGAACGATATAAATTCCGATTGCAAAGTTTATTGCCAATCGGAAAACTCTTTCAAAAAATAGCCATCCTGTATTTGCTAAATATTTTTTGAATGCATCCGAACCGAAATTTATTTTTGTGTTTGTTGACAATTATAAAATTGAATTGTGAATTTCAAATTTTGTTCATATGATTTTAATGGCAACTTGCAAATAGTTATTCACAGCGCCGATGTACTTAAACTTAAACGGATAAGCAGAAAGAAAATCCGTGAATGCTTTAAACTCATGAGTCGGAACTCCGAACTCATCAAAAATAATTATATCCTCTTTTTTGAAATGCGGATAGAGAATCGTCAATAAAAAAAGAGTTGATGAATAAAGATCTGCATCAAGATGAAGAACTGTTCTCTTATCGAATTGAAAATCTTTTAAAAAATTCGGAAGTGAATTTTGAAACAATCCCGCATGAAAACTGCAGCGAGAATCATTGACTTGCGGATAATTTCCCTTCGTATCGTAATCATTTTTTTTCATCACGCCGAAATCTTCGGGCAAGCCGGAGAAAGTATCGAAGCCGTAAAAACGGGAATCGGGATTACTATTTTTTTTCGCCCACCATTTGAAAGAATCTCCTTCTGCAACGCCGAACTCAAAATAATTTATCGGCGCAGAAAGATTTTCGGAATTGAAAACATGTTCGTGCAAAAAAAATCTATCGTTGTAATTCACATTTGAGTTGTAGAAATCATCGAACGGAAGCGGCGCATTTTCTTTCCGCCACTTCGAAAGTTTCGAGAGATAAGCGAGGTTTATAAAAAAGGAAAAGAAAGGATGAAAGATTAGATGAAGATTCCATTTTAAAAAAAGTGCTTTAATCTTTCGGATGAAAAAAAGTTTTGAAGTTAGTTTCATACTTGTGCGGATTTTTCTTTTCTCTTGAAATTTTTCATAACCAACAAAATCAAAATTCCGCCGACGACAAAAGTACTTAACACAAGCGAAATATATTTTGAGAGAACCCAACTATCGGGGAGATAATAAAACTCTATCGTATGTTTTCCTTTGGGAACGACAATTCCCATAAATGCATGATTTGTGCGATGAATCTTCGTTTCAGCCCCGTCAATTGTGGCTTTCCATCCTTTCGGTTGATAAGTTGTTGAGAAGAAAAGAAAATTATTTCCGCTCGCATTTACTTCGACGGTGATTCTGTCTTCAAAATTATTTTTTATTGAAACACTCGCAGTGCTATCCGTTTTCTCAACCTGCAAATTTTCGTCATGCACAAATGCTTTTGCTTTTGGTTCGAATGTATTTGCTTTTATCTCATTCAGCGCATTGAGATTATTTTTCTTTTCAACTGCATCGACAAAAAATACACGAGGATGATAATTATTAAATTCATACACAGTCGATTTATCACTCGTAAAAATATTTGTTAAACCGGGAACAGCAATCGGTTTTTCGAATACTAAATATCTAACGTTACCGAGTTTCCAAAGCGTTTCATTGAATGGTCCAATCACATCCATAAAATCTTGATACGCACGCGGTTTGATTGCCGAGTAGCCATGAAAATCTTCTACCAAAAAGTATGCGTGAAAATCTGAATTGTTAGAGAAAGAACCGAGCGAACGATCTTGTTTTAAGTTCAACATTCTGAATGGCAAATCATTCTTCTGTTCTTTAATAAAAGTAATGTAATCGGGTTGAACAAAAGTTGCATCGGTATCGGGTTTATCAACGTAGCTCGCGCCGCGGGTGTTAATTCTCCAAAGGTCAAAAAGAGTTAAAGCAACAATTAGCACAACAAAAAAATCTGCGCTGATTTTTTTATTTACATAAAAATTACCAAGCCAAAAAGCCGCCGTGCATAAAAACATTGCAACGAGAAGGTCGCCATGAAACATTTCTGAAATGAAAGGAGCAAGTGCTTGAAACTGTTGCGATAAATTTTGATTCGATGCAATTGAACCGGCGTAGTCCTTAACCCGTGTTGCAAACCAATCTGTTATTGGCGAAGCGAGCAAAAGTGAAAGTACGAATAATCCCGTAAATGCAAATGCAGAGTACTTCAAAATATTTTTTGCACGATTGTCATGTTCATTCTTTAAAGAAATAATTTTCATCAAACCAAATCCGGCGAGGATAGGTAGAGTCATTTGCACAAGAACAAGTATCATGGACGGAACTCTGAACTTATCGAAGTAAGGGAGATAATAAAAAAGGAGATCGAAAAGCATCGGAAAATTTTTTCCGAAAGAAATTATTAGCGCGAGCGCGGATAGGATTGTTAAGAATTGAACAATCGGTTCTTTCCATCTTGTTGCAACAGCAAATAGCGCGAGGAAGAAAACGATTACGCCCATGTACATCGCAACATCGACAAAAGGCATTTGCCCGAAATATGTGTTCACTTCAACTTCCTGATTATTTGAAAGTTCGCCTTTGTACACTGTTTTTCCAAATCCGTAAAATGAAGGAACGATAAAAGTCATAACTTCTTCGGGTGAGAACGACCAGCCGGTGTGGTATTCATAATATTCCGATTCTGATTTTTCAGGACTTGTTGTAGCCGATAATTCAGTGATACTTTTTGTACCGCGCGTCGAGTAATCGGTGTATTCATAAATCTGCGAAAAGCTATCGGCTTGAATTAGGAGTGCGATTGCAACCGCACCTGAAAAGGCGGCGATTGATTTGAATAATTGCTTTCTTTCTTCGACAAGTTTTTTTGTAATTGAACGAATGATGAAGTAACCGTAATAAATTCCAACTGCAAAAAGAGTATAAAAAATTATTTGTACGTGAAAACCCTGAATCAGTAGTTGCATCACAAAAGCTAATATTAAAAAGTCGAGCAGTTTAATTTGTCTTTGAAATCTGAAAAGCATCATGAACAAAATAGGATACATGCAAAGCGAAGTTAATTTTGTAACGTGTCCTATAAACAGAAACACAATCAAACCCGTGCTGAATGCGGTTGCAACGCCTGTGAACAAACTAACGAGTGTATTCTTTGTTAAGTCGCGCATGTAAAAGAAGGTTGTAATTCCCAACAGAATTAAATAGAAACTCCACTTCGCATAATCATTGGAAAAGAAAGCGGTGAATACATTTCTCACTTGAGTGATGATGACGGCAATTAAATTGAACCATGGTGTTTCGGTTGCAATTGCATAAGAGGGCATTCCGAAAAAGATGTAGGGATTCCACAACGAAAAACCATCGCGATCTTTTTCAAGATATGGTTTCATTGCTTCCGAAGCGACGATATCTCCCGACTGAAAAGATTTATCGCCGAAGTAAAGCGGATTGAGAAAAATTAAAAATAAAATTAGAACAATCGCAATCGCTACTAATGCATGATACTTATCTGCAATCAGATTTGATAATTGAAACGTAGCGAAAAATCCTTGCGGTTCACCTTTGGTAATTTTCGTTTTCTTTTGTTTGGTCATTAAAACTCCGTTATCTCTGAGCAGTTAAATTTATACCCGCGCCGATTTTGTTTTCTGATTTAAAATCAATATACATCATCAACAAAGTGAATGGGAATGTAATTAAATAATAGAAGGGAAGAATCAGAAAAAATAATTTAGATAAATTAAGAAGCATCATCGGGTATTTAATTCCGAGCCGCCAGGATAAATCACCCCAAAATCCGTAAGTGTATTTATGCTGAAGAATCACAAATCCTTCATTAGAAAGTTTCTCAGAAAGGTCTTGGTGCGAATAGCCGTCGCGCGCATGTTCGGAAATGAAGCTTTCGGTATTCTCGTCATGAACATCGCTGCCGCCATAGGTTGAGGGGCTATTGAGTAATAAAATTCCCGGATTTTTCAAAGCGCGGAAAAAATTTTCGAATACTTTGCAATCGTCTTCGATATGTTCCATTACATCCACACAGAGAATCAAATCGAATTGTTTTTCATAATTTATTTTAGTTAAATCTTCAACCGCAAAAGAGACGGAACCAATTTTCTTTGCTTTATAAAAATTTTTTAAGTCGTTAATCCACTTTTCTTTTACGTCAACCGCCAAAATTTCATTTGGTTGAAGATGCTTGTTCATGAAATAAGTGTACTGCCCGTAACCTGCGCCGGCATCTAATATTTTAATTTTTTTATCGCGGAAATTCATTCGCAGTTCTTTCAATTCTCTTCTCACAAACCATGAACGAAGGAACATTAAATCAAGAGTTTTATAAAAAAGAATTCTTGTGGAAGGAAACTTTTTAATTACTGCGGCAAAAATATCTTTTATCGGATCGTAATGCATCGAACTAAAATTATATCCGAAATTTATAACTAAAGTTTTTCTTTGATAGTATATTCATTTTCATTTTGGAAGTTGTGCACCATCATCTCGCCGAGCAAACCGACTGAAAAGAATTGTACACCGAGAATTATTAAAAGTATTCCAAGAAATAACATCGGTCTGTTGCTCAAAGGTTGTTGTTCAAAGTACCATTCATACGAAAGGTAACCGTTCACAACGAAGCCGATGAGAAAAGATGCCGCACCAAGAAATCCGAATAAGTGCATCGGACGCTTGATATACCTCGTTATAAATACAACGGTGAGAAGGTCTACAAATCCTTTGAAGAAGCGGGAGATTCCGAACTTCGTTTTTCCGTATTGTCTTTTGTTGTGCCGAACTGCAACTTCCGAAACGGAATAACCACCCCAATCCGCAAGGACGGGAATGTAGCGATGAAGTTCGCCATAGACATTTATATTTTTTATAACTTCAACTTTGTAAGCTTTAAAGCCGCAGTTGAAATCATGAATTTTTATTCCGCTAAAAAAGCGTGTAACAAAATTGAAGAAGCGCGATGAAAATTTTTTAACGAAAGGATCGTTTCTCTTTCGCTTCCAGCCGGAAACAAGATCGAATCCTTCGCCAAGTTTATTTAGCAGGTTTGGAATTTCGTTCGGTTCGTCCTGCAAATCGGCATCCATCGTAATAACAACATCACCTCTAACGTTTCTGAACCCGACCTGAAGCGCGGCAGATTTTCCGTAATTCTTTTGAAAACTGAGATAACGAAAATGGTTATCTTCTCTGCAAATTTGTTTGATTATTTGTAGCGATTTATCGCTGCTGCCATCGTCCACAAAAAGAACTTCAAAAGGGATTTGAATTTTTGTAAGGACATCTTTCAGCTGTGTTGTCAGCGGTCGAAGCGATTCTTCTTCATTATAAAGAGGAACGAGAATCGATAATTTTTTTATTTCTTTTAGAAAATTATCTTTCTTTTGTTGCTGATCGGGTTTGCGCCGATTATAAAATTTTCTTTTGTAATGAAACCTTGGTTTGTGAGGTTTCGGGTGCGGCGTTTGTGTGTTTTCTGTTTGGTTTTCCACTCTTTTTTCTATTTCAAAATTAAACTCTTTGTTGAATGCAATTTAGTAATATTAAATCAAGTTTTAATGAATAAATTTAGAACGGCTCAAATTTTCGGAAGCGAATCTATTTGAACCGAACAACAGATGTCGGAGAATTTGCGGCAAAATTTTCGGTTAAAATCTGTTCGGAAAGAAAAAAGATAAACCGTTCATCAAGTTTTGATGCAGTCAATTCCGCCAATCATCACACGATATTGCCGCTGTTGTATGATTTTCAAATAGCGGTTCTCTGTGCATCTAAATTTTGAACGCTTAGTTAAAAGTTTTTTAATCTTATTTTTTGATTGATGTTTGATAATATTTTTAAGAATCGGGAAAGAACATATTGGAGTCTCCAACTATTCGGTTGGGGCGGATATGTACTTCTTCTTTATATCATAAATCTGATTTACGAAGGTTTTCTTTGGAAGCGTGCTCTGCTTTTCATTTTTATATTTGTAAGCAGTGTAGCTTTCACACACATCTATCGCGGTGTAATAAAAAATAGAAAGTGGCTCAATCTCCAATTAAAAGAGATTTTTCCGCGTGTCCTCTTCTCTTCATTTTTTATTAGTCTTGTTTTAGTCTCGATGTTCTTCATGATAATCTTCACAACACAGATGTATGAACTATCACGATTCAAAATCGCTTCACCGATTGCAAATATTTTTCACTTCACGGTAATTTTTCTGGGGTGGACACTCGCCTATTTTTCCTTTCACTATTTTGAAAATTACAGACGTTCAGAAATTGAAAGATTAGTTTGGGAAGCCGCAGTGAAGGATTTCGAATTGAAAACTTTGAAGTCGCAGTTGAACCCACACTTCATGTTCAATGCATTGAACAGCATTCGTGCGCTTGTGGAGGAAAATCCTGAACTAGCAAAAGTTGCAATCAACCATCTCTCAAATATTTTCAGATATTCTCTCCGAATTGAATTAACCGAAACCGTTCCGCTCGAAGAGGAAATGAAAGTGGTTGCAGATTATCTCGCTCTTGAAAAAATTAGGTATGAAGAAAGATTGTATTATTTCCTAAGCGTTGAAGAAGAAGTAAAGAAAGTGGAGATTCCGCCGATGATGATTCAAACTCTTGTAGAGAACGGAATTAAACATGGAGTTTCCAAAATTCCCGCAGGCGGAAAAATTGAAGTGAAAGCTTTTGTCGAAAAAGAAAATTTAAAACTACAGATGATCAATTCCGGTTTAATAACCGAAGAAGAAATTCTTAACGCAAAAGGTTATGGAATAAAAAATACAAAGCAAAGATTGGATTTGCTTTACGGCAACCGCGCACAATTCGAAATTAAAAATTTTAACAGAGAAGTTTTAGCAGAAATTATTTTACCATTAAAAGGAAGGAATCAATGAAAGCATTAATAATTGACGATGAGCGTTTAGCTCGCAATGAGTTAAAGAGATTACTCTCGCCTCACAAACATATTCAAATTGTCGGCGAAGCCGCAAATGCCGATGAAGCTGTTGAAAAAATTAATCAGTTTCATCCGGATTTAATTTTTCTTGATATACAAATGCCCGGGAAAACCGGTTTCGAATTGCTCGAAGAACTCGATGCCGTTCCGAAAGTAATTTTTACTACTGCGTATGACGAGTACGCCCTCAAAGCTTTTGAGTTCAACGCACTCGATTATCTTTTAAAACCAATCGAACAGGAACGCCTTGATGAAGCAATTAAAAGAGTAACGGAGAGAGTCTATGAAGAAAAAACTTTACAAGTCTCCGATATTCTAAAAGCAGAAGATCAAGTTTTTGTTAAAGATGGCGATCGCTGCTGGTTCGTCAGGTTGGAAGAGGTTCGTCTGTTTGAATCGGAAGGAAATTATGTTCGCGTTTTCTTTCAAGATCATAAACCCTTAATCCTCAAAACTCTAAATTATCTTGACGATAGATTAGATGACCGCACTTTCTTCCGTGCTAACAGAAAGCATATCGTCAATCTTAAATGGATTGATAATATTGAACCCTGGCTCAACGGCGGGTTGCTTGTGAGATTGAAGGGGGGACAGAAGATTGAAGTTTCAAGAAGGCAATCGATTAAGTTTAAAGATAAACTAAGTTTGTAAAAATATTTTGTAAAACTCATCGATTCTCTTCAACGTAAATAACCGTCAACCATTTGTACTCGGCTCAAGCAATTATTAATTGACAATCGAGTTCAGCGGTTCGATGGATTGGAGAAATGAAACTACAATCTCTAAAGATATACTTTTTGTGAGATGGTGAGTTGCAATAATGAGTAAGTGTAAGTGTAAGAGTAAGGGTAAGTGTAAGATGAAAAGTAAGATTCTTCTTACGGTTGATAAATATTCTTACGAAATAGAATTATCTGCAAGGAAAGATGAAAAATATTTTCTCTTATTTCATCAGCGTTGCAATGTGTTGCCCGATGTAGTAGGGCCAAAGTATTATCGCAAGCAATCCTTTGAAGAATGAAACATCAAGGAATCCAAGTGTAAATAACCACCCCATGCACCAAAGACCTCCCATCATGCTTGCATTATCGACGTTTTTAAACATTACTTTGTCACCGCTCATTATTGAATCCTTTCTTTTTGAAACAAGAAATAAAAATTTTATCAAACGAAATTTAATGAAGATAAGAATGTGAAAAATTCTTAAATGAATTTTTTAGCGCGAACAATTTTTGCATATTTGAGTGTGAAATCTGTGTATGAAATGAAAAACATCAACTCTAAAAAAATACTGGATATACTCGAGCGGAATTCGATTCTTTTAAAAAAATATTCTGTCAGGCGAATCGGCTTATTTGGTTCTGGCTCAAGAGATGAAATCTCTGCGAGAAGCGATATCGATTTTCTTGTGGAGTTTGATAAAAAGAGTGTCGATAACTTAATAGACCTTTCCTTTGAGCTACGGAAATTATTTGGTAGAAAAGTTGAATTGATAACTGAAGCGGGTATTAGCCCTTACATTTTACCTTACATAAAAAACGAGTTAAAATGGTATGAAGCATGATCACGTTTATCTTCAGCATATCTGGGACGAAATCCAATTTATTAAATCGCTTACCAAATGATGACAACCGTAAGGCGATTCTCTGAATCGCATTCTCTGATTCCCTATTCGTATGTAATTAGTCGAAACAGAGTTTCGACTAACTATTTTGCGTTAGGTGATATGTTAATAGATCGATATTGAATCTACAATCTTCAGATCCAAAACTAAATTCTCGTCAAAAACTTTTCTATTGCCGCATTGGTTTCATCGGCGTTTTCTAAGGGTGCGAGATGTGCCGCTTCTTTAACAATAACTAACTCTGAATTCTTAATTTCACTTTTCATTGCGCTCATTACCGGAGGAGGAGTCAGCGCATCCTCTTCACCGCAAATTAAAAGTGTCGGCACAGAAATATTTTTTAAGTAACCGGTTGTATCTGTTCGTGCCGCCATTGCAAGCAGCGACGCCTTCACCGTTTTTGCCGAAGTGGTTTTCCATAGATTTAACAAATGAGTGTATCCGTTTCCAAGTTTTGCAATCGATTCAGGCTTTAAAGTAGTCGGCACAAAATCTTCCACAAATTTTTCGGTACCGGATTGATCTATCTTTTTAATATTATTTGCCCGTTTAATTTTCACTTCGTTCGAATCCGCTTCCGATTTTGTATCGCAAAGAATTATTCCGCCGAAACGGGATTCATCTCTTTCAACTGCGCGAAGCAAAATGTATCCTCCCATCGAAAGCCCACAAACAATCGGCTTACGGAGATGCATCTCATCTATCAACATGAAAAGATCATCGACGAATATTTCCATTGTTAAGATTGAATCTCCTGTATCCGATGAACCGAAGCCGCGAATATCATACGCGACGCAATGGTAATTTTCTTTGAAGTGTGAAGTTTGTCCGCGCCACATGTATGAATTAAAAGGAAATCCGTGAATGAAAATTATCGATTGATTTTCTTTATTGCCGTATTCATAAACGGCGATGCTATGAATTTTTTTACTCATATTTCTTCCATTTGTTATTTGTTTAATTCTCCATTCAAGTAAATGATTGCGTCATCAACAGCTTTGTGCGTGCCGGTTATAACAATTGTATCTCCGGCTCTAAGTATAGCGGTCGGTCCGGGATTGCTAATCGTATTTCCTTCCCGCACGATTGCAATTATTGTAGAATTTGTTTTTGCGCGGAGATTAATCTCTTCAAGTTTTTTATCGCTGAAAATGTTTCCGGTTTCGACATAATAAGTTTCCGTTAAACCTGCGGCAAGTATTTCATCCAAATTTAAAATTGAATTCAACTCTGTTTCGCTCCTCAATTTTTTATAAGATTCGGAACGAATGATATTTATTTGCCGCATGATGATATTCATCGGCACGTGATATTTGCTTAAAACCGATTTGAATATTTGTAATGAAGTTTCGAACTCTTCGGGAATAACTTCATCAGCGCCGTAAGATTTCAGATTGTCAACTTCACTGACATATCTCGTGCGTACAATGCAGTGCAATTGAGGATTCAATTTCTTTGCTGTTTGAAGAGAATAGAGAGAAGCATTCTTATCCGAAATTGCAATTACAAAAACTTTTGCACTCTCAATCTGCGCCGCTTGCAAAATATCGGTACGTGTCGAATCGCCGAAAATTATTTTTTCTCCTATCTTCTTAAAATGTTTTACAGTTTGTGGATTCATTTCAATAATTGCGTACGGAGTTCCCGTTTCTTTTAGTACGTTTGCAAGATTTCTCCCGTTTAAACCAAAACCGGCAATCACAACATGTCCGGAGAGTTTTTCAAAAATTTCTATTTCCGAAATTTCTTTTTGCGAGGAAGAGCCGACAAAAATGGAAGCGATATTCTCCGAGTACTTTATCAAAAAGGGAGTTGCCGTCATCGTAATTATCGAAGCGGAAAGAAATGAATTAAAAAGATTGTCGTCAATCAGAAATGATTCCTTCCCGAGAAGCGCGAGCATGAACGAAAATTCTCCGACTTGCGAAAGCGTAAGCCCAGCTATTATTGCGGTTCGGAGCGGATACTTCATCATCTTCACAATTGCAAATATTATTAATGTCTTTAAAGCAAAAATTGAAATTGTTGTTACGGCAATATTAAATTCATTCTGCGAGACGAAGGAAAGATTCAATAACATTCCCACGGAAACGAAAAACAAACTGTTGAACGTATCTTTCAACGGCATTATTTCTGAAACAACTTGATGATTGTATTCCGATTCGGATAATATTACTCCCGCTATAAACGCCCCGATGCCAAGCGATAAACCGGCAAGCTCCGTTAGAATTGCCGTTCCGAAAAGTAGAAATAAAATTCCCATCATAAATATTTCTCGAGTTCTTGTTTTGGTTAGCGTATCTAAAATTTTCGGAGTCAGCCATCGCAGCGAAAATAAAATTGTAATCACCGCGCCGAACGAAATTAATATTTTTACAAAAGGATTTGAACCATCAGAAAAATTTCCTCCGCCAAGCATCGGTACGATAATGAATAATGGTACAATCATTATATCTTGAAAAATTAATACTGCAACGGATATTTGTCCGTGCGGAGCGTTCAAAAGATTTTCATCAATCAAAATCTTTAAAACAATTGCAGTGCTTGAAAGTGCGACGAGTATTCCTAAAAATATTGCCTGCTTAACTTCGAATGCGAAAAAAAATAATATTAACGCGGTACAAAGAATTGTGATTAAAACTTGCGAGCCGCCTGCGAGAAAAAGTAACCGTTTCATCTTTATTAATCTTTGTATCGAAAATTCCAGTCCGATATAAAACAGCAATAGAATCACACCGATTTCCGCCATGACTTCAACGGCTTCTTTATTATAGATAAGCTTGAATCCGTAGGGACCAATAAAAATTCCGGCAATTAAAAGACCTACAACGCTCGAGAGTTTTAAACGCTTGAAAAGTATAAGTATCGGTAACGAGACCGCAAATATTATAACCAGTTCTTTAAAAATTGCAAACTTATGCATCAAGTCAAATCAGATTTATTTTCTTGCCAATAAATTTTCAATTAAGTAAGTTTCCTTTCATAAAATAAAGTGATAAGGATTTCGTCTTTAATATATCTTTACAAAACATAAAAAACAAACCGGAGCAACTATGCAAAACAACATTGAAGCAAAAAGGAAACATAGCTTTTTCGATGACGTGTTATCATATTTTGAAAACGCGGCGAGCTACACAGATTATCCGCAAGGATTATTGGATCAAATAAAATATTGTAATAGTGTCTATCGAATGCGCTTCCCGATTCGGCGCGGCGACGGCTACGAAGTTATTGAAGCTTATCGTGCCGAACATAGCCAGCATAAACTTCCCGTTAAAGGTGGAATACGTTATTCCATGTCCGTTTCTCAAGATGAAGTTATGGCATTAGCGGCGCTTATGACTTACAAGTGTGCGGTTGTCGATGTTCCTTTCGGCGGAGCTAAAGGAGGAATTAGAATTGATCCTAAAAAATATACCGAGCATGAACTTCAAAATATCACGCGCCGTTACACTGCAGAATTAATAAAGAAAAATTTTATCGGTCCCGGCGTTGATGTACCCGCACCCGATTATGGAACCGGTGAAAGAGAAATGGCGTGGATTATGGATACTTATCAGGCTTTTAGTTCCGGACAGATTGATGCTGTTGGTTGCGTAACAGGTAAGCCTGTTCACCTCGGTGGAATTCGCGGAAGACGCGAAGCTACCGGACGCGGTGTTTATTTTGGTTTGCGTGAAGCCTGTTCGATTGCGGAAGATATGAAAAAACTTGGGATCGCAACCGGAATTGAAGGAAAGAAAATTATTGTTCAAGGATTAGGAAACGTCGGCTATCATGCCGCAAAATTTTGCGCTGAAGGAGGCGGAATAATTGTCGGCTTGGTTGAATATGAAGGCGCTATTTATGACGAACATGGTCTAGATGTCGATGAGGTTTTTAATCATCGAAAAGCAACCGGCTCGATTTTGAATTTCAAAAAAGCAAAGAACTACGCAAAGGGAAATACTCTTCTGGAACATGAGTGCGATATATTAATTCCCGCCGCTCTGGAAAATCAGATTCATGCAGACAACGCACCGAATATCAAAGCAAAGATTATCGGCGAAGGTGCAAACGGACCTATCACACCCGAAGCGGAAAAAATTCTTTTAAAGAAAGGAATAATGATTGTTCCCGATCTTTACTTGAATGCAGGCGGTGTTACGGTATCATACTTTGAATGGTTGAAAAATTTATCTCACGTTCGTTTCGGAAGAATGGAAAAAAGATTTGAAGAGTTGATGTTCAAAAACATTGCCGATACTATTGAAGAATCTACAGGAAGAAAACTGAGTGATTCAAGAAGAAACGTCCTCGTTCACGGTGCCGATGAAATTGATCTCGTAAATTCAGGTTTGGAAGAAACAATGATTACTGCGTATCATAATATTCGTGAGGTAAAGAACAAGAATAAAAAAATTCCGGACTTACGCACAGCCGCATTTATCAGTGCAATTGATAAAGTTGCGGTTTCTTATTACAACCTCGGAATCTTTCCATAATTTTTTTCGAAGCAAAGAATCGTTTATTCGATTTTTTGCTATCGAGGCAACGGAAGGTGATGAGGAGTTCATTCTCCTCATCACTATTTTTTTTAATAGCAGAAGGTGAAAAATCTTGCAACAATTAATAAAAGAAAAAATTAATCAGGCAGTAGAAATTCTTAACGAAAAAAAAATTGATTTGTGGATAACATTCGTTCGCGAAAGTTCAACCATTCATGATCCGATGCTCGATATGATTGTCGGAACAAACGCAACATGGCAATCGGCATTTATTATAAATAAGAGTGGAGATACAACTGCAATAGTTGGCTCGCTCGAAGTTCCGAACCTTGAAACCACCGGATCATTCAAAAATATTACGGGATATGTTCAATCAATCAAACAACCTTTGCTGGAATATTTAGAAAAAAATTCTCCGCAGAAAATTGCTCTTAATTATTCGATGAACTCAAACCTTGCTGATGGATTAACGCACGGTTTATATTTGATTTTAAAAGATCATCTTAAAGAAACAAACATATCTGAGCGATTTGTTTCTTCGGAAGAGATCGTTGCCGCACTAAAAGGGAGGAAATCGGTTTCAGAAATTGAACTCATCAATAAAGCTATTGCGGAAACTGAAAGAATGTTCGACGAAATGACAAAATTTATCTCAGCCGGAAAAACAGAAAAAGACATTGCCTCATTCATCAAATCAATGGCGGCTAAAGGAGGGTTTGAATTAGCATGGGATGAAGATCATTGTCCGGCAGTTTTCACCGGACCCGACACAGCCGGAGCGCACGCCGCACCGACAGATCGCAAAGTTGAAAAAGGGCATCTCGTCAATGTTGATTTCGGTATTAAGTTTGATGGCTATTGTTCAGACATGCAAAGAACGTGGTATGTTTTACGCGATGGCGAAACTGCCGTTCCGCAAGAGGTGCGGCGCGGTTTTGATGTTTTAAAAGAATCAATCACTCGTGCGTTCAACACTTTGAAGCCGGGTATACAGGGTTGTATTGTCGATGATGCCGCGAGAAATTTTATAGTTGAAAATGGATATGAAGAATATCCGCATGGGTTGGGACATCAAGTCGGTAGAAATGTTCACGATGGCGGTGCCGGTTTATTTCCTCGTTGGGAGCGTTACAAAAATGCGCCGTATCTTTTCGTGGAAGAAAATCAAATCTTTACTATAGAACCCCGCTTGCCAGTCGCAGGTTACGGAACCATGACGATGGAAGAAATGGTGATTGTAGAAAAAAATGGAAGCAGATATCTGACGCATCCCCAAGAGGATGTAATTTTGTTAAAGTGAGAAAGTTGGAAAAGACTGTATTTCTGAAAAATGTGTTATCTGGATTTTAAAAAATTAGATGTTTCATTTTATTTAATTGCGATAAACCGAATCATATTTTGGTATAGATATTGTTTATTTTAAGTAATAAGAAATTAGTTACCCAAAAATAAAATTACATCGCTCTATTTCTTTTTCCATGTAGACCAATTCATAAAATTCTGGGTTATTGCTCTGATAGGTTTTAATAACTTTTTTGAATGAGTCATTTAAAGAGATACCAAAATTCTTTATTAGCATTAGAAATATTTTGAAAAAAATTTTAAGCCAAACCATCGGACTTGAGATCACTAAATACTTATAATTTATATAAGATAATCTTTCGAGATATTTTGAATAACTTTGTCGAAATTCTTCATTTTTTTCTGAATTTAAGACTGCTAAAAGGTCATTTTGTGCATCCGATAATAATCCGGAATGTTTTCGCAGTTTGTTGAGCATAAAAATAAAATATATATAATTTAGTTTGTGAGCGAAACGGATGTTATTATTAATAATATCCCTAATTTGAGTATAACTTGATGAGGTTAGTACTAAATTATTTTTCGCAGCAAATAATAATAAATTATGACGCAACATGAATAGTTCGTGACGATATTGATTTAAGATTATCTTTCTAATGCCTGCGTCCCAGATCCAATAAATAAAAAACAAATTAATCACTACGATTAATACAGCTAGTTCACTTGTCATCTGCATTTGTTTCTCCAATGTTTGTTAAATTACTCGATTTTCGGTTCGGGTCAATAATGAGTTCTAATTCTTTAATCTTTTGAGCTAATTCCTTGACTGTTTTTTTTCTAAGTTTGTTTTGAAGTAGGGCAAAAATTAAGCATATAAGTCCAAATAAATATGAAATGATCTCCTTAAAATCGAAAATAGTTTCCAATCCACTTAGGCTGAAAAAAGTAATTTTACCGGAGATGAAATACACAATTAAAGCAAAAAAGAAATACGGTGATTTAGATACCGTTTCAACAAGTATCTTCCCGTTTCGGTCTATCTTCATTATCTTCAAAATTAACTTTAGCTTATCACTGGGAATCTGTTTAATTAATTTTAAAGATTGTTCGTTGATATGTGTTAATCTTTGCATCGAAGAGATTTTCTTCTATTTCAATAAAATAAAATTTTTACTATTGATAAAATATTATAATAAGCAAACTTTCCAAAAGTAAATTTCTTGCCAATTTTACTTTCGAGTTTGTCAAGTATTGAATATTAATAATTATACCTCCCGTTCTGTAATTAGTGGTTGACAATGTAAAGGTTAAGATAGCAAAAAAGTTGAATCAGGGTTTGAGGTAATTGCTGATCAAAAAGATGTAATTCTAATTGACGATGATTTATTGATACCAAAAGACTAAAATGTTAACTCCGATTTAAATATTAGATCCGAAATAATCTTTCTCGCGCTAATATACTGAAGTTTCGCAGCCGTTCGTATTATCCGATTTTCGTGACCGTCAATTAGATATGGAACACTGATAACGCTGATTTCGACCGATAGAAATCTGTGAAAATCTGTTGTCTCAGTTTCATATCTGTGCTATTAATCTGTGAGATTTTATTTTTACAAATCTCATCATCATCAAAACATCAGCATCCACAAAACATAATCAAGAATTAAAATCAACGCCGCAGACAACACGAACGAACGAATTGTTGCAAGTCCGACACCCTCCGCGCCACCTTCGGTTCTCAAACCGATATGGCATCCGACAAGTGCTGTTACTCCGCCGAAGAATATAGTTTTAATAACCCCTGCCATAAAATCAAATACTTCAAAATATCTTTTTACCGAAAAATAGAAGACAGCGAAAGAGACATCCAAAAAATAATTGGAGACTACAAACGCTCCGAATACCGCAATTACATTTGCGAATATCACGATCAACGGCATCATTACTATCGATGCAACAAAGCGGGGCATCGCAAGAAATCTCACGGGACTGATAGCCATTGTTTCGAGCGCGTCAATCTGTTCTGTAACTTTCATCGTACCGAGTTCAGCGGCAATTGATGCGCCTACTCTTCCGGCAATAACGATTCCGGTGAGAACAGGTCCGAGTTCGGTAATAATTGCACGACTTGTTGCACCTCCCAGAAAAGAAAGCGGTGCTATTCCTTTCAATTGATACGCCGCCTGCCATGCCGCAACAGCGCCGGTAAATATTGCAATTATCAAAACCAACGGAAGCGAATTCACTCCGATGTGTTCCATCTGGTACAGAACAAGATTTCTGTTCTTAATTATGTTCGGAAAGAATCTGAAAATGCCGAACAACAATTGGGCAACCTGCCCGATTTCCGAAAAAACATTTATTGTAACTCTTCCGAGTTTTGAGAAAAACTTTGTTATCAAATCATTCTTTAAAATTATTTATGCTAAAATAAAAAAGATTTTCATCACTTTTGCACAATGTTGAAGCGGAACTTTTTTATCGGTATTTTTGAAAAGGATGTTTTAAAGATTTTTTAAACACCGGGAGAAACGAACTTTATACTTTCGTTCTCTTGTTTATTAAAAGAAAATCGAAAAAGGAAAACTAAATGATGACTACGAATAAAAAACTTTTACAATGGGTCGATGATATGGCGGCTATGTGTCAGCCCGATAATGTTCATTGGTGCGATGGCTCCGAAAATGAATACAATAAAATGGCTCAGCTTCTCGTTGATAACGGCACTTTCATTAAACTTAACGATAAGAAAAAACCTAACAGCTACTATTGCAAATCCGATCCAACTGATGTTGCCCGCGTAGAAGATAGAACTTTCATCTGCTCCGTGAAAAAAGAAGATGCCGGTCCTACAAATAATTGGATGGACCCGAACGAAATGAAAAAGATTCTAACAGGTTTATTTACCGGATGTATGAAAGGAAGAACGATGTACGTCATTCCTTTCAGTATGGGTCCGGTTGGCTCCAACATTGCGCATATCGGTGTTGAGTTGACAGACTCACCCTACGTTGTTTGCAATATGAAAATTATGACAAGAATGGGAAAGAAAGTTCTTGATGTTTTGGGCGATGGAGAATTCGTTCCTTGCTTACACTCAGTCGGAAATCCTTTGACAGATGGAAAGCAAGATGTTGCGTGGCCCTGCAACTCAACAAAATATATTGTACAATTTCCTGAAGAGAGAAGCATATGGTCTTTCGGTAGCGGATACGGCGGCAATGCACTGCTCGGGAAAAAATGTTTCGCACTTCGCATTGCATCCGTTATGGCACGCGATGAAGGATGGATGGCTGAACATATGTTAATTGTCGGTGTTACAAATCCTGAAGGAGAGAAAAAATATTTTGCCGCGGCATTTCCTTCTGCATGTGGAAAAACAAATTTAGCGATGCTGACCCCAAGTTTGCCCGGCTGGAAAGTTGAATGCGTCGGCGATGATATTGCCTGGATGAAATTTGGTAAAGATGGAAAACTTTACGCGATAAATCCCGAAGCAGGTTTCTTCGGAGTTGCGCCGGGAACATCGATGGACACAAACGGAAACGCAATTCTTTCTTTGCAAAGCAATTCAATTTTCACAAACGTTGCATTAACAGATGAAGGCGATATTTGGTGGGAAGGATTGACAAAAGAAAAACCTGCTCACTTAACCGATTGGCATGGAAAGGATTGGACACCGAATTCGGCTACTCCTTCATCACATCCAAACTCAAGATTTACGGCACCGGCAGGGCAATGCCCGGTAATCGATCCACAATGGGAAAACCCGGCGGGCGTTCCTATCTCCGCAATAATTTTTGGAGGAAGAAGAGAACATGTTGTTCCGTTGGTTCATGAATCATATTCATGGCAGCACGGAACATTTATGGGCGCAACGGTTTCATCGGAAATGACTGCCGCCGCCGCGGGAACAGTCGGGCAACTTCGTCATGATCCTTTTGCAATGCTTCCTTTCTGCGGATACAATATGGGAGATTATTTTAATCATTGGTTAAACATTGGAACGAAAACAGCCGAGAAAAATCTTCCGAAAATATTTTATGTGAATTGGTTTCGCAAGGATGAAAACGGAAAATTCATGTGGCCCGGTTATGGCGATAACAGCCGCGTCTTAAAATGGATTTTCGAAAGAACAAATGATTCTGATAATTTTTCAGATACGCCGGTTGGAAGAATTCCGACAGAAGGCACACTTGATCTTTCAGGTTTGGAAATTTCCGATTCAACGATGAGAAAACTTTTCACTATATCGAAAGATGAAGGATTACGGGAAGTAAATGAAAACAGAGAATACTTCAAAAAATTCGGCGATAAATTACCGAAAGAACTTACCGAAGAGTTGAATAAACTTGAAGAAAGATTCAATTCTATGTAAGCATAGTTTGAACAGTCGAAGCGATTGTTTCATGGATAACCGCAGGCCGATATTATTTCAGTCTGCGGTTTTTTTTATCCATTCTGAATTTTTAGATGACTTCAATTCAACAATAAAAAAAATTACAATTTGCGTGCGATGAAATAATTCTTTAATTTTTAATTAAAATTAATTTAATAATACTTTTGGTGTGCAATGAAGGTTGATTTAGGAAAACTTATAGCCAGCAAATTAGCTGTCGTAACAACGCTAAGCGTAACGAGTTTCTTGTTTCTTTTAGCGGGTTTCTTGTATTACAACTCCGAAAAAGAGAGCATTGTTAGTGATATAAATTTAGAGATTAAAACTATCACTGAGTTGAAACGAGACCAAATTACAAATTGGTTTGCGGAAAGGAGAGGTGATGCATCTGTGGTATCCTCTGCCCCGTTCATGAAGTTAGCAATTGCAAATTGGGTACGAAAAAAATATCCTCAACAGTTCCCGCCAGAGATAATTGAGCGGCTTGCTTACATTAAAAATGCATATAAATATGAAGATATTATTGTCGGTGCAATCGACGATAAAATTTTTTATTCGGTAAATTCGCAAACGAGGATAAAAGATCCGCCTCTTGAAAATGAACTTCCGGCAATTAACGACAGCAAAATAGTGGTAGACGATTTTAAGTATTGTACACTTCACGGGAAAATTCATCTTGACATAATTGCGCCGCTTCTTAATGAATCCGGCAGTCCATTCGGAATTTTAATTTTTAGAATTGACCCGAATGAGTTTCTATATCCTTTAATTCAAACCTGGCCCACTCCGAGCAAAAGCGCTGAAACATTTTTATCCGAGCGTATCGGCGGTAATGTTATTTATCTTAATGAACTTCGGCATCAGAAGGGAACGGCGTTAAATTTGAAATTTCCACTCTCGCAAAATGAATTGCCTGCAGTCAAAGCCGCCGAAGGATTACGCGGAATTTATGAGGGCTATGATTATGCAGGCGAAAAAGTTCTCTCTTACATAACTCAAATAGATTTAACCGGATGGAGTTTAATTTCAAAAATTAACAGCGACGAAATTTTTTATGAATTATCATATCGCTCGATCGCAATTGCGATTGTAACACTCTTCTTGATTTTACTTTCCGGTTCATCTATTGCATTTATCTATTATTCACGAGAGAGAAATACTTTTCGGAAGTTGTTTGCAGAAGAGAAAAAGTTTACCGAACTAAATAAGATGTATAAAACAACTTTATACAGCATTGGCGATGCGGTTATCACTACAGATACAAAGGGTTCGGTAACAGCGATGAATAGCGTTGCCGAAAAATTAACCGGATGGAAAGAAACAGAAGCTGTCAACCTTGAACTTAAAAAAGTTTTTAATATCATTAATGAATATTCTCGCGAGCCTGTTGATGATCCCGTAAAAAAAGTTTTGCGCAAAGGATTAATTGTCGGGCTGGCTAACCATACATTGTTGATTGCAAAAGATGGAAGTGAAAGACCGATTGCCGATAGCGGCGCACCTGTGAGAGATGAAGAAAATAATATTATCGGCGTTGTACTTGTTTTCCGAGATCAAACGGAGGAAAGAAAAAGGCAGAACCAGCTTATCGAAAGCGAAAAAAAATTCAGAGATATTGTTACTTATCTTGATGAAGGTTATTACAGCGTAACCTTAGACGGAATTCTTCTTGAACACAACCAAGCTTTCAATAGAATATTGGGATTTGAACCGGGAAAAGATTTGCGCGGAACTAAACTAATAGACTTTTGGGTAAATAAAGGAGACAGAGAAATTTATCTCGAAGGGATAACCAAAAACGGATACATTCGAAATTTTATTGTTGAAGCAAGGAAAGTGGATGGAACTCGCATTTCTAATATGGTTAACTGTCATTTAGTAAAGGATGTTGCCGGCAATCCTCTTCGAATTGAAGGAACTTTTACAGACGTAACTGAGAAAAGAAGAAACGAACAAATCATTGAAGCAAATGAAAAACGTTTGAGAACTTTGTTCGAGTCGATGAATGAATTAGTATTTGTAGTTCACAAAGATGGAACATTTTTAGATTTTGTTGCAACAGATGCTTCTCTTCTCTTTGTGCCGCCGCAGGAAATTATCGGTAAAAAAATAAATCAAATTTTCCCGCCGGATAAGGCGGAGTATTTTACATCGAAAATCAATTTGACTTTAAACTCAAAAGTAAAAGTGAATGTTTGTTATTCCCTTACAATTGGGGGAACAGAGCTTTGGTTCGAAGGCGTATTCACACCACTGCACGAAGATCGAATTATGTGTGTTGTGCATGATGTAACCGAGCAAAAATTACATGAAGAAAAAGTTAAGCAGGGTGAACAAAAATTCAGAGACCTTGCCGAACTTCTCCCGCAAATTGTTTTTGAATCCGATGAAAAAGGAATGATTACGTTTTTAAATCGCGTGGCGTATGAAACCGTTGGCAAATCTGAAGAAGATCTTTCAAAAGGAATAAATGTTTTAGAATTTTTAATCCCCGAAGACCGGCAAAGAGCTGTAATCAATTTTCAAAAAAGATTAAATGGAGAACTCACCGGGCATACCGAATACACTGCACTTGTCAAAGATGGAAGACTTGTTCCGATTATTATTTACGCCACTCCGATAATTAAAGAAGGAAAAGTCACAGGTTTGAGAGGTGTGATAATTGATATTACCGAAATTAAAAAAGCTGAGGAAACGATCCTTAAAGAAAAACAATTCTCCGATTCACTTATTGAAGACCTCCCCGGCGTATTTTATCTTTTCGATCAAAACGGTAAGTTCAAAAAATGGAATAAGAACTATGAAATAGTTACAGGTTACTCCGGCGAAGAAATTTCTCAAATGACTCCGTTGCATTTCTTTAAAGGAGATGATGTGAATCTTATTCAGCAAAGAATCGGGAACGTATTTGTTGAAGGGAAAGCGGATGCCGAAGCACTTTTCACAACGAAGGATGGAGTTGGAATTCCTTACTACTTCACCGGCAATTTAATTATGATTGATAACGAGCCGCATCTTGTTGGAATGGGAATTGATATTTCCGAAAGAAAACAATTTGAAAAATCTCTCCAAGAATTTCATGATGCAGTGAATGAATCCGGCGATGTCGTTTTCACTACAAATAAAGCTGGAATTATTACTTCGATGAATAGTCAGTTCCAAAAGTTTTACGGTTACACGGATGAAGAAATTGTTGGCAAAGTTACTCCGCGAATATTAAAGAGCGGCGCGCAAAGTGATGAAACATACAAATCATTTTGGAAAATAATTTTAAGCGGAGATAATTTTCACGGCGAAGTAATTAATAAAACTAAAAGCGGCGAACTGCTTTTCATAAACGAAACCGTTACTCCTATCTCCGATGCCACCGGAAACATTAAAGGATTTTTAGCAATTCAAAGAGACGTTAGCGAGCGTGCGAAATATCAGAATGAAATTGAAAGAAGAAATGAGGAACTGAATGCGCTGAACATACTTGCAAAAGAACTTGTCGGTTCACTTTCATTAGATAAAACTATTGATTCAATAATTGAAAATATTGCAACGCCTTTGAATGCTTCGATGGTTATTTTGTTTGAAACTAAAAATGAACATCTCGAACTTGTAAAAATTGGACCGAAGGGAAGCAAGTATCACGAAAACGCTGAGGAATTACTGCACGTTGGGCAATGTTTATGCGGTCAGGCTGTCTTCACAAAAAAACCTATTTTCTCAATTGATATAATGAAGGACAAACGTTGCACACGCAATGAATGTAAAAATGCGGGAATAAAATCTTTCACGTGTATTCCATTGTTCAAAGATAATGTAGTTATCGGTGCGCTCGGCATCGGTAGCGAAGTAGAAGTTGATTTCGAAAGATCATCTTCTTTCCTTCAAACAGTCGCAGAAGAATTCGGACTTGCGTTGAACAATATTAATTTGATCGCGGAAATAAAAACTTTGAATGAAGAACTTGAGTCGCGAGTAAAACAGAGAACAGCCGAACTTGAAACTGCCAACAAAGAACTTGAATCATTCTCATATTCAGTTTCTCACGATCTTCGCGCGCCCGTGCGAGCAATTGCCGGTTTTTCACAAATGTTAAATTCCGATCATATTAAAAATCTGAATGACGATGGTAAAGAGTTATTAAAAGATATAATCTCGAATACGGAAAGAATGACTCAGTTAATTGATGACCTGCTTGAGTTCTCCCGCTTACAGAGAAAAAGTTTGGATCATAAAAAAATAGATATGAAGGAATTATTTTCTTTTACTTTTAAAGAACTGAAATCTCAATATTCTATGGAGAAGGTTACTTTTGAAGTCGCAGATTTGCATGCTTGTTTTGGCGATTATTCTTTAATGAAGCAGGTAGTAACAAATTTACTTTCTAATGCAGTTAAGTTTTCTTCGAAAAAAACTAAGCCGGTAATTGTCATTAATTCAGAAATATCAAGCAGTGAAATTATCTATTCAGTAAAAGATAACGGAGTTGGTTTCAGCATGCAGTATGTTAAAAAGTTATTCGGAGTGTTTCAGCGTTTGCACGGCTTAAATGAATTTGAAGGCACGGGTGTGGGACTTGCGATAGTTCAAAAAGTTATTCATCGGCACGGCGGCAGAGTTTGGGCAGAAGCTAAATTAAATAAGGGGGCAACATTCTTCTTCTCCCTTCCAATCATGGAAGCGGATGCGTAGTGTGATGAGAATTGAATTATGCGAACGTTATCTCCGTCTGCTAAAAAAATGGGAATAAAATTGAACTAAACAGAATGAGAGAGCTACTTGAAATAAACACTTGCAATCCTCGTAGAGGATTCACAAAAGGAAATACGATTGCAGAATATTAGTATGAATATGTCGTCGAATAGAAAAAATAATGAATCCCCTACGGGGATTAAGATTACCGGGGCAATGAGTTGTTACAATAATAAATCCTCTACGAGGATTTGGAAAAAGAAAAAATTATTGTGTCTATTTTAATCACGAAATTATTAAACAAAATGAAAAATAAAATTGAACATGAATGAAAGAAAAAAATACTGGTAATAAACACCACCAAACCTCGTAGAGGTTTAACTATTGTAGAACTATGAATCACATAATACCACAAATCCTCGTAGAGGATTCACAAA
>CAYMUL010000038.1:0-30892 GCA_964393605.1 uncultured Ignavibacteriaceae bacterium | reverse complement strand
TGAAAGAAATATTTTGCCAGAATTGGTGATGAACTAAAGTACGCAAAACTTCCAATAGCACACTGATGACACAGATTTAACTGATTTGCACTGATTTCTATCTGCGAATATCTGTCACAATCAGCGTTATCAGTGTTCTATCTCTAATCGTGATAATCACGAAATATGAAAATACAAAGGGTTGCTTAACTTCTTCTCACTCCAAATTAATTCAAACTTACCTTACGCAAACAATCAAACTATTCTTACAAAATCCTTGAGTTGAGCGAATTACGTTTGCATCGTAAAAAAATATTTTATGAATTTTTTAATTGAACAAACAGGAAACGATGAAAAATAAAACTCTTCTAATAATCGAAGATCATCCTGCACTACGCACGTCGCTCAGTTCGTGGATTAGCGAATTGTTCCCCACATTAGTGGTTCATACCGCCGCAAGCGGTGAAGAAGCTCTTGATACTATTGACAATATTAATCCGCATTTTGCCATAATCGATGTTGGATTGCCGGGCATGGATGGTTTTGAAGTATCGCGTTCGTTAAAAGAAATTAATCCTGAAGTGAAGATTGTTATCCTGACAATATTCGAAGGGAAAAAATATGTTGAAGAATCCATTCGTGCCGGAGCGTCTGCATTCATAACCAAAAAAGAGATGCTCGTGAAAATTCCTAAAACTCTTACAAACATTTTTAACGAACCAACTGAAACATTGCATCTGAATTGAGAATAAAATAAAGTGAATCCATCAATCAAAAATAAAGTCTATATCGGTTACATTCTCGCGATGTTCACTCTACTCGTGATTGCCGTTTTAACATATCAAAATGTTGAACGGCTACAGGAAGTATCAGCGGCGGGGAATAAAACGCACGCTGTTATTATCAAGCTGGACAACATACATCATAACATCAAAGATATACACAACGGTGTGCGAAATTTTATTCTTACCGGGAAGGAATCTCATCTCACTTCTGTTGATGAAGCACTTGAAAAATTGAATTCTGAAAAAGCGGATTTAAATCTTTACTTGAGCGAGAACAATAAAAATTATTTATTGATCGATACACTCTTCGAGATGATTGAAAGAAGAATAGAATTTTCCGACAGCTCTTTGAATGTTTATCGTAATCAAGGATTTAACGCCGCGCAACAATTGATTCAAACCGAAAGAGGTATCAATTTACTTCAAGAAATCGGGCGAATTATTTCTGTTTTGCAAAATGAGGAATTAACATTTTATAAAGAATACACAGCCGAACAAAGATTACGCGCGGAACAAATTTTCATCGCCATTTATTTTGGCGGTGGGATTGCTATTCTGTTCGTTACGATCTCTCTAATAATCATAAAAAAAGATTTTGCAAAACTGCAAACGGCTGAAGCTGAACTTAACAAAAGTGAAATTCGTTTTCGCGGAACATTCGAACAAGCCGCAGTTGGTATTGCCCACGTTTCTCTGCCCGGCAAGTTCATGAATCTAAACCAAAAGTTTTGTGAAATCACAGGCTATTCTTTCGATGAAATGATTACAAAAACTTTTCAAGAAATTACTCATCCCGATGATCTTGAAGCAGATCTCAGTAACGTTAGACAATTACTTCTCGGCGAAATTGATTTCTATTCGATGGAGAAAAGATATCTCAGAAAAGACGGCTCGATCGTTTGGGTTGAACTCACCGTTTCGTTAATAAGAGACAAAGCAAATCATCCCGATTATTTTATCGCCGTCGTAGAAAATATTTCGGAAAGAAAAAAGATAGAACATGAGCGTGCTTTTTTTCTCGAAGAATTAAAACGCTCGAACACCGAACTTGAACAATTCGCTTACATCGCTTCGCACGATTTACAAGAACCGCTCAGAATGGTTTCAAGCTATACTCAACTTCTTTCGAACAGATATAAAGATAAATTAGATGATGCCGCAAATGATTTCATAAATTTTGCGACCGACGGCGCAACCAGAATGCAAGCACTCATCAATGACCTGCTCGATTATTCGCGTATTCAGACTAAGGGAAATCATTTCACGCTACAAAATTCTTCCGAAATTCTTGCTGCCGCGATGCTGAACCTGAAATATAAAATTCAAGAATCGGATGCGGTTATCAATTATGAAAACCTTCCCGCAATTTTTTGCGACTCTGCGCAGATATCAAGATTAATGCAAAACATAATTGATAACTCCATAAAATTCCGCGGGGAAACTAAACCGGAGATCAAAATCGCGACAAAAGAATTTAAAGATGAATGGAGATTCGAATTCAGGGATAACGGAATCGGCATCAATGAAAAATATAAAGAAAAAGTTTTTGAAATTTTCCGCAGTCTGAACAACCATAAATTTCAGGGAACAGGAATCGGTTTGGCTGTTTGCAAAAGAATTGTTGAAAGACACTGCGGAAAAATCTGGATTGAGTCCGAAGTCGGAATAGGTACTTCGGTTTGTTTTACTATTTCGAAAAAGGAGAGAAATAATGGATACTAAAAATTTGTGTAATCCTATCAATATACTTTTGGTTGAAGATAACCCCGGCGATGTGCGCCTAACAAAAGAAGCTCTGTGCGATAATAAAATTATTAATAATCTTTTCATTGCCGAAGATGGTGAACAAGCGTTGGATTTTTTATTCCGCGAGAATGGGTTCGATAAAGTTGTACGACCGGATTTAATACTGCTCGACTTAAATCTTCCCAAAAAATCGGGTATCGAAGTTTTGCATGAAATAAAAAATAATGAACTGTTAAAGCGCATTCCCGTAATTGTCTTAACAACTTCGCGGGCTGAAGAAGATATTATCAAGTCTTATAATTATCATGCAAACTGCTACATATCAAAGCCGCTGAACCTGGAAAATTTTATTAAGGTGATTCGCTCAATCGAAAACTTTTGGTTTTCCATTGTTAAACTTCCGAAGGATGCCGCTTGAAAATGTTTGCAAAAATTTCTAAAAAAAGATTGAACTAAAAAAATGTTAATTCCAAAAACATACTTACACAACGAGGTGAATATGAATACATCCGCAATAAAAATATTATTGATTGAAGACAACCCGGGAGACGCGAGATTAATTAAAGAATATCTTTCTTCAACCCGACACGAAAAATATTCATTGATCTGGAAAGATAATTTGCTCGACGCAAAAACTTTCTTGAAAACAAATAAAATCGATGCGATTTTACTCGACTTAAATCTCTCCGACAGCGTTGGAGCTGAAACGATAAATTCTATGTGCCTCGACATGACTTGCGAGCCGGTGATTATCATTTCCAATCTTCAAGATGAAGAACTTGCACGTCATGCAGTTCAATCCGGCGCGCAAGATTACATTCTGAAAGATGAGATAAATTCTTTCAACCTGCAACGCTCAATTCTTTTCGCTATCGAACGAAAAAATTACCAGCGAAGTTTTACAAAGATTTATAAAAATCATTTCGATGTTGAAAAAGATGAAAACAAATTTTTGTCAATCATCGCGCACGATCTCCGTAGCCCTTTACACGGACTGATTGGATTGACGGAATTAATCGTTACGGAGTTTGATTCACTTCCTATCGATGAAGTTAAAAAATATATTCATGACCTTCACGGCGTTGCGAAAAATCAGTTCTCGCTACTTGAAAATTTATTGAATTGGACTTTGATGAAAGCGGGTAAATTTGAATTGAATCCCTCTTCGGTTAAACTGAAACAGACAATCGATAATGCGATGAATGCCGTGAAGTATAACGCATTAGAAAAACAAATTTTGCTCATCAACAATGTGGCGGAGGATAACCTTCTTATTGCCGATGAAAAAATGCTCAACTCACTTTTTCAGAACTTGATCGCGAACGCAATTAAATTTACCGCAAGGGAAGGTAAAGTGGAAATCTCTGCCATTCACAATAACGGAAACATCGAAATACTTGTCAACGATAGCGGCACCGGTATGACTCATGAACAAATTAATAAACTTTTTGAGGAAAAAAATTTTCGCACAACACTTGGTACTGCGAAAGAAAGCGGAAGCGGTTTCGGGTTAAAGATTTGCAAAGAATTTATCGATGCACACGGCGGATCTATAGTAATTCAAAGTGAGTTAGGAGAAGGAACTACTGTTAAAATTTCTTTACCTCGTAAAATTGATGAGGGAAATGAAAAATATTCAACCGAAATAAAACCTGATGATTCAGAATATGTTTTCGGTTAAGATGAATAACTTGATGAAAAATAATGTAAGAAAGATGAACGGCGAAGTGATTTTATTTGAACACAAATCCTCTGCGGTGAACATCTTGAAATGGATACTAAAATGAATACCGACAAGAAAAATATTTTATTGATTGAAGATAACCCCGGCGACGAAAGATTAATCCGGGAAATGTTTATCTCACGCGATTTGAAACAATACACACTCCATTGGGTCGAAAACCTGAATGACGCTATTTCATTCCTCGATAATAATGAAGTTAAAATCATTTTATCAGATTTATCGTTACCGGACAGCCGCGGCGTTGAAACGGCGCAAACTCTGCTAAATAAATACCAAACAATTCCTATTATTGTTTTAACCGGAGTTAATGATATTGCAACGGCAACCAAAGTTGTCAGGTTGGGTGCGGAAGATTTTCTTTCCAAACCAAGATTGAATGATTATATACTTTCCCGCGCAATCGGTTCTGCAATCGAACGAAAAAAAATTAAAATAAAACTGCAAAAGAGTGAAGAACAATTCCGCTCTTTGTACGATAATTCTACAATTGGTTTATACAGAACAACTCCCGCCGGAAAAATTCTTATTGCGAATAAAAAAATAGTTGAAATGCTTGGCTTTGATTCTTTCGAAGAACTCGCTCAAAGAAATTTAGAGTCGAATGGTTTTAATTCGGATGATGCACGCCGGCAATTTCATAAACACATGGCGGAAATTGGCGAGGTTCACGGCTTCGAAACAAGCTGGAAGAAAAAAGACGGCTCAACCGTTTTCATTCGTGAAAGCGCAAAAGCCATTCGCGATGAACATAACAAAATAATTTATTACGACGGTACAATTGAAGATATCACAATTCAAAAACTTGTCGAACTTGAATTAAAAGAGAGCGAAGAGCAGTACCGCGTTGTAACAAACTCTTTGAACGATGCAATCGTTGTAATCGATCAAGAGAGCCGCATTATGATTTTCGTGAATGAAGCAATCGAAGGAATACTTGGTTACAAGACTCATGAATTATTGGGAAAGGAAATGACTATTCTCATGCCTTCACGATTCCGCGATAAGCACAAACAAGCTGTGTTGCAATATGCAGTTTCAAACATTCGTTCTATCGATTGGAAAGCGGTTGAATTTCCCGGTCTGCATAAAGACGGGCGTGAAGTTCCTCTCGAAATTTCTTACGGCGAATTTTCTAAAGGAGGAAAAAAATATTTCGTCGGCGTCATGCGTAACGTCAGCGATCGCAAGCAAGTTGAAGCAGAACTGAAGCTCAGTCAGGAAAGATATAAAAACATTTTTAAGAACGTGCAGGATATTTTCTATCAAACCGATATCAACGGATTTCTGATTGAAGTCAGTCCATCGATTGAAAAACATTCCGGCTTTAAAGTGGAAGAAGTGTTGTATAAACACGCAAGTTTCTTTTATAAAAATCCGGAGGATCGAGATCTGATTTTGAAACTGCTTCATGAAAACGGCGAAGTGAATGATTTCGAAACACAGATGAAAACTAAAAACGGCGAGGCAGTTTATGTTTCAATGAGCTCTCATTACACTTATGACGATAAAAAAAATATCACCGGTGTTGAGGGAGTATTAAGAGATATTAGCAAGCGAAAGAAACTTCAGGAAGAGTTGATTGAAAGCGAAGCAAAATTCAGAACTCTTTCCGAAACTACTTCATCTGCCATTTTTATGTTTAGCGGAGAGAAAATTATTTATGCAAACCCCGCTTGCGAAGTTCTTAGCGGCTACAGTTATTCAGAATTAATAGAAATGGATTTTTGGCAAATCATTCATCCCGACTTTAAAGAAATAGTTAAGGAAAGAGGATTTGCACGTCAGCGCGGCGATGCGGTTCCGTTACGATATGAAGTAAAGATTGTTCGGAAAAACGGAGAGGAAAGATGGATTGATTTTTCGGCAGGGATTATAAATTTCGGAGGTAGAGTAACTGTGCTTGGAACTGCGTTCGACATTACGGAACGAAAAAATTCCGAATTATCGCTTGCCGAAAGCGAATACAAGTTTCGTATCCTTTCGGAAACAGCCGCATCTGCAATCTTTATTTATAAAGGAAGCAATTTTATTTATACCAATCCGGCGGGAGAATCGATTACCGGTTACACATCTGCCGAACTATACGAAAAACATTTTTGGGAGATTGTTCATCCCGATCATCAAGAGATGATAAGAGAAAGAGGCATTGCGCGCCAACGCGGCGAAGAAATTCCTAACAGATATGAATTTAAAATTGTACGAAAAGATGGCGAAATGCGCTGGGTAGATTTTACCGCAGGGATGATAATGTACGGCGGTGGTCCCGCCGCGCTTGGAACGGCTTTCGATATCACCGATAGAAAACAAACGGAGAAAATTTTGCACGACCAAAGCAAACTGCTTTCAAATGTAATTTCTGCGCTGCCGGTTGGTTTATGGATCATGAATAAAGAAGGGAAAATTATTCACGGAAACCCTGCCGGACAAAAAATTTGGGCAGGCGCAAAGTATGTCGGCGTCGATCAATTCGGCGAATACAAGGGCTGGTGGTTGAATACCGGTGAGCTGATAAAACCTGAAGAATGGGCGGCGGCGAGAGCAATCACTAATAAAGAAACTTCTCTCAATGAAGAGATAGAAATAGAATGTTTCGATGGAACAAGAAAAATAATTTTAAACTCCGCTCTGCCAATAATTAATTCGCGCGACGAAGTTGATGCCGCAATAATTATCAATGTGGATATAACTGAGTTGAAACAAGCCGAACAAGCAATCAAAAAAAGTGAAAAGAAGTACAAAAAATTCTTTGACGATGATCTTAGCGGAAATTTCAAATCTACGCCCGATGGAAAAATTACGATGTGCAACAATTCTTTCGTAAAAATTCTCGGTTGCGAATCTATCGAACAGGTGTTGGAAATGGATGCCTTTCAACTTTATCCGGAAAGAAAAAATCGGAATAAATTCTTAAACGAATTAAAAGAGAAAAAAAGATTAGAAGGTTTTGAAACAACTCTGGTTGCCTGCGACGGAAGGTTGATTTATATCGTTGAAAATGTTATCGGAATTTTTGATGACAATGGAGAACTGAAAGAAATTGTCGGATATATTTTTGATATAACAAATATTAAGAAAGCGGAAAAAGCTCTTATTGATAGCGAATTCCGTTACCGCCAATTATTCAATTCAAATCCGCAACCGATGTGGGTTTATGATATGGATACATTGTCGTTCTTAGCCGTGAATGACGCGGCTATCGAGCATTACGGATATTCGCGCGAGGAATTTCTTAACATGACTATAAAGGATATTCGTCCGAAAGAAGATATTCCCAAATTGATGAATAGCGTAAAAATAATTGACGGAGTTGATCATGCCGGAACATGGCGGCACATTAAAAAAGATGGCTCGCTTATCCATGTAAATATCATCTCTCACAATTTGAACTTCGACGGGAAAAATGCCGATTTAATTTTGGCTACTGATGTTACCGAAAAATTAAAGATAGAAGAAGAAGTGCAAAAGCTTTCGAGTGCCGTTAATCAATCTTCTGTAAGCATTATTATTACAGATATTGACGGAAACATAGAATATGCAAATCCTTTCTTTACAAAATTGACAGGCTATGAGTTGGAAGAGGTTCTCGGTAAGAATCCGCGGTTGCTTAATACCGGTTATCACGATCAATATTTGTATTCACAATTATGGAATACTATTCTCAGCGGAAAAATCTGGCACGGTGAAATGTTTAATAAAAAGAAAAATGGCGAAACATACTGGGCTAATTCGGTAATCTCTCCAATCTTTAATTCGGATGGAAAGATAACTCACTTCGTAGCAATTGAAGAAGACATCACCGAAAAGAATAAACTCCTTGAAGAGCTAATAATCGCTAAAGATAAAGCAGAAGAGATGAACCGTGTGAAATCTTATTTCTTCGCAAACATGAGCCACGAACTTCGCACTCCCTTCGTTGGCATTCTCGGCTTTGCAGAATTATTACAAGACACGCTCGTCAATAACGAAGATAAAGAAATGGTTGATAGAATTATTGTTTCATCCAAACGAATGCAGGATACGCTGACTAAAATTCTTGATGTTACAAATCTTGAATTCAGCGAAACAAGAACTTACAATAATGAACTCAACATCGATAATGTTCTTGAAAAAGTTTATTCAACTTTTCTTCCGGCGGCTACGAATAAAAATCTCACGTTGAAATTAAATCTTCAATTTAACTCGCTTAAAATTAACAGCGATGAAAGATTGCTCGTCGGGATATTGAATAACCTGGTTGATAACGCAATAAAATATACAGAGAGGGGAGAGATTGAAATTCTTGCTAAAGCCGAAAATGATAGATTAATTATTCGGGTTAAAGATTCAGGGATGGGTATTCCTGAAGATAAACATGAATTAATCTTTACAGAATTTAGACAAGTAAGTGAAGGACTGGACCGTGCATTTGAAGGCACCGGACTTGGGCTAACCATCGCACAGAAGTTTGCTAAACTTTTGGGCGGTGAAATCCTGGTTGAGAGTAAAGTGGATCGCGGTTCTACCTTCACACTTGATATTCCTATCGCCGGTAATGGTGGACGTGGAAAAGATGTTTCGAAAATAGAAATCGAAAAATCCGGCGGGCTGCCAAAGCGGGCTCATTCCACTAAAAAAATACTTTATGTCGAGGATGATCAAATTAACGCAGATGTTGTCAAATTGTTTCTTTCAAAATACTACAATATTGATGTAGTCGAATCTGTCGATCATTCTCTCGTAAAGTTGAAAGATGAAAAGTATAATTTGCTTCTGCTCGATATTCATCTCGGGCAGGGAGTTTCCGGTGTTGAACTAATACAATTTTTAAATCGTGATAATTATTACAAAAAAATTCCGAAGGTTGCAGTAACTGCTTTTGCAGGTAAAGAAGAGAGAGAGTTCTTCCTTTCTATCGGTTTGGACGATTTAATTACAAAGCCCTTCCGCCTGCGCGATTTGTTGAGTGTAGTGGATCAATTAATTAAAAAATAATTTTCGAGACGCGGCGTTGTTGTTGAATACAATTAATGTTAGTTAGTTAGTTAATGGCAGTAGTTACTCTGTCGTTTGCCGCGTCCTCGAAATATTTTTGCCATTCTGCGTTACTTGGATTACTATGGTAGAGAAAAAATTAAGGTTCATCTGCTCTATGTTCGTGTGAACAAATATTTGGAATTGAATTAGAAACGTTATTCAAATGCGAGAAGATTTTTATAATTAAACATCGCACCGTCTCTGGCACATTGCAAAATTCTCAACCTTAATCATTGAAATAATCTAATAAGGTTCACGCTCGGAGTGATTGGTTGTTACTAAGGTTAAAAATAAATTAAGGTTCATCCAAACTATGTTCGCATGATAATTCATTTGAGTTGAGATTGAAATGTTATCAAATGCGAGGATCTTTTTATAATTACACATCGCTGCTTTGGAATTTCTCAATAAATTTTAAAACCTTAATTTTAATGAACCTTAGTAACTACAAAATCAAAAAAATAAAACCTTATTAGCTTATTCCCAAAAGTTAAGTAACCGTTCCTTGTTTCGATTTTATAAGAACATCATAAAAAATTAGAGCATTGTTTATGCAGATTGTGTATGAAAAAAACCTGCCATCAGGTAAATAGCTATTAATTACTCGCGTTTGCGAAAATCAGTCTTATCCATGTCATCAGCGTGCTATGAAGTTTTGAATAGACGATTTAATCATAAGCTTTTCCTTCGTGCCGTTGTGACGTTGTGGCAAAAAAAATTTTCAGCGTATAACGTGAGTTAGTTACGTGGTCAATGGAATTAGTTACTCTGGGTTTTAGCGCAACCGAATTTTATTTGACAATCAACATCTTCCTTCTCAATTTAGAATTGCCGACTTGCAATTCATAAAAGTAAGTTCCGCTCGCTAATCCTTCCGAATTAAAATTTACTTTATGAATTCCGACATTCATCTCTTTGCTTAATACTACTTTGACTTCACTACCAAGAATATCCAGCGCGCGCAAAGTTACAAAACTATTCTTATTCAAAGTGAAGCTAATCGTTGTGCTTGGATTAAAAGGATTCGGAAAATTTTGATGGAGCTCAAAATCTTTTATAGTTGAAATTTCATCTTTCACATCGGAAAGAATATTTGAAATATCTTTTTTATAAATTGATCTTCCGTGAGTTGCGGCAAAAAGTTTTTTCGTCGGTTGATGATACATCAAATCAAACACCGGAGAATTTGGTAAATTGCTTCCGAGTTGTTGCCAGCTTGTGCCGAGATTTGTCGTGTAATAAACTCCCAAATCACCGCCGACATAAAGCACACTATCATGATCGTAATCAATAATAATCGAGTTGAGAGGCACGTCCGGCAAGTTTGAACTGACATCCATCCATGTAGCTCCGTAATCCGTTGTTTTGAAAATGTGTGGGTTTGTTAAATCAAGATTGAAACCGCTGAGTGCAACGTATGCAATAGCGGGATTACGGTTATCTGCAACGACATCTGTAATATATCTGTTCGGTAAAGAACCTGTTCTATCAAACCACGTTGCGCCGCGATCGGTCGAGACGGAAAGTTTTGCATCATCCGTACCGACATAAAAAATTCTTTTCGAAGTATCTTGAGCAACTGCCGCAGCAATTGCAGTTATCGTTCCCTGTCGTCCGTTCGGACCTCTTGTTAAATCTTGACTAACCGCCGCCCAAACTCCGCCGCCGTTTTTTGTTTGGTGTAATTTAAACGAACCGAAATACAAAACTTCAGGATCTTTGGGATCGATGATGTAAGGTGAAGACCAATTTGTGCGTGTTAAATCTAATCCTAAACTAATATTTGAAAAACTATTTCCACCATTCGTGCTTTTAACAATACCGCCCCACTGCGATTCAGCATAAATAATATTTGAGTTTGTGTAATCCACAATGCAATGAAAACCGTCGCCGCCCCACATTTCATCCCAATTATTTAAACTGCCGTCAAGAGTTCCGAGCGTTCCGTTGTCTTGTGTTCCACCAAAAACTTTTTGTGGATTTAAATAGTCAATAGTTGCCGCATAGAATTGTGAAATTGGAAGATCGTAAGATTTAATCCACGAAGTTCCGCCGTTTGTTGATGTGAATAATCCGCCGTCATTTCCTAAATAAATTTTATTGGTGCTTGTCGGATGAATCCATATCGGATGTTGATCGGGATGCTGTTGTGCGAAAGAAACTGAATAAGAGTTTGTAAGATTTGTCCATTGATTTCCGCCATCGGCCGAGACAAAAAGATCGATGTCGCCCACATAGACTTTATTGTGGTTTAACGGATCAACTGCAATTAATCCGAAGTACCATCCAAAATTTGAAAACTCTCCGCTCAAACTATTTGCCGCCATTTGAGACCAGCTCACACCTTTGTTTGTGCTTCTGTAGAACGCAGAAAAATTATTGTCGCTTCCATTGTTGCTGTTCGAAGATTTAAATAATGTATAAACATAATTTGGATTTGAAGGTGCAACCGCAACGCTGATTCGCCCCGTCTTTAAATTTGCGGCGGGCAAACCACTGCTCAATCTGTTCCAATTTGTTCCGCCGTCGGTTGACATAAACAGTCCTGAAGAAAGTCCGGCAACTCTTCTGAAAGATGCGCCTCGAAGTCTTTCCCACATCGCCGCATAAATTCTGTTCGGATCTGTTGGATCAACTGCAAGATCGATTGCGCCTGTGGAGTCGTTCATGTAAAATATTTTTGTCCAGCTACTGCCGGCATCAGTAGATTTATAAACACCGCGGTTCGTGTCTTTAGAATATAAACCGCCTGACGCCGCAACATAAATCAAATTTGAATTCAAAGGATGGACGATAACTTTTGCAATGTGGCGAGTCTCAGATAAGCCAATATTCATCCATGTTTCGCCATAGTCAGTCGATTTCAACAAACCGATGCCGGGATAAGAATCGCCGCTCGTGTTTGCTTCACCTGTTCCGCAATAAATAATATTTCTATTGTTGGGATCGTGAGTCATATCTCCGATTGATAAACTTTGCATGAAATCCGTTTTCGGTTGCCAGGAAACACCGTTATCTGTCGATTTAAAAATTCCTCCTGCCGCTGCGCCGATATAAATAATGTTATTGTCAACAGGATCAACGGTGAGTGCAGTAATTCTTCCGCCAATATTGTAGGGTCCGACCGGTACCCAATCTGTAGTTGTTAAATTAGAATTTTTCATCACCATTCTAAATTGAAGTTCACGTTCCGCTTCATTGAAATATTCCTGATAAGGAATAGATTCAGCCGGAAAAGCGCGCTGATAATTGAACCAATCGCTTGGTAAAGATTTCAAATCGCTTTTTGATGGAGTTACTTCTCTATTTAAAAATAAAAAGAGGGGAGAGATGAGTGTTAATGCGATGAAGAGTGAAATAATATTTTTCATTTTAATCCAATAGTAAAAAAATCTGTACTTAAATTACTTTCAACGAATAAAAATAAAAAGTGAAATGGAGATACAATGAAGAGAGAAAATATTTCATCCGGCGCAAAATGGGAAAACATAGTCGGATATTCCCGCGCGGTAAAAATTGGAAATGTGATTGAAGTTTCCGGTACAACCGCAGTTGATACGGACGGAAACGTTGTTGGTGAAAACGATCTTTATGAACAAACGAAATTTGCAATTCAAAAAATTTCTGCCGCACTCGAAAAGGGAAATGCGTCTTTAAAAGATGTTATCAGAACACGGATTTATGTTACGGATATATCGCGCTGGGAAGATGCGGCGAAAGCACACGCGGAATTTTTCGGAAACATTAAACCGGCAACTTCGATGGTCGAGGTTTCAAAATTAATCTCGGATGAATTTTTAGTCGAAGTAGAAGCCACGGCAATCGTTGCGTAATATTTTTATTCTTCCTTTTTCTTGTAAAATTTTTTCAACCAGAAAAAAACGAAGCACCAAAAGGATAGAAGCGAGGCAAGTCCCGTAACCAGGTTTGGATTTTGGGTGAAGAAAGTTTTTTCTTCTATTACTCCAATCTTTCCGACTAAAAAATTTTTCTCATACATTTTAGTTGCAAGCACAGTTTCGCCTTTAGGATTAATAATACAACTAACTCCGCCGTTCGCGGCACGAACAACATATCTTCTGTTTTCGATAGCACGAAGCGAAGCAAAATCTTTGTGTTGATACGGTCCGCTTGTGTTGCCGTACCAACTATCGTTCGTAACGACCGCAATCATGTCCGCACCCTTATCAGTAAAGGATGAAACGAAGTGAGGATAAATTGATTCGTAACAAACGAGCGCACCGATATGCAAAGAATCGCTCGAAATATTTGCAACTAAAACCGAAGTATCTTTGCCGACATTCCAACCTCCGAGCCCAACGCCCCATTTTATCAAATCGGCGAGAAACGGAATTTTATCGGAGAAAGGAGTTTTCTCTCCGAACGGAACAAGTTTCATCTTCCGATATTTTTGCGGCAAATCATAACCCTGAGAAAAAAGATAGATTGCATTGTAGGTTGTGTAATAAAACTCGGAGACGGAACTGTACTTAACATCGTCGGGTAAATCGGTTGTGTCATAATAATATTGAATGTCCGGCATTCCGGAAAGTAGCCAAACATTATTTCTCACAAGAAATGCCGAAAGAGAATCGCGCGTATCGGAATATGGTCCTGCTAAAAGATAAACAGGCAAAGCAGTCTCGGGCCAAACAATTAGCTGCGCACCTTTATCAATTGCTTTTTGTGAAAGGGATAGATACAGATTCGTAATCGCATCAAGATTACCTCCCGACCATTTATCGTAAGGATCGAGATCGGGTTGAATTAATCCAAGCGTAAATTCTTTTTTGATTTTGAGCGGCTCCTCAATTTTGTGCATGCCATAAAGAAGTGGCAGGATGATCACAATTAATGCGGCTGTAACGTAAATTTTTTTCGGTTTGGGATTCACATCTCTTCTGAAAAAAGCAAAGAAGAAAAAAACATTTGCGTACAAAACAAAGAGAGAAACTCCTTGCGAGCCGAGTAAATCCGCAAACTGAACGTAGTGTAAAAATTTACTCACGCCGTTTCCGATTGTAAGCCACGGAAAACTCCAATCGGTAATCATGTAAAGATATTCTGAACAAACCCAAAAGAAAGGAAAGAGAAACATCGCCGTTTTTCTTCCGAAATTTTTATACGTCATGTAATAAAGTGTGGACGGAATCAGATTCACGAGTGGATTAACAAACAATAACAACACGCCGCTGACCATCAAAAAATAATCTTTGCCTACAACAAATCCGCCGACCCAATAAACGGTTAACAAATTAAAAACGAATGCCATCAAAAAAGTTGCGCGGTTAATTGATGCGAGTGTAACTCTTTTGTTTATTACAATTAAATAAGGAATCAGCGCGGCGAAGAGTAATTGCGGGAATGGCGATGGAGTGAATCCGGCACCAAGCATTAATCCGCTTAATGAAAGAAGAAGTTGTTCTTTTCTTCTCTCCTTTTTTAAGATTGGATCTTCAATAGATTTTTTCCTGAAAAAATTAATTCGCATTTTTTTTCTTTCTAAAAAAAAGGAAAATAGCAACTGCAATTCCGCCTGCTATTATCAACGTTACAACCGTGCTGTAGATTGCGAGGTAGCGATCGATTGTGTGAATGTTCTCGCCGAAAAAAATTCCTAATCCCAACAAAACCGCGTGCCAGAGAAAAGAACTGATTGTAGAAAGCAATATTGTTTTTTTTACGGGGAGTTCGCTGACGCCGGCAAAGAAAGCAATCACACTTCGAATGCCGGAGATGAATCTGTTTAAAAGAATTATTGCAAAGCCATATTTGGTGAACCAACTTTCTGCAACTGTGAGCGCATCTCTTGAAATGAATTTCATTCTTCCGGCTTGAATAATTTTTTTATCCGCTTGCTTTCCCAAATAAAATAGAAATAAAAAACCGATTTCACTTCCAATACTTGCAACAAGTAGCGCGGGAATGAAATTGATTTGCCCCAATACTATCAACGTTCCGGCAACTACTACAATCACATCGCTCGGAGATGGAGGGAAAATGTTTTCGATAAACGGAATCACAAGCAAAATGCAATAGATATAGAGCACCGGATAAGTGCCAATTGATTTTAAAATTTCTTCAAACATATTATTTCTTTTTTCTCAAAGAAACAATTGCCTGCGCCGCGATTCCTTCTTCTCTTCCGATGTATCCGAGCGTTTCCATCGTTGTCGCCTTAATTGAAATTTGATCGAGAGTCGAATACAAAATTGAGGCAATAGTTTTCCTCATCTCCAAAACAAACGGAGAAATTTTTGGTTTCTCGCAAAGTAGCATTACATCTGCGTTGTTCAACTCATAACCTTCTTTCCAAATGAGTTGATTGCATTTTTCGAGAAGTATTTTGCTGTCAATATTTTTAAACTCATCGGAAGTGTTTGGAAAATGAACACCGATATCACCCAATGCCAATGCGCCCAGCATCGCATCGCACAAGGCGTGTAATAAAACATCAGCATCGGAATGTCCGAGCAAACCTTTATCATGTGCAATTTCAATTCCGCCGAGGATTAATTTTCTTCCCTCAACTAACGGGTGAACATCAAACCCGAGACCGACTTTTATTTCCAATTTTATCTCACATCAAAATTATTAAATTCATTTTTAGCTTCGCTCCAATCAACATGAAAACTTTTTACGTGTGCATGTTGCGGACCGATTTTTATTTTCTCCAAAAGATCGTCAAGCAAATATCTTTCTCCTTCGGCAACTGTAAGCACTTCACCTGTTGGGAGATTTTTTACAAAACCATTCAGACCCAACTGTCTGGCGTTCCGCAGCACAAAGTATCGGAAACCGACTCCTTGAACTAAACCCGTTACAATCATTTCTAATCGTTGCATCTCAAATACTTTAAAAGTAAAAAAACATTTATTTTAATCTTCGCCATAACTCGCTTATCAAAACGCCTGCAAAAATAAAGAGTGAACCTATAATACCAAACATAGAAAGTTTTTCATTGATTAAAAGAAAAGCAAAAACTGCGGCGAATATCGGTTCCATCGAAAATAATATACTCGCTTTTGTCGGCGTAACTTCTTTCTGAAATTTTGTTTGAAGAAATGTTGTTAGAATTGTTGCAAAGATCGATGTGTAAATGACGGCAAATATTAAAGTCGGTGTGAATGAAATCGAAGCACTTTCGATACCGGTGAAACCAAAGATTGATACCGAAACAATACTCAACAACGCAGTTACAAAAATTTGAAAGAAGGTTAAAAACTTCGGCTCGTTTGAATTACTGATAATATCAAGATAAACAATGTAAAGCGCGTAGAAAACTGCGCAGAGTAAAGTTAAAAAATCTCCAAAGTTAAAAGTGGTTTCAAGTTCGGAAAGAATTTCAAAACCACTCGCACCTCTGCTCGAAAGTAGAACGATACCTACAAAAACAAAAACTATTCCAACCATGTTTTGCATTGCCGGAATTCTCTTTTCTAATAACGTTTGGAAAAGTGGAGTGAACACAACGAATGTTCCGGTGATGAACGCAGACTTTGTTGCGCTTGTGAATTGCAATCCTATTGTTTGTGTAATGAAACCGGCGAACAGCAACACGCCGAGTAAAGTTGCTTGCTTATAATTTCTTAAAGTTAAACCGGAAAAATATTTCTTGAAGAAAGGATAGAGCACAAATGTTGCTACCGAAAATCGTAGCGTGATAAATAGAGTTGGAGAAACATCGCTGAGCGCAGATTTGATGAGTGCGAAAGTTCCGCCCCAAATTAGTGCAGTGGAGAGAAGGGCAATTTCCGCTTTGTTTTTTGTTTTCAAAAAATATAAGGATTAGTTTATATAGCCGAAAAATTTGAGAGCGTCTTCATCGCCTCGCCAATTCTTCTTGATCTTAACAAAGAGTTCGAGAAAAACTTGGCGTCCGAGAAAATTTTCCACATCAACTCTTGTTGCGGCGCCAAGTTTTTTCATTGCTTCACCCTGCTTGCCGATGAGTATTCCTTTTTGTGAATCTTTTTCAACATAGATAACTGCTTTGATGTAATCTTTCCGTCCTTCCTTTTCGGTGAAGTTTTCGATGACAACTTCGCAACTGTATGGAATTTCTTCGCGATACAGTTCGAGAATTTTTTCTCGGATGATTTCCGAAACAAAAAATCTTTCCTGTTCGCTCGAAACAATTTCATCGGGATAATATGCCGGGTGTTCGGGGAGTAGCGAAACTATTGTCTGCAAAAGTATATTTACGTTTTCACCGTTCGCCGCGCTGATTGCGTGTTGTTTGTGAAAGATATTTGTTTCCGTGAATCTATTCATTATTGAAGTATAGTCGCTTTCTTTTGCAATATCTATTTTGTTCAAGACAAAAATGTTTTTCGAAGTTTTATTTTTCTGAATTTGTTTCAATATGTCATGATGAAACATTTTTTCGCCGGTTGGATCATCGACTGCATCGAGCATTAGCACAATGATGTCTGCATCGTTCACTGCGTTATTGAAATTCTGCATCATCTTCTCTTGAAGTAAATAATTTGGATGTAAAAATCCCGGTGTATCAAGAAAAATGATTTGGAATTTTTTTTCAGTGAGAATGCCGACAATATTTTTTCTTGTGGTTTGCGGTTTAGAATTTACAATCGAAAGTTTTTGTCCGAGTAACCGATTAAGCAGAGTAGATTTTCCAACATTCGGAAAACCGACGATTGCAACGTATCCGCAGTGAAATATTTTATCCTTCGTCATTCTGAAATTACGACTGCGGTGCCGCTACAAGTAACCATCAACATACTACCGGATGCGCCGCCGACGGTTTCATAATCGAGATCGACGCCGACAATAGCGTTTGCGCCGAGTCTTCTTGCTTGTTCGGTCATTTCTTCAAGTGCGATTCTCTGTGCTTCGCGCAATTCTTTTTCGTAAGCGTTGCTTCTTCCACCGACGATGTCCCGAATTCCTGCGAAGAAATCTTTAAATATATTTGCGCCGAGAATCGCCTCTCCGGTTACAAGCCCGATATATTTTGTAATTCTTTTGCCTTCAATGTTGTTTGTTGTTACGACTAACATGATGTTTCCGTTTTTAGATTAGAAAATAGTGAAGTAAAATTTTAGCAAATCATTAATAATAGTGCGTTGCATAAAATTGATTTTACTGCCGGTAAAAATACAAATCAGAATGCAGAAAGAATAGGAGAACAATTCCATCTGAACAAAAATGTCCGGTAGGAATAAGTATAAAACAACTTAATAAAAATTTCAGTGTACCCACAAGTAAATAGAATCATGAACAAGGAACGCAAGTTATTTTTAGCAATCGTGAGGAAATGGGCTTCAAAGAAAATATAAAAATATGTTTTTGTTCAAAATGAAAATTGTTATATTACGATTATACTAATCATAATATTACAAAAATATGTTTGTCAACAGAAAAAAAGAATTAGCAATACTTGAAGAGAGATACAAATCTTCACACTCCGAATTCCTGATAATATACGGGAGAAGGAGAGTAGGGAAGACCGAATTAATACGCCATTTTGTTCAGGGCAAAGAACACGTTTATTACATGTCGGATATGCGAAGTGAACCAGAACAGTTAAAAATACTTTCGGACCTGCTATCAGAACAATTTAAAGATCAAATAATAAGAGCAAACCCGATACAAAATTGGGAACTGCTATTCAGATACATAGAATCAAAGTTAAGCGGAAAGAAAAAATTCATACTTGTGCTCGATGAATTCCAATACCTTGCCGAACATAACTCAGCACTTACATCGATACTTCAAAAAAGCTGGGATGAGTTTCTACGGATGAAGAGCATAATGATAATATTGTGCGGCTCATCGATGAGTTTCATGGAGAGAAAAGTGCTTAGTTATAAAAGCCCTCTCTACGGAAGAAGAACAGGACAACTTGAAATATTTCAATTTGATTTTTTTAACCTGGATGAAATGCTTCCGCGAAAAACAACTCAAGAGCAAGTCGAATTCTATGGTATATTTGGAGGAGTTCCGGCGTACTTAGAATTAGTTGATCAGAATAAAAACCTTTGGAAGAATATTGAAGAGCAAGTATTCCCCAGCGATAGACTGCTTTACAACGAAGTTATGTTTTTGTTGATGCAAGAATTGCGAATGCCAAAAAACTATTTCTCTATATTGCGGGCGATTGCGCTTAACAATACGAAGATGAACGAAATAGTTCAACAAACACAACTTGAACGAGGCTTGGTCGGAAAATTTCTTGACAACTTAATCCAATTGAGGATTGTAGAAAGAAAGTTACCGGTAACAGAAAATCCTTTAAAGAGTCGAAGAGGTATCTATGTGATTACCGATAACTATTTCCGTTTTTGGTTCCGGTTTGTTTATCCCTACTTAACATACATTGAAGAAGGGAGAACCAATTTTGTATTGGAGAAAATCAAATCGGATTTATCTACTTTTTTAGGAGATGTATTTGAAAAAATATGCAGACAATATTTAATCGCTCATCCTGAACATGTGCCATTTGAATTCAGCCGGCTCGGTTCATATTGGGATAAGGATGTGGAAGTAGATATAGTTGCCACAGATGATAAGCAAAAACATTTTTTGCTTGGAGAATGTAAATACTCAAACAAGAAAGTCGGAACAGATATACTTGAAGCTACAATGGCAAAATCAAAGTTCCTGCCGGGGAATGCAAAACAGTTCGGTTTCATTCTCTTTTCAAAATCAGGTTTTACCGAAGACTTAATTAAAAGAGCTAAAGCCGAAAATGTTCAATTGTTTGATTTGAACTTCAAACCATACTTCAAAAAATAATTTGTCATATTACGATTATACTAATCTAAATATGACAAAAACTAAAGAGCCAATCTTAACAATATTATTTGTTAACATTGGCTCATTTATTATCTAAAAACTCTGAACGAATATTACTTTAATTCAGGAATTCTTCCCGGCGTCCAGGGTGCTTTATATTTTTCTAAATCTAACTCAAGATTTTTTATCTCAACTTCACCGATCTGTTTCAATTCATCTATTACAGGTTTAATCTCTTCCGACAAAATTGAATACGCATCTTTTTGAACTTTCGTTACATTCGAAGTAGAACTCCATTGAGTATAAATCATGTGATTTAATCTCCAATTCAGCGGAACATCTTGCGGGGGAATTTCTTCGGCACTTGCCCTCGCTTCCTGTCCGTTAAACTTAAACAATATTCCATTCAATCTTGCTGTTAGTGCGATTGACTTATTTAATAGTTCAGCCGGAATGTTAGATGTATTGCTAAACGCTTGGGAAATCATAGCAATCCTCTTCGATAATTCATTTGCAAATTGCTCTGCGCTCATAACAACTCGCGCGAGTTCAAGTGCATTGCGTTGGAACGAAACCATCTCTTCACGATTGCCTGCCGGCAGTGTCGTGTTCTCAATTACTTTTGCACTGAATGAAACATTTTCAACGAGCATCTCTTCCACACCGCGATGAACAAGCGACATCGACACCGCATATTTACCGGGCATTGCAAGCATACCGTTTCCCGCATTTTCGGTTGGATTGAATTTGTTCTCTTTCAAGTTCACCGGAGTTTTCATTTCGTAGCGCAAATTCCAAACAACTCTATTCATACCTGATGAAGCGGATTTGTTAATTTTACGAACCACATTTCCTGCATCATCTTTTATGTAGAAAATAAAATATGGTGCAACCTCATTTTTTTCCGATTCTAATTCTGCGTAAGTCGGTTGTGGAATCGGCTCTCCTTTTTTGAAAAGCTCTTTCTCTTTTTCTTTGCGTTGGGATTTATAAGTCTTTGGCACATCCTTAACATAATAAGATATCACCGCACCAAAATCGGGATTCGGGGCTTTAAAATAATCCGCACCCTGCCCGTATCTGCCTGAAGATTGAATGAACATCGAAGCATCTTTTACTTTGAAAATGTGCGCATCTTTTTCGAGAAGTTCTTTGCTCAATTCTCTCAACGGTGAATAATCATCGATGATATAAAATCCTCTTCCGAATGTAGCGATGACAAGATCTTTCTCTCTCTCCTGAATAACCATATCGGTTACTTTTATGTTCGGGAGACCGGAACCTAATTTGATCCACTTCTTGCCGCCGTCAATTGTAAAATAAACACTCCATTCAGTTCCAACAAAAAGCAAGTTTGGATTTTCGGTATCTTCAACGATAGTGTTCACTGCGCCGTTTTCGGGAAGATCGCCGGCGATTGACTTCCAACTTTTTCCTTTATCTGTGCTTTTCAAAACGTATGGCTTGAAGTCATCGCGTTTATGATTATTGAAAGTCGCGTACACAACATTCTCGTCAAACCTTGAAGGAAGAATATCGCTGACCAAAGTAAAATCGGGAACGTCGGGAAAATCATCGCTTCGTCTCCAGGTTTTTGCATCCTCCGAAATTTGAATGATGCCATCGTCCGTTCCGGCGAAAAGCAAATTTTCTTTAAGAGGAGATTCTGCGAGCGAAACAATCAATCCGAATAATGAAGTGCTGACATCTTTGGATACAGCGTCAATACTCCAATACTTATCCATTACTTTAAAATTATTGCGATCGGTTTTTGTTGTAAGATCGCCGCTAATTTGCGTCCAGCTTTCACCTCTGTTGTCGCTTCTGAAAACTCTTTCAGCGGCAATGTACAAGCGCGTGTTTGAATGAGGGCTAATAAAGAAGGGCGTATCCCAATACCACTTAAAAGTTTTTTCGCCTTTTCCGGGTTCGGGGCGAATATCCAAGACCTCGCCGCTTTTTTTATCGTAACGAACTATGTTGCCATACTGCCATGCGGAGTAGACAATATTTGGATCAGTCGGATCAATCGCTTGAAAAAATCCATCGCCGCCGACTGTGGGATACCAATCGCTGTTCACGATTCCGTCGGAACTTGTTGTTCGCGATGGACCACCCATGCTGTTATTATCCTGCGTTCCGCCGTACACAAAATAGAAGGGATAAGAATTATCAACGTTGACGCGGTAGAATTGAGTTATCGGAAAATTCGATTTGTAATTCCAATTTTCTCCGCCGTCGAATGATTCATAAACTCCGCCATCTCCACCAACTAAATAGTGATTTGTGTTTTTCGGATTAATCCAAAATGCATGATCATCAACATGACGGTTAGAGATGCCAAGATTTTTCCAGGTCTTTCCGCCATCAATTGTAAATTTAGAAACTACATCCATCAAATAAACTTTATCAACATTTTGCGGGTCGGTATAAATTTCGTTGAAGTACTGTCCCGAAGCATAAGTGTCACTCATTCTTGTCCATGAGGCACCGCGATTTGTAGAGCGATAAAATCCTCCTTGTTTTTCAGCGGCTTCAACGCTCAAATAAATTACGTCAGTATTCACGGGAGAAATTGCAATTCCCATTCCGCCGAGATCAACAGAAGGAAGACCTTTCATAATTTTATTCCATGTCTCGCCGTTATCGGTTGAACGATAAACTGCAGTTTCAGGTCCGCCGCTTATTTTGGTAAAGATGTGTCTTCGTCTTTGCTCGCTTGTTGCGTAAAGTATGTCGGGATTTTTTGGATCCATTACAACATTATTCACGCCGGTGTTTTCGCTGATGTTTAATTTTTTAGTCCATGTTGTACCGCCATCAGTAGATTTATAAAGCCCGCGATCGCCGCCCGGTCCCCAAACGGAACCTTCTGCGGCAACGAAAATAATATTCGAATTTCTTGAATCGATTACAATTCCGCCGATTTGTCGGGAGTCTTTCAATCCCATATTATTCCAGGTGAAACCGCCATCGGAGGAGCGATAAACGCCTGTGCCATAACCCAAAGCGCGTTGATGATTATTCTCTCCGGTACCAAGCCAAACAACATGCGGATTGTTTGGGTCGAGTGTAACTACGCCCATTGCGTAGGCTTTAATAGTATCGCTTAGGGGAATCCAGGTTGTTCCTGAGTTAGTAGTTTTCCAAAGCCCGCCGCTCGCGGTTGCAACATAGTATTCGGCAAGATTATTTGGATTAACAGCGAAGTCTGCAATTCTTCCACTTGTCCAAGCCGGACCAATGCTTCTCCATTTAAGTGCGGAAACGGTTCCGCTGTTTAATTTATCTTTCTCTTTTTTCTCATCCTTATCTTCAGTTTGCGCGGATAAAATATTTGCGGCAATAATAAAAAAGATGAAAAGGTTTTTAATGAACTTCATTGCTTCTCCATTTGTTTAGATATAATATTTACATTTGAGTGTTTTAAGTTAGAGATTTAAAGAAACTTCCTCAAATAAATTTTGACGGAAAATTCTATTATCACGTGTTGTCCAAAATAAAAGTAAAATCGCATCATAAATTCTTCTATTTCTTAGAATAACAAAAATTAAATTCGTTTTTTTAATCGCGATAAAAAATATTAGAAACCGTCGGCGCAGATATTTATTAGAAACAGAACACTGATAGTGCTGATTTTGACTGATCTTCGCTGATAGAAATCTGTGAAAATTAGTAGTATCTGCGTCATCCGTGTGCTATTGGTAGTTTTGCGTAATTTCAGTTAGAAATTATTTCAGTTCACTTTTTAGAACGGAACAAATTAGAATTAAACCGGGCTTTACCGCATGAAAATATTTGTTTAGGGCAGAGCTACTTTTCTAGATAAAAAATATGTGGCTTGTTCATCCTTTGTAAAGAAGTTATGATAGGAAAATTTCAAAGATTGATTTTCATTGATCCGGATTATTTTACAAATCATTTATAAGGAATTAAAATGCATTGGACAATTTTATTTATCGCCGGAATTTTTGAAATAGTTTGGGCAGTTGGTTTGAAGTACACAAAAGGATTTACAATTCTCACGCCGTCAATTATTACAATAGCCGCGATGGTTATAAGTATGGGAATGTTGTCAACCGCAGTGAAGGGAATACCTGTCGGCACGGCTTACGCAGTGTGGACGGGAATCGGTGCGGTTGGAACGGCAATTCTCGGCATCCTTCTGTTTGATGAATCGAAAGAACTTATTCGTTTATTTTTTATGTTTCTGATTATAGCGGGAATTGTCGGCTTGAAATTTTTTTCGAAATAATTTTACGCTTTCTTAAAAAATTTTAATTGTTGATTTACCAAAATGCCGAACGAAGATTTCATATTTTTGAAGTGTCAATAATAAATTTTTTTTAGGAATGATTATCTCCATAAGCAACAGTGTAGCATCAGCAATGAAATCGAGTAGTTTCAATGTTACCGGAGATAGTTATCCAAATCTAAAAATTCTAAAGGTAAAAAAACATCATGAAAAATAAATCATTTAATCCGTTTGAAATGGCGCAAAGTCAGTTTGATAAAGCCGCCGATTTGCTAAACTTAGAACAGGGCACACGTTCATTACTTCGTTATCCGTTACGCGAATTCAGTTTCGCAATTCCTGTTAAAATGGATGGGGGACGAACAGAAGTTTTTCGCGCGTTCCGCGTGCAACATAACGATGCTATCGGTCCGTGTAAAGGTGGAATTCGTTTTCACCCGCAAGAAACACTCGACACGGTTCGTGCGCTTGCAATGTGGATGACCTGGAAATGCGCCGTCGTCAATATTCCGCTCGGTGGAGGTAAGGGGGGTGTAATTTGCGACCCTCACAATTTAAGTTTGAGAGAACAGGAACAAATTTGCCGCGGCTGGGTTCGTCAGATGTTTAAAGATATTGGTCCATTGCAAGATGTTCCGGCACCGGATGTAATGACAAACGCGCAGCACATGCTCTGGATGCTCGATGAATTTGAAACGATTCGCGGTGCAAAATATCCCGGCTTTATTACGGGCAAACCGACAAATCTCGGCGGCTCGCTCGGCAGAAAAGAAGCAACCGGATATGGCGTAATCTTTACTCTTCGCGAAGCACTTAAAGAAATGAATATTAGAATTTCAGATACAACCGCAAGCATTCAAGGTTTCGGAAATGTTGCTCAATATGCTTTACAACTTTACACTCAACTTGGCGGAAAAGTTATTGCCGTGAGTTGTTGGGATCATGAATTACAAGCGTCAATTACTTTTAAAAGAAAAGAGGGAATAGATTTCGAACAACTTTTATCAATTACAGATTCCTTCGGCGGAATTGATAAATCAAAAGCGAAAGAGATCGGTTATGAAATTCTTCCGGGAGAAGTTTGGCTGAAACAGGAAGTTGATATTTTGATTCCTGCCGCACTTGAAAATCAAATCAATAAAGAAAATGTTGAGATGATCAGTCCGAAAGTAAAACTTATCGTCGAAGGGGCGAATGGTCCGACAACACCTGATGCTGACGAATATTTTAAATCAAAAAATATTTTTGTTATTCCCGATTTTCTTGCAAATGCCGGCGGAGTTACATGCAGTTATTTTGAACAAGTTCAGAGTAATATGAATTATTATTGGGAGCGCGACGAAGTTCTCAGCCGACTTGATATTAAAATGACTTCGGCATATTTAGCAGTGAGTGAAATGGCGCGTCGAAAAAAATTATACATGCGCGATGCGGCATATGTGATTTCTGTGAACAGAGTTGCGCAAGCATGTAAAGATCGCGGCTGGGTTTAACATTTGTGAACCGCCGAAATGATTTCCCCTAAAAATAAATTGCTCGAAAAAGAATTTCTCCCTTTCGACAGAAATTTTTTTCAATCCGAAAACAAGTTTGCATTTATCGGCGGAGGAAATTTCGGCGGTAAAGCTTCCGGGCTTGCCGAAGTAAAAAGTATTATTGACGAATTCAATTCTTTAAATAATTTTTCTCAAATAGAATTAAAAATTCCGCGCATGATTGTCATTCGAACAGATGTGTTCGATCAATTCATGAAAATGAATAAACTTTACGAGACTGCTTATGCGGAGTTATCCGAAAAAATTATTGTTCACAAATTTTTGCAAGCTGATTTACCCGTATCAATATTGGGCGATCTTCGCTCTATCGTCGCAAATATTAATCAACCGCTTGCAATAAGATCATCGAGCATGCTCGAAGATGAACTTGCTCATCCATTCGCCGGAGTGTATGCAACAAAGATGATCGCAAACAATCTTCCCGCTCCCGAACTCCGTTTTCAAAAATTGATTGAAGCTATAAAATTTGTCTTCGCTTCAACTTTCTTTTCCGAAGCGAAAAATTATCTTCGTGCAATTAACCGAACATTTGAAGAAGAAAAAATGGCTGTGATAATTCAAGAAGTCATCGGCGAAATGCACCATGAAAGATTTTATCCGACAATTTCCGGTGTTGCGCGTTCATTCAATTATTATCCTTTCGGAAAAGCAAAGCCTGAAGATGGAATTGTGCATCTCGCGCTCGGTTTGGGAAAGACAATCGTTGACGGCGGTTTGTGCTGGATGTATCCTCTTCACCTTCCTAAAATTTCACCTCCTTTTGCATCTGCTGCCGACATTCTTAAACAAACACAAAATAAATTTTTTGCAGTGCATATGGGAAAGATTGATATGTACGATCCTTCGACGGAAGCGGAGTATCTCGTTGATGCAAATCTTTCCGAGGCGGAATTTGACGACACGCTTCAACTTTGTGCCTCAACTTATTCCGCTAACGATGATAGAATTTATTTCGGAACGGGGAGAGTCGGAGAGCGAATTATAAATTTTGCACCGCTGCTTCAGTTCACTGAATACAACTTCAATCAATTCATGCAAAAACTTTTGAATCATTGTAAAGAATCTTTTGAGAGCAATGTTGAAATTGAATTCGCATGTACAATCGATAAAAAAGAAGAGCGTATAAATTTTGGTTTTCTACAAATCCGCAAAACTTTTACGTCGTCAGAAGTTGTGAAAATCAGTGATGATGAAATTTCTTCTCCAAATCTTTTATTGTACTCTGCTAAAGCGATGGGGAACGGCATTGAAGAAAATCTTTGCGATGTGGTTTTTGTTAAACCTGAAAAGTTCGACAAAAAATTTACCGTGAAAATTGCCGAAGAAATTTCATACTTCAATAAAAAGTTTCTCGAAGAGAATAAAAAATATTTGCTCATCGGTTTCGGAAGATGGGGGAGCGCGGATAGGTGGCTCGGTGTTCCCGTAAATTGGAGCGATATCTCAAACGCGAAAATTATTGTTGAAGCAACTTTGCCCGATATGAATATTGAGTTCAGCCAGGGTTCACATTTTTTTCATAATATGTCAAGTTTCAATGTTCTTTATTATTTTGTTCATCACGATGAAAAGTTTATTAATTGGAAAATGTTAGAAGCACAAAAAACGATTGAAGAAACGGAGTTTGTAAAACATGCGAGGTTCGAAAAGAATTTTATAGCAAAAGTTGACGCAACAACTCTGCAAGGAATAATTACGCAATGAAAGAAGAGAACAAACAACTCGACGGCTTGATTCATCAACTCCACGAGCGCGCAAAGGAGTTGAATTGTCTTTATCAAATTGAAGACAGTTTGAACCACTCCGAAAAAAGTTTGGAAGAAATTTTTAAAACCGTGCTCGAAGCAATTCCTCCCGGCTGGCAGTTCCCTTCGGTGTGTATGGCGCGTTTGACTTGCAACGACAGAGTTTATCATCTTGAAAATTTTTTTGAAACATCGTGGAAAATTGAAGAAGAGATTTTTGTTCAAGATAAAGTTTGCGGAAGACTCGAAGTCTTTTATCGCGAGCAAATGCCTCCTGCGGATTTCGGTCCTTTCTTAAAAGAAGAACAAAAATTATTAAAGACAATCGCCGAACGTCTCGGACATTTTATTCTTCACCAAAACTTGAAGAAGGTTATCAACGAGCTGGAAAAAGTTGAGCGGCATGTTTCAACTTCCGAAAACGGTAAGTGGCCAATTATTTTAGAGATGGTACAAAAGACCGACCCGATTCTTTTTGCGAGCATCGTGCGCAGATTGCTTCATCACCTTTGCATGATTGGAAGTAAAGATGCGGAAGACCTTTTAAAGATTGCAAACTCCGGCTACAATCTTGAAGATGAAACAAATGCGGATGAAAACAAACCGATGAAAAAAATTCTTTTAAAGAGTGATAACGAGTTCATAAAAAAAGTTCTTGAATTCGTAAAAGCAAATCTCGATTCGAATACTATTCTCCAAAAAATTCAAAAATATCTTGAAGAAGAAAAATCCGCCGGACTTGTGAAAACATTGGAGAACAACGATACATCGCTTGCAGAAATTTGCGATGCGGTTCGTCATTATTTTGTGTTAAAGTCGCAACAATATTCATTATCGGAATCGAACGAAAAAGGTTTGCGCGTGTCGCTTCTTCGCCGCTTGTTCACCGATAACTTAAACTTCATTGCTATCGCGAAAGAGTTTGTTCAACTTGATGACTTCAAACCGATAATCGATAAAATTATTTTTCCGCCCGGAAGTCACGGCAAACTCGGAGGAAAAAGTGCGGGGCTTTTTTTAGCATCTAACATTTTAAAAGAAATTGCTTCGAAGCAAAATCTTGAAAATATTTCGAACATAAAAGTTCCGAAAACCTGGTATGTAACTTCGGATACTATTTTATATTTCATTCAATACAATAATCTCGAAGAAGTTCTCGAGCAAAAATATAAAGATATTGAAGAGATAAAATTAGAATATCCGCACATAGTTCAGTTGTTCAAAAATTCCCGTTTCCCACCGGACATTGTGAACAGCTTATCTGTTTGTCTTGATGATTTTGGAGGTAATCCAATTGTAGTGCGCTCTTCAAGTTTGCTCGAAGATCAAGTCGGTGCCGCATTCTCGGGGAAGTACAAAAGTTTGTTCCTCGCAAATCAAGGCGGCAAAAAGGAAAGACTTGAAGCGTTGACCGATGCGATTGCCGAAGTGTACGCATCAACATTTCATCCCGATCCGCTTGGCTACCGCATGGAAAAAGGGTTAATCGATTTTCATGAAGAGATGGGAATAATGATACAAGAAGTTGTCGGTGTTCAAGTAGGAAAATATTTTTTGCCTGCGTTCGCGGGAGTTGCGTTCAGCAAAAATGAGTTTCGGTGGTCTCCCAGAATTAATCGTGAAGATGGATTGATACGCATTGTTCCCGGTTTAGGCACACGTGCGGTTGACAGACTGAGCGATGATTATCCTATTTTAATTTCGCCGGCGAAGCCACAGCTTAAAGCAAATGCGTCGGTTGATGCGGAGCTAAATTATTCTCCCAAGAAAATTGATGTTCTGAATCTCGATCAAAATGAATTTCAAACTTTGGATTTGAACTCGTTGTTGAAATCGCATATCGAAGATTATCCTTTCGCCGAAAAGATTTTCAGCAAGTTCGACGGAGTTCATTTTAGAAATTATAATCCGTTCGATATTGATCACTCCGAAAAAAATATTATCGCAACATTTAACGGATTAATACAGGAAGAAAAATATACGCGGTTGATCGATTCCGTATTAAAATTATTAATGGAGAAGATGAACTCACCTATCGATATAGAATTTGCGTTTGATGGAAATGACTTTCACTTGCTTCAGTGCAGACCGCAGAGCCAGTCGGGCGAGCTGTACGCGGATGCGATTCCTTCCGATTTGAAAAAGGAAAATTTACTTTTCACCGCGCGCAAATTTGTTTCGAATGGAAAAGTTCAAGATATAACTCACATAGTTTATGTGAAAGGAGATGCTTATGCTTCGCTTCCTTCGCGGGAAGAGATGCTCTTGGTTGGAAAGATCATCGGTAAGTTGAATAAAATTTTACCGAAGAGAAAATTTGCGCTTATTGGTCCCGGACGATGGGGAAGCCGCGGCGATATTAAACTTGGCGTTAGTGTTACATATTCGGATATTTCGAATACCGCGCTGTTAATTGAAGTTGCATATAAGAGCGGAAGTTATTCTCCGGATCTTTCATTCGGTACTCACTTCTTCCAGGATTTAGTTGAAGCGTCAATTCGATATTTACCTCTTTATCCCGACGATAAAGAGAATTTTTTCGATGAAGAATTTTTAATTCGTTCAAAGAATAAATTGGGAGAAATTCTTCCGGGCTACAAATCATTTGAATCGACAATCTTTGTGATTGATGTGAATGAAGTGAGAAACGGCATGCTTCTCAAAGTGCTGATGAATGCCGAACTTGAAATGGCTGTGGGTGTATTCACAGGGTCGGAAGAGGAAATTTATTCTTCTAAACCGCAGTTCAATCTGCTAAAAGATGATGAAAAGAAATTCGAGGTTCACGCAGAACAAATTTTAAAATCTCTTCGCGGATCTCTGGCGGAGTGGGAATATGATTTTAATAAAATCTTTCTTTCGAAGAACATTGGTTTAGGAAAGATTGAAGTCGGCTTAGTTGAAAATAAAAATTCGAAAAAGATGAAGCTGTGGCTTGAAGGATGGAAATCGGGCATGGAAGTTTCCCTGCAAAAAAATAAAATTGATTTAAAGATTAAATTTTATAATTCGTTAGATGAGATGAAGAAAAGCGGAAAGTATTTGTAGCGTCGATTTTCGCCTCATACCGCCGTTGCCGCAGCGAATCTTTCGGCGGAACATTAATTTGAAATTAAGAAGATGATAAATGCTTTTTGGGTTTCCTCTTGGCGCGTGGACACAAAATCTTAAAGTAAAAATTTTCATACCGCCGAATGTAGTTCGATGATATGAATATTGAAAGTTGTCGAGGTGTATTGTGCGAAAAACGGAAGTGTAACCTAATAGGTAATCATACCGATGCGCCGCTTTTTTTTATTTGTTAGATT
>CAYMUL010000037.1:0-32344 GCA_964393605.1 uncultured Ignavibacteriaceae bacterium | reverse complement strand
AACCGTTGGCGGTCATTGTAAAAACGAAATTAAACCATTAGGTATTTTGGCAGTCTAATAAAAGCACTAATAAAATAGGAAGCAATATGAAAAAATTAACTGTATTACTATTGACAAGTTTGGCTTTCTTCTCTTGTGAGAAAGATGATATTGTTTCACCAGAGGATACAACACAAACAATTATGCTTGATTGTGTGGATGCAAACTGCCAGGAGTTACTTGTTCCGGGCGATCCATATCAAAATAACCCTGATTTCTTTGGATATGCCGACCCGTCCATTCGCAAAGACCCTAATTCAAACACACTATGGTTAGCGTATAGTTTCCCTCACTACAAAGTGAGTGGCTCCACTCCTGTTCCAAGTGTGGCTATACATTTGGCAAAATCTAACGACAGTGGCAATAATTGGGTTTTTGTCAAAAAACTTTTTGAACCCGAACAGATGAATAACCCAGCTAATCCCGGCCAGGCCGGATACTTGGACCATGAAACCGTCAATTTGCTTCCAGTCAAGCAAAATATTGACAACTACTGGTTGGCAGCACGACTCAACTATTTTATTCCTACCGGTGGCGGTTTCAAAGAACGACCTAATAATTCATTTTACATTTCCATTGTAAAAGCTGATAGCCCTGAAAACCTAACAAATGGCGAGATTGGCACGATAGGCGGAAGTTTTACTCATAGCAGTTGGAATGTAAATCAAAGACTTGTACCACCTGATTTAAATTCTGAGGTTTTCTTTTGGAACGAGCCTGCCTTGTATTTCGATGAAACCAATAATAAACTATACTTGATTATGGTTGCGTTTGTGTATAGTGGTTCAACACCAGTAATGAGTAAAAATAGCACCTACGTGTATGCAACTACGCCTTCAGGTAGTCCTTCAACTTGGAACTGGGAACACCGAGGTATCCTGGCAAATTCAATTGATGCAAGCGAACTAGGTGGTGAGCGTATTTCGCAAACAGATATTGCCAAAGGGAAAGACGGAAAATTATTACTTATTTTAACGCCTGATGATTGGAACGCAGGCAAGCAAGATTTTAATCATAAAGGTTGCAAGGTGGTGGAGATAAAATCTCTTGAAAATCCTGAACTAGAGAGAGACAACACCGGAAAATTAAGAGTACGGGTATCGATTACAGCCAGCGACTCCAATGAATTGGGTTCAGGAGCCAGTGCTTATGACCCTGAATCAGAAACGGGAATTTTATTTACCAAACGAGTGAAGACTGATGTTAGCCTAACAGCAAATATTCGGAAAACTTTTATTAAACCATAACATAATGAAGCTTAAAAAAATCAACATTTCAACCAGAACAACCGACCATCTGATTCAGGCGGTTCTTATATTCACAAGTGTATTTCTTGCGTTTTGGCTAAATGAATTAAGAGTTTTAAATGCGGAGAAACAAAGAACACACGAAGCTATTGAATCTGTAATAAATGAGGTATCGAATAACAAAGCAATTTTAGAACGCTGGATGCCAAAACATAGTTTAATGATTTCAGCAGCAGAAGAGTTTTTGCAAAATAGTCTTGACACCATCCAACAATTCAATCCACAATTTATTACAAAAGGCGAACCTATATTTAGAGAGATTCTGACTTATGATAGTTGGGATTATATAAAGCAGACAGGTACAAAGCTAGACATAAATGATAGAATTTTAATTAGCAGGATCTACAAGCAACAAGAGTATGTAGATTATTCAATTAAAGAATTAACACAAAATTTCTATAAACAACGTGAACTGTTTGATAATGAAAAAAGAATAGAGAATTATATCATTTATTACAATCTTATCAAGGAAATCTATGCTCAAGAAAATGCAATGATCAGAGAATATCAATATTTATTAAATAAACTGAGAGAATAGTATGGAACTCAAAATTTTTGAACCCAAGCATAAGGCCGCATATTACCTGTATCAGGCAATCTTGGTTCTTACTGCAATCTTATTGGTTTATGGATGTGTTTCGACATCTAAAGTGTTGGAGGTCTCAAAGAATTCAACTAGCGCACCCAATGTTATCCATCCTGCATATAAAGACGTTTGGGGTGCTTTAAAAGCACTCCAAACAGATATGGAGGCCCTACAACAATTTACTCCTGACTACGAAATAAGTAGATTTAGCAAGGGATTGCAGTATATAAAAGATGGCAAAAACGAAGAAGCTGAAGTTCTCTTTAAAACGTTGAGTGACACAGCCTATAATGAGCTCATTAGAGAGCATTCCGGGAAAATTTATTCCAATCTCCTTTTTAATACCGGCAAGTTTCAGGAATTGTATAAATATTCTCAGAATTATACCATTGATAACAGCAATGAATCGAACGACCTTATTATAGTAAATGCATTCCGACAGTCGCCCGTGGAAACCTATCGTTTTCCGGAGGTGCCCATAATTTTACCTCTCTCGGTTAGCAAAAGTGGATCGCCCGTTATAAAGGTTAAGGTAAATGGAAAATCTTTCAATTTCTGGATTGACAGCGGAGCGGGAATTAGTGTACTTTCTTCAGAAGTTGCTGCTACATGCGGTATTCAGCCGAAGGGTGCAGAAACAACCACTGCCGGAACCGGCACCAACAAACGTGTAACTATTCAACCTGCGATCATTGATTCACTTGAAATTGGCGGTTTGCTGATTTACAACCATCCTTCAATCATAATTGATAAAAGCGATCTGGAAATCAAGTTGTTCGGATTGTTTACGGTGGTCAAAATTGATGGCATTATTGGCTGGAATGCCATCAAAAATATGCGTCTTGAGATTGATTATGCGCTCAATGAAGTGACTATTAAGGAACCCCGGCAACAGGAAAATCTAACACGCAACTTTTTCTGGCTTGGCTATCCGATGGTTGAACTACTGTCGGAGAGCGGTATTCCTGTACTTTTCGGACTTGATACGGGTGCTAGAAATAGTTCGGTTACCGATCATTTATTGGGTAAGTTTGAAATTATGCCAACTAGTACAAAACAAGAAACTGTAGGTTCTGCTGGAGGGTTTGAGAAGATGGAAGTAAAAACCCTTCCGGGTTTAACCCTGCTCTTGGGAAACTATCGGCTTCAATTCAGCAACATCCAAACACGGCCACCTGTAAACACAATATTTATCTCCCCTGACGGAGTATTGGGTATAGACATTGCTAAAGACGCCAGGTTGATTATCGATTATAAAAACAGCTATTTTGGTTACGAAGTTAACCATTATTAATTTCGATGATTAAGAACATTAGGGTAAAAACCTTAATAATAATTCGGATAAAATAACCAATAATAATCAGTAATTATACAACCAATAATGAAAGAAAGTAAATTCGGTAAAAAGGTAAAAAACAAAATTCTAAAGCACAAGATTAAAGGAATTGACTACCTGGTTCAATTTTTTTTGATTGTCATTAGTGTTCTATTTGCCCTAACCATAAATCAGATTGTAGAAACAAGAAAAACAAATAAAAACAAAACAAATGCCTTACACGCAATAGAGAATGAATTAAACCGCAATCAAGCTATTCTTGAGAATTGGATTCAATTACATCAGCAAATTTTATTTAGTTTAAATGACCAAAACTATCTCGATAGCCTCATTAACATTATAATAATAGAAAAATCTATTAAAATTGAACACCTATCAGGTAAAAATTTTATTGATGAGATGTTTACAGATGCTGCTTGGACAACCTCCAATTCAATCGGAATTTTATCTGAATTCGATTTTAACATGTCTCGGTCATTAAGTGAAATTTACAATTTAAAATATCATATTATGACTAGCAGCATAGCAGGCATTACAGAATTCTTAATAATTAACGATGTTAATGATATGGTAAGAGCCAAATCAGAAATAAATAAACTCAGAATACGATTTAAAGAATTAGTAGGCCAAGAATTATTGCTCAACCAACTAATTGAAAAACACATTAATAATTATTCGACTCATAAAAACAATTAGTTTACGTATACTTTATGATAATTTGATAGATCAATATTTATTAAATAAACTAAGAGAGCATTCGGAATTTAAAATTTTTAGACTCAAGCATAAGGCTGCATATTACCTGTAACAGTATTTTATTTTTTTGTAAGATTAGGATAAAGTAGTTGGAACATAACCTCCATCATTGCTTTCTTAGTAGCAATTGCTGGAGCATCCGTGATTGCTCATCTTTTAGAAATGAATATTGAAATGATGAACTGATTAATTAATAACAACGAACCGCCAACAGCGTGTATGTGGCAATAGCGGGTGAAGTGGTAAATCGAAGGTCTGTGCATCTAAGAAACCTTGTGCTAAACGGACAGGAAAGTGCTTCTAATCCGCTACTGCACATACACGCAAAACGTTATGCGTAATTATATGAAAAGACAGACACTTCTTCTTTTATTTTTGTTTTTTGGTCTAAATGCCAATGCACAAAGTGAAATTTTAAAAACTGATTGGGTTTTTATTTATTACATGCCATATGACAATAATCTGTCGGAATATGGACAGCAAATTATTAAAATGATACAGGATAGTATTTCATCAGATAAAGTTATTGCTACAGTTCAAGCAGATTTTGATGATAATGAAGGAATGTCTAGATATTTAATTTCAAAGGATACAATTATTAAAACTTCAATTAGCAATGAATACTCAGCTTCCACTAAATCATACGAAGAATATTTAACTTGGGTAAACAGCAAGTTGAAGTTCAAACATAAAGCTATAGTTTTTTTGGACCATGGTGGTAAATTAAATGAACTCTGTTTGGACGAAAAGCCTGTTAAAAATTTCCTTAAAGTAGACAGTTTAAAGGAAGTATTTCATAAAATGTATAAAGGGGATAAAATCGATATTTTGTTCTTACAAGTATGCTCAAAAGGCTCAATTGAACCACTTTATGAATTTAGGGGTGTTGCAGACTATACCCTCTGCTCTCAAATTGAATTAGGTGCTCCAAATTATTACTATGGTAAACTATTTAAACTAATGTCTACAAAAACTATTTCCAATGGTTACGATGTGGGTAAAGCTATTGTTGAAAATGAATCTTATAATATGTATAGTTCATATACATTAATAGACAATTCAAAATTGGATAGCTTAAAATATCTTTTCTCTGATTTTGTTAGTGAGCTACAGAAATACAAAATTAGCCTAAGCTCAGCTCCTAAAGGCTCATATTATTGGAATGAAAAATATTGGGACATGGTTTCGTTCTTAGAAAATTTACTTCTACCAGACAATTTGGTTTTAAATGCAAAAAAGACGCAACTAATAAATTTTATCAATAAAGAATTGGTTGTAATTCACAAAATCAATCCAATGAACTATAAGATGCAAGGTTATTGCGGGATTTCTATTAGTAGAACGATAAATGAAAATTACAATACTTTGGAATTCTATAAGATGCTTACGGAAATGAGGAAAATTGAAATTAAAAAGTAAAATAACTACGCATAACAGCACCTACAAGAAATTGGCGGTTCAGTGGTTAAATGAAGCTTTGTGCTTCGTATCAAGTTCAGTGGTGGCAGACAGTTTTGACCTTCGAAATCGCCAACTTCTTGTAGCTGCAAAACGTTAGCGGTCATTTTAGAACGACAGTGCAAGATTAAAAGCAGACAGTAAAAACAGAAACAAATGACAAAAGAAAAATTGAATAACCTTGATGTTGAATATGACCAAGTATTCTTTATTGACTGCTTACCAGAAGATGAACACAATGAATGGAAAATTTCACAAGAACTTATGACATTTCTTGCAGACAATGGAATTGTTCAAACATCATCTATTTGTAGAAATAAGAAACTCGTCATTGCAACGCTTCAACATATTCTAAAACTTGCTACAAGTGGAACAAAATTTTGTTTACATATAATTTCACACGGTGACAAAAATGGACTTTGGATAAAATCAACAAACGAAGATGTGTTATGGACTGAAATAACTGAACTACTTGAAAAAATAAACAATGCTATGGGCGGAACTCTTATGGTAAATATGACAAGTTGTTTAGGACTTCACGGAATTAAAATTGTTGATGAAAATTCACAACATTATCCTTTTTTTGGTCTTGTTGGTTATTCGGACGACTTGGAAGTTGAAAAAGGAAAAGAAATAAACAAACTATTTTATACCAAAATAATTGGTGGTAGAGAAATTCAACAAGCAGTTGCCGAATTACGACAAGAACTTAACGATGAAAAAATATACTGCATATCTTCACAAGGTTTTAAGATAATCAAAAACAAACTAAGTAAGCACGATTAACAATGCAAGACAACGAAATATACAGTGACAAAATAACCAAAGGTTCACGGACTTACTTTTTTGACATTAAGAAAAGCGAGAAAGGCGACTTGTATCTGAAAATTTCGGAAAGTAAAAAGACTGCTTCGGGCTTTGAACACCACAGACTAATGATTTTTGACGAAGACTTAAATGACTTTGTTGAAACGCTTAAAAAGTCGCTGACAAAATTCAAAGAACTTAAAGAACCAAAAGACGGCAAAGCATATTCAGTAGAAAAAATTAGAGAAAGGCATCAACAAGCATATTTGCCTTGGACAACAGAAGACGACAATAAACTTGAATTGCTATTTTGTGAAGGCAAGAAAGCAAAAGAACTTGCAGAAATATTTGGACGAAACATAGGAGCAATTAACTCACGAATAAAGAAACTTGAACTTAAAGACAAATACGGAAAATGACCTCACTTATCCCCCACGACAAAGAAGAAAAACGGCAGCTAACAGCGGTTTGGCTATATTTTTTGTTCGGGGGCGACAGTGCTTTATTCAACATTAGTGCAAGAATGAACAGAAGTGCTTCTATTGAACTTTTGTGCTTGAAATCCCCTCACAAAAAACATCGCCAAGCGCCAAACCGTTAGCGGTAAGTTTAACAGACAGTTCAAACAATAAGTGACAGACTAAATAAAAAAAAAGAAATGAATACTCAGCGGACTTTTGACATTTTACAAAAAGAAAAACTTGGGAAATATGTTTACGCATTGCGTGACCCGAGGGACGGAAAAATATTTTACGTTGGACAAGGAATAAATGACAGAGTATTTGAACACTTTAATGAAGCAGACAATTGCATAAATTCTTCAATGCCGTTTAAACAAATGAGCAGTAAAGTCATTCGTATATTAGACATTTGGAATAATAATGAAGATGTTGAATGGATTATTCTTTCACATAACTTACCGACAGACAATAATGTAGCTGACTTGATTGAATCTGCAATATTTGACGGTTTATCAGAATCACAAAATGGAGAAACATTAAATGAAGTTAGCCCCCCAAACTCATCAAGACTTTTGCCTGATGACTTAGATGCAATGGCTGCTGAATTTGTTAATCCAACGACACCATACGACAACGTATTCATTTTTCCTATTCAAAACGCATTGACAAGAGGCACAAGCCCATACAACGCTACACGGACAACTTGGGCAGTAAGTAGTTATTACCAAGCGCTTACTCCAGCTTATGCAGTTGGACTAAAAAATTCCATTTCTAAAGGGAGTTTTGAAATTTCATCGTGGACTAATGTAACTGGGACAAGTAAGCAAGAATTTACTTCGCCTGGACATCAAAATCCAACAGACCACCAACCACTTCTGAACAAGAACTGGAACAATGTTCTTGCAGTTGCAAAAGGATTTTGGCAAAGAGGAAACTATTTAATTGTAGCATTTAACGGTAACGGACAATTTAGAATTATTAGAGGTTCTAAAGACACAACAACTTGGCACAACTGTATATGACAATAATCGAAACACAACGACAGAAAAGAAAACCTACCGCTAACAGCGGTTTTGCAAAAAAGCGGGCTCAGTGGTTAATTGAACATTCTACCTCGCATCAACTTTTGTGCTATGTTGACAGTTTTGAGCTCCGAAATCCGCTTCTTCGCAAAGCCGCAAAACGTTGTGCGTCAGCTTAGAAAACCGAAACCAAAACCAACACGAAAAATATTGTTTCTATATTTAGAAACTTTTATTATCTTTGTGACGTTAAACAAGACAGCATTGAATGAGATTTTTTGAGACAAAATTTTTAGAAGAAGCGGACGAGATCATTTCAAAACTTGACTCCAAGACAATTAAGAAAATCTTTTACAATATTGACCTTGCTGAACAGACCAATGACCCAAAACTTTTCAAGAAACTTCAAAATGACATTTGGGAGTTTCGGACAAAGTTCGCAGGACTTCAAATCAGACTTCTTGCTTTTTGGGACAAGACCGATAACAAAGAAACTTTGGTAATAGCAACCCACGGTTTCATAAAGAAAGTTGACAAAGTTCCGGCAAACGAAATTGACCGGGCTGTAAGACTGAGAGATAAATATTTTAACAACAAACAAAAAAAGTAATCATATGGCAACTAAAGAATTAAAGACCTACTCACTCGCCGAGATGAAAGACAAGTATATCGGCAAAGTTGGAACGACTGAACGAGACGAATACGAATATGAACTTCGTATGGACGTTTTGGGCAAAATGATTAAAACAGCCAGACAAGAAAGAAACTTGACACAAGAAGAACTTGGGCGACTTGTCGGAGTTCAGAAGGCTCAAATTTCAAAACTTGAAAGTGGTGCCAATAGTGCGACAATTGACACCATTATTAGAGTGTTTAGAGCATTGAAGGCAGAAATCAATTTTAACGTTAAACTAGAAGACAACTTTGTCAAACTCGCCTGACAGAAAAGAAAGCCGAACGCACAACACGGGTTTTGCGTCAGGCGGGGTGACCCCGAAAAATCGGGGTAAGCTGTGCAAACTTGGAGATTTGTGCTTCTATTCAAGTGTAGTGCTGGTTGACAGCTTTGTACTCCGAAACCCGCCACTACGCCAAGCGCCAAAACGTTATGTGCAATCCTCCAAACGACCATACAACTTTCAACTGACATGTTTTCAATAAAAACTTTTACAACTATTCGGACAACAACCGACTTAGCGTTTAACATAGCCAACGCATATTTTTCTTAATTTTTCAATTACTGAGGTTTATTAAAAATAAGGTTACGTAATTCTTATAGTACGAATAAACCCTAAATTGCATTTCAACGTTAGCAACAACAATCCTTCCCACGAACCAACTTCCTTAGTTTATTTCTTTAATGAGGTAATAATTTTCATGTGTGCAATTTAGTTGAGTCTCGATCTTTCAATCCTCTAAGCTATTTTTGTTCAATAAAAAAAAATTTGAACGTCATTTACTTTTTAATTTTATGTCCGCTTTTATTTCCAAGTCCATCATACGCCGCATATTTGTAGAGATCGTGCAACGTAGGAAAATTAAATACGGCGGAGATAAGATCGTTCACAGTTTTTTTGTTGTGAATTAAAGTCATGCCGTAGTGAATCAACTCGCTCGCAATTGGTCCGATGATATGCACGCCGAGGATTTGCAAATCGTTTCTGCTAAAAATTAATTTTAGGAAACCTTCATTCACGCCCATAATTTTTCCGCGCGGCATATCGCGGTAACGCGCATGACCGACACAAATATCGATTCCGTTTTTCTTTGCTTCCTCTTCTGTTACGCCAATCATCGAAACTTCGGGAACTGTATAAATTCCGTACGGAAGAAGCGGGGAAATATTGTCGAGATCTTTAATCCCAAACATGTGCGAAACCGCTACTCTTCCCTGATCCATACTTGTGCTTGCAAGCGCCGGAAACCCGATCACATCGCCGACCGCATAAATATTGGGCGCAGAGCTTTTGTATGTTGAATCAACTTCTACGACTTCACGCTTTCCGAGTTTGACCTTTGCATTTTCGCAATTTAAGTTTTTTGTGTTCGCGCTTCTTCCCGCCGCAAAAAGAAACATATCAACTTCAATTTCTTCTCCCGAAGCGAGTTTTATTTTTACTGCCGCATTTTCGTTCTCGGGGCAGTCAATTTTTTCTATTGAGTTGTTGAAAAGAATTTCGACACCGTCATTTCGCATTTGTTCGACAAGCGAAGAAGAAATTTCATGATCGAGAAAAGGAAGAATTCGATCTGTGTGATTAACGAGATAAACTTTTGATCCCATTGTTGAAAAAATTGTAGCGTATTCACAACCGATAACTCCCGCGCCAACAACACACAATGAAGAGGGAAATCTTTCAATATTTAAAATGGTATCGGAGTCATGAATTCTTTTTTTGTCGAATGGAATATTCGCGGGTTGAAAAGGATACGAGCCTGTTGCAATCAAAATGAATTCGCCGCAAATAATTTCTTCACTCCCATCTTCCGATCGAATACTAATTTTATGCTCATCAAGAAATGAACCGACACCGTTATAAATATCAACATTGTGAATGATGATATTATTTTTCACAACTTCATTTTGATCGGCGACAATCCAATTTTTTCTAAACATAAAATCGCGAACGGAAGCCGCACCCGAAAGTTTGCGCTCCACTCCGTATAAACCGCGATCATACTTCCCGGAAAAATAGAGAGCAGTTTCTTTCAAAGTTTTTGAAGGAAGAGTTCCGGTATTCACTCCCGCGCCGCCGAAAGTTTTTTCTTTTTCAATGATGGCAACTTTCTTTTTAAAATACGCGGCTTTAACAGCCGCTTTCTCTCCCGCCGGTCCCGAGCCGAGCACAATAAGATCATAATGTTTCATAGCATTCAAAATAATTTTAGTAGCAGTGGTTGTTAAAATATTAAAATAACTGATTTGTTTTAAGACCGACGCATAATTTTAAGTAGAATATTTTGCCGAAAAAATGTTTGTGTGTGATTGGATTCCTTCCCGCAATGGTAAAATTACGTTAATGATTGTAGTAATACTTAAATTCGTTTTGTAATTTTAGATCGATTTTTAGGAATGATAAAATGGCTCAGGAAGAAACAAAGAGAGAAAATCTCAAACCACTAATACTCGCAGTTGATGATCAAACGAAGTCTCTGCATTTAATGGGAAAATTATTGAAGGATGCTGGTTTCGATGTGTTGATAACATCCGACCCCGAGCAAGTGTTCACAATACTTTCGCGCGTTACTCCCGATTTAATTCTACTCGATATAATGATTCCGAAGATTGACGGATTCACTCTTTGCAAGCAAATTAAAGCGAAGCCGGAGTTTGCGGATGTTCCTGTAATATTTTTAACCGCGCTCGATCAAAAAGAAAATTTAGTTGCCGGATTGAAAGCCGGCGCAGTCGATTACATCACGAAGCCCTTTGATGCAGATGAATTGATTGCGCGAATAAAAGTTCATCTTGACCTGAAAAAATCTAAGGAGATGATGGCAACTTATTATTCCGAACTGCAAGAAACTAACATCAAGTATGAAGAAGAAATAAAGCAGGCGGCGTTTTATGTTCGCTCTGTGCTTCCGCCGACGATGAAAGGATTAATCGAAGCTAATTGGGAATTTTATCCTTCAATATCTTTGGGCGGCGATACCCTCAATTATTATTGGCTCGATGAAAATAATTTTGTGATTTATATGATTGACGTGAGCGGACACGGAGTAGTTGCCGCAATATTGTCAATAGCGGTTACAAGCGTACTCCGTTCACATTCTTTACCGTTAACAGATTTCAAAGATCCTTATTCTGTTTTCAAATCATTGAACAATCATTTTAAAATGGAACTACACGGCGGAAAATATTTTACGATCTGGTATGGGATTTACAACACTCACTTTAATGAACTAATTTATTCTTCGGCAGGGCATCCGGCACCGTTACTTATTCGCAATGAAGAAAGCAACCCCGAATATATTCCACTTTATGCAACGGGAAATGTTCTCGGAGTTCTGCCCGATCCTGAATTTGATATTAAAAAAATTTCAATCCAAAAGGGAGATAGAATAATTCTTTTTAGCGATGGCGTCTCCGAAGTTTGCAAGAAAGACGGACAGGTAATCACTTACGATGAATTGATAAATGTTATTGCCGAAAGTAAAAAGGATGGAAAGGATCGGTTGAAAAATATTATTTCAGAGCTTCAATCTCTTCAGGGAAAACTAACCTTCGGTGATGATTTCTCCATTCTCCAAATTAGCCTTCCGAAATAAATATTTATTTGCGGTTTATAAATACATTAGACTTTGCTAAAGAATTAGTACGAACTTTTCTCTTAGTGATGTACTTAATAATAATTGAAAAAAAATCGGATGAGTATGCAACTCGAAAATAGAAAAATAATAATAACAGGAGCGTCAAGCGGAATCGGGTATGCGCTTGCACTAAAACTCGCAGAAAAGAAAAATGAATTTTATCTAATCGCGCGAAGCGAAAATAAATTGAACGAACTTGCGTCAAAAATTAATTCACTTAACTCAACGGCATTTGTTTTTCCGTGCGATGTTAAAGACAAAGAAGCAATCTCCGTTTGCTACAATAAAATCAAGGGTGCGCACGGCATTCCCGATCTTGCAATATTGAATTCGGGTGTAAGTTACCGAACATCCCCAAAAAGAGTAGAAGTAAATAAAGCCGAAGAAACGTTTGCAATAAATTTTTTCGGAGTACTTCATTTTTTAAGATTTCTTGTCGATGATTTTGTACAAAGAGGATCCGGAACGATTGCGGCGGTTTCCAGTCTCGCCGATGTGCGTGGATTTGCACGAAGTGGATTTTACAGCGCAAGCAAAGCGGCACTCTCTCGCTATCTCGAAAGTCTGCGCGTTGAGTTAAAACCCAAAGGAATCAAAATTGTAACGATTCGTCCGGGATTTGTAAAAACACCGATGACTGATAAGAATGAATTTACGATGCCCTTTATCATGAGCGCGGAAAAATCTGCCAAAATAATTTCTCGCGGATTGGAAAAAGAAAAATCTGTTATTTCATATCCAACAATAATGCGATTCATTACAAACCTTTTGAGATACATGCCTCAAAAAATGTTCGAATGGTTTTCGCTTAAATCAATACCGAAGAGAAGATGAAGAAAATATTTCTGTTCATTTACTTTTTTGCAGTTCTTCATTTTGCACAACAAGATACATCGCTGTCGCTAACGGAAATAATGTTTATCCCTACAAGCGGCAACAATGAGTTTATAGAAATCTTCAATTTAAGTTTCACGGATACGATTGATCTTAACGGGTATAAAATAAAATATGAAACCGCGAACGCAGATATAATAAGAGATACAATCGCAGGTACGCTTCTTCTCCCAAGAAGTTTTGCGGTTGTGCTTGAAGGTGATTATGACTTTGCAAACGGAATTTATAATTCACTCATTCCCGCAAACGCATTGATAGTAAAAATTTCTGATAATGCATTCGGTAGTTCGGGAATGGCGAATACTTCGAGCAGAACGATAGCACTGCTCAGACCCAATAATGACACGCTTGAAACGTATCTTTACTCGGCAAATAACGGCACGGCAATCTCCGATGAAAAAATTATTATTGATAAAAATAATTCGCAAACAAATTGGGGAAACAGCAAGCTTGCAAACGGAACGCCGGGGAAGAGAAATTCAATTACTCCTAATCAAATTGATCTTTCGGTTTCAAATTTTTCGGCATCGATTCAAAATGTAATTCTCGGCGAAAGTTTTTCTTTGAATTCTGTCGTTAAAAATTTGGGAACGAATTTGGTTACTTCCGCCGAACTAAAATTTTATCATGACTTAAATAAAGATTCAATTGCGCAGACGGGAGAAGAAATATTTTTTACTTCGCTGACAAACATCGCTTCGAATGATTCGATAGCTTCACAATTCATTTATTCAAACCATCTCGCCGGAGAAAATATTTTCATCGCCAATATTTTCGTCGCCGGCGATGAAGATTCTACAAATAATAAATTACTCACGAAAATGTTCGGAGTTGTGATTAATGAATTCAGAAATGATATTGTTATTAATGAAATCATGTACGCGCCAACTTCACCCGAACCGGAATGGATTGAAATTTATAATCGAAGCACAAAAACAATTAACTTAAAAAATTATAGAATTGCCGATGCCGCCGATACTGTTGTTTTAACTACTCAATCAATCACAATTACTCCGCAAGAATTTATTGTTGTTGCAAAAGATAGTTCAATAAAAAATCACTATAACATAACATCGAAAATGATTTACAAAAGTTTTCCAACCCTAAACAATGATGTTGACAAAGTTATTATCATGGATTCTCTCTTTAGAGTAATCGATTCCGTGCAGTATCGATCGGCGTGGGGCGGCGGTTCCGGTTTTTCTCTTGAAAGAATTAATGTTGATGTTTCAACTATTGATTCAACTAATTGGAAAACTGCAATGAATCAAAAAGCAACGCCGGGAAGAAAAAATTCCGTTACTCAAAAAGATTTTGATGTTGAAGTAAGCCGCGTTTCTTTCATTCCATCTTTGCCATTAAAAGGAGAAGCCGTATCCATTAGCGCAGCCGCAAAAAACAGAGGAAAAAATCTCTCTTCCTTTACATTCAAATTATTTGAGTCAACACTTCGCGATTCCATTCCAGACTTGTTTATCGAAGAATCAATCACACTGAATTTGTCGCAAGGTGATTCATTAATTCATTTGTTTAATTTTAACATTACTTCACTGCAAGCCGAAAAAATGTTTATTGCCAAAGCAATCTTTGCATCCGACGAAGATACGCTCAACAATTTTGCAATTGGAAAAATTGCTCCCGGTTATCCCCCTTCTTCAATTGTGGTGAATGAGATTATGTATTCACCCATCAATGGCGAACCGGAATGGATTGAATTTTATAACGGAAGTAATGATATAATTCAATTGAAAGATTGGAAGGTGAGTGATGTTGTTACAACTCCGGTCAGTGTTACACTAAAAGATTATCTTCTTGCACCAAAAGAATATTTTGTTGTTTCGAAAGATTCGTCAATTTTTTTATTTCATCAATCTATTCCCGCAAAAGTTATTGTTGCTTCATTGCCAACACTAAACAACGATCGAGACGGGGTTGTAATTCGAGACAACAGAAATGTGATGATCGATTCCGTCCTTTATTTAAGCAGTTGGGGAGGCACCGCCGGTTTTTCTTTGGAAAGAAAAAATATTTCTGATGCTTCAAACAATCAACTAAATTGGGGTACTTCAAACGATATTGAATACAGCACACCCGGAAGAATGAATAGCCAATCGCCCAAACAATTGGATTTAGAAGTCTCATTCATCAATTCGGAGCCGCAATTCCCGATTATCGGAGATGACGTTAAGATCGTTGCAACCGTAAAAAATAGAGGCACAAATGCATCGGATATTTTTGCGGTGAAATTTTATCTATTCAATGAGGCGACAAACTCAGATAGCCTGCTCGAGCAGAGCAATCATACAACTTTGAGTTCGGGCGATTCAATTTTAATAAAGACTATCAATTTAATTCGCAATATTCAAACAACGCAAATAAGTAAAGTAGTTATTGAAATGAATGGTGATGAAAATATTTTTAATAATTCTGCAACTAAAACTATTTCCGTCGGAGAGAATTCAAAATCTATTTTGATTACGGAAATTATGTTTGCGCCAATCTCCCCCGAACCGGAATGGATAGAACTTTACAACAATTCAAGCACAGCGATGAATTTGAAAGACTGGAGTATTGGTGATTTAATTCCTTCCCAAACAAAAACGATTATAACTTCGCAAGATTATTTTCTGCAGCCCGATTCATTTGTTGTTATTTCAAAAGATTCTTCGATACTGAATTATTATCAAATTAGTTCGGAGAAAATTTTGCTCTCTTCATTTTCTTCTCTCGGCAATAGTAACGACGGCGTGTTTGTTTATGATTACAGAAACGCTATCATCGATAGTGTAGTGTACAATAGTAGTTGGGGCGGGAAAAACGGCAAGTCTTTGGAAAGAATTTCGAACAACAAATTTTCCAACGATAGCTCAAATTGGTTTTCGTCACTCGATTCGAAACGTGCAACGCCGGGCAGAGTTAATTCGCTATCTTCAATAACAACGCCTGCTTCCGCAAAATTAATCATCAATGAAATAATGTACGATCCCGATATTGATAATTGCGAGTACATTGAATTTTACAACGCATCAAACGATTCATTCAATATTGGCGGTTGGAAATTGGAAGAGTCCGGCAAAAACTATTTTCTTATAGATTCATTGCTATACATTAATGCCGGCGCATATTTTGTAATTGCCGCGGATAGTATGATTCTAAATAAGTATGAAAATATTGATCGAAGCCGCTTGACAATATTAAATTCATCATCGTTCAGTCTTTCAAATAGCGGCGAGAAAATTATTTTAAGAAATTTATCGGGAGGAATAATTGATTCATTTGATTACAATCCCAACATGCACAACAAAAATTTTCCTGTAACAAAAAATATTTCTCTCGAAAGAATTAATCCGAATATCGACACAAATGAAAAGTCGAATTGGAGTTCCTCTGTTTCTGCTTATGGAGGAACGCCGGGCACAAACAACAGCATTTCCGTGATGAATGAAAAATTTTCTTCGGGACTAACAATTTCGCCAAATCCATTTTCACCCGACGACGATGGCTTTGAAGATTTTTCAATTATAAATTATACTTTGCCCTTTTCTATCGCGCAGATTAGGGTACGGATTTACGACAGCAAGGGGAGATTCATCCGGTCGCTCGTTGATGCTTATCCCGGAGGTACAAACGGTTCAATAATATTTGATGGAAAAGATGAGAGCGGAAAAGCACTGCGGCTCGGCATCTACATTATACTTTTTGAAGCTGTTGATCAGATAAGCGGTGAACAAATAAAGTTAAAAAGCACAGTTGTGGTTGCGAAGAAACTTTAAATAATTTTCGATTAAATAAAAAAACCTTAGCGGCATTCACCACTAAGGTTTGATCAATTTTGATAACTTAAAAAGTTAAAAAAAAGACAGATAGAAGTTAGCGTCTTCCGCCGCGATAACCACCGCCGCCGCCGCCAGACCTACGTCCGCCGCCGCCGCCGCCTTTACTATCGCTCTTCGGACGAGCTTCGTTGACAGTCAATTTTTTTCCTTTTAATTCAAAAAGATTTAAGGTTTCCATAGCTTTTTGAGCTTCGCCTTGAGTAGGCATTTCAACAAAGCCGAATCCTTTTGATTGACGTGTGAACATATCGCGAATAATTTTTACGCTTTTTACTTGTCCGTGTTCTGAAAAAAGAGACATGAGATCATCGTCTTCTACGGTTGGTGATAAATTTCCAACAAAAATATTCATCTTTTACTCCTGATGATTTTAATGATTAATGAAATTTGGGAAACATTTGTTCCCTGAACTCGGATAAAAGATTAGGATAAGAATATTGGGGAGAAATTTATCTTAAAAATTTTAAGCCGGTGAGCAAAGATAGGCGGAATGATTCTGGTTTCCTATCAATTTCTTTGCGATTCGGCTATAATAACCGCTTTGCTCGTTCCGAAATTATTCTTTTATACCTCAATTTCAAAGATTTGGAAAGGAAAGAAGTGTCAATAAAATCTATGGCTTCAGTCAACTTACTTTCGAATCGCAGAAAAGATTTTTCTATTTGCGGTTTTGTTAAACCTGCGAATTCTGCAAAACAGATAAAATCATTTTTCCTCAACTTCCGCTTTTTTCCGTTTATAGTTAATGCGGTTTCTTCGGGGTCTTCTTCTTCGGTAATTACCAAACGTGTTGAAAGAAGATCATATGCAGGTGAAAGATTAATCATTCCGTGTTGATAGAGCAACGAGAAATTTTTTAGATGCATATCGGCATTTCCGACAAGAAATGAAAATAAAGTTAATTCGAAAAAAGACAATTTATCTAATCCCGGGTTGGAAGAAAATTTATCGATAGTTTTAATTATTAATTCCATCGAACCCTTATATTTATCTTCCGTTAATCGTTCGGTTAATTGACAAAAATCCTCCATATGTAATTTTAATTTTTTTTCTCTATCTATTCTTTTAGTAACGTAAGCAAGTTCACCGCTCATAAGTTTTACAAGTGAATGTGAAACTGTTTTCAACCCAAAAATAGTTGCAATCTTCATCGTGAGGTCTTCATTCTCCGGAAGTGAAGGATAATCTTTTGTCGGTGGTTTTAAAATGAAATTTCCCCATAATCCAACTATAGTTAATTTCGGTTCGGCTTTGATATGCTTATCCAATTCCATAGAAAGTTTTGATTGTACACCTGGGAGAGTTACTTTTTTTTCAACAACGATCTTTCCGAGTTTATAAAGTTCGTTTAATTTGTATGGAACGATCAGGGCGAACGTAGTGCCAAAAAATTTTTTACTGCACTCGGAATGAAAATCTCCTTCCTTTAATACACCATAACAGTAAAGGCATTTATTCATTTAATTCTCCTCAACCGGTATGATGCTAACGGCACCAATGCAATCTCTACAAACAGCCAAGAGTAATCCCATTCTGTCTCGCGGATTAAGTTTCCAATTCTTAACTGCAATATCAAGTAACCAACCTTCCGGAATCAGTCCGTCAAAGAAAGAGAACATTGTTTTGCTCGTAAATATTTTTTTTGTTTTTGGAATTGTTAAACTGATTGCATCTAAATTATTTTTTAGAAACTCATCATCGTATTCGAACTTGTAACCATTTTCATCTTCTGAAATAATTCCGGCGAAAACGTCTTGAAAAAAAACTTTACCACTACGATTCATTGCGCCGCTTATTTCCCGGAATCATTTCATGACCAAACAATTGTAAAACCTGATTTACTTTATCAAGCCGCAAAGTTTCTTTTCCTTGCTCAAGTTCTCTGATGAAACGCAGACCTACTCCTGCTTTAACGGCAAGTTCTTGCTGGGTTAAACCGAGCAGTTTTCTTCTGCTCTTTATGAATTTTATTAATTCTGATTGCATAAAGAAAATTATAACTTTTCGGGTATAATATCAATAAATAATTTCTGTTTTATACCTTTTCGGGGATGATATTATCATCGCAGAATTTGTCGGTGAGATGCTTGAATTGATGGAGTAAGTTCGACCTAAAAGTTCATCAAGATAAAATCGTAAAAGAATTATAAACCGTTCCCAAAGGGACAGGTGAAACGGTTCGCAGTTCTTTAAGTTATTCTTAACCAACGGCTTAAGCCGTTGGTTAAAGGAAATGCTTACTGAATAGTTTAACAGTTTCAACCGTTTGCTTCATTGTTGTAGTAGACTCGAGAAGTAGGTTATAAAATATCGCTGGGATCAATATCTATCGAAAGAGGAATTGCGCCGAAGAGTGAAGTCGCGTGAAATTTCGAAAGAGAATCAAAAATAATTTTTCTTAGAGTAGCGCCGCCGGGATCGTTCTTTCTACTGCTTCGCACAATAATTTGGTAGCGATAAAAATTGTTCAACTTTGCGATGATTGCCGAAGTCGGTGCCGATACCCGCACATATTTTTCATAACTTTTTAATATTCGGTGGAAATCTTTTATTGCATCGAGAACTTTTTTATCGTCTTTATCTTTCATTTCAATTAAACACAACCGAAAGAAGGGGGGATAGTTTGTCTCTTCGCGATCCTTCAATTCTTTTTCATAAAAACCGAAATAATCGTTGGCTAAAAATTTTTGCAAAACAAAGTGCTGATCGTTTTGAGTTTGAACAACTACTTCGCCGGCAGTTTTACTTCTACCCGCTCTTCCGGCAACTTGAGTTAGCAATTGAAACGTTCTTTCATCTGCTCTAAAGTCGGGCATCCATAAAGTAGTTTCCGCGGAGATAACTCCGACAAGCGTAACGCGGGAAAAATCTAATCCTTTAGAAACCATTTGAGTGCCGACGAGAATATCAATTTCGCCGGAAGAAAATCTTGTAAGTTTATCGCCAAGCGTACCTTTGTTTCTCACCGAATCGGAATCGATGCGTTCAATTTTTGCATTCGGAAAATAATATTCGATTTCATCTTCAACTCTTTCTGTTCCTGCGCCGAAATATTTTAAATTGGGCGAACCGCATTGCGAGCAAATTCGCGGAACATGAGTCGAGTAATCGCAATAATGACAGCGAAGTTCATTTTCTTTTATATGATAAATCATCGCAACCGAACAGTTGATGCACGAAACAATCATTGAACACTCGATGCAATAAATCTGCGTAGAAAAACCGCGTCTGTTTTGAAGAATTATTACTCCTTCTTTTTTATTTAACCGATCGGATATTTTTTCGAGGAGAGTTTTCGAAAATATATTTTCCATTCGTTTCTGTTTTTTTTCTTGAATGATATTTATAAGCGTTATCTCGGGTAGCCGTGCATCATCAATTCTTTTTTCAAGTTTGAGCAATTTATATTTACCGCTTTGCGCATTGTACATGCTTTCCACCGAAGGCGTAGCGGAACCAAGAAGTATCGGGCAATTGTGGATTGACGCTCTTACAACAGCGCAATCGCGTGCTTGATATTTGGGAACCATTTCACATTGCTTGTAACTGCCGTCGTGTTCTTCATCGACAATAATTACACCGATATTTTTAAGGGGTGCGAACAATGCCGAACGAGCACCTACAACTATTTTACTTTTTCCATTTAAAACTTTTTTCCATGAATCGAATCGTTCGCCGGGAGACATTTTGCTGTGCAACACTGTAACGTCCTCGCCGAAGTTGCTGACTAATCGAAATGTAATTTGCGGGGTAAGAGATATTTCGGGAACGAGAAGCAGCGCAGTTTGTTGTTTTGCAAGTGCTCTTTTTATTAACTCAATATAAACTTGCGTTTTCCCGGAACCTGTTACTCCGTGAAGAAGAAATGCCGAGAATTTTTTTTCATCAATAAATTTTGAAACTTCATTAATTACATTAATTTGATCTTTTGAAGGAGTGATCTGTTTCTCTGTTTCCGAATAGTTAAGCGAATATTTTCTTTCGATTTCTTTTTCGTAATACGCGAGCAACCCTTTCTGTACAAGCGAATCAAGAGTTGATTGAGCCGATTTGGTTTGCTTAAGAATATCTGCCGCTTTAACAATTTCATTTTTTTGTTTTATCATTTGCAAAAGAAGAATAACTTGTTTCGGGCTCTTTCTTTCTATTTCAGGAATTGTATCGTAGATATCCTGCACCGGTTTTGCGAGTTTGACGCATCTGATTTTTTTTGCTTTCAACTTCGGTTTCGCATTTTCATCGATGCACGAGAGCGCTCCCTCTTCTTCCAATTTTCTCACAACGGCATGAATGTTTTTTTTCTTCACTTCTTTCTGAAGCTGTGAAAAGGAGATTTTCTTTTTATTGATAAGAGTGGAAAGAATTTTTCCTCGCAAAGAATCTTTTCGTTTTTCTTTCTGAAAGAGTTGCAAAGAAAAATCTTGATCTACATAAATTATTTTACGTGATTCAACATCGCTCCCTTGCGGCACGGCCAAGCGTAATGCCTCCCCCAACGAGCAAAGGTAATACTCCGACAACCATGAATAAAATTTTATATCTTCATTTGTATAAAGTTGGTGCGAATCAAGAATGTCATAAATCGGTTTTATTTTTATTTCAGAATCTTGCTGCGGGTTGTGTGTGTGAACTTCGGTAACAAAACCGGTGAGAGTTCTTTTCCCAAAAGGCGCCACTGCGCGCACCCCGGTTTTTACTGCCTCAACTAGTTCTTCGGGTACCGAATATGTGAACGCTTTTCGCGAAGTAATTGCAAATTGAATTGATACAAACACTCTTTTTACTTTTTATAAAAGGAAGAAAGAGGTTTTAATTTTTTCTCGCCGTTATCGGAATAAACTTCAAATTTAATTTCGCGCGTTCCTTTCTCCCATAAAATTCGTTTGTATTCATCCGAAACAATCAGCTCTCCGTTAGTTGTAATAATGCTGTCTTCAAGCTGCATCGTGAGATAATAAAATTCGCCGTCGTACTGAATTCCTTCAACTTTTTTGATGTCTTCAAAATCATAGACAACTTTTCCGTTTAATTTATTTTCTTCAACAACAACTTTTCTTTCTTTAATCATCTTCCCTTCAAACTCCATTGATTTCACAAAGTCATCACTTTTTAAAATATATTCAAAAAGATTTTTTTTGTCTTCTTCAAATTCTTTATCGCCGATAGCATCGGATTGGATGTTTTCGAAATTGACAGTAACCGTGCCGCCAAGTTCAGTTGTAAGTTTTATTTCGTAAGAAATTTTATCGATAACAAGGCAACCTTGAAATAAAAATAGCGCAAGTATAATTATGACCGTTTTAAATTTATTCATTTGTCTTTCCATCTCTTTTAAAAATTATGTTCGAATGAAATATAAAATAAAATGTTTGAAGTTGCTTTTCCTTCTTCAAAATATGTTGGTATTGCAAGAATCGGAACAATTTGCAGGTTATCAAAATCAATTGCATAACGAATTGCCGCATTCAAAATATTGGAAGTTGTTCGTTCATTGCTTAACTGTTCTCTCGAAGAAAAATTATCGAGCCGAAATTCGAGCATCAAATTAAAATTATAATTGACAAGCCAAATGCAACTTGCGCCGAAGAAAAAATCATTTATTGTTTTTTCATAATTAATAGTTATTCCCGAATGTTCGGCATGAGGAATGAATTTCATTCCCGCATTGTAATGAGTTACAAAACTATTTGCCAATCTTTTGCTAATGGGAATATTCAACTCCAAGCCAAATTTGTTATTGCCCATTCCATTTTCCGGTTTGCCCGTGGGAAGAATAAGCGATGCACGAGGCGCAACTGCTACAAACTCATTTCCATCCAACCATTGAAAGCGATAGTTGATCATAATATCACCGATAGTGCTTCCGATGGCTTCATTATTGGCGAAGGGCAACGTATAACTTAGTTGGTGATGTTGCCCGCCGAGCGGCCATTCCTGTGTAAAAGAAATATTTAAAGGATAACTTTCTTCGTTAATTCTTTCAACGGAAAAAATATGTTGAACAATTCTCTCTTCCTGATTATATGCTTCCTCGATTAATACTGAATTATCTTCAATAGCTTTATCAAAAGATTGCGCTAATATGCCGAAAGAGAATGATAGCAGCGTGAATAAAATATTTTTCAATCAACTCCTTAAATTGTTTTTAACAGCAACCAAATTTGAGCGACAAAAAAACAAACGACGAAGCCCATTACAATGGGAAGCAAAGAGGAAATTAAAGTCCACTTCATACTTTTAGTTTCTTTATAAATTGTATAGATCGTTGTCGAACATGGATTGTGCAGAAGACTGAAAAGCATGAGACAAATACCTGTTAACGTAGTCCATCCGCCGGAACGTAAAATATCTCCGATTGCAGAAGCTGAATCGAGTTCAAACATTACACCCGCGCCGGAACCGGCTCCTGCTATATTTACCGATAGCACGGTAAGCATTAATATTGTCGGAATGATAATTTCATTCGCCGGAATTGCAATAATGTATGCAAGCAGAATAACCCCATTCAATCCGAGCAATAGTCCGAACGGATTTGACCAATCAATAAAATATTCCGCAATACTCATTTCACCCGCATGAATATTGGATACAAGCCAAATTACAATTCCGGCCGGAACGGCAAAGACAACCGCGCGCCACAAAACAATTAATGTTCTATCAATTAATGAACTATAAAGTGTTTTCATTATTTGCGGCGGACGATACGGCGGAAGTTCCAAACTGAATGCGGATGCTTCTCCTTTCAAAACTGTTTTAGATAATCCCCACGAAACAAAAAAACTGAATGCAATTCCAAGTAATGCAATAAAGACAACCGCGCCGGCACTGGCAATTCCTGCTAAGTGCGCGGGAACTAATCCTCCGATAAAAATTGTGGCGATTAAAATTTGTGTGGGCCATCTTCCGTTGCAAAGTGAAAAATTATTTGTAATGATTGCGATTAATCTTTCGCGAGGGCTATCAATAATTCTTGTTGCAACAACACCTGCGGCGTTGCACCCAAAACCCATTGTCATTGTTAATGCTTGTTTCCCGTGTGCGCCGACCTTCTTAAAAATCCCATCAAGATTAAAAGCGACGCGCGGTAGATATCCGAAATCTTCGAGCAGTGTGAACATCGGAAAAAAAATTGCCATCGGCGGAAGCATTACACTTATAACCCAAGCCATCGCAAGATATGCACCGTCAATCAGCATCCCGCTTAAAAAATTTGGTAAAGAAATTGCAGTTGCAAAATTTTTCAACCAAGGATGAACTGTATCAACCAATAACGATGCAAGTAAAGAAGATGGAACATTCGCTCCTTCAATCGTCAACCAAAAAACAATTGCGAGCAACGCAAACATCAACGGAAAGCCAAGAAATTTGTTGGTGATTATATCGTCGATTACTTTATCAAAGTAAAATGGTTTTTTCTCCCCTTTAACTTCAACGGTTTTTGCGGCAATACGCGCGGCGCTTCCGTAAATTGTTTCTACTACTGTGTCATGATAATTTTTTCCGATTTCCCATCGCAGAGTATTTGCTTTCGATAAAATATTTTGGTTTTTGTTCATATCAATTCACCGAAAAATTATTTTCGCTTCGTCCGTTGTTTTTGATGAGCGATAAAATTTCGCCGGACTTTATCGCATCAATAATTTTTTGATCGCCTTCGAGCAAGCGTAAAGCAATCCAACGCGCATTTGGAATTCCCGGATATTCAGTTTGCAATTGTTCTTGCAAAGTTTTCAGCGCATTTGAAAAGGAGCGCGGGAATGAATCGATTCTATGCGGTTTGCATTTGAATTCACCTTTTATAACATCGTTAATATTTTTCAGAAGTTCTTTGATTCCTTCGCCTCTTCTCGCTGATGCAGGCACAACGGGCACGCCCAATTCTTTTGCAAGTTGCCGATCATTAATTTGAATTCCGTTGCGACGGGCTTCATCTATTAAATTTAAACATACGACCGCGCGATCTGTTATTTCTAATATTTGTAATGTAAGATTTAGATTTCTTTCAAGTCGCGTTGAATCAACAACAACAACGGTAACATCGGGTTGTCCGAACAAAATGAAATTGCGTGCAACCTCTTCATCTGTGCTTGTAGAAAGGAGAGAATAAGTTCCCGGCAGATCAACTACTTTAAATTTTTTGTCGTTGTATTGAAATCCACCTTCAGCACGGGTAACGGTTTTGCCGGGCCAATTTCCGGTGTGTTGACGCAAGCCGGTCAGAGCATTGAAAACAGTACTCTTTCCTGTGTTGGGATTTCCTGCCAGCGCAATTAAGTAATCAAAATTTTCCATTTCAATTCCGAGACGCTTTAAAGCCCCGGGATTATAAGCGGGGCAAGATTCACAATTTTGGGTTTCGATATTTTTCATAATTTTATTTAATAAAAATTAGTGATGCATGTTTTTTTCGTAATGCGATTAATGAGCCGCGGATTTCATAAGCGATAGGATCTCCCAGGGCAGAAGCGCGAATCGCCTTTATTAATGTGCCTGGAACGATGCCAAGATCGAGAAGTCTTCTTCGTTGCTGTCCGCGGCATGAGCCGGCAATTCCGGCAACTTCGGCTTCCTCTCCAATTTTTAATTCATTTAAGTTTTTGAAGTCGTAGTTAATTTCATTTTCATTCTCAACCGGAATGATTGTAATATTTTTAGCGAACATCGGGGCGAGCAAACATTCATTTCCATCGGCGACAAATTGAATTCGTCCATTGTTTTTCGAAATCATTTGCACCTGCATATCGGGATACAAACCGAGTGCGGCAATCTGTGCATAAATTGTTTCCGGTTCATCTTCGATATGAATAATGTGGGCAAAACTTCCTTCTTCCAATTCATCGAGCGAAATTCCTTTGCGTACAAAAACGCTACCATCGGCTTGTGGAATCGGGTCGCCGTGAGGATCGTAAATCGGATTGTTTAAAGCAGCGGCGAGTTCATTCACTTCTTTTTCAGATAAAAGATGTTCATGATATTCGGCAGAAGAGTGCCAGTCGGTTTCATCCAGTCCGGTTTTTGTTTCAAGAAATTTTTCCCACAAACGATGCGTTCTTAAAATTCTTATCGCTTCACTTCTGCCGGATTGTGTTAATGTATAATTATTATTTAAATCTTCGATCAACTTCATTTTAACAAGTTGCGCTAAAACTTCTTTTGCGTCACTCGGTTTTATTTTCAAATTTTCGGCAAAGAAGGAAACCGAAAAAACATATTGATTCAGTTCGCAGTTGTAAATTTGTTTTAAAGCATCTTCAATTAATACGCGATAGTTATTTTTTTTGGATCGTTTCCATTTTGCAACAAAACCTTTTTCGGGATAGAAAAAGAAAAATGCTATTCCAAAAATTCCGATTGCATAAAGAAGTGATAACAGGTGAAAATTCATTTTGCTAATTCCTCGACAAAAATATTTTCTGCAAGTTTTTTGCTGATGTTCCAATCTTTTCCGTCAACGCAAATCATTAATGAATCATCAAAACTACGTTTTTCTTTAATGGAAATTTTTTTCTTTAATTGAATTCCTATTTCACGAATGTATTGAAGAAAATGGTCGTCAAAATCATTGACGCGCACAATCTTTCCACTTTTTCCTTTGTGAAGATTGTTCAATGTTATCGGATTTTTGTGAGATGGAACCACGCCATCCTTCGATGGAATGGGGTCGCCGTGCGGATCGAACTCGGGAAAGTCGCACATCTCTTCAAGTCTATTAATTAATTCATCCGAGGAAGAATGTTCAAGTCGTTCGGCTTCGTCATGAACTTTTTCCCATGGCATTCCGACGATTTGATGTAGAAATATTTCCCAGATGCGATGCCTTCGCACCACCTGCCGCGCATATTCATCTCCCTTTTTTGTAAGCGAGACAGATTTATATTTTTCATACTTCACAAGTTTTTCCAGAGAAAGTTTTTTAAGCATATCTGTTACCGCGGCTTGAGAGATTTTCATTTTCTCTGCGATTAAGTTTGCTTTAACTTCGTTGAACTCGTCTTTGTTTTTATAGATTATGCCGAGATAATCTTCTTTTGAGATGTTTTTCATATTTAAGTCAATTGTTGATGCAAATTTAAGCGCGCTTAACTTCTTTGTCAAGTTACTTTAATATCTATTAGTTACTGAAATTACGCATCCGTTCTTTTTATCTAATCTTCGTAAATATCAATGAGAAACAAATAATTAATTATGCTGATTTTTGCTGATAGAAATCTGTGATAATCAGTTGTATCTGTGTCATCAGTGTGCTATTGGTTTTTTAGCATAACTTCGGTTATAAGTAAGAATCGAATATTGGGTAAATGTTATTCGGTTAAGATTGATATTGAAGCGGTAAGAGGAATGAAATATTTTAAAATAAAAAAGCCCGAAGCTCACTTTCTAAAAACTTCGGGCAGGTGCATCATCAGCTAACTTTAGCCTTCAAAACAAGGACCATTTAATGTTGCCAACCACTGATTCCACTTCACCAACTGCTCGGCGGTTAAGATGGAAGCAATATCATCGAGAAGCCCAATTTTACACTCGCACATATCTTCACGAGCGGCAATAACAGTCGGGTCAGCGTTAATTGCGGTGCGGGTTTCTTGCGCTAATGTTTGTAGTAATTGTTTTGCCTCGTCTCTCGTAATCTCTCCGTTTTGCAGACGTTGAAGAATGATTCTTCTTTGTTCGTTCGCCGCCTGTATGTATGGTTGAACCGCCGTGCGGAAAGCCTCAACCGGAGCTTGCATGCAAGTTTTGAATTCATTCATATATCCGCGTACGGCAGTTTTTTGATCATCACTCAAATTAAGTTGATGTAAAATTCTGAACAGATGACGACCATGTCTTCCTTCGTTAAAATCATTTCTGAATTTTTTACCGTCTCCGAAATTATCTTCAAAGCCTGCGGATTTTTCTAAGGATGGATCGGTTATTCCTCCCATTGCATCTTGGATATCGTACACCGCGTATGCTTGCGAGGCAAATTCGTTGGTATCGGGATTGTTAATTCCTTTTTCATCTTTACAGCCGTTGATAAAAACGGGGATACCAACTGCCGCAATCAGAAGCAGTATGTAATAAAAATATTTTGCTTTCATTGTTTGTTCCTTTTGTTGTTTTAGATTTTGAAACTTCGACAAACCTCAAACAAAAAAAAGTTTAAAGTTATATTTGTTGAGTGTGAGAAAAATCAATGCACTAAAATGCGATTAAGCTGAAATCTTTATTTCAAAATCTTTAACTTTGCAAATAAATTTAGAAACTTGAGGATAAAGTGAAAAATATTTTTGCATTCTTTTTTCTTTTTGCAATGCTGCTCTTCCCGCAAAAATCTCCCATTACCGTTGACGACCTTTGGGGAATGTTACGAATCGGCTCGGCAGATATTTCTCCCGACGGCAGAACCATCGTATTTTCCGCTTCTGCATATAGTATAGAATTGAACAAAGGTAACAGCGATCTTTATTTAATTGATTCAAACGGAGAAAACTTAAGAACTATAGTTCGTTCGGAGAAAAGCGAGAGCAATCCGAAATTCTCCCCCGACGGAAAAAAAATTATTTACGAATTCGGAAATCAAATTTGGCAGTGCAATAGTGATGGAACAAATCCCGAACAAATTACATCTCTTCACACAGGTGCGGGAGGTGCGGTTTTTTCAAACGATGGTTCAAAATTAATGTTTGTTTCTTCTGTTTATCCCGATTGCTTTTCGGAAGAATGTAACACGGCACGCGATGAAGCGACTGAAAAAAATCCAGTCAAAGCAAGCATCTTTACCGAACTTCTTTACAGACATTGGAATGATTGGCGCGGCGAAAAAAGAAGTCACATTTTTTTAATGAACTTAAATTCGAAAGAAGTTAGTGATTTAACAATCGGCAGCAAATTTGATGCGCCTCCAATCGCGCTCGGCAGTAGTAGCGATTATAATTTTTCTCCCGACGGAAACGAAATTGCATTTACGATGAACCGCGAGGATACAACGGCAATCAGCACTAACAACGATATCTGGATAATGCCGATTGACAAATTAGAAAAAGGTAAGAAACCTCAATACGAAAAAATTTCTTTAAGCAAAGGAAATGATAACCAACCGATTTATTCGCCGGATGGAAGATATATCGCATACTGCTCAATGGAGCGAGCAGGATTTGAAGCCGATAAACAAAGACTAATGCTGTACGACAGAGAAAAAAAGACAACTGTTTCTCTAACAGATAAACTGGATCGTTCGGTCGGTGAAATGATTTGGTCGCCGGATAGTAAATCTATTTATTTTGTTTCGAGCAATGAAGTTTATCATTCGATTTACAAAATTGAACTCGCTTCCGGAAAAATTTCTTTCGTAGTAGAAAAGAATTTTAATTCGAATATTGTTCTTTCAAAAGACGGAACAAAATTATTTTTCAAGCAACAAAGAAGTACGCTACCGTATGAAATATTTTCTTCAAACAGCGATGGCTCTAAAATTCAGCAGATAACTTTTCTAAACAAAAAAATATTATCACGAATTGAGATGAATGAAATAGAAACATTTTGGAGTAAGGGTGCAGATGGAAAACCCGTTCAATCAATTCTCGTTAAGCCGCCCTTCTTTGATCCCGCATCAAAGTATCCGGTAATTCTTTTGGTTCACGGCGGACCACAAGGAAGTTGGGCTGATGATTTTCATTACAGATGGAATTTACAAATGTTTGCCGCGCCCGGTTATGTTGTTATCGCTCCGAACCCGCGCGGTAGTACAGGCTACGGACAAAAATTTACAGATGAAATTTCCGGCGATTGGGGAGGGCAAGCATATAAGGATATTATGAACAGCGTTGACTACGCGATAAAGAATTTTTCTTTCATCGATCAAAATAATCTCTTTGCTGCAGGCGCATCCTACGGCGGTTACATGATTAATTGGATTGCTACACAAACAAACAGATTTAACGCGCTCGTTTCTCATGCAGGGGTTTTCAATCTTGAAAGTATGTACGGCACAACAGAAGAGTTATGGTTTGTAGATTGGGAATTCAAAGGCAAGCCATGGACTAACAGAAAACTTTACGAAAAATTTTCGCCGCATCGTTATGCACACAAAATTAAAACGCCGATGCTCGTTGTACACGGTGCTTACGATTTCAGAGTTCCCGAAGAACAGGCTTTTCAGCTTTTCACAACTTTGCAAAGAATTGGAGTGAAGAGCAAATTCTTATACTTCCCCGATGAAACCCACTTTGTGCAGAAGCCGCAAAATGCACGGCTCTGGTGGAACACTGTGTATGATTGGTTCGGACTTCATTATAAAAATTAACGGAAAAAACTATGAACGAAAAAGATTTAAACTGGAGAACAATTCATTACGACGATAACGGCTTTAACGACATCGCAGAGATGGACGAAGAAGACGTTCGAACTAAATCGGAATTCATTTCCGCAAACATTTGGGAAAAACTTGAAACCGTTGGAAGGAAAATTTCTTTTGCAAAAGATATTGTTGCGCTTTATCGTTACATGAAAGATGGTTCTGTAAAATGGTATCGCAAAGGAATTGTTGTTGCCGCGCTCATCTATTTTATTTCGCCGATAGATGCAATTCCCGATATTGCACCACTAATCGGTTATCTCGATGATCTCGGAGTGATAACCGCAGTGTTAAAATATTTAGGACATGAGTTGATGCAGTATTATGATTGAAGTGAATAAATTTTTTGTGTAACTCTTGAATGAACAATTTTTTTTTGAACATTTCAACACCTTAAACTATTCTTTATACCTTAATTGTATTTGTTCACTCAAACTCCGAATTAAATATCGAACTATCGAAAATTTTTTCTGCCAAGAAATTTATTAAATTTACCATGTGAAAATTATTTTCATTTGCTGATGATCATTTTTTTAACTGATTTGAATTCACTAAAGCTTTAATTTTTTGTGATTACTTAATTCCAGAATTTATTTGTTCCTGAATATTTTCCAAGGCAACGATCGAATCTTCTAATTGACTGTCTTTAGATAATTGAGATTTTAAAGAATCTAAAATTCTCTCTTTATTTGAAAATTGACGCTTTTTCTGAACCCATTTTATATAAACAACTGTTACTAGACCGCTTAATAAAAAGCCAACAACAGCACCATCATTTTGATTTTCGAAAGAACTCCCAAGCATTAATGCAAACAAAAAGTAACTTATAATCCATATCAGACAGCCGTATCCCACCTCCGAATTTTTTGTTTTTTCTATAGTGGATGTAAGAATTTTGTGACCGGATAAGATTTTTTCTAATATCATTGAACAATGAAATTTAATTTCCTGAAGCATTCGCTTTCCCCTGGTAATCTGATTGTCTCTTTCATCGAAATCTATTTTATGACCATAGATGTATGATGAATATTGGTCCATCAATTTCTCATTACAAATGGGAAGAATTTCGAGTGTTTCTCTTATTCCTTCGAACGCATTTGATATAAGTTTTTCACGTAGTTGGGCTTTTTCGACTTCTGCCGCTACTACCCCAATCAGTGCTCCAACTACCATTCCAGTACTACTAGATTTACCTTTACTCGCTAACAATTGCATACCACCACCCAAAAAAGTTCCCTCGACAGCATTACGAATTGTTGAGACACTTTCAAGCTGGACACCTAATTCATTCATTGTATGCGAAAATTTTGAAATCACTTCATCAAATTTTAAAAATGATTCGCGTCTAATTTCCTCGGCTATGGCGGTAGATGTTTTACCGCGTATATCATCTCGAAGAGTATTTTTTCGTATGATATCAGAAAAATAGAATGAGATGCGTTCTATGAAAACATTTGAGAACTTATAGAATTCAGAAAGGAAAATCACTAAATCTATAATTTGAATCTGCTCTGAAGACAAATTGTATGCATTCTGTTTTTTTAATTTTTGTAGTTGTTCTAAAATTTGTCTACCAGTAGTTATAAAAGCCATTGAATACATTATTCCACTCGAAATAATTACGTTCATGCCCTCTTCATATAAATTATTTCTGTTATCAACCGTTGTTAATGACATCGCTTAGTTCCTTTCTTGAAATTTCGCATAAGAATTTTTAAGTTATCTTCAGATGTATTGGAGAGGAATTTTAATCATAGCATGAATTTTTTCACTTTATAAATTATTGAACAAATACATGTATAACCGTATTACTAAAAAAAAATGTTATAATTAAAAATGATTACACTATCATTCCAATATTGATAGAATATCGGTGATTAACTTTATTCCGAACATCATCAGTATGAGGGTTGCGATCACGATGTATACTAAAGTTGCTTTCGCCCAACTAGCCTTATTTGGGTTCGTATTACTACCGAAAGCCCAAACAAGTAGCATAATGAAACCGAGAAAGGGTACCGAGGCGATAAAAAAAGTTACAATCCAATCTCCAACACCCAGTAAATGAGTATCGTTCAATTCTGAATTGTTTTTGCTGAGATTTTGGTTTTCCATTTTTACTCCTTAAAGATTAATATAATTATTATAAGAATTTTTTTTTGTTCATCATTTGAATGTCCAATTTTTAACTT
>CAYMUL010000036.1:0-32354 GCA_964393605.1 uncultured Ignavibacteriaceae bacterium | reverse complement strand
TCAAATTTACCATTTTTATTTGAGGGATTTTTTTTATCGTTTTGGACAGATATGGCTAATCGGGAAATAGTAATTGAAGCATCAACCGAACATTATGATACTCTTTATAGTGCAATAAAAGAATTAACTGAAACTGAACACGAATTAGATTTAACTCTCACTATTAAATTCAGAAGCGTAAGTGTTGATTTAAATGTAAGTGAAAGTTTAATTGTTATTAACGCGCTTGCAGTAAAAAGAGCAGAACTACGTGGCGGACTTTGGAGCACCGCCGGCAAACGTGCCGAAAAATATTTAATGACAACTCTCTGTAAAATTTTTGATGTTCCGGCTATACATTATGACCAATCTCGTCTCCCCAAATCAATGAGAGAAGTTGATTTCTATTTAATCAATAATAGTAACTTCTATCGTTGTGAAGTTAAGCTTATGGGAAAAGGAAATCCTGAAAGTGCCGATGCTATTTTTGCGAGAGAGAGCCGCATATTTGTTGCAGATAAACTTTCCGATTTGAATAAAGAACAAGCAACAAAACTAAACTGTGAATGGATTGAATTGAGAAGTAAAGAAGGATATAAACGGTTTTCTAAAATCTTAACAAAACTTGGAATACCGCACACTCCATTCAACTCTGATATTGATAAAAAGTTAGATATTATTTTTGAGGAAATGTTCAAGTAAAAACACTTTATAGAAAGTGCTTCAACCCGTCCAGGAAATTTTTAGAATTAGCACTCGGCATTTGTATAATTTTCAAAGTAGTCGCTCAACCGACAAGTCGGGGCAGGTTGTCTCGGCTATTTTGTTCTTATAAAGTGTTGGCTTTGCCAAAGGTTTTAGAGTAAAAAAATTTTTAATAATTATTGTCGTTGTATTATTAAGAAAGCCGTCTTGTTTCTGCCTACGTTAAAGATGCAGTAAATAATTTGGCTTCCGCGTAAGCACAACGCCGTAACATTCATTTTAAAATACATTCAGAAGGAAAGTTATGAGAGTAAAAAATTTTTTTCTTATTGTTATTGTTGTCTTGTTCAACCTTTCGTGCAAAAAATCGCCAACGGAACCAAATGAACTTCCAACAGATATTTTCCCAAATAAGGTGGGAAATATTTGGGTCTATGCTCATCACGATAGTTTATCAAATTTTTCTGACACTCTGATTGTTACGATAGTTGGACAAAAGACTATATCTAACAATCAACCGGCAACGATTTGGCAGTACAAATTTCCGAGCAGAATGGACACTGTTTATGTTGCATTTGTAGGAGATACCGTGCGTTTCATAACCAACAATCATCCATTCAGAATTATTTTTCCACTTCAGATAGGAAAAAAATGGAATGGAGATTACTGGTTTTCTGATACGACTCGCGTCTTGTTAAAAGAATCTATCTCAACTGTAGCCGGGTCATTTGCCGAAAGTTACAAAATTGTGGAAGATTGGGTTGGATTAAATGATTTTGGTCAAAAGACACTATGGTTTGTTTCAAATGTTGGCATTGTCCGAATCTATCATATTGGCTACAACTTCGGAATGGCAAACGAAACTTTTGAACTCATTAGTTATTCACTTAAATAATTTGGACGAGCCAGAATCGAAGTTAAACATTCACAAAATAGTCGTTCCTGCACGAAGAATAAATGAAATTGATCCTTGTAAAAGAGTAATAACATCGGACACAACATTAAGGTTGTCGGAATATTTTGGTTTGCCAGAAAAGTTTTGGCTGAATTTGCAAATGCGATATAACTTAGAAGTAGAAATAGATAAATTAAAAGACAGACTAAAAAGAGAAGTTAAGAGATTAGCAAAAGTTAGTTAGTGAAGCCATATTTCCTATGCGGCCAATGAACTTACACTTGTTGTTACCGAGAAAACTTGTGATTATTATTTTGTGATTCCCTAAGATTTTTTCCTGAATTTAAATGGAATAGAGATCTAAAATGAATACATACACTTATAGTGAAGCAAGACAAATGCTGGCAACTATTTTAGATAAAGCCAAAAAAGAGGGCAAAGTATTAATCAAAAGAAAAGATGGTTCCTTTTTTGAATTAAAAGCTTTATCAAAAAACAAATCACCCCTTGATGTAAAAGGTATCAACATATCCTTAAGCAATAAAGAGATAATTGATATTTTGAAAGAAGTTAGAGAAAGATAAAATACAGCATAAATAGCATAGCATACCGCCACTTTACCTTCGCGGGATTTTCCAAAATTTTTGGATTTTGTATCATCGATGAGTGATTTTGTTATTGTTGTTACTGATCATGTTGTTTTGATTTTGGAAGACCAAACAAATTATTGATCTCTTCTTCAAGCATTCGCATCATGCTTTTGTGTAGATTATTAACACGGTAAAATACAAGAATTTAGTTTTACTTCTCAACTTTTAAAACCCATTTCTCAAAATCTCATCGAGAGAGTCGAGCACGGTTGCGCCTTCGGAAAGAAGCCGTTGTTTGCTCTGGTGTCCGCGCGCAATAATTACTGCATCGATATTCAATGCGTTTGCAACCTCGATATCATGTTTTGTATCTCCGATGAGCAGAAACGAATTGTACTTCGGTTTCAGTTTCTCCAATAATTTTTTTCCAATTTCAATTTTGCTCTCAGCGTAGATGTTGTTAAGTCCGGTAGTTTCTTCAAAGTATTTTTCGATGTCAAGATTTTTTAACATGATGTTGAGTTCTTCCAGCTGATATGCGGTTAAGATTGACTGTCCGATATTTTTGTTTTGAAAATAATTCAGCGCATCAATTACATCGTTATAAAATCTCGATTCATACTTTCTTTCTTCATATTCGTCCATCCATTCTCTACCGAGTTCTTTAAAAGATTTTTTAGAAAAATCGAAACCGACTTTTTGGTAATAATTTTCAATCGGGAAATCGAAATGCTCGAGATATTCTTCTTTAGAAATTTTCATGAGCGAATATTTTTCTAATAGATTGTTGACGACTGAAACACACAAATCAACATCGTTGAAAAGGGTTCCGTTCCAATCCCAAATTATATGATCGTAGTTAAATTTTTTCATTCATGATTTTTCTAAAATTATATTTATCTGTATCCCCTTCGGTATTGAAAAGTAGAATTCGAGACGAATGATTTAAAGAAAGTAAATCTTTCGCTTCACGAAACGCAGCATCGGTTTGGAGCGCAATTAATGCGGCTAAACCTGCGGCACCCGATTCTCCCGAAATGATTTTTTCCGAATAATATTTTTTCATGGCGAGTTTTGTAAAATCGTCTTCGATAGTCAAAAACAAGTGTGCGTGCTTGCGGAGAATTTCAAAAGCCGTGAGCGCGGGTGTTCCGCAGTTCAATCCCGCCATAATAGTTTTTTGTGTTCCTTTGGTTTTTGAAATGGAGTTTTGCTTTACCGATTCGAGCATACAATCGGCTTCGCGCGGTTCAACAATAATAAATTTTGTATTTGAATTTTTTCTGTTCAAAAAAAATAGAACAACCGAAGCCGCCCAAGTTCCAACTCCACATTGAAGAAAAACAAAATCGATTTTATCCAAATCAATTTGTTCTTCGAGTTCAAACATCATTGTCGAGTAGCCCAACATTATATCGCGAGGAATTTTTTCGTAACCGTACCATGATGAATCTTGAATTAACGCCGCACTATTTTTTGCCGCAAAGGTTTTTGCTTCTTCAGTTGCGCAATCATAATCGCCTTCAACGACAATAACTTCTGCGCCTTCCTTTTTTATGTTGGCTATTCGTTCTTTTGCAGTGTGTTCGGGCATGAAGATCATGGCTTTCTTTCCATTCATCTTCGCCGAGCGCGCAACGGCTCTGCCATGGTTGCCATCTGTTGCGGTGCAAAATATTTTTGTGTCGGGAAATTCTTTTAAGTGTTTATGAATTGCATACGATGCGCCGAGTATCTTAAATGCATTCATACCAAATCTTTGCGATTCATCTTTAATGAAAATGGAATCGACATTGAATTCTCTCGCAAGATTATTTGACTTAACAAGCGGGGTCGGCGAGTAGTTTTCTAAACTTTGATGAAAAGAAAAAGCTTCCTCGCTTTGTTTGGTTTGTATCGAAGAAAATATTTTTTCGTTTATGAAAAATTTATTCAACGGAGAAAGTGTTACTCTTCTCCATTTTCATCGGGAACAACTTTGGCAATATCTGCGATGGCGTCTCCTTCTTTCAATTTAATAACGCGGACACCTTGAGTGTTTCTTCCCATCACGCGAATCTCAGCGACAGATTGCCGAATCACCATTCCATGCGCAGAAATAATAACAAGTTCTTCGCCGTCTGTTACATCCATTGCGGTAATCATCTTGCCGACTTTATCAGTCGTCTTCACGGTGATAATACCTTTTCCGCCGCGCCGGGTAATTCTGTAATCATTAATATCGGAGCGCTTGCCATATCCTTTTTCCGTTACAACTAAAATAGTTGTTTGTCGTTTTATTACCATCAATCCAACGACAATATCTCCTTTGCCAAGTTTAATTCCGCGCACGCCTGTTGCGGTTCTTCCCATATCGCGGACATCTTTTTCGTTGAAGCGAATTGCAAATCCGCTTCGCGTACCAATTACAATATCGTTGTTTCCTTCCGACAAACTAACGGCAATCAATCTATCTCCCTGATTAATATTGATTGCATTGATTCCATTTTTGCGCACGTTGCCATAAGCGGAGAGAACTGTTTTCTTAATAGTTCCCTGTTCTGTTGCCATAATTAAATATTGTGTATCCAAAAATTCTTTCACGGCAACATACGCGGTTATGTTTTCATCTTTTGTTTTTTGAATTAGATTAATAATCGATCTTCCACGCGAAGCTCTTCCTCCTTCAGGAATTTCGTACACTTTCAACCAATAGCATCTTCCCTGATCTGTAAAGAAAAGAATGTAGTGATGAGTTGAAGCAACGAACATTTGTTCGATGAAGTCATCATCTTTTGTGCCTGCGCCGGTAACACCTCTTCCGCCGCGCGCTTGTTTTTTATAGCCGCTTACCGGAAATCTTTTTATGTAACCTTGATGAGAAATTGTTACAACTACATCTTCTTCTGCAATTATATCTTCCAAAGAAAATTCTTCGTAGTTATAAACTATTTCCGTTCTTCTTTCGTCGCCATATTTTTCTTTTATTTCGAGAAGTTCATCTTTAATAATTTGATAGCGTTTTTCTTCACTATCGAGAATGCCTTTAAGTTTTTCAATCAGCTTGATTGTTTCTTTGTATTCATCTTCGATCTTCTTGCGTTCGAGTCCGGTTAAACGTTGCAAACGCATATCGAGAATAGCTTTGGATTGTATTTCCGAAAGCTTGAATTTTTTCATCAAGTTTGTTTTAGCTGTTTCAACATCGCGCGATTTTTTAATTGTTTCAATTACCTCGTCGATATTATCGAGGGCGATGATATAACCTTCAAGTATGTGCGCTCTTCTTTCGGCGGCATCGAGTTCAAATTTTGTTCTCTTAATCAAAACATCCATTCGATGATTGATAAAGTGTTGCATCATTTCTTTCAGCGTTAAAACTTTTGGAACGCCGTGAACAAGCGCAAGCATAATTACGCCGAAAGTTGTTTGCATTTGTGTGAACTTGAATAAATTATTCAACACAACTGAAGGATTTGCATCCCGTTTTAACTCAATAACCACGCGCATTCCATCGCGGTCGGACTCATCTCTAATCGCCGAGATTTCTTTAATTTTATCTTCCCGAACGAGGTCGGCAATTTTTTCAATCAGCGTCGCTTTGTTCACTTGATAAGGAAGTTCGCTGATGATAATATTTTCTCTGTTGTTCTTTAGCGTTTCGATGTTTGCTTTTGCACGAACAATTATCCTACCCCTTCCGGTTGTGTAAGCATCTTTAACGCCTTCGTAACCGTAAATAATTCCGCCGGTTGGAAAATCAGGGGCGGTAACATACTTCATTAATTTTTCAACGGTGATTTCCGGATTTTTTATGAGCGCAATTAATCCGTCAATCACTTCGGTTAAATTGTGCGGCGGAATGTTTGTTGCCATTCCCACTGCAATTCCGCTTGAGCCGTTCACTAAAAGATTAGGAAGATAAGATGGAAGCACCGTTGGTTCTTGCAGTGATTCATCGAAGTTGGGAACAAAGTCAACCGTGTTTTTATCGAGATCACGAAGTAGTTCATCTGCAATTCTTGAAAGGCGCGCTTCGGTGTAACGCATTGCGGCGGGAGAATCACCATCAACCGAGCCGAAGTTTCCCTGTCCATTGACAAGTGGATATCGAAGTGAGAAATCTTGCACCATTCTTACCATAGTATCATAAACAGCAGTATCGCCGTGCGGATGATATTTACCGAGAACTTCTCCGACTATTCTTGCAGATTTTTTATATGGTTTGTTAAACGCAAGCCCGAGTTCCGTCATTCCGTAGAGAACTCTTCTGTGAACAGGTTTCAAGCCGTCGCGCACATCGGGCAATGCGCGAGCAACTATTACGCTCATCGCATAATCTATGTATGATGATTTCATCTCTTCTTCTAAAGAGACCGGAACTATTTTTTCAAAAAATGTAGCCATGTATAATTTCTTTAATAATATTTTTTCTGATTATAAAAATTTTTGCTTCGAATAAATTGTTTTGAGTTTTATTTACAACTAAACATCAAGGTTCGCATACTTCGCATGCTTCTGAATAAATTCTCGTCTCGGTTCAACTTCGTCTCCCATCAGCGTCTCAAAAATTTTGTCCGCCGCCGCCGCGCTTTCAAGGTTGACTTGCAAAATCGTGCGCGTTTCGGGATTCATTGTAGTGTTCCAAAGTTGTTCGGGGTTCATTTCTCCGAGACCTTTATATCTCGTTATGTGTACTCCTTTCGGTTGATTTTCATCTACAACTTCTTCTTCAGTCTCTTCTTCTTTACCGTTTGCTTTAAATCGTTTAAGAATTCTGTCTCTCTCTTCATCATCGAAAGCGTAGAATTCTTCTTTTCCTTTTTTGATTTTGTAAAGAGGTGGTTGTGCTATATATACTTTTCCGGTTGCAATCAATTCTTTCATGTGTCTGTAAAGAAAAGTTAAAAGCAATGTTCGAATGTGGCTTCCATCCACGTCGGCATCGGTCATTAAAATAATTTTTCCGTAGCGAGATTTTTCGGGATCGAAATCTTCGCCCAAACCCGCACCAATAGCGGAGATCATCGCCTGTATTTCCAGGTTCTCAAGCACTTTATTGATTTTTGCTTTTTCAACATTTAAAATTTTTCCTTTGATCGGAAGTATCGCTTGAAATCTTCTATCTCTTCCTTGCTTTGCGGAACCGCCTGCGGAATCTCCTTCGACAATATACACTTCGCAGTGTTCCGGTTCGCTGATTGAACAGTCCGCAAGTTTTCCCGGAAGATGAAGTGAATCGAGTGCATTTTTTCTTCTTATAAGATCGCGCGCTTTTCTTGCGGCTTCTCTCGCTTCGGCTGCGCGAATACTTTTTTCAATTATCTTTCTTGCAATCGGAGGATTGTTTTCCAAAAATTCCGAAAGTTTTTCTCCGACAATCGTTTCAACGATTGATTTAACTTCTCCGTTGCCAAGTTTAGTTTTTGTTTGTCCTTCAAACTGCGGCTCCATCACTTTAACAGAAATAACTGCGGTAAGTCCTTCTTTAAAGTCATCTCCGCTAAGAGTGATTTTGCTGTTCTCTTTTATCAATCCGTTTTTATTCGCGTAGTTGTTAAACGTTCGCGTAAGCGCAGTTCTAAAGCCGACGAGATGTGTTCCACCTTCAATTGTGTTAATGTTATTTACATACGTATGAACGTTTTCGGAATAGGATTCACTATACTCAAAAGCAACTTCGACCGGAGTGTTTTCTTTTTCTCCTTCAACATAAATTGTTTTGTGAAGTGGGTTTCTATGTTCATCAAGATATTTTACAAAGTCAATTAGTCCGCCTTTAAACCTAAAAGTTTCTTCATCTCCTTCAATATCATCTTTGATAATCATTGTTACTTCTTTGTTGAGATAAGCAAGCTCTCTCATTCTTTCGGCAACAGTATCGAAATGAAATTTTGTAGTTTTAAAAATTTCATCGTCTGGCATGAAAGTAATTTTCGTTCCGGTAGAATCTGATTTATAAGTTCCGTTTTGTTTTACCGGTGATTTAGGAATTCCGATTTCATATTCTTGTAAATAAATTTTTCCTTCTCGTTTAACTTCAACTTTTAACCATTTAGAAAGAGCATTGACTACAGAAACGCCAACGCCGTGCAAACCGCCGGATACTTTATAACTGTTTTTATCAAATTTTCCTCCGGCATGGAGTACGGTCATTACAACTTCGAGCGCAGATTTTTTTTCAACCGGGTGCATGTCAACAGGAATGCCTCGCCCTTTATCTTCAACAGTTACGCTTCCATCTTTATTTAATGTAACGATAACGCGGTCGTTGAATCCGGCAAGTGCTTCGTCAATACTGTTATCAACGACTTCATTAATTAAGTGATGAAGTCCTCGCGATCCAACATCGCCGATATACATCGCCGGTCTTTTTCTTACAGCTTCAAGCCCTTTGAGTACGTTAATATTTTTGGCGCTGTATTCGTTCGCTGCCTGTGATTTATCATTCATAATATTCTCTGTTTTAAATCGTTACTTTAATTTTACTAATTCGTTTTTGTCCGAAATATTTATTTATCTCTTCAACTATTTTTTCTTCTTGAAGTTTTAATTCACTTCTCCATGCGGCGTTTTCTATTTTAATATAGAGTGCACCTTTATCAACTTTAATCGGCTCGGCAATTAAAGTGAAGTGGGGAAACACATCAAAAAATTTTTCAACAACTTCTCCATCGTCAACAAGTTTTTTTAGCCGTCCGAGTTCCATGCTTCGTGATACAACTTCGCCGATACTTTTAAAACTATGAAACAAGTTTTACCTCGCCATCATTCAAGTAAAACATTCTATCGCTTTCTTGTTTGGAGAGAAAAGAATAATTTGAAAAATCTGTTATTGTAATTATCGCTTGACCAACTTCTTTTAAATATTTACTGATGCTGATTGAGCGGTTTGTATCAAGTTCTCCAAAAACATCATCCAGAAGAAAAATCGGTTTCTTGTTCATTTTTTCTTTTAAGAAAAAGAACTGTGCAAACTTCAGGGCAACTTGAAAAGTTTTATGTTGTCCTTGTGATCCAAAAGTGCGCAAAGAAATTTTGTCAATTAAGAATATAAAGTCATCTCTATGCGGACCGCATAAATTCTGCCCGCGCTTAATTTCTTCTTCTTTTATTTCATCAAGTTTTAGGAAGAAATTCTCTTCCTTTTCATCCGTAGCAAGAAAAGTATCGTAAATAATTTCCGGTTTTTCTTTTTCTTCAAGGATGTTTAGATAAGATTCTCTCAAATAGAAATTAAACTCATCAACAAATTTTCTTCTGTATGAAATCAGTTTTGTTCCGGCAGCGACAAGTTTCTCGTTCCATGCGCTCAACTCTTCAAGATATTTTTTGTTTTTTTCTTCTCTTATTAAAAACAGTAACCGCGCTTTTTGTTTTAATGTGCGGTTGAAGTCAAGCAATGTTTCAAGATATATTTTATATGCCTGCGAGATAATAGAATCAACAAACTTTCTTCTTTCCGCCGGATAACCTTGCGTGATAAAATGATCCTCAGGAGTTAATAGCACAACCGGAAGATTACCTATGATGTCTGCCGCCTTTGTTAAGAGTTTATTGTTGTAAAAAAAATTTCGTTTGTTTTCTTGTGAAGAATAAAAAATTCTCGCGGCACTATCTGTGTTCTCCGAGAATGTTGCATTAATTTCGTAATGTTCATTTCCAAAACGAAGGAGTTCTTTGTCGCCTGAATTTTTATAGTTTTTAGTAGTACACAAAAAATAAATTGCTTCTATGATAGAGGTTTTTCCTTGTCCGTTTCCGCCAATGATAAAATTAAGATTCGGAGATAATTCAATGTTTGTTTGTTTATGAATTCTGAAATTGGTTAGCGATAAATTTTTAAGAATCATTCACTCAAAAAACGAAGAGTAAAAAATTTTTCTCAAGAATATTTTTAATTATTAACGCGAACAGGCATAATTAACATAAGCACATCAACCGTGTTTCCTTGTTCGGAGGGTTCGATAGTTACGGCTTTAGTCGGATTATTAAGTTTAAATAGCGCATCTTTGCTATCAAGATGGCTCAACATGTCAAAAAGAAAAAGAGTATTGAAACCAATATCCATTTGATCTCCTTTATACTCGCACATAATCACTTCTTTCGCGCTCGAACCGTGGTCCAAATCTTCGGCAGAAATTTCAAGGTTTCCTTCTGTTAAAGAAATTTTTACTTGATGATATGTCGATGTTGAAAAGAGTAACATTCTTCTAACCGCAGAGAGAAGATCATCTTTATTGACTCTTAAAGTATTTTCATTAACTAACGGAATTACGCTGTTATAATCGGGATATTTTTGATTGATTAACTTTGTAGTCATTTCTGTATCATCGATAGAAAAAGTTGCGATAGAGTCGCTGAACATCATGGATACCTTTTCATCGGAAAGAAGTTTGCTTAATACGGTAACCGCTTTTTCTGGAATAATTCTTTGTACTTCACCTATTTCGTGATCGATTGTTGTAGTGTAACGAACGAGCCGATGACCATCGGTTGAAACAACTCTATATGCGTCTGACATAAATTCGAACAATATTCCCATCATCGCCGGGCGAACAGATTCTTTACTTACCGCGAAAGTTGTTTTATTTAAAATCTTTTTTAATTCTTCTCCACTGATAGAAAAATTTTTTCCACCTTGAAGTGATGTTATTTTTGGATACTCATCGGCAATATTAAACCCAATAGAATAAACACCGAAATCGGTTTTCATTTTTAGTTTACTATTGTCTTCTGTTTCGAAATCGATTGACGTATCTCCTAGAGATTTTACAATTTCATAAAGAAGTTTTGCGGGAATGATGAAGCGTGCATTTTCAGAAGCATTTATTGAGGTTGAAGATTTTAATGCCAGATCAAGATCTGTAGCCGAAACACTTAACTTTCCGTTTTCTATTTCGAAGAGAAAGTTTTCTAAAACAGGTTGTGGTGTGCGGTTTGGAATTGCCGGGAAAACTTTAGATAAAAGTTTTTCAAGCGATTTACTGTTAGCATTAAATTTCATTATAAAATCTCCAAATTAAACGGCGGAAAATAAGAATTTTCAAGCCAAGTCTCAATTTAAATTATCGTTTGTGAAGTGAAATTTCTTTATGAATTATTGATTGATTGAAACGCTGCTGCTGTCAGAAATAGAAAAGTTATAAGAAATAGTAGCACTTAAAATATATGTTTTCTCTTCCCCTTCCCCGGTAATTTGGCTCGTATAAAATACAGTTGCCTTTCTTTGAGGCGACATAACAATGTCTCCGCTTACAGCACCGAGAACAGAACTTCCTCTCACATCGGTTGGAATATCAAAAGCAGTTTGATATGCGTATGTTCCTTTCGACATTTCGGTTATGGTAACTGACTTGCTCGGTTTTATCGTTAAAACTTTTCCAAGAAAATTCACGTAAATATTTTCCGATGCTATACTGGTAAAAGTTACGCTATTATCAAGTTTGTTGCTGCAAGAAATCAGGAACAAACTTAAAGTAGAAAAAAATAATATGTGTTTTGCGTTTTTCAAGTTCATAAAAATTCTTAATTGAAACTTAATTGAATTTCTTCTATTTATCAAGCATCAAGTTTTATCGGATAACTTTAATTTTCTTTCAACAAAGCTATTTATAATTATTTAAATATATTTTTAAAATAAATTTATTAATAATAGTAATAATAGTGTTGATAAGTGGATAAGTATGTAAATATCTTTTTTATAAGGATATAGCACTCAAATAAATTTCTTTTGTTGTTAATAATTTTTTATCAACTCGAAGTTATCCGCCGCATGTTTATAACTTATAGTTTATTAACAAAGATACTTACGTTTATCAACCGTAGAATAACAAGTTATCAACACGTTTTAAGAACAAGCGGAAGAAATTTTTGACCTAATATCTTCAATGATTGAACGAATGTTTTTATCTGATGCCGCCATCTCTTCAATTGTTTGGCATGCATGGATTACGGTTGAATGATCTCTTCCTCCAAAATGTAGACCAATAGTTTTAAGAGAATAGTTCGTCATGGTTTTTGAAAAATACATCGATACTTGTCGAGCAAATACAATTTCTTTCTTTCTGGTCTTATCTCTCATTTTATTTTCGTCAATTTTAAAATACGCCGAAGTAAGTTTTGTTATTAGCTCAATACTTATAGTAACACGATTGATAGTTGAAATCTCTCTAACAGTATTTCTAACTAAATCATAATTAATTTGCTTTGAACCAAACGAAGCATTAGCAAGAAGTTTAATTAAACAACCCTCGAGTTCACGAATGTTGGATGTAATGTGTGTTGCAATATATTCGATGATGTCATGCCCGACATCCATTCCAAAATCGGAAACTTTCTTATTTAAAATTGCAAGACGTGTTTCAAAATCAGGCGGCTGAATGTCTGCGGTTAATCCCCAATTAAAACGAGAGATTAAACGTTCATCCATTCCCTTTAAGTCTTTGGGTGCTTTATCGCTGGAAAGAATTATTTGCTTTCTTGCTTGATGAAGCGAATTGAAAATATGGAAAAACAAGTCCTGTGTTTTTTCTTTTGCAATTAAAAATTGAATGTCATCAATAATTAAAACATCCATCGATCTATAATAATTTGAAAACTCGTTCACTTTATTAGCTTGAATTGCCTCAACAAATTCAACCGTAAAACGATCCGTTGAAAGATACTTAACTCGCTTTGTTGGATCAATTTTTTTTATCTCATTACCAATAGCTTGAATTAAATGTGTCTTTCCCAACCCAACACCACCGTACAAAAAAAGAGGATTAAAAGAAGTACCTCCGGGATTTTTACTAATTGCGCCGGCAGCTGCATGAGCAAGTTGGTTTCCCTCACCTTTGATAAAATTGTCAAAAGTATATTTTGGATTTAAAGTTGAATCTACTTCTCCCGAATTTGTAACTACAACTTTAGGCAAAGGATTTTTTTCCAAAACCGGTTCGGGAACAGGTAGAGTGTCGGTTTCTTTTACGATGATGTAATCAACTTTTACATCATGTCCAATTGTTTTTTTAAGTGCGTTGTGCAAAAGCGAGCTATAGTGTTGCTCAATCCATTCCCAAAAAAATAGATCGGGAAGCTGAATCTTTAGTGTTGAGCCGGTAAGCTCCAAAACTTTTATTGGTGCGAACCAGGTGTTAAAAGACATCGGAGAAATTTCTCGCTTTATTATTGAAGCCGCCTTACTCCAAATTGATTCGGCGTAAGAGGATGTTTTTATTTCATTTTCTGTAGTGAACGAGTTATCCACAATTTTCAATCATATTAATAAATCCAAAAAAATTACAATTTCAGCATATTTTAAACAACTTGGGACAAATATTGACAAGTTATCCACACGCGCTCTTTTTTTCTAAACCCTTAAATTACAACGAGTTAGGTTAAAAGAAATTATGTTTTTTAACAAATAATTTCTATAAAGGAACAACTTTGGAAAAGAAGCGCTTTGTGAAACGTTTCAGAATTTCAAGTTATCCACAAAATATTCACATCGTATTTGGCACTGAATATGGGTTCAAATTAGAGAGAGAAATACTTTTCTCCAAATTAATTTTTACTTTTTTAAGAAAAATTTTTCGCATCGTAACGAGTTATTTTAGTTTGGTTGTTTCTTGTTAGAGGGCTATTTTTGTGCCGTTTAATTAAAAAGATTAGGTGAGTAACTTGAAGAGAACGTATCAACCAAGTAAAAGAAAAAGAAAAAATAAACACGGTTTTAGAGAAAGAATGAGTTCGAAAAACGGTAGAAAAGTACTTGCTCGTAGAAGAGCAAAAGGAAGAAAAAAACTTTCCGTCAGCGACGAATAGTTTAGAATGACAGCATTAAGCCGCGATCAAAGGCTCCGGCAAAAAAAAGCGTTTGATGCTGTGTTTAAGAGTGGAACTGCCGTTCTTTCAGATGATAAGAGAATAAAGATTTTATTCTTAGTAGTGGAATCAGATTTACCATTTGTTAAAGCAGCGGCGGCACCATCAAAAAAATTTGGCTCTGCCGTTTGGCGGAACAGATTCAAAAGACTTGCAAAAGAGGCGTATAGAAAAAACAAAGCACCCCTCATTTCTCTTGCCGAAAATTTTCGCAAGGGTATCTATATCATTATTTTTCCTTACAACTTAAATGAAAAGAATAACAAAAAAATTTTTCTTCGTGATGTTGAACCGGCGATCAGTTGGTTAATTGGAAAAATTTTAGATCGAATTAAATGAGAAAGATATTTATCGCCTTAGTTAAAGGATATCAAAAAATCATTTCTCCGCTATTTCCTCCCTCGTGCAGATTTTATCCGTCATGTTCCGAATATGCAATAGAATCTTTTCGAAAGTTTGGAGTGATAAAAGGCGGGGCGAAATCGGTTTGGAGAATTTTAAGATGCAATCCGTTCAATAAAGGCGGATATGATCCTGTTGAATAATATTTAGGTTTTAAATGGACAAACAAACAACACTCGCATTTATTTTAATCGGTTTTATTTTAGTTGTGTGGCTCTATGTGAACACGCCCCCGACACAACCTGTTAAACCGAAAAACAATGACTCAACTTTTGTGGAGAAGCCAAAAGAGGATTCGGTAAAGAAGGATGTTCTAAAACCGGAAATCATCGAAGAGAACAAAAATGATCTCGGCGAATTTTTCTCCGTTAAGAACCTGAACGAAAAAATTTATACCATCGAAACCGAAAAAGCAATTTATAAAATTAGTTCACGCGGCGGAAAAATTGTTAAAGTTTATTTAAAAGATTTTAATAATTGGTACATCAAAAAACTTTCCGATGATGCGACCGTGTATCAACAAAAAGTACAACTGCTGAATACACAACTCGGTGGAAGTTTTGATATTTCATTTGTAACAACCGACGGAAAGGCTGTCAATACTGCGGATCTTGATTTCTCTTCTTCTTCCCGAAATTATTATTTATTAAAAGAAGGCGATTCTCTTTCAATTTCATTTTCCACATTTTCAAATAACGGAGGAGAGATAAAAAGGAATTACCGTTTCTTCGAGAACAAATATAATGTCGATTTTGATTTACAATTAAATGGACTTTCTTCTGTTATCAGCAATAATATTTATGAAATTGTTTGGGATGGCGGAATACGATTCGTTGAACAAAATTCTTATGATGAAGCGACTTATACTTATGCAGGCGTTTATTCCGGCGGCGAATATATCAAGTTTGATGCCTCCTCCGATGGAGAAAAGATTGAAAAAGATTTTTCCGGCAGTATCAATTGGTTCACGATTAGAAATAAATATTTTTCCGCCATCATGATTCCTTCCAACTCAAATCATGTTGAAGGAATTTATTTAAAAGGAAGCAGAAAAAATTTTAGCAACGGCGGAGTCATTGAAAATTATTCTGCCCGGATGAAAATGCCTTTTAAAGGAGAAAAGAATTTATCAGAATCCTTTGTTGTATATCTCGGTCCGGTTTCATACGACATTCTAAAACCTCTTGGCAGTGAACTCGAACGCATAGTTGATTTTGGGAGTTTTTTGGGATTAGAATTTTTGGTTCGACCTGTTGCAGAATATGTTCTGCTTCCTCTTTTCGTGTTTCTTCATTCATTCATTCCAAATTACGGTGTCGTAATAATTTTCTTTTCGTTGATAATTAAATTTCTTTTACACCCGCTTACAAAAAGCAGTTATCAATCGATGAAAAAAATGCAACTGCTTCAACCCAAAATGGCAGAGGTAAAAGAAAAATTTAAAGACGATCCTCAAAAGATGAATAAAGAGATGATGAAACTTTATTCGACTTACGGAATTAATCCTGCAGGCGGATGTCTACCGATGTTGCTTCAAATGCCAATCTTTGTTGCGTTGTGGGGATTGTTCCAAACCGTTATCGAACTTCGTCAACAGCCTTTTGTTTGGTGGATAAACGATCTTTCAAAACCGGATGTGATTTATAGTCTCGGTTTTAAACTGCCGTTGTTCGGAATTTCAGAAATAAGCGGACTTGCGTTGTTAATGGGAATTACAACTTTCATTCAACAAAAAATGACGATGAAAGACCCGCAACAAAAAGCCCTCGTTTATATTATGCCTGTGATGTTGACTTTTCTATTCATGAGTTTTCCTTCCGGGTTGAATTTATATTATTTCTTGTTCAATCTTTTTTCAATCGCTCAACAGTACTATATAAATCATAAATCTAACGGAATGGTCTTGGAGCCTGTAAAGAATCCGAAAAAATCCGGCGGCTTTATGCAGCGCATGATGGAAGCGGCAGAAAAGAATGCTAAGCAAGCGAAAAGAAAAAAATAACTTAAATTTCCGGCGATAATTCCGGATTGTTTTTGTATTGAAGAAAATTCTTTTCGTAACAGTATTTTATTTTTTTTTCGGCGGAGAATCTTTCTCGCAAGATTCTTCTATGGTTCTTTCGCTTGAGTTCACAACAAAAAAATTACCGTTCTCTCTAACCGAAGAAGTTCCGAAAAACAAACCTGTAGTCGGACTTGCATTAAGCGGCGGAGGCGCGCGTGGCTTGGCTCAAATTGGTGTGCTTCAAGCATTCAGCGAAAAGAAAATTCCTATCGACATCATTGTTGGCACAAGCATGGGAAGTATTATCGGCGGACTTTTTTCAGGCGGATATTCTGCCGCCGAACTTGACTCGATGATTGGCTCAATCGATTGGCAAAATTTAATTTCATTAAATAATAAATTAAGCAGAAGAGATTTATTCATCGACCAAAAACAACTTGAAGAATGGGCGGTGATTACTTTGAGAATGAAAGGGTTAAAACCAATTCTTCCAACTTCGGTTAATGATGGTCAGCGATTAACAAACGAACTAAATCTTTTAAATCTTCAAGCACCGGTAAAACCGTTGGACGACTTCGATGATCTTGAAGTCAAGTTTAGAGCTGTTTGTACAGATCTTGAATCCGGCACTCCTGTAGTTTTGAATAGCGGCTCATTAACCCAAGCAATGCGTGCAAGCTCAAGCGTTTCTTTTTTACTTTCTCCAGTAGAAATTAATTCTACAATTCTCGTTGACGGTGGATTGGTTGCCAACATTCCGGTTCTTCTTACCAAACAGGAGGGCGCAGATTTTGTAATTGCCGTGAACACAACGAGCAAACTTTCCGAAAAAGAAGAACTAACTTTGCCGTGGGTTGTCGCCGATCAAGTGTTGAGCATCCCGATGAAAATTTTGAATGATCAGCAAATGAGAAATGCAGATATAAAAATTGTTCCGAATATTGGCGGTGCTTCGTTAATTGATTTTTCAAATAAAGATTCTATTGTCTTTGCCGGTTACAATATTGCAAAAGTGTTTGCCGATTCTATAACCGGGCAAATTGATTCGATGTTTATACAACGTCTAAAACGAAATGAGTTTTATATTAAGAATATTCTTGTCAATGAAGAGAATGCAATCGGGAGAGAATTTTTAGTGAAGTATGCTTATAAGGATTCTGTTTCAACCGCAGAAATACTGCACGATCTCGATCATCTTCATTCAGCGGGAAATTATAAAAACACACGAGCGCGAATAACTTTCTTTCCAAACTATACTGAAGTGAAATTTGAAGGAGAGAAAATTCCAATCGTACAAAAAATAAATTTTACGGGAATAACAATTCTTGATTCCGCAGAAGTTGATTCATTACTTTCGTTGTTAAAATTCAAGCCGTTCAACGCAAAACGAATAGTTCGCTCGATTAAGAAAATTCTCTCTCTCTATCGTGCCGGCGGTTATTCTTTGGCAGAATTAAATAAAATCTCTTTCGATGAAAACGAAGGAGAATTATCTCTTCAATTTTCTGAAGGCATAATCCACGAAATAATAATTGAAGGGAATGTCTACACGGATGATCTTTTTATTCGCAGAGAAGTTCCAATTAACGCCGGTGAATTATTCCGCGTAACTCCGGTACGCCAAGCACTTGTTAATCTTAGAAGCACAAATCTTTTTGATAACATAATTCTTTCGGTAGAGAAGAGAGACGAAAAAAATATTTTAGTATTCAAAGTTTTCGAAAGAGTTTCAAGTTTAGTAAGAATCGGTTTTAAAATTGATAATGAAAATTCTCCGCAACTTGGAATTGATTTGAGAGATGAAAATCTTTTTGGCGTTGGAATTGAAATTGGTTTGATGACATACTTAAGCGAAAAAGAAAGAGCATTCAACCTCGAACATAAAGCAAACAGAATATTCGAAACATACTTTACTTATAAATTAAATGCGTTTCATCGTTTGAATGATGTGTTGACTTATCGCGATGACATTTCGAAAAACACGAAAAGTTTTACAAGATCGGAAAGCGGAAAGTATAGGCAGGTCTTCTATGGCTTGTCAATTGCGCTCGGAACGCAGGTGCGCCGCTTCGGTAATTTGATCTTCACGGGAAAGTATTATACATCCGAAGTAAAAAATATTGTTGAAAATAGCGTTGCATCGTATCAACATAACATCGTTAGTGTCGGTGTATCTTCAATTATTGATACACAGGATAAATTTCCGTACCCAAATTCAGGATTAAGAATTCACGCGGGATATGAAACAGGGCAACAAATATTAGGAGGTAGCATCGGCTTCTCAAATATTTTTCTTGACTACAAAAGCGTTTTCACAGTTTTTAATTCGCACACATTTACGATGACTTTGAAAACAGGATTTGCCGACAAAACTCTTCCTCTTGGGTTACATTATTCACTTGGAGGGCAGCGTTCATTTTTTGGAATGAGAGAAAACGAATATCGCGGAAGACAAATATTTTCCGGCGCGTTTGAATATCGGTATCATCTTCCGTTTCAAATTTTCTTCGATAGTTTTTTATTGATGCGATATGATCTCGGCTCTATCTGGCTTGAGCAGGAACAACTTCGGTTAAAGGATTTCAAACATGGTGCAGGAGTAACTCTTTCATTAAGTACACCAATTGGTCCGGCAGATTTTTCACTCGGTAAAAGTTTTATCTTTTTAAAGGATGGCGATAAATCATTTGTAAGTTTTGGAGAAACGCTGTTTTATTTTTCAATCGGCTATCAATTCAATTCGTTCTAATTGTTCGCTCTCTTCCCCTTATTTATTTTCCAAAGGGCGACACTTAAACTTACACATACACATACACTTACACTTAATCTTTATCGGCTGTATAGTTTTACATTTATTTTTCACCACAGAGCAAAATTCATTTGTAATTTTTAATTCTTCAAAAGAATGCAACGAAGTCACTAAGGCACGAAGCAGCACAAATAAAAATATTTTTTCAACTCTCAATTCTTTTCTTCTTTTTTCACCACAAAGGAACACGAAGGATTTTCACAAAGGCACACAAAGTTTTTCCTTCGTGTGACTTTGTGCCATCCTTTGAGCGACTTCGTGGTAAAAAAAGAACGCCTCAATGAAATTTATTATTTACGATTGTTAATTTTCAATTCAAAACTATTCATTTTTAATTCTTCCCGCGTGCTCTTAAAATCCGAAATTCTTTTCCTTCATTTAATAAATATTTAAACATATCATAAGTATGCAGAGCCAATGACGACTGCGGCTCAAGCGCATGGATTATCATTCTTCCCTTCATCTGTGCAACGGGAATAAAATAATATTGACTCAAATCAAGCGACGTAATATCATGAACAAAAATATCCGGATTGGCGACAGCATCTCCCTCAAAATCTAATGAGTCAATTTTGTTTATGATATATTTTTCTATGCTCATTAATTTTTCTTTTTCTGCAGATGAAAACTCAAGACCATGATTTGAAGCCCACGTTATTAATCTATCATCACTCTTGGGAATTAAATATCCAACCGGCGCGTTAGTAATTTTTTTCGGAACAACAACCGGGCGATAATTTTCTACTTCCAGCGTAGTATCGTTTTCTGAAGAAAGAGAAAACAAAGTAAAGACGAATCGCCTGCCATTCTTTTCATGATCCATTTGTACGGCGAAACTTGAATTTACAATTTTAGAAATATTTGTGCGGACACTGTTAGTCATTTCGAGAATAAAATCTTTATTTAAAAAAGAAAACTCAATTAACCCGCGCATGCCTTTCGCCTGGCTTTCCGCGCGGTGCTTGATGTTATCTAATTCATGGTCTTCGCCGTTAATTCCTTCTTGAATAAAAGAGAGAGTTCCAAGTATGCCCAAACTTTGTCGTCCGTCGTTTATGTCGTATGTGCTGTGACGGATGAATTCTTTTTCGGGCGGTCCACCAAGAATATAATTTTGAAATGAATAACCTGCATCATTCAGATATTTTTTGATGAAGGGAAAATATTTGTCATTGGAGAAATTTCTGATTGTCTCCGGTACATTGGGGTTGGTTGTTGCGCCGACCTGTACATCAAACTTTTTTATGTAACCGAAATTTTTCCAATCGTTTGTGAACGGATAATATTCATGCACATCCATTGTTACTTCAAAATTGTACTTATCAAAAAATTTATGAAGCGCGATCGTTTCCGGTTCGGTTAGGATTAAATGATTTCTGTTCAAATCCATGTTATTGGCGTTGCGTCTTTGGTTTCTCTCCGAGCCATCAGGATTCATTTGCGGGATTATTGCAAGATCGATTTTGTCGAAAAGATATTTGCTTTCTTCTTTCAGTAAATCGCGAGCGAGCAATAGCGACGCCTCTTTCCCCGACTGCTCATTGCCATGCTGTTGTGCAAAAATAAGAACGCGAATTTTTTCTTTATCAACTCCAAAAACCGAATTCGAAAACTTCATTACAAAAAGGTCTCTTCCTTCGGAAGATTTACCAAATATTTCTGTTGTTAGTAAATCGGAAGAAGCATCAAGCGTTCTTAAAAATTCCGCAAGTTGTTTTTGCGTTGTAAGTTGTGTGAAGCCGCTTATTTCAAGCGGAGTTTCTTGCGCGAAAATTGTAAAAATTGAAACAAGACTCGCGATAAAAATATTTTTCATCGATAGTTTCTTTAATGAATTTTATTTCATCAACACAAATTTTTTCGTCGCCGTAAAATTACCGGCTTGCAAACGATAAAAATATACACCTGTTGTTAATTGATAATTATTAATTATTAATTGAAAATTGTAGAAGCCTGCTTCTTTCCACTCGTTATCAATCAATGTTGCAACTTCATTTCCAAGTACATCATAAATTTTTAATGTTACATTGCTGGACGCTGAAAGCTGATAACCGATAACTGTAGAGGGATTAAACGGATTCGGATAATTCTGCTCAAGTGAAAATTGTAAAGGTAAATCGAGATTTATTTCTATCGGTCCGTAAATTCTATACGTTCCGTTAAAATCGATTTGCTTCAACCGATAAAAATATTTACCGCGCGTCGTCGGTTCATCGGCGAATGTATAGTTCTTCGGTTCCGAGGAATTACCATTCCCCTCAACAAAACCGATGCTCTTCCATTCGTGGTTTGAGGCAGAGCGTTCAATTTCAAATCCACGATTGTTAGTTTCTGTTGCGGTTGACCAATCTAAAATAATTTTATTCTCAACATTTGTTGCATTGAACGAATTTAATTCTACAGGAACTGCACCATAAACATAAATGCCGATATCGTCAAGATACCACCCATCTTTCTGAAGACTACCGTCGCTTCTAAATTCAAATCGAATTTTAACTTGTTGATTTCCGTAAGCAGAGAGATTGATTTCTTCCTTCACCCAATTGGCGCGCATGCCGTCATAAAGCGGTTGTCCGTTAGGTTGAAAACTTCCCTGCCCCGGTTCTGTGTATCTTCCCTGAAGAGGAGTCCACGTTGAACCGTTGTTTGTAGAAATTTCAACTTGTCCGTAGTCCCAATTACTTTCAATATCATACTTCGTCCAAAAAGTTAAACGCGGTTGTGCAAAGCCGGATAAGTTAATAGGGTTGGTTATTGTCATCACTGTGTTGGAGTTAGCGGCATAAAGTCCGTTCTTGCTTTCGTGATACGAATTTGGCGAAGAGACAAAAGTTGTAGTAACCGCTTCCCATTTTTGTGTTGTTGGGGTTGAAGTCAATGTCCACAATGTAACGGGATTGTTCGTTGTATCGATAAATGCAAAAGTCGGAATACCAATAATTATTGAAATAGTATCTTTGCTTAAGTTAACCGATGCTTGAGAAATAGTGACTACGAATTTAGCTTCGTGTTCAATTGGCGCATTGATAGAAATAGAAAAGTTAAAAGGATTGGCAAAGTTGTAAAGCGTTCGCGGTTCGATAGCAGGAGTAACGGCACTTCCGTTTGGAATAGTTACATATTGGGATAATGAAGTTATGTTCACATCAACAGGCGCGGATGCAGATAACCCTTTATTTATCAGCTTGAGAAACATCTGCGCATTATCGCCGGGGCTGAAAAATTGTCTGTCGAAAGTAACCTCTTTATAAGTAACAAAATCTCCGGTAACTTTTGCATAGTATAAATTCGGGAAAAGATTTTCCTGCGCGAGAGGAAGGATTCTGCTCTGTTGAGGCCAGAATCCATCGGAGCTTGTGCCGACTTCGGGAGTCATTGCAAAAATTTTTCCGCGTGTAATTGTATCTCCATCATAAAAGAAATCATCGCTGTTTCCGCGTGTCGAGTAACCAACAGTCTGCATATCCGTGCCGGTTGAGTAGCCGTTGTAGCGCGTCATATCCGATGCGTATTCTCTAAAGATTAATGAATCGGGTGTTTCGTGGCTTAAAGCGCCGTAAGGATAAATTAGTAAATTGCTGTAGGTGTGATAATTCAAAGTAGTTTTGAATTCTCTGTTCGAAAGAAAATTTTTGAGAATATCTGTTTCGGGTTCGGAAAAAGGCGCAGTTCCGCGGTAAGTATCGCTTGATGGAGAAGTACTGCTTCCACCATTCGGCGCATTCCAATATTCCATCGGTCCGTAATTTCTGTTTAAGTCAACGCCGTATGAACCGCCGTTGTTTCTTCTGTTCTTTCTCCAATTTCCACCGCCATTTGGATTTGTGCTTCGGTTGTATTCGTAACCGTCGGGATTCAAAACCGGAATAAAAAATAATTCTCTGTTGTTAACGAGTTGTTGAACTTCGGGATTGGTATTATAATTTTCCAAAAGATAGTACATAAAATAAATCATCTGCATCATTCCTTGCGGTTCGCGAGCATGATGTAAAGCCGTGTAAAGAATTTCCGGTTCCTGTTCGTCAATATCCGGGTTATCGGAAATCTTAACCATATAAATTGGTCTATTCTCAATTGAATTTCCCAAAGAAAATTTAGCGGTAATCAAATTAGGAAATTGCAAACGCATGGAATCAAGTTTTGCAATTACTTCGTTGAATGTTAGAAACCCGCCCATCGAGCCGTAAGTGAAACCCTCAACACCGAAATCATTTTTGCTTTGCAAAAGTTGCGCTTGAATTTCACTATCGGACATTTTCGGAAGTTTTGAATAATAATCATACCAATCGTCGATTAACACATCGAAAGAAAAATTTAAAAGACTTAATCGTTCGAATTCCTCGTCATTCAAAAATGCGATAAGCGAGTTCTGTTTGGTGATTGAATAATGGTCGAGGTCTATTCCATGTTTTATGAGTGTGGAAACATCCTCTTGAGAGTTAATTTTTATTTCAACTTTTTTGTAGTTCGTTTGCGCAAAAGAAAGTTGAAACGAGAGGGCAATAATTATGGTTAATAAAATTTTTTTCATGTCTATTCTTAATTTTTATTAAAAGCGGTGAAAAGTTACAATTTTTATATTTTATAAACGTCTTTAAAATTCTGAATGTTCTGAAATTGAATTGCAAAACAAAATAATTGCGCGTTTATGATGCACAAAATTTTTTTCGCGTTCGGGTAAAACATTGACAACTCAATTCAACAGCATTCAGTAAATTGAGGTGTCAGAAGCAGATAAAATTCTATCTCTTCAAACAATTTAATTTATTATCTTAAGAGTAAATATTTTTATATTCTCGAAATGAGAAAATGAAGAAAATTAGAATACCATTACCAAAACAACGTCCTAAAGTGAGAAAAAGCAAAAAAGTTTATGATCGTAAATCGGAGAAAGTTCGTTTGCAAAAAAACAAAAAGGAGAACTAACCCGAAGAGATGAAAAAAATTCTCAAAAATATTCTTCGATTTATTTGTCGCGAACATGAACTACCCTACGCAGCTCTGTTGAAATTTCATAGCAAGCGAATGGAGTTTATCACAGCGATTGCACCGCAAGAAATCGAACCCAATTTTATTACATACTTGAATGATTTGCGCCATACCAATCCCCAGCAATTGTTGAAGGGAAATTTTGAATTCAACGATATGGAGTTTTTCAACATCAATCCCGCATCAACAAATATTGCTTTTAAACTTTTTGTTCCGAAAAATTTTATAAAAGATACTTCAATAGAAAAATTAAATCAATCGGCAAATTTCTTAATAGAAACCGCACTCGATCTTTCCAAGAATGAAACGCTGACTTCTTTTGAACAACGCCTGAAAGAAACGACTCAACATCTCGATTCAATTATCTTCTCTTCAAATCCGGATGGTAGCAGATATTATTTTATCACCGATGCAGTGGAAAAAATTATCGGCATCACTGCGGAAGAAATAATTTTAAATCCCTACAAAATGATGAAGAGAATTTCATTCACCGACTTCGAAAGATTTAAAGAATTTCGTAAGGAAGTTCTCTCGGGGAAAAATGCTACCATCGAATACAAACTGAATAATTTCCGTAATGAAGAACTCTCACTGCGGCACTCTGCTTTTCCGCTTGTTGATGAAGGAAAAGTTGTGCGCATCGATGGAATTATTCACGACATCACAAATGAACGAAAAAATACTCTGCTGCTTCAAAAGTCGGAAGAGCGATTCAGAACTCTCTTTGAAACACTTGAGGATTTGATTTTCATTTTGGATGATAAAGGACGATTTACTTCCGTAAATGCGAACGGTGCGCTCGCCTTCGAGTTCATTCCACAAGAATTAATCGGGAAACATTTTTTAGATTTTGTGAACGATAACGATAAACCGATGGTTGCAAAATCTTTTCAGAATATTTTAAAGAACAACTCCGGCGAATCATTTGAAGTAGAATTCGTCAGCAAATACGGAAAGGATATTGTTTTCGAAATTAACATTCATGCAACGTATGAAAACAATAAACTCGAATCGATTATCGGAATTGGCAGAAATATTTCCGTGCAGGCGCAGGACAAAGAAAAAATGCGCGAGCTGAACAATAAACTTATTGAAGCAAACAGACTTATCTCCATCGAGCGCGACCGCGCAAAACAAAAAATTTCTGTGCTCGAAGAATTAAATAAAATGAAGAATGAATTCGTTTCAAATATCTCGCACGAACTCCGCACACCGCTTGCCTCTATCATCGGTTTTTCGGAAACGATTCAATCCGACCCGAAAATGCCGCACGATATGAAAATGGAATTCAACCAGATTATTCTTCACGAAGCAAAAAGACTTTCTAAACTTATTAACGATGTGCTCGATATCTCCAAGATTGAAGCGGGTCAAATGGCACTTGATAAAACCGAGATTAACGTAATCGAGATAATTCACTCCGTCGTAGAAAAAATTTCGCCGATGTGTGATGATAAAAATATTTCTTTCTCTTACACAATTCCCGATGACGAATATTTAATGTATGCGGATAAAGAAAGAATATTTCAAGTCTATGAAAACATTTTGATGAACTCCGTGAAGTTCACACAAAACGGAGGAAGAATAACTCTGCTTGCGCAATCGATCGAAAAAGAATTCGAAGTGATAATAAGCGATACCGGTGCCGGAATTCCGCAGAAAGATTTGCCCTTCATCTTCAACAAATTTTATCGCGTTAGCAGACCGGGAGAAGAAATTCCCGGCACAGGGCTCGGGCTCGCTTTGGTGAAACAAATTATCGATCTGCACAAAGGATTAATCACCGTTCAAAGCGAAGTAAATCAAGGAACAACAGTTGTTCTAAAACTACCATTAATTAAAACGAAAGTAAAAGTGTAACTTGGGTAAATTAGTTTATATCGTTGACGACGAACCGGCAATCTCCAAACTGCTTTCTTACTGGCTGAAAGATAAGTGGAATTATGATATCGAAGTATTCGATGACGGCGAAAAAATTCTAAAGAAACTTGAACCCAAACCGGATCTTGTTCTTCTCGATATTATGCTTCCGAAAATAAACGGCATCGAAGTGTTAAAGAAACTTAAATCTATCGATCCCGATTTACCTGTAATTATGTTATCAGCACAGGGAAGCGTTGAAGTGGCTCTCGATGCACTACGTTTGGGTGCGTACGATTATTTTCCCAAACCGATTGATACACAACGGCTTGAACCCGCAGTGAAAAATGCAATCAAGAATTATGAACTGCATAAAGAATTAAATCTTCTTCGCGATAATGTTAAAAAAGAATACAGCTTCGATAACATCGTTTCCGCCGATGGAAAAATGCAAAATGTTTTTAAACTCGTTACGAAAGTTTTAGATAACGATATCACCGTCTTAATTTACGGCGAAAGCGGAACAGGTAAAGAATTAATCGCGCGCGCGATTCATTTCAACGGCAACAGAAAAAACAAATCGTTCGTCGTTGTGAACTGCGCTTCAATACCGCGCGAACTTTTAGAAAGCGAATTATTCGGACATGAAAAAGGTTCGTTCACCGGCGCGCATCAAAGAAAAATTGGTAAGTTCGAATTAGCAAACGAAGGAACAATTTTCCTCGATGAAATCGGCGAACTTGAAATGACTTTGCAAGCAAAATTACTTCGCGTAATTCAAGAAAAAACTTTCGAACGAGTCGGCGGAAATGAAACGATTAAATCTAATGTTAGAATTATTTCTGCGACCAATCGGGATTTGAAACATGCAGTTGAAAATAAAGAATTTCGAGAAGACCTTTACTACAGACTAAACTCATTCCCGATTCAGCTTCCACCATTGCGGCAACGACGCGGAGATATTTTAACTCTCGTCGATCATTTTTTAAATACTTTCAATGTTAAATTGAATAAGAGTTTAAAAGGATTTACCAAACCCGCACTAAAACTTTTATATGAATATGATTGGCCCGGGAACATTCGGGAAATGGAAAACACAATCGAACGATGCATGATTATTGCCGAAGGCGAATACATCGAAGCGGATGATTTTCCTCTGCACATTAAAAATGCGTATGAAACAAGATCGCCGCAAGTTCCCGAAGAACTTTTCTCCGATGATATTATTATCCCTTTTGAAAAAATTAAGGAAGAGGCAATTCGCCACGCGCTTAAAGTTACTAAAGGAAATATTGTCGATGCGGCGAGTAGCCTGGATTTAGGTCGCGCAACTATTTATAGACTAATGGATAAATACAAAATAAACTCAAAAGAATTTGAAAATAATAAAGGATAAATGAAATGGATTTCACTAAAGAAATTTTTGGAGAAGTTATTGTTCACACTGTCAATCTTTCGCGAGCGACATTAAAAGAAGCAGAAGAATTTAAAAAAATTCTTTCCGACGAAATTGACGGCGGCTCAAAAAAGTTGGTTGTCGATTTAACGCACTGCGAATTTATCGATTCAACTTTTCTCGGCGCGCTTGTTGTCTCTTTGAAAAGAGTTACTTCTCTCGGAGGTGATTTAAGACTTGTGGGCTTTCAACCCTCGGTTCATTCTATGTTCGAATTGACAAGAATGTACCGCGTCTTCGAAGCGCATCCCAACAAAGATGAAGCATTAAAAAGTTTTGGTGTAAAAGCATAAATTTAATAGCCATTAAGTGGAAGATTTAAGAAATATACTTGTAATAGATGATGACGCCACAGTTAGAAAGCTGATGAAGTTTCATCTTAAAAAAAGAGATTACAACGTGCTTGAAGTGGAAGCCGCAGATCAAGCGCTTGAAGTCTTGAACCAAAACAACATCGATCTTGTTCTTTGCGATGTAGGCATGGAAGGAACCGATGGTTTTGCTTTTTGCAAAAAAGTTCGCGAGATAGAAAAATATAAAGTGCTTCCGTTTATTTTTGTTACCGCAATGTCGAGTTTAGAAGATAAAGAAAAAGCTCTCTCTGTCGGCGGCGATGATATTATCACAAAACCTTTCGATGTGAATGAACTCGGTTTGAAAATTCAAGCACTACTTCGCCGCTCTGATATTTACAAACAGTACGGCGCAAAAAAACAATTCGAAAAAGCAATTTCTGAAGATACCCCAAAAATTGTACTCGTTGATGACGATGCATCGCTCGCAAAACTTTTTCAATACAACCTTACAAAAGCCGGCTTCGAGTGTTTCACCGCGAACAATGCAAACGATGGTTTGGAACTTGTTAAAAAAGTGTTACCCGATATTATCATCTCCGATATTATGATGCCAAAAGTAGATGGCTTTCAGTTTCGTAAAAATCTTTTAGCCGAACCAGATGTGAAGGGTATTCCGTTTATGTTTTTAACTTCTAAAGGAGGAGAAGAAGATATACTTGATGGATACGATCTTGGTATTGCAGATTATGTTTTAAAGACTGCCGGTCCGCGCGTGGTTGTTGCGAAAGTTTCCGCCATGATTAAAAGTCTCGGCAAAGAAAGACAAAAAGTTGTTTCCGAACTTCACAAAGCGGCTGATTCGCTTCGAGTTAAAGTTGTACCCGATACTTTTCCTACTTTTGCAAATTTTGAAGTAAAGCATTGGCATTTACCATATCAGGGAATTCCCGGCGGAGATTTTATTGACTACTTTCCCCTCAACGGTGAGAACCTTGCAATAGTACTTGGTGATGTTATGGGGAAAAGATGGGGCGCGTGGTATTTCGCAATTGCTTACGCAGGCTATGTTAGAAGTGCTATTCGTGTTGCTCTTGAAAATACAACGGAGTACAACCCAAAAGATATTTTACAGCAAGTGAATAAAAGCATTTATCAGGATGCGAAAATTTCGGAAGTTTTTGCAACGCTTTCGATCGTCATTGTGAACAACAAAAATTTTACCGCCAAATATTCCGGCGCTGGGGATTTGCCGATAATTTATTTCAACAAGGCAAAGCGAGAAGCAAGTCTTGTACAATCGCGCGGAATGCTACTCGGTTTTTCGCAAGATGGAGCGTTCGAAGATCTTGTTGTACAACTATCGCCGGGGGATTCACTCTGTTTAGTTTCGGATGGAATAATTGAATCACGAAATAGTGAAGGAATAGCACTCGGCTCCGCAAACTTTGCAAAGCTCGTGGAAACTCTTCCCGATAGCGATAATGTTATGGATTTTTTAAAATCTGAAATGATCAAATACACCAACAACCGATTTGAAGATGATACAAGTTTGATAACGATTACGGTGAGATAATAGAGTGGGTGATTAAGGTGCAGTAATTATGAAAAGATATTTTGTGGATAGTAGAAATAGGCTTTCACGCCGTTTGAGAAATAAAATTTTCTTGTTGATTATACTTTGCTTTTCAAATTCATTAACACAGCAAGCACAAAATGGTTTTTACGATGGCATCGTTTTTAGAAATTGGTATAGTGAAATCGATTCTACGGAAAGGATTTCAACACCGTACAAATCGAGATACACTTTGAGAATTTCCAATAGAGAGATTGAGAAAATAACCGGCGGTTTTACCGTATCACTCGATATGGCTGTGTGGAATACTAATAATTTCGGGTACATTTTAAGTATTGCAAATTCGAACAAGAATTTTTTTCATTTCGCACTTGATCATTTTTCAAATAAAGATACAATCTATTTATCTCTCTCAAGAACCGGTAAAGGGGTGTTGGTCAAATTTCCTATGTTGAGGGAAAAAAAGAAATACTTTAATTGGTTTAGCTCCGCCATAACTATCGATCTAAATAAAAAGAAAATAATCTCGAATATTGATGGAAAAATAGATACGTCGTCGTGTTCCGATTTACCTGATCAATTTAGCGCTTCAATCAACCTCGGTTACGATGTAATGCACGGAGATGTCGCCACTGTCGCGATTAAAAATTTACGGCTAAAAAAGATTTCTAACGGAAAATCGCAAACACTCCTTAACATTCCTTTCAATGAGCGCAATGGGGAATCAGTAAAAGATTTGATTACTGATACTGACTATAAATTTGAGAACAGCGATTGGGTTTCTGATTTTTACAATAAATTTCATCTCATAAAACAATTTACCGTTCCCGATAGCACGCAAATTGCGTACGACGAATATACTTCAAGAGCATTTATCGTTGAGCCGAAACGCATTTTAATTGTTAGTCTAATTACGAACAAAGTTGAAATTATTGAGAGTAAAAATTCTGTGCCGGCATTTGAATATAAAGCATATTATCATTCGAAATCCGACCGATTATTTTCTTACCACGCTGGGTTGGGGGAACTATCAGAATTTAATTGGAAAACTAAAAGTTGGACGCCAATTGATAACGCAAATAATTCTGACCTATATTATGGCCATACTATTTATAGTGGAAACAACGTCGATGATATATTTGCCTATTTTGGTTATGGTTGGTATCAGTTCAGGAACAGTTTGAACAAATATGACTTCTCGAAAAAAAAATGGAGTGAATTGAAAATTGGCGGAGATAAAATTCCTTTTATAGACGCGTCAGGTCATAAACTACATAATTCGAATACAGTAATACTTTGCGGCGGAAATGGAAATGAAAGCGGCAAACAACTGGATGGCTACTTATCTTATGAAATTATTTGGAAGCTTAACCTTGATTCTCTTACGCATCGTATTCTTTGGTGGAATAAAAAAGAACCGTTATTCAGAATTGTTGCCCCTCTACATTACGACTCAACAACCAATTCACTTTATACCTTGAATTCAAAAACTAATCCGAATAGGCAAGCGCTTTTTAAGTTTGATTTAAATAATTTCTCTTTTACGCAATTATCTGATTTTCAACATGAATCATTTGCGTGTCCGGCATTTTATTCGGAAAGCGAAAGAAAAATTTATATGTTCTGCAAGGGTGATAGTGCGAAAAACAATCTGAAGATATATTCGATCAATTTCAACCCAGAGTACGTTTATAAACCTTTAAATGCGGAACTCATTACTCCAGCAAACCATGAAAAATACTATTTAGCCCTTGTCGCTATTGCCGGTATCGTTATTCTCTTTGTCGTAGTATATCGCAAAAAATCTCAGATGAAAAAAGAGTCTGCCATACCCGCCGCTGCTGAGATGAGCATTCCGTTAAACTCCAATTCAAGTAAAATATTTTTATTTGGCGAGTTTGAAATATTTAATTCTAATGGAGCAAATGTAACCCGCTTATTTACTGGCAAAGTAAAACATCTACTCCTTATCATTTTAGTCTATCCATATTTGAAAAACTTAAATAACGGGAACGGTGGAATACACATTGATAAAATTACAAATTACATTTGGCCTGATCTTTATGCTGATAGATTGAAGAACAATCGGAATGTTACAATAGCGAGACTTCGGAAACTGCTAATGGAAAATTTGGATATTGAATTAATCAATGATAATCATTTTTTATCGCTCGTTACTCCATCTAAATTTGAGTGTGATTTTTGGAATTATGTCAAGTTTGATGCAAATAGAACAAATGACGAGAACAAAGAAACCGAACAACGGAACTATTTATCATTAGTGGCGCGGGGAAATTTACTGAGCGAAGAAAGTTTTGAATGGCTGGATGGTTATAAAACATCAATCAGCGAAGAAATCAATAAAAAATTAACTCAAATGGTAGAAGAATATTTTATGGTAAAAGAGTTTGAGAAAACTATTCAAATCTGTGACATAATGCTTAAAATAGATCCCGTTGATGAAGCGGCGATGAAAAATAAAATTTCAAGTCTCAGCGAACTCGACAAGAAAAACATCTCGAAAAAAGTATATGAAAATTTTTGCAGAGAATATCAGCGATTCTATGCGGAAGAATATCAAATCGGCTATGAGGAGATCATTCTGAACAAAAAAAAATAAATTAATTTTTCATTTAACCCTTTCATTAACCCTCCAATTAATCCTCAGCCTTTAATTTTACATTCGAATAATTTATTTGAAAACAATAAAGGATGTTACGCCAAATTATAAAAAGATTTTTTAAGCTTCTCTTCCACAAAGAGAAAAGACTTAAAATCTGTCCAAATTGCGGAGAGAATATTAATTCTAGCGCAATTAGGTGCAAGTGGTGTAAGAAAAAACTGGACTAAATATGACAAAATTTATCGAATTAATTAACGAAGAATTTAATTTGGGTTTCCTGAAAAAGTAATAAAATTGATTTGAGGCAATAAAATCAAGGGTGAAA
>CAYMUL010000035.1:0-32834 GCA_964393605.1 uncultured Ignavibacteriaceae bacterium | reverse complement strand
TCAAATTTACCATTTTTATTTGAGGGATTTTTTTTATCGTTTTGGACAGATATGGATATTTTAAAATAATTTTGGTTAAACGAAAATCGGCAAAATAAAATTTCTATTTTGCGCGGTAATTTTTTGAAAGTATATGAATATAATTGAATCGCTCTTCGGCACTGAACAAAGTGCCGGAAGAGCTTTATCTATTTTAAATAGAGCAAATGGAAATCTCGTTTTTACAACTCCTCTCTATGGTGCCGCGAGAAGTTTTTTTATTTTAAATGCCGCACATTCGCGCAAACAATTTCTGATTCTCAGCGCTGAAACAAAAGAAATGAATGAGATTGAAATTGAATTGAAATTGCTCGAACCGAAATTAAATATTATTAAAACCGAGTCGGGTAATCCTGAAAAAATTCAAGACGTGCTTTCGGCAATTGCAAAGGATGAAAATTTTATTTTGCTTGCGCCGTATGAATTGCTCGATGCTTCCCTTCCGGCAAAAAATATTTTAGAGACGGCAACAACACGAATTGAAGTCGGCGGTGGAATTTCTTACGATGATTTGATTTCTTATCTGATTGAATTGAAATTTACGAACGAAGAATTTGTAGAAAATCCCGGCGAATATTCTTTGCGCGGATCGATTATTGATTTCTGGTCTTTCAGCGAACGTTCCCCTGCGCGAATCGAGTTTGACGGCGATTTTATTGAGTCTATTCGATATTTCGATTTCGAGAGCCAACGCTCCATCGAGCGCGTGCATTCAGTTTCACTCTCTGCAAAAGTTTCCGAATCTTCCCCTCTGAACAATGCGACGATATTCGATTACCTTCACGAGCCTGTAGTTCTTTGCAGAGCAATCGAACTCGAACGGATGCATCAGGAAAAAGTTGAAATTGTTAAACATAATTATGAATCCCCCGAAGAGTTACAAATTCTTTCCGAAATAATCGGTGAAGAAAATATTCCGGAAGATGTTGAATCAGTTAGTCAAGCAGAAATTTCCGAAGTGAAGATTAAAAAAAATGTTTTTGATTTTTTGGCAAAGCAGAATGCGGACATTTTTATCGAAGATGAATTCGGAGTGAAAGGAGAACGTTTTAATTTTGAATTGGCGACAACTCCAATCATCAACGGCAAATATGAAATACTTTTTGAAACGGTAAAAAAATATTGCAACGATGGATTCAAAACGATTATCGCAACGGAAAATGATCTTCAAACAAAAAGATTATCCGAACTCCTTTCCGAAATTAATAATGAAATAGAAAATCTTTTGCTCGATGGACGTTTGCGAATTGTAACCATGCCGGTCAAAAGCGGATTCATCAATAAAAAAAATAAAACACTTTTCCTCACCGATTATGAAATCTTTAACAAACCTTTCAGAACAAAAATCCCTGCCGCAAAAAAAATCTCTAAAGCGAGAAGCAAAGATTTATCTTCCATAAAAATTGGTGATTATCTTGTTCATGAAGCGTACGGCATCGGAAAATATTCGGGCTTGCACACAATTAAAATCGGCGAAGTTAATCAAGAGTCGATGAAACTTCTTTACAATGATGGCGGAGTAGTTTATGTAAATCTCAATTATCTTCATCTCGTAAAAAAATATTCTTCGAAAGAAGGATTGACGCCGACGCTCTCAACTCTCGGAACAGGGGAGTGGACAAACACGAAGAAGAAAACGAAAAAGAGAATTAAAGAATTCGCCCGCGATTTAATTCGACTTTATGCTCAAAGAAAATCAGCTCAAGGTTTTTCATTTTCGCAAGATACAATTTGGCAGAACGAACTTGAAGCAAGTTTTATTTACGAAGACACTCCCGATCAAGTTAAAGTTACAGATGAAGTTAAACAGGATATGCAAGCAAGCAATCCGATGGATAGATTAGTCTGCGGCGATGTCGGTTTCGGTAAAACTGAGATAGCAGTCAGAGCCGCATTCAAAGCGGTTCAGGATGGAAAGCAAGTTGCGGCACTTGTGCCAACAACAATTCTCGCCGAACAACATTTCAACACTTTCAGCGATCGGCTTTCGCAGTTTCCGGTAAAGATTGCCGCGCTCTCCCGCTTTCAAACTAAAGCTGAACAAAATAAAATCGTTAAAGATTTAACGGACGGCAACATCGATATCGTCATCGGAACTCATCGCCTGCTTTCTAAAGATGTGAAGTTTAAAGAACTCGGTTTGTTAATCATCGATGAAGAACATCGCTTCGGAGTTTCGGCAAAAGATAAATTGAAATCTTTCAAAGTGAATGTAGATTGTTTGACTTTGACTGCAACACCGATACCGCGCACGTTAAATTTATCTTTGCTCGGCGCGAGGGATCTTTCAATAATTGCAACGCCGCCGCCGAACCGCCAACCGATTTACACCATCGTCGATATTTTTGATATTGAAAAAATAAAACATTGGATTTCAAAAGAACTCAACAGAAACGGACAAATTTATTTTGTTCACGACCGCGTTAGTTCAATCGAAAAATTATCTTCATATATTTTAAAATATATGCCGCACATAAAAATAGGAGTTGCGCACGGACAGATGAAACCCGCGCAACTTGAAGAAGTTATTCATTCATTCATGAACAGAAAGTTTGATGTTCTTCTCTCCACAAAAATTATTGAATCGGGAATCGATATTCCGAATGTGAATACGATGATTGTAAATCGTGCCGATCGTTTCGGACTTGCAGAGTTGCATCAACTGCGCGGCAGAGTAGGAAGATCGGATAGACAGGCGTACGCATATTTTCTCGTACCATCGATGAGCGGCATAAATAAACGCTCCATCAAACGGTTGCAGGCGATTGAAGAATTTGCGGAACTCGGTTCGGGCTTCAGTTTGTCGATGCGCGATCTTGAAATTAGAGGCGCGGGAAATCTTCTCGGCAACGAACAAAGCGGATTCATTAACGAAGTCGGCTTCGATCTTTATTTAAAGATGATTAACGAAGCAGTTGAAGAATTAAAGACCGAAGAGTTTAACGAAATTTTCAAACAGCTACCAAAAACAAAAATGATTTCGGAACCGACAATTGATACACATTTCGAACTTGGCATCCCGAAATCTTTTATGCCGGAACAAATGGATCGTTTAAGTTTCTACACTTCGCTTTATTCCGTTGCATCGGAAGATGAACTGAATGAAATTGTCGAAGAGCTAAAAGATAGGTTCGGAGATTTACCCGAACGGGTTCTACTGCTGATTGATACTGCGCGGCTTCGGTTCTATGCATCGCATGCACTTTTTGCTCGTGTAAGAATTCAACAAAAGTTATTGGAGATTTTCCTTCCTGAAAGTAAAGGCGATTCATTCTTCGAAATATATTTCAAGAATCTGTTGAACCTCATCGTTACAAAGTACAAAGACAAAATCGCTTTCTCGCAAAAAGATAAATCGGTGAAACTTCAAATAGTTAATCGATGGAATGATGATTTTGAAGCAATACATTTTCTGATTGACGTTGCAAAAGAAGTATCTTTAATTGTTGCAAAAGGGAACGAAGTTTCGCTAAATTGACCGCGCTATTTTTTAAGAAAGAAATTGCTATGCACAAAGCCGTCATCATCTCCTTTATCAACAGCACCGTTTTGGTTACCCTGATAGTTTTGGATTTATCGGGCATTCTAAGACTTCAACCATTTCTTTCATATCAATGGCACAAACTTCTTCACGTAACCGGCATCGTACTTTTTTTCGGAAACATGATTGCCGGACCTTTCTGGCTTCTTTACGGATTGTTTTCTAAAAATCTTGAGATCGCAAAATTTTCTCTTAAACTTCTTTTCCTAACAGACATTGCATTAACTATTCCCGGAGTTGATCTTGCAATTTGGAACGGACTGATAATGGCGAATGCACTTGGCGGAATTCATGCTCAACCATGGATTTTGAATTCGATCTACTTACTTTTTGCGATGTGGGTGTTAACTGTGCCGGTAGAGATTTATCAAAATAAAATTGATAAACTTGTGAATTCAGAAAATTACTCCTATGAAGAATTGAAGAAAATTATTTTTGGTTGGAGTGCATGGGGAATGGCGCTGATGATTCCGCCGACGATTGTTGTCTACTATATGTTTTTCAAACCGATGTGAAAAATGAAAATTCTTTCATTAAATCTTTTTCATTTTTAGATTTAAGATAGTTTTTGCTTGACTGGTTGCAACAAATTTAGTTAGTTTAATAATAGTTTTTTGTCCGATTTTATTTTCCTCTCGCCAAAGGAATTAAATCGGGAAAAGTTGAAAAATTTAGAAAGAAATTGAAATTTAATAAGGTAAAACAAAATGAAGATTCATAAAAAATATTGGGCACTGTTTCTTGTAATATTTTTATTTACCCCCGAACATCTTCTGTCGCAATCCGGCGACCAGCTGTTTTTAAGCAATTGCCGCGCTTGTCATACAGTCGGCGGCGGCAAACTTGTCGGTCCCGATTTGAAAGATGTAACCACAAAACGCACAGAGCAATGGCTACTTTCATTCATTAAATCTTCGCAAACCTTTATCAATAGCGGCGATGCCGATGCTGTGGCTATCTTCAACGAGTATAATAAAATTCAAATGCCTGACCAAAATTTATCCGAAGCGCAGATTAAAGACATACTTGCATACATCACTGCACAAAGCGGTGCAGCGGCAACAACTACGACTGTCGATAACGGCGAATCTATAAAACACTCTTCAGGCAAAACTCTCAAAGATGTGAACAGCGATGATATTGATTTAGGCAGACAATATTTTGACGGCACTGAAAGATTTACAAACGGCGGACCTGCTTGCATCAGTTGCCACAATGTGAATAATGAAGCACTTATCGGCGGCGGTTTATTTGCGATGGATCTTTCAAAAACAATTACAAGATTAGGACCCACCGGCGTTCATACAATGATTTCAAACCCTGCTTTTCCGGCAATGAAAGCTTCATTTCAAAACAATCCGATAACGCCAGACGAAGCTTTCTTTTTGGTTGCATTCTTAAAGAAAGCAGATTATGATTCCGAATTTTTCGTTGCCGCAGATTATAAATCGCGAATGTTAAATGCCGGAGTTATCGGTTCGGTAGTTTTGTTTGTTGCTTTCGGCGGTATTTGGTGGAACAGAAAAAAGAAATCTGTTAATCACGATATTTTTAAAAGACAAATTAAATCAAAGTAGTAAAGGCATTTTAAGATGAGTTGGATTCAAGATATTATTTCTCCCGAAACCCGTAAATGGGAAGAGTTTTACAGAAACCGTTTTCAACACGATAGAATTGTAAGAAGCACACACGGTGTCAATTGCACCGGCGGTTGCTCATGGCAAATTCATGTGAAAGACGGAATTGTTGTTTGGGAAACACAACAAGTTGATTACCCACTGCTCGAAGGCAATTTACCGCCGTATGAACCGCGCGGTTGCCAAAGAGGAATTTCTTTTTCATGGTATTTGTATTCTCCTTTAAGAATTAAATACCCGCTCATTCGCGGCGCATTAATTGATCTTTACAGAAAAGAAAAAGAAACAACCGGCGACCCGATGAAAGCCTGGGAAAATATTCAGAACGATTCCGAAAAAAGAAAACGCTATCAAAAGGCGAGAGGTAAAGGTGGTTTCCGCAGAACTACATGGGATGAAGTTCTTGAATTAATGTCAATCGCAAATCTTTACACTGCAAAAAAATATGGACCGGATCGCGTTATCGGGTTCTCTCCGATTCCTGCAATGTCAATGCTAAGTTATGCGGCAGGTTCAAGATTTTTACAACTCTTCGGCGGAGTTAATTTAAGTTTTTATGATTGGTATTGCGATCTTCCAAATGCTTCTCCCGAAATTTGGGGAGAACAAACCGATGTTTGCGAAAGTGCCGATTGGTATAATTCAAAAATGACCGCTGTGATGGGTGCAAATCTTAACATGACAAGAACTCCCGATTGCCACTTCTTTGCAGAATCACGACACAACGGAACAAAAGCAGTTGTGCTTGCCCCCGATTTGAACATGCCTTCCAAATATGCAGATCAATGGATTCCTCTTCATGCCGGAAGCGATGGTGCTTATTGGATGGCGGTTACTCATGTTCTCTTAAAAGAATTTCACTTCGAAAAGAAAACTCCATTCTTTTTAGATTACGTTAAACGTTACACCGATAGCCCTTTACTCATTGAACTTGTTAAGCAAGGAGATGAATATCGACCGGGGAAATATCTTCGTGCAAATAGAATTGCTAAATATAAAGATGTTGAAAACGGCGATTGGAAATTCTTAAACTACGATGAAAAAAACGGCAACCTCTTTATGCCGAAAGGAAGCGTCGGGCATCGCTGGGATAAAGAAACAGGAAAATGGAATCTCAAATATGAAGATGGTGTTGACAACACAGTATTCGAACCGCAGCTTTCTTTAATTGACCATAAAGAAGCTGTTCTCAAAGTTACGATTGATGATTTTGCATACGACAGAACATTCAAGCGCGGAGTTCCGGTTAAATATGTTGCTACTCATGATGGACAAAAAGTTGTGGTAACAACGGTGTACGATTTAATGTTTGCGCAGTACGGCGTCAGTCGCGGTCTTGAAGGTGAATATCCGAAAGATTACACAGATAAAAATCAGACATACACTCCTGCATGGCAGGAAATTTTTACAGGCGTTGATTCGAAAACTGTTATCAACTTTGCGCGCGAGTGGGGAAACACTGCAAATGCAACCGGCGGAAAATGTATGATTATCATCGGTGCCGGAATCAATCACTGGTATCATAACAATTTAATGTATCGCGCAGGAATTATGGCGTTGATGCTAACCGGCTGCGTCGGTAAAAACGGCGGCGGATTAAACCACTACGTCGGTCAAGAAAAATTAGCTCCATCTGATTCGTGGGCAACAATTGCAATGGCGAAAGATTGGCATCCTGCCTCACGCTTGCAACAAGCTCCTCTTTGGCATTACATCAATACTTGCCAATATCGCTATGATGGATATTTCAATAAATACAACAAAGTTCCCGATAATGAATTAACACGCGGACATCATGCAGATTTAATTTACAAGTCTGTAAGAATGGGTTGGATGCCCTTCTATCCGCAATTCAACGTGAATACTTTGGAACTTTGTAAAGAAGCTGTGAACAACGGCGCAAAGAATGATGACGAAATCAAAAATTATGTTCTTAATAAATTAAAGAACAAAGAAATTATGTTTGCCGCAGGCGACCCCGATGCTGACGAAAATCATCCGCGCGTTTGGTATATCTGGCGCGGTAATGCAATCATGGGAAGCATGAAAGGGCATGAGTATGCACTTAAACATTATCTCGGAACTCACTCTAACACAATTGCAAAAGATATAAGTGATGAACGTCCTGCTGAAGTAAAATGGCATGAAATCGCTCCGCAAGGAAAGATGGATTTAGTAGTTGACTTAAACTTCAGAATGGATTCTTCGGCATTATATTCCGATATCGTGTTACCCGCCGCTTCATGGTATGAAAAAGCAGACATGAACAGCACGGATTTACACTCATTCATTCATCCACTCTCTGCGGCAATTCCACCGGTTTGGGAATCAAAAACCGATTGGGAAATTTTCAGAACAATCGCCCTGACAACAAGCAAACTCGCTAAAAAATATTTGAACGAAGTTCAGATTGACATAACTACGGCACCACTTTCCCACGATGCTGCCGATGAAGTTACTCAACCGACTATTAAAGACTGGTTCAAAGGTGAATGTGATGCCATCCCCGGAAAGACAACTCAAAAATTAGTTGTTACTCGTAGAGATTACACAAAACTTTACGATAAATATGTTACGCTCGGTGAAGATGCTCGCAACAAAGGTATGAGCGCTCACGGTAATCATTACATGTGCGAAGATATGTATGATGAAATGATTAGTTCACCTCACTTCCCTGTAGAAAAGATAGATGGAAAAGTTTATCCTTCTCTTAAAGAAGATGTTTCTGCATGCAACGCGGTGCTTCATCTTTCTTCTTTAACTAACGGTGAATTGACTGTTCGCGCGTACAAAAATATGGAAAAGAAAACCGGACTTGTTCTCGCCGATCTTGGTGAAGGTAGTAAAGACATTCGCATAACTTACGCCGATCTTCAAGCACAACCACGAAGATATAACAACTCTCCTGTTTGGTCGGGATTGATGAACGATGGTCGTGCATATTCCGCTTTCACTTATAATGTGGAGAGATTGGTTCCGTTCAGAACTTTAACGGGAAGACAACATTTTTATCTCGATCATGAAATGTATATCGCTTTCGGTGAACATCTTCCTACTTACAAACCATCGCCACGACCTGAAGTCTATGGCGATTTACGCGAAACATTAAAAGGCACAAGTGCCAAAGTGTTGAACGTTCTTACCCCGCACGGTAAATGGCATATCCACTCCACATACATGGAGAACTTGAGAATGTTAACTCTCTCGAGAGGTTGCGAGCCTTGCTGGATGAATGAAGAAGATGCAAAAGAACTCGATATAAATGATAACGATTGGGTTGAAGTTTATAACGATCACGGTGTATTCTGTACACGCGCCGTTGTATCTTCAAGAATTCCAAAAGGTGTTTGCATTGTTTATCACGTGCCTGAGCGAACTGTTACGGTTCCGAAATCGCAAGTGAGAGGTAACAAACGCGCGGGCGGGCATAATAGTTTCACCCGTATTCATTTAAAACCAAACTTGCTTGCAGGCGGGTATGGTCAGTTCAGTTTCCATTTTAATTATTGGGGACCGACTGCCGTCAACCGCGACACGCACGTTGTTGTTAAGAAAATGGACAAAGTCGTTTTTTAAATAATCTCTGCGCCTTAGCGTCTTAGCGGTGAAAAACTTAAACCGCAAAGGCGCAAAGACGCAGAGTCGAAAAAGAAAAATATTCAATAATAAATAATAAGTATAAAATTATGGACATCAGATCTCAAGTATCAATGGTATTTCACCTCGATAAGTGCATTGGCTGCCACACTTGCTCTATCGCTTGTAAAAATATTTGGACAGACCGCAAAGGTGCCGAATATATGTGGTGGAACAATGTTGAAACTAAACCCGGCACCGGTTACCCAACTAAATGGGAAGACCAAAATATTTATAATGGTGGCTGGGAAAAACGCGGCGATTCTATCGGCTTAAAAGGTGCCGGTAAATTCAAAGGTTTGTTCAACATCTTTCACAATCCACATTTGCCTGTGATTGATGATTACTACGAACCATGGACTTACAAATACACTGACTTAATCGAATCCCCCGAAGGTGATGACCAACCAACGGCACGACCTGTTTCTTTAATTACAGGCAAACCGATTGATATTAAAGCCGGTCCCAATTGGGATGACGATTTAAGCGGTACCCCTGATTATGCGAGACAAGATCCGAACTTAGAAAATCTTTCTCCTGCTGAAAGAGAAGCGATGTTCCAATTGGAAAGAATGGCTTTCTATTATCTTCCGAGAATTTGTAATCACTGTTTAAATCCTGCTTGCGTTGCTTCGTGTCCATCCGGTGCAATTTATAAACGTGGTGAAGACGGTGTTGTTCTCATCAACCAAAAAGTTTGCCGCGCATGGAGAATGTGCGTAACTGCCTGCCCGTATAAAAAATCTTATTATAACTGGAGCACCGGGAAATCTGAAAAATGTATTTTATGTTATCCGCGACTTGAAGCAGGATTAGCTCCGGCGTGCATGCACTCCTGCGTTGGAAGAATTCGTTATCTCGGAGTTATGCTTTATGATGCAGACAAAGTTCAAGAAACTGCTTCGCGCGATGGTGATTTAGTTCAGAACCAACTTGATATGATTCTCAATCCATTTGATGAAGAAGTTATTAAAGCCGCGAAAGCAAACGGAGTTGCAGATAGCACAATCAAAGCCGCGCAAAATTCTCCCGTCTATAAATTTGTAAAAGAATGGGGAATTGCACTTCCGTTACATCCGGAGTTCAGAACACTGCCGATGCTTTTCTACGTTCCGCCATTGTTGCCGGTTATGGCTTCAATTTCCGAAAAGAATAATAAAGAACAAGCCGAACAACTCGATCCGATTGCAAAATTCTGGGATGACCAATGGTTATACGATACTTCAACCGACGAAATTTGGGGAAGTGTAGATCAGGTTCGTTTCCCGATGAAATATATGGCAAGTCTTTTCAGCAACGGCGATGAAGAGAAAGTAAAAAATGTAATTAAGAAATTAATGGCTGTGCGAATTCATCGCAGAGGAAAAACCGTTGGTGATATCGATGCAGTGAAAGTTGAAAAAGTTTTACTCGATACGAATGTGTCCGCCGATGCCGCTGATGATATTTACTATTTGACTTCACTAGCAAAGTTTGACGACAGATTTGTGATTCCTCCTGCGCACAGAGAGCAAGCATTCGAAATGCTCGAACATACTTCGGATATGAAGGGCGCAACCGGTTTCGGATTTAAAGAAACGCCTTCACGAGGAATGTAATTTTATGAATCTCAATTCTTCAAATTATAATTCTATTGCGGAGATTTTTGAATATCCGCAAGCAGGTTATAAGGAGAAAGTTCACAAAGTTTTGGAAATACTTCAGAAAGATTATCCCGATCACGTGGAAATTTTTCAAGAGTTCTATAACTTTGTTTCAAGATCATCGCAAAACGAAATAGAAGAAATTTACACGCGCACATTCGATGTGCAGGCAATAACCACGCTTGATATCGGATATGTCCTTTTCGGCGATGATTACAAACGAGGTGAACTGCTCGCCAATCTTTCGCGCGAACAACTCGCCGCAAATAATGATTGCGGAACCGAACTCGCAGATTTTCTTCCGAATGTTTTGCGTCTTCTTCCCAAAATGGAAGATGATGTACTTCGTCTTGAACTTGTGCAAAAGGTTGTTCTTCCTTCATTGATGAAAATTGTAGCGGAGTTTGACGCGAAGAAGATCGACAAGAAAAATCAAGTTTATATGAAGCATCATAAAACTATAATTGCAGATTCTGCGGAGTTCAAAACCATTTATGTTAAACCGCTTATCGTTGTTAAAAAAATAATCGAAAAAGATTTTAAGATAGAATGGATTGAAGAAGACATCACTCTTGTGAATTTTACAAATCAATTAGCAAACGAAATAAAACTATTTTAATTAAAGGTAGAATAAAATTATGACCTGGCTATACAACTTTTTATTTATTGCATTGCCCTATGTGGCGTTAACCGTTTTTCTCATCGGAACGATTTACAGATACAGAGGAACGAAGTTCAAATTCTCCTCTCTCTCTTCCGAATTTTTGGAAGGGAAAAAATTGTTTTGGGGCTCCGTGCCTTTTCACTGGAGCATTTCAATATTGTTTTGGGGACACTTAATCGCATTTCTAATTCCTGAAGCAATTTTTGTTTGGAACGCACACCCGCTTCGTTTGCTTGTACTCGAAGTTAGCAGTTTCATTGTCGGAATTGCCGCATTCGTCGGCTTATTCAATCTCATTTTTAGAAGAGTTACAACAGAACGAATTCGCGCGGTTACAAGTTCTATGGATTTAATTCTTGAATCACTTTTATTCATCCAAATCTTTTTAGGACTTTGGGTCGCATACGCATTTCGTTGGGGTTCATCATGGTTTGCTTCTGCAATGACTCCATACTTAAAATCAATTTTCTTCCTCAATCCGCAAATTGATGTTGTAGTTGCCGCACCTTTGGTAATTCAACTTCATATCGCGCTTGCATTTGTAATTCTGTTGATGGTGCCGTTCACACGGTTGGTTCACTTGCTTGTTTATCCACTTGCATATTTGTGGAGACCATACCAGCGCGTGATGTGGTATTGGAATAAGAAACAAATTAGAGATCCAAAAACTCCGTGGACTTTGTTCCCGCCCAAAAATAATTAATCTATGATTCAAGAAGTCTCCCGCAAATCATACCAAATACTTGCTCTGAATACATTCGGGTTTATGATTTGTTTTGCCGCTTGGACTATCAACGGCGTGCTTGTTACTTTTCTTGTCGATAGCGGCATCTTTAAGTGGACAAGCGTTGAGGTTGGCTGGCTTCTCGGACTTCCGATTCTTTCGGGCGCGTTATTAAGATTTCCCGTTGGAATGTTGACCGACAAATTCGGCGGAAAAATTGTTTTCACATCTCTGCTCTTCTTCTGCTCAATCCCGATGTTCCTTCTTTCATTCGCAAATGATTATACAATGTTTGCAATTTTAAGTTTGATCTTCGGATTAACAGGCGCAAGTTTTGCATGCGGAGTTGCCTACACTTCACTTTGGTTTCCGAAAAATAAACAAGGAACCGCGCTTGGAATTTTTGGCGTAGGAACTGTTGGTACTGCGCTGACAACTTTGTTCTCCCCGACACTTTTGAATTCTTTAACTGACAATGGCGCAAATCCTGAAGGATGGAGAACACTTCCGCAAATTTATGCAGCAGCATTAGCAATCACCGGCGTTTTATTTATTTTCTTCGCAACAAATAAAATTCCTGAAAAGAAAAAAACGATGAAAGAATTGATGCGTCCGTTGCAGGAAGTTCGTTTGTGGAGATTTGGTCTTTATTACTTTCTCGTCTTCGGATGCTTTGTAGCTTTTTCGCAATGGCTCGTTCCATATTACGTGAACGCTTATTACATGCCTTTGGTAACGGCAGGATTTCTCACTTCGGCATTCAGTCTTCCTGCGGGATTTATTCGCGCGTTAGGCGGATGGCTTTCTGATAAATATGGACCGAGGAAAGTGATGTATCGAGTTTTTAGCGGTTCAATAATATTAACATTCTTTTTAATCTTTCCGAGAATGGAAGTTTATTCTCCGGGTTCTGGAGTTACCGCGCCGGTTAGCGGTGTGGTTTCATCGGTTGAAGAAAGTTCTGTTTTGATTGGTGAAACAAAAGTGCTTTTCAATAAAAGAGATGCATCAACCATTCACGATAAAGATCTTACGTTAGTTCTACCTGTCATTGAAGGATGGCACGAACCGATTGTTAAAGTCGGCGATGAAGTAAAGAAAAAAGAATTACTCGCGCGCGGTGTTACAAGAATTTTTTTCCAGGCGAACGTTTGGATTTTTACAGCGTTGGTTATGTTAATCGGTTTAGCGTGGGGAATAGGAATGGGCGCAGTTTATAAATTTATTCCTGAATATTTTCCGAATGAAGTTGGAGTTGTTGGTGGAATGGTTGGCGTGCTCGGTGGTCTTGGCGGATTCTTCTGCCCGATTTTCTTCGGATATCTTTTAAGTTTTTCAGGAGTTTGGACTTCAAGCTGGGTGATGATGCACGTGCTTTCAATCGGATGCCTCGTTTGGTTCCATCTCGTTGTTACAAGAATGCTCAACAGAAGAAATCCCGAACTTCAAACTAAATTTGAAACTACGGACTAATTTTAGTTCTTTGAATTATTGTTGAATTGCCGTTCGCTTAATTAAATGAAGCGAAGATTAATCGTTTGCCGGTTTTGGTTTAAGCAAATTGAATTGTATCAAAACTGTTTTCAGAAAGCCGATGAATGCCGCAGTCCACGCGGTTAAAGCTATGTAGATAAAATATTTTGGAACTCCATCGAGGAAGTGCATATCAAGTGCATCCGCCATTCTAAATGTTGATGCAGTGTACATTCCGAGCGGGAAGACTGCGCCCCAATACAACGGGTCATATCGCAGTTTAAATTTCTTGTAGAGATGTCTCCAAATTGCAAGTATAAAAAGCATCGGAATCCACCATGTGCCTGTAACCCAAAAGAAGATTGTAAATCCTTTCAAGAAAGGAACCATCGACTCGAGAAACGGTGCGTGAATTTCTGATATGAGTAACGAACCCGCGAGTGTTGAAATCGCCATTGCGCCCATGTTAATCCAATATGGTGGTGAAAGATCTCCCGGCGAAAATCTGAAAAAAGTATAGCGGTAAAAGATTAAAGATATCATCCAGATGTAAAGCATTCCTCCCCAAAGCCACATGCAAAGCGCGAGGAAATTCATTTGCAATTTTTCCGGTTGTTGTAAATCTGCGGCGAGCAGTGCGCTTAACACTGCAATTGCCTGAGTTGCAACAACTGCAATCAGCCATGCGCCGGTTATACCTTCGTTCAAGGTCGGTTTATCTTCTTTAACTGTAAATCCTGTAAAGATTGTATAGTTTAATACAACCCAAAGGAATAGACCAATTGACCAAAGTACAAATGCGACATCATAATTTTTATAGATGATTATGAATTGACTGCCGAGAATACATGACGCGGCAACAGTTGTAAAAAATGCGGGACCTTTTTGATGATCGATCATATCTCTGAAGAAAATTTTGCCGCAGAGATAAATTCTTAAAAAAGTAAAAAACCAAAGGGAGAGGTAGAACCAGCAATTCAACCAGAAAAGTAGATGTGCAATGGATTCCATTTCCAATAAATAACAGGAGATTGAAACGATGCCTGTGGACATCACCATCGCAAAATACGCAGGATGTAATGTCCGTGCGATTTCTTTCACCCCCGTGCCGAACTGCGAATTTTTTGGAAGATTATTTCTATTGTTCTTGTTCATTTTGTATGACAAATTAACAATTGATTTGTAAATTTCAAAAGTTAATTACAACTAATGTTCTTTTACTTTAATGAGTCAACTATTATAAGGTAAGAAACGGTTGAAACCGTTTTACTATTCAGTAAGTATTTCCTTTAACCAACGGCTTAAGCCGTTGGTGAATAACAAATTAAAGAAGTGCGAACCGTTTCAACGGTTTATAATTCTTTCCAATTTTAGATTATTACCTTTTTAAGGCGAACTCTTTAATGTTTAATAAATTTTTTCTCCGAGTGGAAATATCTAAAGCGTCGATGCTATGATATTTTCGCCGTTAGGGTAAATTTGGAAACGAATTTACCTGCCGTTCACGTATTTGTGAACCTTTGCAAAGGAGAGTTGAAAGAGAAATTCTATTTCTTTTTTTGACCTGCCTTTGCGCAGGTTTTTTTTTGATTTTTTTATCATCTATTTAATTGAGGTTATTATGAAACCGTTCGAACAAATTCAAATGAAGTTAAATCGCCACTCCGATTTAGCTTACCCATTCATCAGAATATTTTTGGGAATTGCACTCCTCATCAGAGGAATAATGTTATTTATCAATCCCGATTCGCTCACACAACTTGAAGGAGCGAGCCAATTCTATTGGTCTTTCTCTTATGTGATCATATTGCACATACTCGGCGGCGCTTTACTCGCGGTAGGATTTGCAACGCGAATTGCCGCGCTTCTGCAAATTCCTGTTTTGTTCGGCGCAGTATTTTTTGTGCATCTACAACAGGGCTTGGTAGTTGTTGAACAATCATTTGAACTTTCGGTTTTAGTGCTTGTATTATTGACGATCTTCTTCCTCTTCGGCGGTGGAGGATTATCAATCGATAACAACCTCGCACGCAAAAAAGCGGTTAACTAACAATTCACAAACTTATAATCATTGGTTATAAGTTTAAATATAACTTAGCGATTCCTCCTGCCTTTGTGCTTTCATTGCAAAAGTAGCAACTCAGAGTTCGCCGGGTAATTAATTTTTTACAAACAAATAGGAAACTAAAAATGAATAACATACTTAATTCAAATAAAACAATCGGTGAAATTGTAAAGGACGATTTCAGAACCGCCGAAGTCTTCAAAAAATTCGGCATAGATTTTTGCTGCGGCGGAAAAATTTCAGTTGACGAAGCTTGCACAAATCATAACGTGAACAAAACAGAGTTAGTCTCTTCACTCGAAGCTACACTGAGCCGTGTGAACGGAAACAATGCGCAAAACTTCAAAGATTGGGAACCCGATTTTCTCGTGAACTACATAATTAACGTGCATCATAAATATGTAAAAGACAACCTTCAGTTGCTTTATGAGTTCACGCAAAAAATTGCGCGCGTGCATGGACAAAATCATCCCGAACTTCTTCAAGTTGCAGAAAACTATGGAGCGGTTGCACAAGAACTCAGCAACCACATGATGAAAGAAGAAAGAATTCTCTTTCCTTACATTATCGAACTTTATTCGTCCTTCAAGAAAAAAGATGAAGCAACACCATCGCCATTCGGAACTGTGCGCAATCCGATTAACATGATGGAAATGGAACATGAGACCGTCGGCGCATTATTAAAGGAGATGAGAGAGGTTACTAATAATTATACTCTGCCGGTTGATGCTTGTAATACTTATACTGTTACATTCAAAAAACTCGATGAGTTTGAAAATGATCTTCATCAGCATATTCATCTTGAAAATAATATTCTTTTTCCGCGTGCGATAGAACTTGAAGCGGAAATGCTGGGAACAAATTAATGGATGACGCAACAAGAAAAATATCTCTAAGCGATTCGATAAAAAGATTCGTTGATAAAGAAAGCGAAGAAGAACTCTCGCCGATGAACCCGCCGGGTGCGTATGCGCCTCCGGCTCTTGAAGAAATGCAATATGAAGAGATGAACGAAGTTCTTCAGAAATTTATTGACGAACACAACAACTGTCTAAAAAAAGTTGATGCTTTTGAAATTGCATTAGATAGAATTCGTGAAGAAGGTTTCGGCGCACATAAAGAAGTTAGCAATGCGCTTTCAGAATTTTTTGAGTTTGTTGATAGTAATATTACAAAGCACAACATTAAAGAAGAAAAAATTCTTTTTCCGCTTTTGCATGAAAAATATTTTGAAACCGGTGAGCATAGCCAGGGCAGCGTTCAGAAAACTGCCGTTGATATGCTTGAAGACGATCATGTAAAGTTTATGCAGCTCGCGGCGATTACATTTACTCTTCTCGGTTTAGCAGGAAGATTGCCGGATCAATCTTCGCGATTAGTCGTGCTGGATTTCGCCCTCGAGCAGGGAAAAATGTTAGCAGAGATGCTGCGGCTTCACATTTTCCGTGAAGACAAAATCGTGTTTCCTTTTGCGCAGAAAAATCTTTCATCAACAGAGTTTTCTGAATTGAAAATCCGAATGGATGAATATGAAAAGAGGGGATGAAATCTGAAGATGATTGCTATATCATCCCTACGGGATTTGCAAACGTTCGCGTATAAAATTGTTCCCAATCTATTTTCCCAAGCGGAAAAAAGAAGTTGAGGAATTGATTGAGAAAAATCCCTTTAGGGATGAAATATTGGTAAACAGAAATTACCCAATTAACAATTGAATCCCTTTAGGGATGACATGAATATCGAAACGTGAACATTTCATCCCTACGGGATTTATTAATGCTGTAGTCAGCAGTTATTACCAATATGTTTTCCCTACGGGAAAATGTAATTGATGAATTAATTGAGCTAAATCCCGTAGGGATGAAATATTGGTAAAGAGAATTAAAAAATTAATAAAATAAATTTGGAAAAAAATTATGAGCCAAATACCAAAACGTTATAAAAAATTCATGAGTGATTTTTCTGATGTAGGAAACGCTTATGAAAAACTTGGCGATGCAGTTCATGCTGCAGGACCGCTTGACGACAAAACCCGTGCGCTAATTAAACTTGCAATCTCCACAGGCGCACGACTCGAAGGTGCGGTGCACTCACACGCACGTAAAGCCCTCAAAACCGGTTGCACCAAAGAAGAAATGCGACACGTTGCACTATTATCTTTGCCAACAATCGGTCTTCCTTCAATGATGGCGGCATTAAGTTGGATTGACGACATTGTCGGAGGTGAATAATGTTGCAAAATTTAATTGAACTATTTCTATCATTTCTGAAAGTCGGTTCTTTTTCATTCGGAGGTGCATACTCTTTAATTCCATTGATTGAAAGAGAGATCGTAAAAAATAATTCATGGTTGAATCACGATGAATTTATTCGGGTGCTTGGAATGGTAGAAATTTTCCCGGGTGCTATCTCTATTAAATTTGCAACTTACACCGGCTACAAAGTTGCAGGTGTCTTCGGTGCGATTGCTGCAAACTTAGGAAACATAATCGCACCTGCCGCTTTGATAATGATTGCATTTTATTTTTATTCTTATTTTGAAAAAAATGTCATGGTGCAAAAAGCATTTACCGGAGTGAAGTTTGCGATTATCGGAATGATTGCCGCAATTATGTATCAATACGCCCTGAAAAATTCGTTGGACTTCAAATCCCTCGCATTTCTTCTACTCGGTGCGGCATTAATTTATTTTTTTAATCTTCATCCCGCATACGTTGTGATTATCTCTGCGGTGGCGGCATTAATAATATTGTAAATCATGATACAATTAGTTGATAGATTCGAACGCATCCACGATTATCTGAGAATTTCACTCACCGATAAGTGTAACTTGAAATGTCTTTATTGTTATCCCGATGGAGAACTTGAAAAACTTTATCACAATCAAATTCTAACCTATGATGAACTCACACGATTGATAAAAATATTTGTTAGTCGGCTCGGAACAAAAAAAATTCGTTTAACCGGCGGTGAACCTCTTGCACGAAAAGATATTTTAACTTTTTTTGAATCGCTTCTTCAGTTTAAAAAAGAAAATCAGTTTCAACTTTGCATCACTACAAACGGAACTTTACTCGAAGATAAAATTGAACAACTTAAATTTTATGGTCTCGATAAAATCAACATCTCACTCGATTCGCTTCAAAGAGATCGTTTTATAAAAATTACGGGCAAAGATTGTCTTAATTCTGTTCTTCGCTCAATTGATCTCGCCGAATCGCTCGGCTTTTCTCCCGTGAAAATAAATATAGTTGTGATGAAGGGAATTAATGATAATGAAGTGCTTGATTTTATTAGCTTTGCGAAGGATCGCAATTTGAATATTCGCTTCATTGAGTTCATGCCTTTCAGCGATAACAGATGGAGTGAAAATTCCTTTATAAGTTATAACGAAATTAAAGATAGAATTGCCGCAAAGTATGAACTTAAAGAAATTCATCACAATGTTCAGAGAGTTGCAAAAGATTTTAAGATTGTGAACCACAAAGCAACAGTGAGTTTCATTAGCTCAATTTCAAATCATTTTTGCGGAAGTTGTAATCGATTACGCATAACTTCCTCCGGCAAATTAAAATTGTGTCTCTTCACACCGGTGAATGAAGAACTCGATTTGCGAAAACTTTTACGCGATGACTCTGTTACCGATGACGAAGTTGTTCGCTTCATTAATAAATCTTTGGACAGAAAAAACTTTCAACATCCCGAAGTTAACGAGTTGCTGAAACTTGAAAAGAATAATATGCTTGCAATCGGCGGATGAGTTGAATGAATTTTCCCATATAGACAAAAACGGCGAAGCAAAAATGGTTGATGTTTCCGAAAAGAAAATTACTCTTCGCACTGCTGAGGCAATAGCAAAAGTAATTGTTACAGAAGAAATATTTTCGAAGATAAAACAAAATCAAATCGGAAAGGGAGATGTCCTCTCAACCGCGAGAATAGCGGGGATACAAGCCGCGAAGAAAACTTCGGATTTAATTCCGCTTTGCCACAACATTTTTATTTCAAAAATTGATATTGATTTTCGTCTCGACCAAAAAACAAATACGATTGAAATAAAATCTTTCTGCAAAACAGAAAGTCAAACCGGAATTGAAATGGAAGCGTTGACAGCGGCTTCAGTTGCGGCTCTAACGATTTACGATATGTGCAAAGCGATTGACAAAGGAATAACAATAAGAGAAATTAAATTACTTTCAAAAACAGGCGGGAAGAGTGGAGAATATAAAAATGAATCTTAGTGTCTTATTGGAATTTAACTTTAGGAAAGGAAAAATATGAACACACAATTTGAAAAAATAGTTATGGAAGAAAATCCAATTCAAAAAAATTCTTGCGGAAGGATTACAGCAATCTCAATTAGCAAACGAAAAGGAATTCCAAAAACCAACATAGAAAAAGCCGAGTTGATTGCGAACCACGGAATTGATGGAGATATTCATGCAGGTAATTGGCATCGGCAAGTAAGTTTTCTTGCACTCGAAAGCATTGAGAAGATGCGTGCGAAAGGGTTGCCAAATCTGCGTCCCGGCGCATTCGCAGAAAATTTGACAACAGAATTTCTCAATCTTCCGTTGCTTGAAATCGGAACAAAAATTAGAATTGGAAAAGACGCAGAACTTGAAATCACACAGATCGGAAAAGAGTGTCATGACAAGTGTGCGATATTTGTTAAAGTCGGCGATTGCGTTATGCCTCGCGAAGGAATTTTTGCGCGCGTACTTAAAAGCGGCTCAATTACCGTTGATGACATCGTTGAAATAATCCACTAATTTTATGCTCAATTATAATGAAGCACTTCGCATCGTTTGCGAAGAAGCATCGCACATTGAAAGTGCTTTCGAAAAAATTAATATTCTTCACTCGCTACACAGAATCATCGCCGAAGATGTCTTCTCCGATATCAATCTTCCTCCCTTTACTAACAGCGCAATGGATGGTTATGCATTCCGCTTTTCCGAAAAAAATAAATGGAAATTAGTCGGCGAAGTTTCTGCCGGTAATTTTAAAGACTATAAACTTGCTGATGATGAAACTGTATTGATTACTACGGGTAGCAAATTACCATCGAGTGCCGACTCGGTTGTTCCATTGGAAGAGATTGATATTATTGAGGATTACATCGCATTAAAACCTGAAGCGAAAATAAAAAGAGGGATGAACGTTCGTTTGTGCGGCAGCGATTTAAAGATGGGAGAATTGGTTGTGAAAAAATATTCTAAGATTACTCCTCAAATTGTTGCGGCACTTGCCTCATGCGGTAAAGAAGAAGTAAAAATATTTAGGAAAATGAAAATTTCAATTCTGGCTACAGGTGATGAATTAATCCCGATAGATCAAAAACCGGTTGAAGATAAATTGCGAGCATCGAATCCATATGCTATTTATGCGGCTGTCGCGAAGATGCATCAATCTCCATCGATGCTCGGATTTGTGAATGACGATAGAGAAAAAATAAAATCGTTGATTAAAAATATTTTGACGGGTGAATGCGATATTCTCATTACCACCGGCGGAGTTTCCGTCGGCAGGTATGATTTTCTACTCGAAGTATTTAAAGAATTAAATGTTAAAATAAAATTTTGGAAAGCGAACATCAAACCAGGCAAACCAATTGTGTTCGGTGCTTATAAAAATAATGAAAAAAGAATTTTGGTTTTCGGTCTTCCCGGTAATCCGGTCTCGTGTCTCGTGAATTTTCAAATCTTTGTTAAACCGGCAATCGAAAAAATATTTCGGCAAGAGGAATGCAAAAAATATTTCGCCGTGTTGCAGAATGATTTGAAAAAGACAGATAACAAGCGTCATTTTTCGCGCGGAAATTTAGTTTATCAAAACGGTGAGTGGCAAGTTACTGCACACTCATCGCAGTCTTCGGGAAATTTTGTGGAGATGAGTAAATCAAATTGTTTGATTGAAATTCCCGAAGATGTTATGAATCCGAAAAACGGAGATGTAGTTGAATGTATAATGATATAACGGGAATAATTCTCTCCGGCGGAAAAAGCAGACGAATGGGTGAAAATAAATCTTTCATGAAAATAAATAACGAAACAATTATCGAGCGGACAGTTGCGTTGATGAAAAAGATTTTTCGTGAAGTAATTTTAATTACAAACACTCCCGGCGAATATAGTTTTTTGCACATTCCGCTATTTGAAGATATTGTTAAGGGGAGAGGTCCTTTAAGTGGTATTCATGCGGGTTTGGTGAACTCTACAACAGAAAAAAATTTTATAATCTCATGCGATATGCCGCTTGTCGATTCCGGCATAATTCAATTTATCGTTGAATATCCTTCTGAAGAATTAATTACAATCACACGCGCGGATGGCTTCATCCAGCAACTATGCGGAGTCTATTCAAAAAAAGTATTTCCGATGATTGAAGAAATATTCGACGAATCGCACTATGAATTAATCCGCGACAATGATCAGAAGAAAAGAAAATGCGAAGTGCTATCACTCGTAAAAAAAGTAAACGGAAAGATTATCGAGATTGAAAAAGAATATTCTTCGTACAAAATAAATTCTTTCATGAACATGAACAGGAAAGAAGATTATGAGAAACTTGTGGAGTTGATTAGTATGTAGAAGAATTGAGAAAATGAAATTCCAAACCATAAAAATTAATACTAAATTAAAATTGAAACATAGAATCAGGTGGACAACTTCTTTCCAAATTTCAGAAAATTATGCATTGTCAGACAGTAACATATATGTTATATTTGAACTATGAGTTGGAAGATTGAATATTACAATGATGATTTGGAGAATGAAATCCTTTCCCTACCTCATGGACTTTTAGCCCGATATCTAAGATTGACTGATTTATTAATTGAGTTTGGATCTAACTTAGGGATGCCCCATACCAGATTTATAGAAGAGGGTTTAATAGAACTTAGAATTAAAGGTAAAGAAGGAATATCACGTGTATTTTTCTGTACGAAGGCCGGGAAAAGAATTATTATGTTGCATCTAATCATCAAGAAATCAAATAAAACTCCTAAGAATGAATTACAAACAGCAAAAAAAAGAATGAAAGAGGTTTTGACAAAATGACACATAAGACACTCAAAAATAAAGCACTTAAGAAATCATCTGTTCGCGAAGAATATGAAAGACTCGAACCTGAGTTCACTTTATTAAAGGAAATGCTTCGCGCAAGAAATAAGGCTGGGCTAAGCCAAGCCCAAATAGCTGAAAAGATGGGAACAAAATCTCCCGCCATCACAAGATTGGAGTCAGCTTTGATTAGCGGGAAACATTCGCCATCACTTGTTACGATAAAGAAATATTTGGAAGTATTGAACTATCGTATAGAAATTAAAGTTGTACATAACCAACAAAAAGCAGTTTAACTAGCATCGCTAATTTACACATCCATTGATGGAGCAGAACAAAAGTAATTGAAATGAAAAAATTGTTGCAACACACAAAGGTGCTAAAATAAAGTTTTTGCAAAAAATAGATTTTGAAAAACCAACAAAAGCAATAGTTACTTTCGTTGAGGACGATCTGAATTTTTCTGCAATCATGTGCGAAAGATATTAGCAAAAGATTGGAATAGACTCGAAGAAGATGAAGCGTGGGCGTATTTGCAACAATATAATCGCAATAATTTTGTTTCAAAAACTTAAAACCCACCCTCCCTTTTCCTTAAACTTTTCCATCTTTTCTAAAAAAATTTTTTCATCAATTGAGCGCGTGCAAGTTGTAATGATGCTTGTGTTGAAGCCCAATTCAAGCGCATCATTTGCGGTGAAATAGACGCAAAAATCTCCTGCTAAACCAACGACAAAAACTTCTGTAACATTATTCCCTTTAAGATAACTATCGAGTCCTGTACTTTTTCTTTTACCGTTATCAAAGAAACCGCTGTATGAATCAATCTCCGCATCCATTCCTTTTCTAAAAATTGCTTCAACTTTTTTCATATCGAGCGAAGAAACAAATTCAGCACCGAAAGTAGATTGCACACAATGAATGGGCCAAAGTGTTTGCTCGAGTCCATTTAAATTTATTTGTTCAAAAATATTTTTACCAGAATGGTTTGCCGCAAAACTTTTGTGTTCTTTCGGATGCCAATCTTGAGTTGCAACAATCAAATCAAACTTGTCACAGTATTGAAGTTCGTTAACGAGCGGAATTATTTCATCGCCTTTATTCACAGCAAGATTTCCGCCGGGGACAAAATCATTTTGTATATCTACAATTATGAGCGCGTTCATAATTTTATTTATGATGATTTTTAATTCTCAATTCATCTCTCAATGTCATCAGTTTTTCACTTAAACCGACTTTATAAATATGTGGGAATTCAAATCGCTTATATTCAACGGGGAGATGATGGAGATTGTGAATTACTTTTTCGCGCAATTCATTTGCGTTGAAATCGGAAATCAATTTTTTGCCGTTTTCAAAAACTGTTTGAGTTAATTGAACTGAATTAAATTCATGCACACTTAAAAATTTTTCTGGATTTAAAGGATGAAAAATGACAGAGACATTTTCTTCATCTTGTAAAAGTATTCCATCGGCTTGATAATAGCCGTCGGAATCGGTGTAGCGAATTAATTTCTTTATTCCCGGTAGATTCATTTTCTGAATATTCTCGGACAACTTAATAGTCGGCTTATCATCGCTGACACACATTTTATAAACTCCATCGAGTGCGCCATCGGGATAACCGGTACTCAAACTCGTTCCTACTCCGAAAATATCTATCGGTGCTTTTTGCTCAAGCAGACTTTTAATAATTATCTCATCAAGTTGATTTGAGACAACAATCTTCACATAATTTAAACCGGCATCATCGAGCATCTTTCTTGCTTGACTCGAAAGATACGCAAGGTCGCCGCTATCCAAACGGATACCTTTCAATTTATAACCGCGCTCTTCAAGTTCTTTGCCAACGATAATTGCATTCGGAATTCCTGACTTCAGCGTGTTGTATGTGTCCACCAAAAAAATACAATTGTTCGGATGAATCTCCGCAAATTTTCTGAACGCAGTTAACTCATCATCAAAAGATTGAATGAGTGAGTGCGCCATCGTTCCCGAAATTTGTAGGTCAAAATATTTTCCCGCATAAACATTTGAAGTAGAATTAAATCCGCCAATGATTGCGGCTTTACTTGCCTGCACTCCTCCGAATCCTTGAGCGCGCCGCAATCCAAAATCGACAAGCATACGATCGCCAATAATGGAGCGCATCCGCGTCGCTTTTGTAGAGATCAATGAATTGAAGTTCAAAATATTCAGCAACATTGTTTCAAGCAATTGAACCTCGGAAAGCTTTCCCTCAACATTTAACACATGCTCATTCGGAAACACGATTGTTCCTTCTTCAACAGAATTAATTTTTCCGTTGAACGAAAAAGTTTTCAGGTATTCGAGAAAATCATCCGACATATTTTTCGAGTGAAGAAAATCAATATCGGATGAAGAAAATTTTATATCGACAATTGCATCAAGCAATTCGGAAAGCCCCGAGAATATTACATATCCGCCATTGAAAGGAATTTTCCTAAACGAATAATCGAACGCAGAATGAATTTCTGTTTTGTTCGTGTGGAAATATGTTTCGAGCATCGTCAATTCATACATATCAGTATAAATGCCGAGTGTAGTGTTAAGAAGGTTCATTCTGAAAATAATTAATTGAAAAAGAGAAACTCCGATTCAATAGAATAGGAGTTCATCAATAAATGTTAAACTAATGTTGCATAAAGTTCAAAAGTTGTACCCGTTAATGCGCGGGAAACAGGGCAGCCTTCTTTAGTTGCAGCTGCAATTTTTTGAAACTCTTCATCTGTAATATTTTCAACCTTAGCATTGCAGTGAACTTCAATTTTTGTAATACTGAAGCCGGCATCGCCTTTGACAATATGCACTTTGTCTTCAGTCGCAACAGAAACAGGTTTGAAACCATTTTTCGCTAAGCCTGCAGAGAGAGCCATCGAGAAGCAACCGGCGTGTGCCGCCGCGAGCAACTCTTCCGGGTTTGTGCCGATCCCTTCTTCGAATCGTGATGAAAATGAATATTGCCCTTTAACTGCGCCTGTTTGTGAATCGAGAACACCGTTGCCTGTTTGCAAATCGCCGTTCCATTGTGCCTTTGCTATTCTTACTGGCATATTGAACTCCTTTTTTTTGTAAGGGATAAAATTATTTTATTTGTGTTCAAAAAATAGTTCTTTTCTTCTAAAACTTAAAAGGAAGTTATTGTTATGAATATCCAAATTATCGGAACTAAAAAATGCAGAGAAACTCAAAAAGCAGAAAGATTTTTTAAAGAGAGAAGAATTCCTTTCCACTTTAAAGACTTAAAAGAAAAAAATATCAGCAAAGGAGAGATCGAGAATATTACTCGCACAATTCCACTTGACGAATTAATTGACAAAGAGAGTAAACAATATCAACAGAAGGGATTGCAGTTTATGGTTTTTGATGTTGAACAAAAGCTGTTGGAAGATTATGAATTAGTTAAAACTCCTATCGTGCGAAATGGAATGGTTTCAACTCTCGGCTACAAACCGGAAGTTTGGAATGAATGGATAAAGCAGAAGTAATTTTTATCTCTCTCCGAACACGGCGCGAAGTTGATTATAAAAATTTTGTGCAATCTGATTTTGCGGATTCAACTGCAAACATTTTTTTATCGCATTGAATGATTTATCGATTTGACTCGCTTTGTAATACGCGCCCGCGAGATTGTAATAAACTTGCGGGTCTGTTTGCGAATAACTGGTTGCGGCTTCCAAATGAAGGAGTGCAGTTTCGAGTTGATTATTATTGAGTGCTATCGCACCCAGCCATTTATGAGCGAAAAATCCCGGCGATAAATTATTTAGCTGTTCAAGATATTTTTTCGCTTCGTTGTACAATTTCAAATCAATTAGAACAGTTGCGGCTTGTTGATACGGAGCAGTATTCATCGGGCGATCGGCAATTAGTGCATCGAATTCTCTCATTGCAGATTGAAAATTATTCATCGAAAGATAATACGACGCCGCATCGTAGTGAGCTTTTTCCCAGGATATAATTCTGTCAATCACAAACATTGCGAGCGTATCGATAAAATATTTCGGTTTGTATTCATTTATTAATTTGTTCGGTTCACCTTTTGGAACGAAGGGAAATCCTCCCTTTAAAATTCTAATTCGCAAATCGGCAATCGTTGAATCAAGCGGAGTGAAAACTAAACTTGCAAAAGAAAGACTATCCAAAGTTTTTTCTTCGGCATTAATATTTTTTTTCTGCGGCAAATAATTTTTTTTCTGCATCGTACGGAAAAATTCTCTTCCGATTAATTGATAACCAAGTGTGGTTAAATGAAGATGATCGACCATCAAATTATTTCCGACGATTCCATTCTCGCTTTGCACATTAATCGCGGAGTCAATATTCACAACCTCAACGGAATATTTCGATGCGAGCGAAATTATTTTTTCATTAATCTCGGATGGCGCACGGAAACGAATTGCATCATAATCTTTTGCGTGAGTGAACATCTCCTTCGCGCGTTTGAAATCGCCCTGCTGATAATATTTTTCTCCTTCGGAAAATAGATAGTCGGCTGTGGATAATTTTTCATACTCAACTGATTTGAATGGTTTCAAATCTTTCAAATTGGATGCTAATGTTCCGATAAGTGTGGGAATATTTTTTTCAGAAATCTTTTTCAGAATTAAAGAAAAATTTGTTTCGAACTGCTCAATCCCATCTTTATAAAGTGAAGAACCAAATGGAATTAGATTTTCGCCAATCATTCTCGTCATCAAAGTTTCGTTTTGATTTTTCTTCTCTTCCGATGAAAATAATTTTGTTGCGGCTGTAATTACATTTTGAATCAATTGCACCGCGCGGAAATCTTGCAACCGAATTATCAAATTTTTTAGAAATATTGAACTGCCAAAAGACTGTGTGGATGCCGCACCGTACACACCGTAGTATTCGTTGTGACCCGCATAAATACAGATTAAATCGGGACTTTGCTCGAGTACATCATCTATCAAATCGAGTATCGTAATACTATTCACTGCCGACATTCCGAGATTAATAACTTCAATTTCAGTTGAGGGGAATTCAATTTGCAATCTTCGTTTAATGTAGCGAGAAAAACTTGCGTTGGGAACGTAGGGCCAACCGGCAGTACTGCTTCCCCCTAAAACAAAAACACGAAAACAATTTTTACTTTTTTCTTTTTTGAAACCATCTGCAATAACGGAAGGAGGAGTTTCAATATTCAAAAAATATTTCGATGTGATTTCCGGATTTAAAAACAAATATCCGGGATAACTTTCCGAGAGTTCGGTGAATACTTTGTAATCTTTTCCGTAGTCAAATTGGCGTAATGAAAATTCTAAAAGAGAAATTATGAGTAACGGAATTGACAGCGCGATCGCATAAAACCAGAGCGGATATTTTATTGTTTCTTTCGACATCGATCTTTAATAGTTCAAAAATAAAATAAGGTGTTTTTACAAATTTACGAGCGGTTCTTTTCATTAAACAAACTTATCTTTGCACCTGAAAAAAATATGAAATTACTTTTACTACTTTTCTCATTCTATATTTTCCAAGCCGAACTTTTAATTGCGCAGGATGACGCTGATCCCACGCCGGTTGCACAAGCCGGCGCGTTCACAATCACCAAAGGAGAACTGCTCGAGCGATATGAATTCACGCCACAACCCGGCAAGCATAAAAAAGATCAGGCGGCGGGACAGAAACTAAAATTTCTTTACAGTTTAATCGCAGAAAAACTTTGGGCGGCTGAAGCTGTGAACAAATATCTGGATACGAGCAGTGCATTTCAAATTGCGATGGAATCAATCGAGAATATGCTTCTTCGCGATATGCTTTGGCAGAAAGAAATTGCTGAAAAAATTCATTTCACTGATTTGGAAATGAAAGAAGCGCTAAATCGTTTTAAGAAAAAATTGTATGTAAAATTTCTCTTTAGTTTTGAAGAGAGTGAAATAAAAGAATTGCACAGAAGATTAGTTGTCGGCGAAAATTTTGATTCGCTGCTTGTAACTCGTGGAGAATTTGAAGAACAACCAAATGCAATCGAAATTGTGTACGGACAGATGGAGAGCGGAATCGAAGACTCATTATTCAAAAAGAGAAAAGGAGAATTTACCGCGCCAATATTGACTCCCGACGGTTGGTATATTTTCAAAATGGAAAATTGGATTGAAGAAAGCCTGCGTGCGAATGATGAAGATGCAATTAATTCCGCAAAGAAAATCTTTACTGCACGAAAAGAAAATTATCTTTACCAAAAATTTTATTCTGAATTTTTTCAATCAAAAAATATTGATGTTGATGCAAAACTTCTTAAACTACTCGCTTCAACTCTTTCTGATGTTCTGGCAGAAAAAAAATATTTTCAGAAATTGAAAGATGGTGAGCAAATAACCGTTGATGCTTATGACGTAAATAACGTACTCGGCAAATTGTCATTCGCGGAACAAAGTTCAAATGTAATGAGCATCGAAGGTGAAGAATATTCTTTACAAAAAATATTTTTTAGATTGGCGTTTGACGGAATTAAAATATTCGAGACGGATATTGAGTATGTTTTTCAAGAACTGAACCGGAGAATGAGAACATTCATCGAAAGTGAATTACTCTCCAACGAAGCGAAGCGAAGAGGTTATCAAAACATGATCGAGGTTAAAACTGATTTGAAAATGTGGCGCGATAATTATCTTTTTCAACTTGCAAAGAATGAGTTCACGGATAGCATTAAAATTTCGGAAAGCGAATTAAAAGAATTTTATAATCGCAGACATAAACAAATCTCTTCACCTCCGCTTGTGAACATAATTGAAATATTGAATGACAATATTGATACGATTGCAGTCATCCTCAATAAAATCAATGCCTCCGAAGATTTTAAATCTTTAGCGAATATTTATAGTCAACGAGAATGGACAAAAATAAATAGCGGCGAGTATGGCTTCTTTCCCGTTACGCAGTTCGGAGAGATTGGTAGAATTGCCGCGACTCTCGAATTGAATGAAGTTTATGGACCGATTGAATTAAGCGAAGGATATTCAATTATAAAACTAATTGGAAAGAAAGAACCAATCGTAACGGAAACAAAATCTTTTGAAGCTGTGCGCGAAGAATTAAGGCAAATATTAATGACAGAAAAAATTCATGGATTGATGAATATGCAAACTGCAACACTCGCAGAAAAATATGGAATAGAAATTTTTGGCGATGCTTTCAATTCAGTTCAAACGACGGAAGTTAATTCGCTTGTTATACGGCATCTCGGATTCGGCGGACAGATGACAGCCGTGCCGATTGTTGCTCCTTTCGATTCGTGGGTTGAAATTTATTTTCGTAACAAAAATAAAATTCCCTGATGTACATACTCGGCATCTCTGCTTTTTATCATGACAGCGCCGCATGTTTAATTAAAGATGGTGAAATAATATCTGCCGCGCAGGAGGAGAGATTCACACGTTTCAAACATGATCAAAATTTTCCAATTCATGCTATTGATTATTGCTTGAAGTCAAATGGAATTACAAGTAAAGAACTTTCTTACGTTTCATTCTACGACAAACCATTCCTCAAGTTTGAAAGATTGATCGAAACCTATTTACAATTTTCGCCGGTCGGTCTAAAATCTTTCATCACCGCAATGCCCGTGTGGATAAAAGAAAAACTTTGGATAAAAGATATCATTGCGAAAAAATTAAATTACGAAGGAGAAATTCTTTTTCCAGAACATCATGAGTCGCACGCGGCTTCCGCTTTTTTTCCTTCCCCGTTCGAGAGCGCGGCAATACTCACAATGGACGGTGTAGGGGAGTGGACTACAACGAGTTTCGGCTTCGGAATAAATAGCAAAACAGAAATACTTTCTGAAATAAAATTTCCTCATTCGCTCGGATTGCTTTATTCTGCATTTACATATTACACAGGATTCAAAGTGAATTCCGGCGAATATAAAGTAATGGGACTCGCTCCATACGGCGAACCGAAATATGTCGATATTATTTTGAATGAATTGATTGATGTAAAAGAAGACGGTTCATTTAAAATGAACATGAAATATTTTGATTATTGTTCCGGTTTGAGAATGACGAATGAAAAATTTAATTCATTGTTTGGAGGTGAACCGCGAAAACCGGAATCGTTGCTGACACAAAAAGAAATGGATCTCGCACGATCAATTCAAGATGTAACAGAAATGATAGTTTTGAAAATGGCGCGGCACGTTCGCGCAGAAACGGATGAAAAAAATCTTTGTCTTGCCGGCGGCGTTGCGCTCAATTGTGTGGCGAATGGAAAAGTATTGCGTGAAAAAATCTTCGATAAAATATGGATTCAACCCGCCTCGGGCGATGCCGGAGGCGCAATTGGCGCGGCTCTGGCTGTCTGGCATGAATATCTTGGCAATGAACGAAAAGTTCAAAAAAGTGATTCGATGAAAGGTGCGTTTCTTGGTCCGGATTTTTCGAATGATGAAATCAAAAAATTTTTGGAAGAAAAAGAAATTCCGTTTTCCTTTTTGGATGACGCAGAAATTTTCAACGTTACCGCAAAAATAATTGCCGAGGGAAATGTTGTCGGGTGGTTTCAGGGGAAGATGGAATTCGGTCCGCGCGCGTTGGGGAATCGCTCAATTTTAGCTGATGCAAGAAATCCCGAAATGCAAGCAAAGTTGAATATCAAAATAAAATTCAGGGAAGGTTTCAGACCGTTTGCGCCAAGCATTTTAGCCGAGCGTGTTAATGATTATTTTGAACTTGAGGAAGATTCTCCGTATATGCTTTTGGTTGCGGATGTTGTTAAATCGAAAAGAAAAAATATTCAGGAAGGAAAAGAAAAACTTTGGGGAATTGAAAAATTGAATATTGTTCGCTCCGAAGTTCCTGCAATTACACATGTTGATTACTCGGCGCGCATTCAAACTGTTCACCGCGAAACTAATGAGCGATATTATCTTCTCTTAAAAAGTTTTGAAGAATTGACAGGTTGCCCTGTACTGATAAATACTTCATTCAATGTGCGCGGCGAACCGATTGTTTGCACACCTGAAGATGCTTATAATTGTTTCATGCGCACCAACATCGATTTTCTGCTGCTCGGAAATTATTTGATTGATAAAAAACTTCAGCCAGAAAAAAATAAATTATTGTTCAACGAAAAACCATTTGGATTAGATTGATAAAAGAAGAATTAAAAAACTTAGATAAATCTGATATAGCACTAAAAAAATTCGCATTCACAATCGGTGGATTACTAATTATTGCCGCCGCATTGTTGCTGTATTATGAACAGTTGTTTGCGGTTATCATCTGTGCAACTACCGGATTTATGCTTGTGCTATTTCATTTTCTATCAAAAAAAATATTGAGAAAAATTTATAGTGTATGGATGCTAATCGCGACAATATTGGGCTGGTTAATGACAAAAATAATTTTAACAATTTTGTTTTTTATTGTGGTGACAAGTATCGGAATAATTACTAAATTAAGCAGGAAAAATTTTTTGGATTTAAACCGAGGCAATGGTGATCCGACATATTGGAACAAACGGTCAGATTCCGTTAAAGTTAAAAATTATTACGAAAGACAATATTAGAGAATAGCATGTCTAAGATTTCTATTTTATCTGAGTTGTGGAAATTTCTGCGCGTTCGAAAGAAATGGTGGTTATTTCCTATTGTTATCTTTTTAATTTTACTCGGAGGTTTGATTGTTCTCACGCAAGGCTCGGCTTTAGCTCCGTTCATTTATGCAATATTTTAGTGAGGAAAAATCATGGAGGAAAATCTTTTAGAACTTTCTGCGCAGATAAAGAAAGAAGCAGAAAATGTTCTTTACAAACGAGGACTTATTCCGCTTGTTAAGGAGTACGGCGAAGTAATCATAACAGGCAGTTACACGCTTGATCTCATGCTAAAACGAGATCTCGACATTTCGGTTGTGAACCCTGAACTCACGCTCAAGGAGTTCTTTGAACTCGGTTACAAACTCACCGAAAAATTCAATCCCAGCAGTGTTTTCTATAGAGACACATCAATCAAACAACTATTCGGTCGCCCCGATAATTCACTTTATTGGGGTTTAGTGTTTGAAGATTGGAAGATTGACTTGTGGGTTGTTCCCGAATTCATTGCGAACAATTCGAAAGAGTACGTTCAAAAGATCGTCGATCATCTTTCACCGGAGAAAAGAGAAATCATTCTCATGATAAAAGATAAATACTCAAACGATCCGAACTATCGCCAATATTTTTCGAGTAAAGAAATTTATAACGCGGTACTCTTTCACAATGTGCAGGATATAAAAGGATTCACAAAATATCTCGGCAAAACAAAACGGATTAAAACACCGTAATATTAATGCCGCAAGCAAGTTTAGTAATTTCTTTTTAT
>CAYMUL010000034.1:0-35065 GCA_964393605.1 uncultured Ignavibacteriaceae bacterium | reverse complement strand
CTTCGTCGGAGTGCTCTAAACAATTTTTCAATTTTTTGTGGGCGCTCACGGATTCGAACCGCGGACCCCTCCGACTTCGTCGGAGTGCTCTAAACAATTTTTCAATTTTTTGTGGGCGCTCACGGATTCGAACCGCGGACCCCTCCGACTTCGTCGGAGTGCTCTAAACAATTTTTCAATTTTTTGTGGGCGCTCACGGATTCGAACCGCGGACCCTCTGCTTGTAAGGCAGATGCTCTAAACCAGCTGAGCTAAGCGCCCTTTTTTTCAAAATTGACGGCACAAATATCTTTCTATTCTACTCAATTTCAAAATAAAATTTGAGCGGGTGACGGGATTCGAACCCGCGACTTTCAGCTTGGGAAGCTGTTACTCTACCAACTGAGTTACACCCGCAATTCAATCTACAATCGAAAAGAATCTTCGATTATAGTTTGTTGTTGTTTATTCGATACCTTCGAAGAACCTACCGCCGGACTTGCCTGCTCCGGTCTTCCAACATATAAAAGTTTTTGTCCTTCCGCAAGATCTTCAAATAATCTTTGATGCAAGAAATTCCATGCGCCCATATTTTTCGGTTCTTCTTGCACCCAAAGAACTTTATTTGCTTTGTAATAGCTGCGCAAAAGTTCTTTCATCAGGTGATCATCGTAAGGATAGAACTGTTCAATACGAACCAAAGCTGTATCTTCAATGTTATGTGATTCCCGGTAACGCATTAATTCATAATAGATTTTACCACTTGTTAAGACAATTCGTTTGATCTTATTTTTATCATGAACTGAAGCATCATCTATGACTTCCCTAAAAGTTCCGTGAACGAAATCATCTTTTTTAGAACGAGCATCGTTTAATCGCAACATGCTTTTTGGAGTCATGATTACAAGCGGACGTTGAATTCCCTTTTTCATGTGCCTGCGGAGCAAATGAAAATATTGCGCCGGGGTTGTTGGGTAACAGACTTCCATATTTTCTTGTGCACAAAGAATTAAAAATCTTTCAAGCCGCGCACTCGAATGTTCGGGTCCCTGCCCTTCATAACCGTGAGGCAGAAGCATCACAAGGTTGTTAGGAGCAGACCACTTCTCAAATGATGCAACTACAAAATTATCAATTATCACCTGACCGCTGTTGGCGAAATCTCCAAATTGCGCTTCCCATAAAACTAATGTGAGCGGATCTGCCGTACTAAAACCATATTCAAACCCAATTACTCCGGCTTCGGAAAGTGAGCTATCGAGTGCTTCAATTCTCCCCTGCTCTGCGAACATATGATTTAGAGGAAAGTACTCATCCCCGGTTTTTAGGTCTGTAATTGAAAGATGGCGCTGGGAAAAAGTTCCGCGCACACTATCCTGCCCGCTTAATCGAATCGGAACTTTATCATAAAGTAATGAGCCAAACGCAAGAGTTTCACCAAACGCCCAATCGATTTCCGGAGTGCCGTTCAATGCTTTTCTTCGTCCTTCTAAAAGTTTGATTACTTTAGGATGCACTTCTACATTATCAGGAAAAGCGGTTGAACGCATTACGAGTTCATCAAAAAGTATTTCATCAATTTCAGTTTTATGCGTGTGCTTAATTCCTTTAATCTTCTCTTTAGAAACCGCGAGCGGAAGATCAATTTTAAATTCAAACTTTTTCTTTTTTACTCTCTCAAGCATTTCATCGAGCTGTTGCGAAAATTGATTCTTAATTTTTTCAACTTCATCTTGAGAAAGAAGTTTATCTTTAATTAATTTCTTCGCATAAATTTCAAGAACTGAAGGATGCGATTTAATCTTTTCGTAAAGAAGAGGCTGTGTAAAACCGGGTTCGTCTCCTTCATTATGACCGTGCCGGCGGTAACCGAGTAAATCAATTACAACATCTTTTTTGAATTTTTGCCTGTAAAGAAACGCAAGTTTAACAACCCATAACGCGGCTTCAGGGTCATCTCCATTAACGTGAAAAATTGGTGCTTGAACCATCTTTGCAACATCTGTGGCATAAACTGTCGAGCGGGAATCCTCGGGAGTTGTTGTAAAACCGATTTGATTATTTATAATGAAGTGAACCGTTCCGCCGGTTGCATATCCTTTTAGTTGTGAGAGATTTATTGTTTCAGCAACTACTCCCTGCCCAGCGAAAGCGGCATCGCCATGAATCAACACCGGAATGATTCTTCTTCTTTCGTTATCTCCAATTCTTGTTTGCTTTGCGCGAACAATTCCTTCGACAACAGGATTCACCCATTCGAGATGACTTGGATTCGAAGCAATCGAAACACCGATCAAAGTTTCATGAACAGTTGAATAAGTACCGGTTGCACCGAGATGATATTTAACATCTCCACTACCTGCAAATGAAGTTGGATCGAGTATATCTTCAAATTCGGAAAAGAGGGCTTCATAATTTTTGCCGACGATGTTTGTGAGTACATTCAATCTTCCGCGATGAGCCATGCCGAGCACAATTTCATCAACCGCATCAATTGATGCTTCGCCGAGCAAATAATCCAGCACGGCAATCGTTGTCTCGGATCCTTCGAGCGAAAATCTTTTGTGTCCGATAAATTTATTGTGGATGAAATGTTCAAGCCCTTCGGCTTCAACAAGTTTTTTCAAAATTCTTTTTTTGATCTTTGCATCGAACTTCGGTTTGTTCTCAACCGGCTCCATCATATTCTGAAGCCATGTTTTCTCTTCATGATTTTGAATGTGCATGTATTCAACACCAATCTTTTCGCAATAAGTGCGTTGAAGAATTCCGAGTATTTCGCGAAGTGTCGCGGTTTGAATTCCACCGAATCCACCGGTAACAAATGTACGATCCAAATCCCACAGAGTTAGTTTGTGAAAATTAATATCGAGTTCTTCATGATAAATTTTATTCGTCCCAAGTGGATCAATCTCGGCAACAAGATGCCCGCGTACGCGATAAATATTTATAAGTTGAATTACCCGCGCTTGTTTGACAATCTCTTCAACATTACCAATTCTCTGCTGTCCTTGCGGCAGAATATCAGTTTCCCAATAAATTGGTTTGAGAGGAATTTTTAACGATTGAAATATTTCATCATAAAATTTCCCTTCGCCGAGCAAAAGTTGGTGCATCTCTTTTAAGAACAAACCCGACTCCGCCCCTTGAATAATGCGGTGATCGTAAGTGCTTGTGATATTTAATATTTTACTGATACCAAGATTTGAAATTGTTTGCGGAGACATAGCCTGATATTCTGCGGGATATTGAATTGCGCCGGTTGCAATAATTGCGCCCTGCCCCAACATCAAACGCGGCATTGAAGCAACCGTTCCTATTGTGCCTGGATTTGTGAGTGTGATTGTTGTTCCCATAAATTCCGATGGGTCAATTTTTCCGGTGCGGCTACGTTCTACAAGCGATTCATATTTTTCAAAATATTCTGCAAAAGTTAAACTTTCGCATGATCTGATATTTGGAACAAGTAAAGAGTGTGAACCATCTTTCCGTTCTACATCTATTGCCAAACCAAGATTGATGTGCTTTCTTTTTACGAGCAGAGGTCTTCCATCCACTTCAGAGAAGGCATTATTCATTGCCGGAATTTTTTGTAAAGATTTTATTATCGCCCAACCGATTATGTGTGTGAAGGAAATTTTCCCTGCATTTTTTTTCTTTAGATAACCGTTTATCAGTTGTCGATTTTCTTCAAGCAATTTAACCGGAATTGATCTTTGCGAAGTTGCAACCGGAATTGACAAACTATTTTCCATGTTCTCTAAAATTCGGGCAGAACTTCCGGCAATAATTTTCGTTTCATCCTCCGGAAATGGTGGGGGCAACTCCACTTTTCTAAACTTCGCGGAATTATCTCCATTACTTTTAAGTTTGTCTGTTCCTAAAAATTCTTTCCATGTTTCCGGTAGTTGTTCCGGTTTGGATGAATATTCGGAAGAAAGATAATCGAGAAACCAGGTATTGGCTCCAAATTTTTCTAATTCTTCTTTATGTTCTTTTGGTATATCTGCGGCTTTCATATTGTAAAATCAAATTCTTTAAAATGGAATAGCGGTTAGTTATATTGAAAATAAAAATTATGTAATAATGATTGATCCAAACACACTTTCAAATTTAAGAAAAAATTATTCGTTAAACGAATTGAACGAAAACTCTGTTAATTCATCCCCAATCAAGCAGTTCACAATTTGGTTTGAAGAAGCTATTGCGAGTCAAATAACCGAGCCGAACGCTATGATTTTAGCTACTTCCAATGAAGCGGGCTTTCCTTCCGCGCGCGTTGTGTTGCTGAAATCTTTTGATGAAAATGGTTTTGTATTCTTCTCAAATTATGAGAGCAGAAAAGGAAAAGATATTTTTCAAAACATGAATGTTGCATTACTTTTTTTCTGGGCTGAACTCGAACGTCAGATAAGAATTGAAGGAGTCGCAAGCAAAATTTCTTATGACAAATCGCTTGAGTATTTTCAAAGTCGTCCTCACGAAAGCCAAATCGGTGCTTGGTGTTCGCCGCAAAGTGAAGTTATTCCCGGTAGAGATTTTCTTGAAGCGAGATTTAAAAAATTATCTTTAGAATTTGAACGAGGCAAAGTTCCCCTTCCAAAAAATTGGGGAGGATATGTAATTGTACCACACTCTATCGAATTTTGGCAAGGAAGACCTGATCGGCTGCATGATAGAATTCTTTACACAAAAAAAATCGATCAATGGTCAATTTGCAGATTAGCACCTTAAATTATTCTCTCTTCCTTATATGTTTCTTGAAAAAGAAATCAACAAGCAAAGTTCGAAACAATAAACCGCAAACCACTACAATTCCTCCAATGATTGCATAAGTTGAAGGGCGTTCGCCATAACCGATTAAAACCCATACAGGATTTAAGATCGGCTCTATCATTGAAATGATTGAAACTTCTATCGCCGAAATAATTTTAATTCCGTAACTAAAAAATGCGTAAGCCAATCCTATCTGGAAAATTCCCAAAAGTAAAAGCATCAATAAATCATTACCGCTAATTTGAGGATAGGAAAAATACGAAAATCCAGACGTGAGAAAGACACAAACGTTGCCGTAAAAAATTGATGCGAATTGATATTCAGGATTTATCTTTCTCATTCCGAGTAAAAATGCCGCGAAAGAAATTCCCGAAAGCAAAGCGTAAATATTTCCCGCAAAATGTCCCGGCGAAATTTCTCCCATAAAAAATAAACTCATCCCCAAAAAGCAAATGAGAATTGTGATGAGATTAATTCTTTCGAATCTTGTTTTTAGTAAAAGGGGTTCGAAGATAAAAACATAAATCGGCGCTGTGTACTGAAGAAATATAGCGTTCGCGGCTGTAGTCGTTTTCGTTGCGAGAACAAAGAGAATTAATATCGCGCAGTAAATTAACGCATTTACGAAGACCGGTTTGTTAAAATAAAGTGCTTTCTTTTTGAAAAAGAAAAGAAAAAATATTGCCGCAAAAAATGAACGCGCCGAAGAAATTTGAAATGCATTCAAGTTCACAAGTTTTATTAATAGCCCGCCGCTACTCCATAAAATTGCGGCGGCTACGACGGCAAGCAATCCTTTTGTTTGTTTATTTCTATCCTTAAAAATTATTCACTCCAAACTTATTTTTTTTCACGCGCAAAATAAAAAGAATATGATCGAGAGAAATAACCGCACAACATATTTTCGATATTATAAAATTTATCCTGGAAAAGCCAGAACTAAAGTTAAACGTTCACTAGTTGTTGTTCTTAATTTCGTAATGAGAGCATTCCAAAACAAAAAAAAGTATTTCATCCCCGAAAGCTTTAGGGATGTCAATAATAAAATTATTATTCCCGTTAGGGAAAATATATTGGTAACAAAATGTCCTGTGATAAAAAAAATCCCGTAGGGATGATACAATTTACTATTCTCTTATTCCTTTATTTCTTGCGCCAAACCCAAAGTAGAACATTTTACAAATAGTTGTTTTAACCCTTTCTGACCATGATCGGATGATAATAAATCCTCATTCTCTAACTTATGTAAAATTGCAATGTTAATGCAAAGTTGCATAACTTTATCTCGACTTATTACTCTCCCGAAATAAAATTGAATATTACGTCTGTTACTTCCCAACGGGGTGGAATATCTATTGTGCGATTGTGATAGTGAAATTCTTCGGAGAGTACTAGCGGGGAAGGAAATCCTAAATCATGTTTTTCATTCTTATTTTTATCCAGAAAACAATACAGCCGAAATTTGCCGGGATCAATTTTACTAAAAGAAAACTCGCCGTTTAAACCAAGATTTTGTTGATAATATTTTTGTTCATCATCAACGTTTTCAAGCACAATAACGGGATGCGAAGACAAATCAACATTCGTTACTGAACCGGAAATTCCTGTGTAGTCCAATTCACTTTTGGTTGTGAACTGATAAACATAAATTGAATCACGATAATTTCCTGCCGCATCTTTGATGAATCCAAAATCAATTTTGACCTGATAAGGAGTTAACGCTTTTAATTTTTGTTTTGGAATAATTTGAAACGATGCATCATCGAGTTTTTGAATTTCAAAATGATATTCCTTTTTCAGCGTATCGATAAAAACAATTTTCTTTTCAATTCCCTTCATCTCGAAACTATCGTCGAAGAAAATTTTTATTCCGGCTTTTTCATAATCTACTTTTTGGGAATTATATCCAGGAATCGTGCGGTATAAAGTTGGTGCTGAAGTATCCGATTTATCCGATGCGGTCAACCTGATGTAATCAAACAGATTTACATTTCCATTCAAATCAAAAATATTTGTTGCATGTATAAACAACTCGTTTTCAGAATTTAGTTTTTCATTCGTTGAAAGCACATATTCTTTTTCTTTTGTTCGACCTTTGAATGCGAATATCGGAAGGATGGTTTGCTTTGTAGTTGAATCGACAATTAAAAAATTATTCGTCAAGAGTAATTCTGATTTTACTTCTTCCGAAAAAGTAAGAAGGATATGATTTCTGTCTGTCATCACTGCTGAATTTAAACGTGGTGGAGTTGTATCAATTTTAGAGAGTTTAAAATCTAAATTAGAAAAGAGAGTATCTTTAGCATTCAAAAGTATATCTGTAAAAGGAATTCCAATCTGATCCTGATCTAAATCAATAACGAGATCTCTGAATTCATCCTTAACGGCAAATATGCGGTACTTGCCGAGTGTTAACCCTGAAAAATTATAAACTCCCTTCTCCCCTGCTTGAGAAACGTAATCCGGTTTTCGAGCAGTAATATCAATAATGTCAGCATTGTTCTCTAAAAGATAAGCGAACAGCATAATGCCGGATGGCTTGTCCGTAAATATTTTCCCGCGAATGACACCGTTATCAATATTAGTCCCGGTTGAAAATGCAAAAGAAAAATTTTCTGCCATTCTGTTTCTATTATTGTAATCAACAACATCCGTACCGATATTGATTGTGTAAGTTCTGTTTTGCTTTAGTTCCGCGGGAAAAAAAACTGTAACGGTTTTTCCACTCCAGGAAATTTCAAGTTCACCTTCGATTGCAGGAGAAATGAAGATCGCATCTTTGAAAGATCGTTTGTCAACATATTCATCGAAGGTCAGTTCGAAAAAATCTTCATCATAATTTATTGTTCCATCTTTAGGATAAACTTCGATAATCTTCGGTGGAATATCATCGACCATTCCGCCGCCCGGAGGCAATTGGTTTGCGCATCCGGCGAGGAATAACAAAAATATTATTGCTATGATTTTTTTTCTTTTCGGTTCAACCATCTGTGATATTCTCGCGCATGTTTTTTATGTTCTGAAAAAGTTTTAGAAAAGATATGTCCGCCGTCTCGCTTCACAACAAAAAATAAATATTTATGTTGTTCGGGATAGAGTGCCGCAATAATTGCATCTCTGCCGGGGTTGTTAATTGGTCCCGGCGGGAGTCCATAATAAAGATAAGTGTTGTAAGGGGAATCAATTTTTAAATCGTTACCTTTCAATCGCTTCCAACCATTCGGTTGAATAAATTGAACCGTCGGATCTGCTTGCAATTTCATTCCTATCTTCAACCGATTATAATAAACTCCCGAAATTGTTTTCATTTCGGAAATTAAATTTGTTTCCCCCTCTATGATTGACGCCATAGTTAATATTTGGTGTCGATTCAGTTTCATTTGTTTCATTCGAGATTCAAGCGTATCAACAAAAAATTCATTCATGTTCTTAAAGAGTGAATCGATGATTTCAAAAGCATCACTACTTTCATAAAAATTATATTCACCCGGCAGCAAATAACCGAGCAAAGAATTCTTTTCAACGAGAGATTTTGAAATTTCCGAACTGCTTAAAATATTTTTTAGTGAATCCGGATTGCAAATATTCTGCTCTGTAAGTCGATTAACCATTCCATTAAAAGAAATTCCGTTGTACAAATTTACAGCGCGAAGTTGATCTCCATTCCCATCAATAAATAGATCGATCAAATCGAGATAGCTTAATCCGTCCGGAATGCGATAACGTGCGGCTCTGAGTTTCCCTTCCGCGCCATAGACGAACGCCGCAATCTTAAAATTTGTTTTTGATGGTATGATTCTCTCTTCAAATAATTTATCCGCAATTTGTGAAAGAGACCAACCTTCGCGCACAATAAATTTCTTTTCTACCGCTCCATCTTCATAATTATTTGATGAAAAAAAAGTGTAAGACAAAACGAACAGCACAATCAGAAAGAAAGAAAAAACGACGATCAGTTGTCGTTTTGTCATAAGATTTTTTATTGCGTTCCCTTGATTCATCAGCGTTTTGTATATGTTGCCTTTAATCGCTTCCTCTTTTTGAATTGCGCGTGATTCGTCCAATATCCTTTCATAAATTCTTTTCAAACTCTCTTCGCCTAATGGTTCGGATAAATATTTTTTTATTCTTGCATTGATTTCCTTTTCGCGTTTCGGAGAGTAGGTCGGTTGATTCAACGAACGCTTCACTCTTCCTATCAATACGGAATAGAAGGTTCTTTTGCTTAGATGTTCAACTATCTTTTTGTCAACTTCGTCAACTTCATTTCTCAACCGATTTAAGATTTCTTCTCTTTCAATCACTGAAAGCTTTGAAAGTTCGTTCTCAATTTTTCGAATTATATTATCCATCAACCAAAAATAAAGATGTTCATCGTTTGGATAAAATTATTAATTTGAATACTTCGAATAAAAAGAAGCAAATGCTTCTTCGGTAAGAGCAAAGCGTTCTCCATTTTCGAACAAACTCTTTCCTCTGAAAGCAATCATCGCCGCATTATCTCCGCAGAATTGGTTGTCGGGAATGACGACTTGCTTTTTATATTTTAAGCCGAGCGCAAGAAAGTCATTACGCAAATTATTATTCGCCGCTACTCCTCCGACTAACGAAATCGAATTAATCTCAAATTCTTGTAATGCGAGTTCGCACTTTTTTAACAATGCTTTTATTACAGATTTTTGAAACGCAAAAGCAATCTCAGAAATATTATCGTCAGTTAATCTATCGGCGGAGTCAAAATTTTTTTGAACGAAACGCAAAACCGAAGTCTTCACTCCGCTGAAAGAAAAACAATATCTCTGATCGAGTTGCGCAACCGGAAATTCTATTGATGTATAACTCACTCTTTCCGCCGCTTCTTGAATTTTAGGACCGCCGGGATAACCAAGTCCGATCAGCTTCGCAACCTTGTCAAATGCCTCTCCGGCGGCATCATCAATTGTTTGTCCGATAATTTTAAATTCCAAAAAATTATTTACGAGAACAAGCATTGTATGTCCGCCCGAGACACATAAAACCAAAATTGGAAAGCGTGGTTTTTCATTCATTAAAAATCCGCTGAAGAGATGTCCTTCAATATGATTGACGGGAACGAAATTTTTTTTTGTTGAAAATGCTAAACCGCGTGCGAATGTATAGCCGACAAGTATCGCTCCAATTAAACCGGGACCGGCAGTTGCGCAAATTAAATCGATATCTTTCAAATCCATTTTGCTTTGAGCCAATGCTTCTTTCATCAAAGGCATTATTTGTTGAATGTGAGCGCGGCTTGATAATTCGGGAACGACACCGCCATAAAGTTTATGAAAATGTTGTGAAGAAATCAGATTTGCTCTTAATTCATCTCCGCATAAAACAGCAACCGAAGTTTCATCGCACGATGATTCAATTCCTAAAACATTCATTTGAGAAAACTGAAAAGATTATTAAATACATGCCGCGCAACTTGCGGATTCTCCTTCAATCTTCGCATCGAATAAAGATACCATTCTTCACCGAACGGAATATAAATTCTGATTTTGTGTCCGTCATTTTTTATTCTGTCGCGCAACCACTCGTTCACTCCCAGCAACATTTGAAATTCATATTTATCTTTAGAAAGATTTTTCTTTGCAATGAGTTTATATGCCTCGTTGACAAGATATTCATCATGAGTTGCAATTCCGACATAGCAATTGTCATCAAACATTTTTTCAAGTACGCACAAATAATTTTTTCTTATTTCTTCTTTATCCTTAAAAGCAATTTCGGCGGGTTCGATATAAATTCCTTTGCACAAGCGGTAATCTGTCTTGAGCAAATTCAAATTAATTGTGTCATTCAAAGTTCGCTTCAAATATGCTTGAAGCACAATGCCGACATTCTCCGGAAAGATTGCATAAAGTTTTTTGTAAAGATTTATGATTCGGTCGGTTGTGTCGGAATCTTCCATATCAAGCCGGACAAAATTATTCAATTGTGCGGCACGCGCAACGAGTTCTTTTACTTGTGTAAAACAAAATTCTTCATCGAGTAATAAACCGAACTGCGTTGGTTTGATAGAAAGATTCGAGTTAAGTTTATATTTTTCTATTGCATCAAAAACTTTCAAACATTCGGCTTTTGCTTTTAATGCTTGTTCTTTATTGGAGATTGCTTCACCCAAAACATCGAGTGTTGCAACGATTCCATTCACGTAAAAAGATTGAACGAGAGCAACCGCTTCATTCAAGGTTACTCCGGCGATGTATCTATTTGCAAATTTCTTCACAACAGATTTTGGCATTTTTTCTGCCACACTTACGATGAGACTATTCAGTATCGACAAATATATTCCATTTTTTGTTTGAAATAATAAATGATTAAAATTAAATGAGCAAGTTCAACTCGAAAAATATTTTCCGGTCTCATAGCTTCCATACTTAATTATTGAAAGAGTGAACTCTGAAAGATGCTTGATTGCATTCTTAATTTTTGTTTCCGTTAAACTGCCCGCGAGGTCAGTGTAAAATCTATATTGAAATTTTTTATGAGGGATTGGTCGAGATTCAATTTTCAGCAAATCAATTTCTCTCAACGCGAAAACGCTTAACGCCTTGTATAATGCACCCGGAACGTGCGGTAATTCAAAACTGATTGTTGATTTTGGATTTTGCAATTTCGATTCATTCACACTTATTGAGACGATTAAAAATCGTGTAAAGTTTTCTTCGTTGTTTTGAATTTTACTTTGTAAAATTTTTAATCGATGAATCTGTGAAGTTTTTTTACTCGCGATAATTGCTATACGGCTTCCGTTTCCGGATTTAGAATGTACAACCGATCCGGCTGTATCAAACGATGGATGAATCTCCGATGATGTCATTTTCCTCAAAAATTTAGAACACTGCCCCAAAGCCTGCGGATGTGAAAATATTTTTTCAATCTCATTCAATCTGTATTTTTTTTCAGCAAGGAGATAATGATTGATCTTCAAAAAAACTTCGCCAATAATTTTGAATTTGTACTCGGAAAGAAGATCGAAAGTCTCAAATACAATTCCGTAAAGAGAATTTTCAACGGGAAGCAAACCGCAATTTGCCTCACCCGTTTTTATTTTTTCAAATACTTTGTTGAAGGAATAACATGAAATCAATTCTGCTTTCTTCTCAAAATAATATTCACCGGCAATTTCACTGAATGCCCCCGGCTCTCCTTGATAGGCAACTTTGAGTACGCTATTCAATTCCGGCTCGTTTCAAAAAATCATCGACTTGTAAAAAAAGTTCTTCTTTCGTGCCGTCGTTGCGAATCATGAAATCGCTCATCTTAATTTTTTCTTCGTCGGAGATTTGATTCTTTACACGTTCATTAAAAGTTGTTTCATCAAACTTGCTGCTGCTTAATGCTCGCCGTTTGCGGAGATTTATTTCTGAAGTAATTAAAAGAATTTTATCGAACCGTTTTTCAATCTTCGCTTCAAATATTAATGCCGCTTCATAAAAAACTACACTTCGATTTTTCAAAACTGAATTCATCATCACTTCACTTTTTACCGCTACTCGCGGGTGAAGAATTGCATTTATCAATTTCACATTTTCCGGCGATGAAAAAACTTTTTCTGCAAGATATGCATGATCGGGTTGGTTGTTCTTATACGCCGCTTCGCCAAAGATTTGTTTTATTTCATCGATTGCAGTTTCATCTTTCACAAGAATTTCTTTCGAAATTTTGTCGGCGTAAATCACTACAAAATTTTTCGATTCAAGATATTTGCAAACTTCAGATTTTCCCGAAGCTATTCCGCCGGTGATTCCAATTTTTAATTTGTTTGCCAACTCTATTTTGCAATGCTGACTTTACGAACTTCGCGAATCACAGTAACTTTTATTTGTCCGGGATATTGAATCTCCTGTTCAATCTTCTGTGCAATATCAAAAGCCAATTTATCCGCAAAGATATCATCAACTTTTTCATGTTCAACAACTACGCGAACTTCTCTTCCGGCTTGAATTGCGTAAGTCTTCGCAACACCTTCAAAAGACTTCGCAAGCAATTCTAAAGTTTCAAGACGTTTGACGTAACCTTCGATCGGCTCTCTACGTGCACCGGGACGCGCGCCACTGATTGCATCCGCCGCTTGCACTAATGGCGCGTATGGAAATTGCATTTCAATCTCTTCATGGTGCGAGCCGATTGCATTACACACAACCGGATTCTCACGATATTTTTTTGCGAGTTCATATCCAATTAAAGCATGAGGTCCGTCAAGAACTTTATCCATCGTTTTGCCAACATCGTGCAAAAGTCCGGCACGTTTTGCAATTACAGAATCCAAACCCAATTCAGAAGCCATTATTCCCGTCAGATAAGCAACTTCAACGCTGTGTTGTAAAAGATTTTGCCCGTAGCTCGAACGATATTTCATTCTGCCAATCAATTTTATTAACTCACTGTGCATACCATGAATGCCAAGACGAAGCACTGTGCTTTCCCCTTCTTTCATCATCTCTTCTTCAATTTCTTGCTGCGCTTTCACAACAATTTCTTCAATTCGTGCGGGATGAATTCTGCCGTCAGCAATTAATTTTTCGAGAGCAATTTTCGCAACTTCTCTCCTTAAATGATCATATGAAGAAAGAATTACAGCTTCGGGTGTATCATCGACAATAACATCCACGCCGGTTGCCGCTTCGAATGATCGAATATTTCTTCCCTCTTTGCCGATAATTCTTCCTTTCAATTCATCATTTTGAATTTGCACAACAGAGACGGTCGATTCAACAGAACAATCTGCGGCAGTTCTTTGAATAGCTTGAATGATAACTTTCTGCGCTTCCTTTTTTGCCTCTTCTTTAACTTTGTCGTAAGTCTGCTTTACAATTTGTAAAACTTCTTTGTGGGCTTCGCGTTCAAGATTATCCATCAACATTTGCTTCGCTTCTTCGGAAGTTAATGCGGAAATTTTTTCAAGTTTTTCATTCTGCTCTTTTTCGAGGCGTTCAACTTCATTTTTTCGGTTGAAAAGATTCGAGCGAAGTTTTTGAAGATCGCGTTCTAAATTTCTTAAGTCTTTTTCTTTTTGAATATTTAACTCAAGTTTTTTGTCGATGTTTTCTTCGCGAGCGGTGAGCTGTTTTTCGATATTTCTATTCTTCTCTTTTTTCTGTTGAGCTTCAAGATCGAACTCTTGTTTCTTTTTGTACCATTCGTCTTTAACTTCGAGAAGTTTTTCGCGTTTGACATTTGCCGCATCCTTTTGCGCATCGTCAATAATAACTTTAGCGCGTTCTTCTGCCGCGGCAATACTGCTTTTCCCCACTTTAGAATTAAACCGCCATCCGAGATAAAAGAAAAGTGCAACAGCACCTAATAAAGTAGGAATTAAAACCATCAAATCCATGAATACTCCGTTACAGAAAAAAAAGCCGATCTGCCGGACTGCTAACATTAGGAAGAACCCAATATTAAACAGTGCGGGAAAATGCCCGAACGCATCTTACTTCCAATGTAGCTTTCGCAATCCTCAATCGCTTGAGGTAAGGCCTGTAGTCAGCGCCGTGAGTCATCAACCCTGGTGTGTACTGTTGGTTCTTTATGTAACACAACCGGCAGAGCGGAAAATTTATTTTAGGATGGTTTTACGAATTCTGATTATTAACCAAAAGTTTTATCTTTTTGATTTTATCGGTTGCCTGAATTATTAATTCTTTATTGCGATTTATTTCCAAGAAATAATCGTACGCAATATTCAGTGCAGATATAATAGATATAGTTTGAACCGGCTGATCGGGAAGTTCCTTTTTAGTATCTTCCATTACACGATTGACGTAGATCGCGAGTTCTTTTGCTATTTCTTCATTTTCAACCAATAAAGAATATTCTTTATCGAATATTTTTACTTTGAGTTTTCTTTTATCAGACATTCAGAATTAATACCATCCTTAGCAATAAACTAAGAACTAGTTAAATGATAATTAATACGTGAGATCAATTCGGTTATTTTCGATTTAACCTCTTCCCTCTCCTCACGCGAAAGAGAAGTAACTTCAGATTTTGCCAATTGTTGTTTTACGTTTTGTAGATCTTGTTCAAGTTTGGCAATTTGATTTTTCAAAAACTCGTTTTCCCGAATTAAAGCATCAATCTTTCTTTCATACTCAAGGTTCAATTCCTGTTTATCATTCAATGAATCCAGGAATAGTGAAACATGGTCTTCTAATGCGTTTAATTCTCTTATAAGATTTTCGTTATTGATATTTTCGTACATAATTATGCGCTTCTAAGCGCGGCATTAAATTTTGTTTTTACTTTGCTAATCAAATTTAAGAAATCTTCTTCAATTTCCGATTCGGTTAAAGTTTTATTCTCGTCGAAGTAAGTCAACTTGAATGCAAGACTTTTCGTCTCGTCGTCAATTCCTTTTCCTTCGTAAAGATCGAAGATTTTTATTTCTTTAAGAACTTGAGATGCTTCGCGACGAATGAAATCTACTATTTCCTCATGATTGTATTTCTTTTCGAAAATGAAAGCAAAATCTCTAATGGCTTTCGGGAACTTAAGAAGATTAGAAAATTTCTTCTCTTTTTTTGTTAAAGATTGTAATGTAGAAATATCAAACTCAAACAGAAAAACATCCTGTTCAATTTCAAATTTTTTTAAGAACACATTATTAAGTTTTCCGCCGGAACCAATTTTTTGATCGCCGGAAGTCTTAATCCACTCATACTCAAAAACTTTATTGCCTTCGGCATTATAGGTATCACTCGAGTGAGAATCAAGTGAAATCTTTTCAAGATAAAAATCTACTATCCCTTTAAGATCAAAAAAATCTGTTGCACGTTTTTCACCGTACCATTCTTTTTCGGAACTGTTGCCGGTAATTGCAACGAGTAGTTTCCCTTCTTCGGAAAAACTTTTGAAAGAATCAAGTTTCTCCTCTTTCATATTAAAAATATTTCCGAGTTCGAATAGTCTTAGATTTTTTTCGCCGACGCTAATATTTTTGTGAACCGCGGTGAGCATTGATGTTATTAGCGATGAACGCAGATGCGACATATCCGCACTTTGTGGATTCAAAACTTTTATCGGGTTTCCGATTGCACTTGCAACGTTTTCGATTTGAAGTGAGTTCGATAAAATTTCATAGCAACCTGCGGAGATCAACAACTCACGTGAAAAATTTTTGAATGACGTATCATCATGTTTTCTTTCGAGCGAATTATTTATCCGTACAACTGTCGGAATGTTATCGTAACCATAAATTCTTGCGACTTCTTCAATGAGATCTATTTCTCTTTCAATATCACTTCGGCTTGTCGGGACTAAACATTCGATCGCATCGTTTGATTCATTTACAATTTCTAATCCGAGCGCTGTGAGAATCCTTTTAATTTCATTTTCGGGAACGTGATAGCCGAGAATTTTTTCCACTCTTGCAAATCGTAAAACGATTTTTAGTTTTTTAATATTTTTTTCGGATACGTCAATCACTCCATCAATAATTTTTCCTGCGCAGAGTTCAGAAATCAGTTCAGCCGCACGATTAGCGGCGATTGCGGTGATTGAAGGATCGGTTCCTCTTTCAAAACGATAGGATGCATCGGTACTTAATCCAAGAAATTTCGATGTTTTTCGCACACTTCGCGGATTGAAATATGCGCTTTCAATCAAGATGTTTTTTGTTGCGGTTGTAACTTCGGAATTTTCTCCACCCATTACTCCGGCAATTGCAATTTCTTTTTTGCCGTCGCAAATCATCAAAATATCTTCTCTCATTTTTCTTTCTTTCGAATCGAGAGTAGTAAAAGTTGGGTTCGAAGATTTTTTAACAATTATTTTTTTGTCGTTGATTAAATCAAGATCGAATGCGTGAAGTGGTTGTCCGAGTTCGTGCAGAACAAAATTCGTTACGTCAACAACGTTATTGATACTCCGCAAACCGATTGCTTTCATTTTTTCTTTCAACCAATTTGGCGATTCACCTACTTTAACATCGAGTACAACTTTTGCGGAATAGCGGGGACAGTTTTCGTAATCCAAAACTTCGATGCTGATATGTTCATTCTTATTTGAAGCCACTTCTTTTTTTGTTGTGAAAGGAAGTTTCAATTCCCTTTTGAAAAGGACAGCAATATCTCTCGCAACTCCGAGATGTGACAGCGCATCAGGTCTGTTTGGGGTTATCGCAACTTCAAAAATTACATCGTTCAATTTTAATGCTTCGGAAAGATTCGTTCCTGCAGTTAAGCTATTATCGAGCACCATAATTCCATCGTGATTGTCGCTCAACAGCAATTCACTTTCGGAACAGATCATTCCGTTCGATTCAACACCGCGTAATTTAACTTTGCCAATCACCATTTGATTCGAAGGAACAACAGCACCATTCAATGCAACCGCAACTGTTTGACCCGTATCAACATTGGGTGCGCCGCATACGATCTGTAATTTTTCAGTACCAACATCAACCTGACAAACAGAAAGTTTATCCGCTTTGGGGTGTTTTACTTTTTCCAAAACTTTGCCGATGACAAAATTCTTGAAACGTAAATTTTGATCTTCAACGGATTCAACTTCAAGCCCAGCCATCGTTAATGAGTTGGATAATTCATCAACGCTTATTCCGTTTATATCTACAAAATCTTTAATCCAATTAAGAGAAATTTTCACAACGTCATCCGATTAAAATTGTTTAAGAAAGCGTAAATCATTGTCGTAGAAAATTCTTATATCAGTGATGTTATGTTTGAGCATCGCGATTCTTTCAATCCCCATTCCGAAGGCATAACCGGTGATTTTTTCTGAGTCATAATTTACTTTTGCAAAAACATTTGGATCAACCATACCGCAACCGAGAATTTCGAGCCAGCCGCTCTGTTTGCAAACGCGGCAACCTTTTCCTCCGCAGATAAAACATGTAATATCCATTTCTGCGCTTGGCTCGGTGAACGGAAAAAAACTTGCTCTAAAACGATACTTCAGAGATGAGCCGTAAAACTGTTTTGCAAATGCAACCAACGTACCTTTTAGTTCGGCGAATGTTACATCGGTATCGATGTATATTCCGTCAACTTGATGGAAGATGCAATAACTCCGCGAGCTAATCGCTTCGTTTCGAAACACTTTCCCGGGCATGATTGCACGAATCGGCGGCTGTTCCTTCTCCATAATTCTTACTTGAACCGGAGTTGTGTGTGTTCGCAATAAAAATGATTCAGAAAGGAAAAAAGTATCCTGCATATCGCGTGCAGGATGATTGTCCGGAAAATTCAGTGCTTCAAAATTGTAATAGTCAGATTCAATTTCAGGACCTTCGACTACCGAAAATCCGAGCGACTTAAAAATATTTTTTATTTCATTCAATGTTTGAATGATAAGATGTGAAGAACCGATCTCTACTTTTCTGCCGGGCAAAGTGAGATCAATTTGTTGTTTCGATGACGAACTTAATTTTTCTAATTTTTCTTTTAATGAATTGAATTCTGTTTGAACATCATTTCGTAATTCATTTAAGAGTTTGCCAAGTTTTGGTTTTTCATCCGCAGAAATATTTTTCAATTCTTCGAATAGTAAAGAAACCGAACCGTGGCGGGAGAGATATTTAATTCTCAACTCTTCAAGTGCTTTTAAATCCTTTACATTTGAAAGTTCGGAGTTGAATTCATTTTTTATTTGGGAAATTTTTTCGTTCATGACTTTGTTGAAAAGAAAAACCCTTCCCGCGCGGAATATTGGCGGAAAGGGTTTAATTTAATTCTGAGCAAATTTAACAAGGTCTGCAAATACAGTTGGATTTTCAACTGCAATAGACGCTAACACTTTTCTGTTAAGGACAATTCCTTTTTCAGAAAATGCGTGAATGAACTGAGAATAGCTTAAGCCGTGCTGACGTGCAGCGGCATTGATTCGCACTATCCAGAGATTTCTGTATGTACGTTTCTTTAGCTTTCTGTCTCGATAGGCATGAAGAAGGCCCTTCTCGACGTGGTTCTTTGCGACCGTGTAGACTTTGCTTCTGGCACCCCAATAACCTTTCGCCATTTCCATTGTTTTTTTACGGCGGTGGTGTGAGGCAACCTTATTTTTAGATCTAGGCATTTTCTTTCCTTACTTTTATTGAAGCATGAGTTTAACTTTATGTGCATCGGCAGGGGAAACCATCGTTACTTGACGGAGATTTCTCTTTCGCTTCCTGCTTTTCGATGTCAATATGTGGCTTTTGTAAGCCTTTTTTCTTTTGAAATTACCGCCGGCAGTTTTATGGAACGTTTTTGCTGCTCCGCGGTTACTCTTCATTTTGGGCATTTTGTTTTTACCTCTGTTTTTCTTTTATGTTATTTAGAAAACTATTTTTTCTTTCCTTTTGACTTTGAAGGAACAACAATTACACTCATATTTTTTCCTTCAATCTTTGGCGCCACTTCAACTTTTGCAACGTCTTGAATGCGCTCGATGAATCTATTTAGCAATGCTTCACCCTGTTCGGTGTATGCTAATTCTCGCCCCTTAAAGACGACAACAGCTTTTACTTTATTCCCTTCTTCGAGGAAATTGATTGCATGTTTTGTTTTAAAATCAAAATCATGAACATCCGTATTTGGATGAAAGCGAATTTCTTTCAAGACAGAGACGTGCTGATTTTTTCTTTGCGTCTTCTCCCGTCTTTGATGTTCATACTTGAACTTTCCAAAGTCTATAATTTTACAAACCGGAGGTTCAGCTTTTGGTGCAATCTCTACAAGGTCTAATCCTCTTTCCCTTGCAATTCTTATGGCATCTTTAACTAAAAAAATTCCAAGTTGATCTCCCGTAATATCCACAACCCGAACTTTGAGAGACTTAATGTCTTCGTTCACCCTAATTTCTTCTATGCTCGAGATATAATTCCTCTTTAATTGTTAATGAATTTTGTTTTTAATTTCGGCAGCAAGTTTATCAGTAAATTCCTTTAAATCAAAACTTCCAATGTCGCCTTCTTTATGTTTTCGTACCGAGATATTCGAATTTTCAAATTCCTTCGCTCCAAGAATGACCATGTAAGGAATTTTTTTCAATTCGGCTTCTCGAATTTTGTAACCGACTTTTTCACTTCTCTCATCAAGTTCGGAGCGAATATTATTCTCTTTCAAGAAATCATGAATCTTCTGTGCGTATTCAATTTGATGCTCTGAAATCGGAATTACTTTCACTTGTACAGGCGCGAGCCAAAGTGGAAATTCTCCGGCAAAATGTTCAATCAGAACTCCAATAAAACGTTCGAGCGAACCGAATGGCGCACGATGAATTACTACAGGTCTATGTTTCAATCCATCGCTTCCGATATATTCCAGATCAAATCTTTCGGGCATGACGTAATCTACCTGCACGGTACCGAGTTGCCATTTTCTTCCTAAAGCATCCTTAACCATGAAATCGATTTTCGGTCCGTAGAATGCCGCTTCACCTTCTTCGATAATATAATTTAATTTCATCAACTCGGCGGCTTCTTTAATTTCAGTTTGTGCTCTCTCCCAAAGAGAAATATCTCCGCCATATTTTTCGGCGTTATCATCGCGGAAAGAAAGTTGAGTTGTAAAATCTTCAAATCCCATCTGCGAAAAAACAACCTGAATTAATTCAATGACTTTGCAAACTTCATCTTTGAGTTGATCTTGACGAACAAAAATATGAGAATCGTCAACAGCGAAAGACCGAACGCGCGTTAAGCCGTTAAGCTCGCCCGATTGTTCGTAGCGATACACAGTTCCGAATTCTGCCAAACGAATCGGAAGGTCTTTGTAGCTTCTCGGCTTCGATGCATAAATTTGAAAATGATGTGGGCAGTTCATCGGCTTCAATAAATATTCTTCACTGTCGTCTTCAAATTTTAAAGTTGGGAATTGGCTCTCTTTGTAGTAGGGGTAGTGTCCGCTTGTTTTGTAAAGATTAATATTTCCGATATGCGGAGTAACGACAGGTTGATAGCCGCGTTTCATCTGTTCTTCTCTTAAAAAACTTTCAAGAGTTTCGCGGAGAATCGTTCCTTTCGGAAGCCAGATTGGCAAACCGGCACCGATTTTTTGTGAGAAGAAAAATAATTCTAATTCTTTTCCCAACTTTCGGTGATCGCGTCGTTTCGCTTCTTCAAGTCGCTGCAAATATTCATCGAGCATTTTCTTTTTCGGAAAAGAAATTCCGTAAATGCGCTGAAGCTGTTTATTCTTTTCATCACCGCGCCAATATGAACCGGAAACACTTAACAACTTTACATATTTAATTTTATCCGAAGACGGAAGATGCGGACCGGTGCAGAGATCGGTGAAACTTCCTTCATTATAAATGCTGATTGTTTCGGCGGACTCGTCAAGTTGGCTCAAGATTTCAAGTTTGTATTGATCATGTTTTTTATCGAAGAAGTTAATTGCATCTTGTTTAGAAAGTTCAACACGTTCGTATTTATTTCCTTCTTTGGAAATTTTCTGCATCTCATTTTCGATAAGAAGTAAATCTTCTTCGTTAAGTTTTTTTTCAATATCAAAATCATAATAAAAGCCATTCTCAATAGCCGGACCAACTCCGAACTTAGCTTCAGGGTGTAGGTTTTGAATCGCGTGCGCCATTAGATGTGAAGTCGAATGCCAATATACTTCTTGTCCATCTTCATCGTTGAAAGTAAGAAAACTAACTGCGGCATCTGAATTAATGACAGAATAAACTTCTTTCACTTCGCCGTTGATCTTCACGGCGAGCGCATCATCTGCGAGTCTTGGCGAAATAGATTTTGCAATTTCGATTGCACTTATTCCACCTTCAAACTCTCTTGTTGAATTATCCGGAAATGTAATTTTGATTTTTGACATATCTTTAAATAATAAAAAACGGAGCGAACTCCGAAAATTTTTTGTGGGTTCTATAGGATTCGAACCTATGACCTTCTGCACGTCAAGCAGACGCTCTAACCAACTGAGCTAAGAACCCAAAATAAGAAGCGCAATGTTTTTACGATTCGAATCATCGGAGTTATTCAATCCAAAAATTGAATGTAAAAAATGCTTCTTTTAGTTTAGGATTTTGTTCGATAAATGAAAAAAAATCGTACCGAGGGCCGGACTCGAACCGGCACGTCCCTGTAGGGACACAGGATTTTAAGTCCTGTGCGTCTACCAATTCCGCCACCCCGGCAGATTTTTTAAAAAAGCGAAGTCAAATATAGAGAAGTGTGTTTTCTGTACAAAACATAAAGATAAATAAAGTTCCGCACGAATTTTTTAGAGACGTACTTTGACAAAAAGCCACATGATTTTTGATTTCGGAGAGATGAAAATTTAGAAAAATTTGTTTAACGAAAGAGTTTGCTATATTTTTGCACTGCAATTTTTTATAGAATTGTAATTAAGTAAGGGCGCTTAGCTCAGTTGGTTAGAGCAGCTGACTCATAATCAGCGGGTCGGAGGTTCAAGTCCTTCAGCGCCCACCACTAAACCTCGTTTTCATCCCGATTTCGAGGTTTTTCTTTCTCCCCCTTTCATCTGCCCCGATGACTTTTTCTTTTTTCTGCTCTTTAAAGTAGGGACTAAAGTAAGGACTTTTCCTCTATCATGCGGAAGGAGTTACTTATCATGTTCATAACACGAACTACAAAATCACCTTTCTATCAGCTCATCTATGAACTAAACGGAAAACGTAAAACCATTTCCACTAAAACAAAAAATAAAAATTTAGCTTACTGCTTCATGCAAAAATTTATCTCCGAAGGCATACAAACGAAGCAACAGTTTAACGACATCTCACTCGCGTCCTTCGCTCAAGAATATTTTTCTTTCTCCCAACTCACTAAATCACAACACTACTTGAGAAGCATCAAACTTTCTTTTAAACACTTCTCACTTTTTTCTGGCGACATCATGCTAAACAAAATCGATATTCGTTTAGTAGAATCTTTCATCGCACATACAGCCTCTCGCGCTGAGAAAGCCGCGCACCTTTATTATCGTACCCTCAAAGCCGCTTTCTCTAAAGCTGAACAGTGGAATTATATCTCCATGAACCCCTTCAAAAAATTTCGTATGCAGAGAATTAAAAAATCTTTCCCCGCATTCATCACATCCGAACAACTACACAAAATAATTCTATGCACTCCGCAGTTAAAATTGCAAAACATTTTCATTACTGCTTTTTACACCGGGATGCGGCTGGGCGAGTTAATTAATATGAAATGGAATTGGATCGACTTTCAATCCGCTTTAATCACTGTTAAACAATCTTCTTCATTCACAACCAAAAGCAAAAAAGAAAGAGTAATCCCCTTCAATCATAATTTGCTTCTCCCTTTCAAAACTATGGTCCCGAAAATCCAAACTATGAACAAAGAAGATTATGTTTTTTCCATTATTCCCGGAATTCGTTTAAACGAAAATTACGTCAGTAAAAAATTCAAACATTCCGTCAGAGCCGCCGGGCTTTGCGATGAAATTCATTTTCACTCTTTGAGACACTCCTTCGCTTCCAACCTCGTACAAAACGGAGTTTCACTCTATATTGTTAAAGAACTTTTAGGACATGAAGAACTCTCTACTACTCAAATTTACTCTCACCTTCAAAGCCATAATTTAAGAGATGCCGTTAATTTGTTGTGATTCGTTCTAATATACTATTTCTCTGACGAAAAATATTTTGTAGTTTTAAAAACTCCATCACATCCTCTTTCCCCAAAAAATAATTCATCATCTCCTCCCCCTTCTCTTCAAGAGAAGGGGGCAAGGGGGTTGAGTTCCTTTTGCCATGTATCCTTTATTCCCCTTCGGACTTAAGGACGCAATTTTTCAATTTTCTATTTACTAATTCAATTTCCTTTTTTTTACGTCCTTACGTCCAACATTCACAACCTATGCGGCTCTCCCCTTCCTTTCACTAAAAACAAAATACCTTTCGCTATCCGATTTAGTCTCTATTATCTCCCAACCCTTCAACTTTGCATATCGTTTGCACCAACTCGTGAATTTCCGCTGCGTCAACTTTTCATTATCGGGATATTCTCTTTTGAACTTCTCTAACTCCTCAGCTTTATTGTACCGTATTCCAATACCTAAACTCTCTATGTATTCAAAAAAATCTTCACTGCTTTCTGCGATTATCCTTTTCTGCTCTACATTCTTCTGTTCATACGGAACTAATCCATTCTTCAAATAATATTGTATGCACTCTATCATGAACGTATCGAACGAATCCCAGTCTTCTTCTTCCCAACCGGTAAAAAACTGTTTGCCAAACTCGTGTATCGGCCTATGTCTTAAATGATAATGTCCGCTGAACTCAACGACAAATTGTCTATCCAACGATGACTCATCCAATCCATTTAGAATATTATTTGTCGTTATTATTAGGTTCGGCGATCTCTCGAATGACAGATAGATTTCATCCTTATTTTTTCTCTCGATTGTTATTCCATCTGTTATTATTGAAAACAATTTATCGAATGGAAATCCTTTGTCCAAGTCTTGAAATGCGAGTACATTTGTATCGTTCGTTAACCGTTGAAATGCGAAACTCTTTGCCGGACTAAAATTTTTTCCCTCGATCACCATCGTCTTTCGTATGTGTTCTATCCCATTTACAGTTAAACCCTTTCCGCTGCGTCCGCTTGCGCCTTCGCTTATCACCTCATCTGTGAATACTACTGCTTTCGCTTCGCTTCGACTCTTATATCTATGTAGTGTTTTTCCTATCGCACTTTTTAAACTGTTCAAACGACTTACATCTCTGCCCATTGCATTGAAACAAAAATCTTCAAACATCCCGCGATTCTTCTTTCCATGATACTCTCGGTTTAATATCTCATTTTTCCAAATACACTTATCAAGTAATTCATAAGTACTTGCGTAAACTCCCTCCGCCGTTACTTCTATAAATTGATTCTTAAAAAATAAGTACGAACTTTCTTCGGTATCTTCCTTAAATTGAAGCTCCTTTGTCGTCAAAAATTCCAAAAATCCTTCTGTAAAAACCTGGTTATTACTATTCATTACGAGATTAAGTATTGCTTCTCGCGTCAATCCTTCCATTTCTTCTATCGTTAATTCTTCCACGTAGCACATTGCCAAATCTTTTACATCCGTTATATCGAACTCACTTAGAATATTATTCTCTCTCCTTACGTAACATTTCTTCGTCCCTATCCTGGTCTTGCAGAAGCCTTCATTCTCAAGTAACCTTTTCACTCTCGACTTCAATATTTTTAGCTTCCCCCTTTCACCGCACCAAATCTTTACCTTTGGCCGTTTCCATCCATACTTTTCTGCTATATGATAGAACGTCCCCATCGTTATATTCCCATTTGCTGTCTCTTCCAATTGCCGAAACTTATTTCTTACTTCAGCTTCCGTATCACTGTACTCCGGATTTTTCAAACTCATCTCAACAAATATATCCTCCCCTTTTTCACTCAGTGTAGTCAGCGCAAAACCGATATTTAGCCACTCGCCGTAGCTCCCTTTCTTCAGCTTTTTACTCAACAATTCGGCAATCTCACTTATCTCATCATCGTCATAATAGCTCTGAATATTTTTGTTTTCGTTTAGTGTATTATCTTTACTAACCCTTTCCACTTCGCAAAGTGCTTTCACTGCCTCCACTATATTTTCCGCGTTTACCTCGCTCGGTCTCATTCCGGGTTCATTATTTTTATAATTATATCTACCGCCCGCTTCATGTAACGACGGCGGCATCACACAATAACAACCACCTATCCGCAACTCAATATGATCGCACTCGATTCCTTCAAGACATTTAAAAGAGTATACTCCCTTCTTAGCGCCCAGCAACTCAAATACTTTTTCCATCTCTGCACAATAAAAATAAATATGTATTCCATGACCACTCCCAGTCTGGACTACCCATTCATAATCCTTATCTAAACCAAGTGTCTTCAAACAACTCTCAATAATTTCACCATCATATAATTGATCGAAGTCAAGCACCATGATTCCATCTCCCATTATTGAAGCAAATCCAGTTGCTCCCTCCCAATCCATGCGAGAGATATCCTCCTCAGTCTGTTTTTCCGTTTGCCACTTGCTCCAAGCAACAGTCGCTCTTTTCCCTCGAACCGGCACCACGTTCAACCCGATTTTTTCATTCACTAACAACGCGAATTCATGATATTGATTTTTCATTTTTTTTCCTTTATTATGTTATTAAAATACAATTAACTTCTTATTTTTATTCGTCTTATCAAGTCCTATCTCAGTCCTAAATAATCCTATCTCAGAATTCAAAAATCCATCAAATCTGCTCATCCCAAACAACCAACCGCCTCCCGTAACATCTCAATATTTGTGTGAGAATATATTTCCGTGACTGAAATCGAAGAATGGCCCATCAGCTCTTTTATCGCGTATATACTTGCTCCCTTTTGAACTAAATTCGAAGCAAATGAATGACGCAGACTGTGCCAATGTATTTCGGAACTCATTCCACATTTTTTTACCGCTCTTTTAAAATATCTCGAGTACCAATCTCCCGTGTATCTAAAACCCTTATCATTCCCAAAAACGAACATTGATTTACGCTCATACTCTGCTCTTGCGGTTAAAATTTCTAATGCTTTTTTATTTATTGGTATAGTTCTGCTCTTTCTACTTTTGGTTATGAAATTATCATCTCCAATTGTTATAACAATATTTTTTAGATCAACATTCACCCATTTCAAATTCACCATCTCAGATAACCTCAAGCCAGTATAGAAGCTAAATCCAATCGCATCTTTCAAGACTTGTGATTCTACTTGCATACAAATTTTCTCAAGGTCCAACTCGTTAATGTATTTCGGTTTCAATCTCTGCAACTTGGGCAGTTTCATCTTTGCAAACGGATTTTCCGAAACATACCCCCACCCGACCGCACGACTAAACAATGCTTTCACGTTTCTAAAATGTACTCGGTACCCCTTGGGTATTCGATCCATCAAATGATAAATAAATTTCTCCGCAGTTCTGTGAGTAATATTATTAATTGAGTAATGCGTTCCGAAGTAATTTTCAAGTAGGTTCATACTTCCGCATACTGACCGCAGATAAGATTTACTTCGATTGCGACTTATAAATTCTCTATACTCACTGATAAGCGTGCGGGTTGGTACAACCTCTCTATTTTTTATAACCCCATATTTCTCAAGTTGATTTAAAAAAGAAAAACTCTGCTCTTCAAAATTACTCTCAGTGTAATTTGATATTACTTGATTATTACTATATAGCGACAGCCCTTCCATTCTATTTCTACTCCTTCCTCACTTCCACCAACCATAAATTATTTTTATCAGAATATTCCATCTCGTGGTCGCATCGCTGTTAAAAAGTAATATTAATTTTTGGCTGTTGGTCAGCATTAGTCCGCTTTTAATTCTCGCCTGCCTAACCCTATAAACAAATCTATTGTAGCCAATTATTCGTCTTATATGTTTTATTAGTTTTATTCGTCCAATACAAAAGCGCATTAGCCCTTCTTTGAACCACGCTTCCCTCAGCATATCAACAAATCTATTGTAGCCAATTATTCGTCTTGTATGTTTTATCAGTTTTCTTTGTACAATTCCATTTACAACGCTTTTACTTCTCATGCTTTACCCATCTTCAACTTCTGTTCTAACTCATCAAGAATTTGAAATATCTCATTCATTTCAGATTTGTTAAATCGCACTTCATCTTTAACCTTTCGGTAGGAGTTCAAAAGAATCACTAAGTTTAATTCAATTATGTTATAAAATCTTTTTTTCATACGCTGTTAAATTATATCTTCTGTAACTGCTAAAACATTTATCAACATTTATCTTCATTTATCAACATTTATCTTTTCACTTCTGTTTTTTTAAATGCTTGCATAACTATTTTCTTTATCACACTTCCTTCACTACCTGAATCATCCTTATTTTTTCTTTTTTGTGCTAAATCTTTGAACTGTTTTCCGTCCCTGTTTATAAAATGTTTTGCGTAGTCTTTTATAAATCTTCTTCCATTAATAAAATTCATTTGTTTTTGTACATCAATCAATTGCCCGAAGTCCGCATCGCTCCCAAGCCAATTTATTTGTCGTGTCGGATTTAATGTTGTAAATCGCTCTCCATCTATACCGATAAAATGTGCTAAAAATTCTTCAGCATCCGACTCGGGAATTTTTTCTTCTTCTATAAATCTATCTCTTATGTGCACCAATATTTCTTTTGCACCATTCCATCTAATTAACCCATTACCTTCGGTTGTATATGCTCCGTTACGCTTTTTATTGCCGCATTTTTCTTCGAACCTTTTCTTTAGCTGTTTTAGTTTCTTACAAATATTTTTTTTTAAAAGGATCAAGTCAGCCAAAACAACGTTTCTTTTTAAGATATTCTTTTTCTTATCGAAGTATCTTTCCACAACAGTTATAGTTTCCTCCGAGAGATTATTTCTCAATTCTTCTATATATAGTTTTTGTCCTGCGTTACTTAATGCGTGGAGGTATTCCAAATCTATAACAAAAATTCCTATCTTCTGCCTTACATCGTTCAGTGAATCGAGCTGCTGCTGCGTATCTTTATTCGCTTCAATTATTTTTAATACATTTTTGAAGGACAATCCTTCAGTCAGAAGGTGCTTTATCATAATCACTCAAATATATTTTAACACCAATTTTTCTGCTCTGGTTATCCATGTTTATATCCTCCGTCGGTGATGAGTGCTTTTTTCCATTGGTATTCTGTTTTAAATACCTTATGGATTGTATTTAAGTTAGTTAGTTGAATATTTTTTTGAAAAATTTTTATTCTTATGAATCGTATTATTATTTCGGTAGGAATTCTATAAATGACTTGCGACTTTTGACAATTCTCTTGGCTCGTCAATATAAAATAATTTGCATTTAGTTTTTTAGCTACATACATTGCGATTGTCTTTCCCTACATCTTGTTGGAAGATATTTGCCGATTCGAATGGTTCAGATTCGGATCGGCCCTTTTTAGTTTCCATTTATTTTCTCGGCTTCTCTCTTTTTACAAGTTTATACCATTTCTCTCCCTCAATCTCGACCTCGCAAATATCGTAGATAATTGTACTCTTTTTATAATCGAGTCCGTAAGTATTAAAAAAATCTCTCGTATTTAGAAAGAAATAACTTCCCGCTTTACTCGGTCTCAAGGTATGCTCATCCTCCACATCTTGCAATTTCATGTAAATTATTTCAAGATTTTTTACATCCTCATCCACGGCAAACTTAAAGAATTTATTCTGGGTTAATTCCAGACTTTTCACCGCCGCTATTGAGAATCCTAGTTTCCCTGAACGATGGATCGAGCATTTAACAACGCCCTCTCGTTTTGGTTTCCAATATTTCAGTTTCATATTCTTCCTTTTTTTGTTCTAAGTCAATATTTAATTGATTTTAATACTATTGTATTTCACTTTATTCTTCTTTCTTAGCTATTTTTTATTTTGTTTTTACGCTATTAATATTTTTAATTACGTTTTAAGTTACATAGTCACATGTGATATTTACATCTTATTCTTTCTTCTATAATGCTTAGATAGCTATAAGATTTACACTAATAAAATATTTCTATCAAATTCTAATAATCATTAACGTAATTAGGTGCAATATAGCCCACTTCAATTATTCTGTCAAGTAGACAAAAATATATTTTTTTATTTTTATATTATTTACACATAATGTTTATATTAACTTCCTTTTCTCAATATCTAATTTTTGTTTATTTTTTTCAATTCAAAGAGGTCTAAAAAACAAAAACAACATCCGCACCCAAAGAGCAACTCTCTCTTTTCACATTTCACTTCCATAACTTGCTTTCTCTCTCCCAATTCTCAATTGTCAATTATCAACTCTTCAAAATCTTTATCTTAATCTTAATCTTAATCTTAATCTCTCTCTACCCCGCCCATCCAACCCTCCTCTTTTTTTTTTAACCGCCGAGTTCGTAGAACAACGCAAAGTATTTTTCATTTTTAATTTGTAATTTTTAATTATCCTCCATTCTCAATTTATCTGTCCTCTCCGACCTCTTCGTCCTATTCCATTCAGCAGCAACAAACTTTTCCCTTCTCATTTTTTCATTTTTAATTTGTAATTTTTAATTATCCTCCATTCTCAATTTATCTGTCCTCTCCGACCTCTTCGTCCTATTCCATTCAGCAGCAACAAACTTTTCCCTTCTCATTTTTTCATTTTTAATTTGTAATTTTTAATATCATTTTTGTAAAAGTCATTCTTAAACCTTTATTAAATATTAATGCAGTCAGACTTAACATTTTTCACTAACGAATTCGGCTCTACTCTTTTAGATAGGTTCACTTTAACTCTCAAAGACAGCAAGTATTTCGACATCCTGGTAGGTTACTTTCGCACAAGTGGTTTCTTTCGTTTATATCAATCTTTTGAATCAATTGATAAGATAAGAATTTTAGTAGGGCTTAACATTGATAAAAAAACTTATGAAATAATCGAAGAATCTAAACAAACTACAATTGATTTTGAGACCAACCAAAATACTCGTACTACTTTTTCTTCAGCAGTTGTTAATGAATTAGAAAAATCAGAAGATTCTTTTGATGTAGAACTTGGTGTTAAAAAATTTATAGAATTTCTTCAATCCGGCAAGCTGGAAATCCGTGCTTATCCTTCCAAAGACATTCACGCTAAAGTTTATGTACTTCGCTTCAATGAAACAGATAGAGATTTCGGCAGAGTAATAACCGGTTCCAGTAATTTTTCTGAATCCGGTTTAGTAGCCAACCGGGAATTCAATGTTGAGTTAAAAAATTCCGCAGATGTAAAATTCGCTCTGGAAAAATTTGAAGACTTATGGAAAGACGCTGTTGATATATCTAAAGACTATATCGAAACTGTTCATAAAAAAACCTGGCTTAATGATATTATCACTCCTTATGAACTTTACCTGAAATTTCTTTACGAATATTTCAAAGAAAAAATTAGCGTTGATAAAGAAAAACTTTCTAAAAGATACACACCAATTAATTTCAGAGAATTAGAGTATCAAGCTGAGGCTGTAAAGGATGCAAAAGCAAAGCTTGAAGCTTACGGCGGTGTATTTATCTCTGATGTAGTAGGTCTTGGTAAAACTTTTATTTCTGCATTACTTGCAAATGAACTCGACGGCTATAATCTTGTTATAGCTCCGCCCGTACTTTTAGATGAAGAAAATCCCGGGTCCTGGAGAAATATTTTTTCTGATTTTAAAATCGCTGCTGATTATGAATCTATCGGAAAGCTTGAGAAAATAATTAAGAGAGGAACAGATAAGTATAAAAATGTTTTCATAGATGAGGCGCATCGTTTCCGTTCAGAATCAAATATAACTTACGAGCTGCTCGCTCAAATATGCAGAGGTAAAAGAGTAATTCTTGTCTCAGCAACACCGTTGAATAATACACCATCAGATATTCTAAGTCAGATTAAGCTATTTCAAAGCGGAAGAAACAGCACCATACCTAATATAAAAAACCTTGATGCATTCTTTAAATCATTAGAGAATAGATTAAAAGGGCTTGATAGGCAAACCAACAAAGATGAATATTTGGCTATTGTCAGAGACAATGCAAAACAAATTCGTGATAATGTACTGAAATATTTAATGGTTCGCAGAACTAGATTTGAAGTTACTCAATACTTCAGCGAAGATTTGAAGAAACAAAAACTCAAATTTCCTGAAGTAGAAGATCCAAAACCTATCCTTTATCAATTTGATGAAAAAATAAATTACGCTTTTGATAATACAATTAAAGCATTAACCAATCCGGCTTTTACTTATGCAAGATATTCTCCATTACTTTATTATAGTGGGAAAGAAAAACTAACTCAGATACAACGACTCTCTCAAGAAAATTTAAGAAGTCTAATGAAAATTCTTCTTATCAAACGACTTGAGAGCAGTTTTTTTGCTTTTAAAAATTCGCTGCATAACTTCATTGAATCTTACAATGCCTTTATAAAAGCTTACGATAAGGGAAATGGTTCTGTTTTTATTAGTAAAAAATATATAGGTAAAATTTTTGAATTTCTTGAGGATGAGGATTACGACAAGATAGCAAAATTAATTGAGGAAGATAAAGCTGAAGAATATAAAGCATCTGATTTTGCTCCAGATTTAATAAGACATCTTGAATCAGATCTTTCTACATTAAAAGAAATTCAATCACTCTGGAATGAAATTAATACTGACCCAAAGCTTGATGAACTCATTCATCTATTAAAAACGAATTCTATTCTAAAAGATAGTAAACTTATAATCTTCACTGAGTCAAAAGACACTGCCGAATATCTAGAAAGAGAACTTCAAAAAGTATTTGGCAAGATTGTTCTGGCTTTTTCTGGTCAATCCACAGCCAACGTAAAAGAAAAAATCATAGATAATTTTGATGCCAAAGTCAGAAGACCTAAAAATGATATTAAGATTTTAGTTTCAACAGAAGTTTTATCAGAAGGTGTTAATCTTCATCAATCCAATATTGTAATCAATTATGATATCCCTTGGAATCCTACACGCTTGATTCAAAGAGTAGGCAGAGTTAATCGTGTTGATACTAAGTTTGAAATAATATACACGTACAATTTCTTCCCAACTATCCAAAGCAATGATCTAATTAAACTGAAAGAAGCTGCTGAAGCAAAGATTCATGCTTTTATCGAAATGCTCGGCAATGATGCGCGTCTTTTAACCGAAGGTGAAGAAATTAAATCCCAAGAATTATTTGCTAGATTAAATTCCAGCAAAGCTATCACCGGCGAAGATGAAGAAGAAGACAGCGAATTAAAATACCTTGAAATTATCCGTAACATTCGCGATCACAATCTTGACCTTTATTCAAAGATAAAACACCTTCCAAAAAAAGCACGCTCTGCTAAACAACTTGATCTCCCTCTCCAATGGGGAGAGGGTTGGGGTGAGGGCTCTCTGCTTACCTACTTCCGCAAAAGCAAACTTCACAAATTCTTTTTTTCTTCACCCCCTCTCCTTTTGCCTGTCCCGCCCCAAGCGGGAGGAGAGGGTCGGAGTGAGGGCAAAAGAGAAACAGCCACAAGAGAACTCGACTTTCTTCAAGCGGCTAAAATTCTTGAAGCTCAACTAGATACAAAACGTGATAAAATTGGCCCCGAGTTTTATTCCCTTCTCGAAAAAAATAAAGTTGCCTTTACTGAAGCCACACAAGACTTCCGACACGATTCTCACCACCGCTCCGGCAATGATAATACAACCAAAATTTTACGCATCCTCAAATCCAAATTCATAAAAAACTTCCAAGGATTTACTGATGACGATGAGAACTATATTCAGAATGTAATCCGACTGCTTGAGGACGGGTCTCTGCCTAAACAAACTATTAAAACGGTTGCGCATGCCCTTTCTCTTCTGTTTGATATAAAAAAGAATATTGCTGATGCCAACCCCATCAAAATTCTATCCAAAATAAAAACAAATATCCCCGATGAATTTTTTACTCAACACATTAGCCAATCTTCCGCGGATATCTTTGGTCCAAGAGAAGTAATTTTATCTGAATATTTGATCAAAAAATAAGAGGTAAAGAAAATGAAAAAAGAATCAATTGTAGAATTTTCTATAGTGTTCCTGATCAATTTGAATATATCAGTGGAAGGTTCAATTGCTGATTAATATAAAATTAATGAAATGAAAACTTTTACAAAAGAAGACCTTCAGCATCTATTAAAATCTTTAGTCTCTCATAGGCAAGAGAACGAGTGGTTGGAGTTTAAAAGAAATTTCCATTCTTCCGAGGAACTTGGCGAAACTATTTCAGCTTTATCTAACGGCGCCTGCTTACACAATCAGCCTCGTGCTTATTTAGTTTTTGGTGTTGAAAATGAGACTCACAATATTATTGGTTCCTCATTCAAACCTAAATCTGAAAAAATAAAGAACGAAGAATTGGAGAATTGGATTTGTCAGCGCCTTAATCCCAGAATTGATTTAAGAATATATGAATTCGAATTTGAAGGAAAGCAGATCGTTTTTTTTGATATTCCTGCTGCAGAAAATCAGCCGCTTACTTTCTTAAATATTGCTTATATCCGTGTAGGCAGCATCAACAGAAAGTTACGTGATTTCCCTGATAAAGAACGTAAGATTTGGGGAAAGAATAAAGACAGTAATTTTGAAAAAGAAATTGCTCTAGAAAATGTTTCTGCATCCGATGTTGTTTCTTTATTAGATACCCAGTGTTATTTCGATCTTATGCAAATACCCTATCCTTCTACTCGTGAAGCAGTGTTTGAGAAGTTTGTTTCTGAAAAGTTAATCCTACGCACCGATAAACTCTTTTCAATAACTAATCTTGGTGGATTATTATTTGCAAAAAATCTTAAAGAGTTTCCTTCTTTATCCCGCAAATCAATTCGTGCTATTCTTTACAAAGGTAAAAACAAATTAGATACCATTAAAGATATTCAAGGCGCAAAAGGTTATGCCGTTGGTTTTGAAGGACTTGTAGATTATATAAATGACCAGCTTCCACAGAACGAAGAAATAAGCAAAGCATTGCGCAAGCAAGTTAGAATGTATCCCGAAGAAGCTGTTCGTGAGCTCGTTGCAAATACTCTGATTCATCAAGACCTTTATGAAAAAGGTTCGCCCGTAATTGAGATTTATTCTGATAGAATCGAATTCACAAATCCCGGTCTTCCAATTATTACACCTATCCGTTTTATAGATGAATATCAATCGCGCAATGAATTATTAGCTGATCTTATGAGAAGGTTGCGTATCTGCGAAGAAAAAGGAAGCGGTATTGATAAAGTAATTTTTGGCTCGGAAGTATTTCAACTTCCTGGCCCCGAATTTTTAGTTCAAGAAAAACATACTAAAGCAATAATATTTGCTCATCAGCGTCTCAATCAAATGGATAAAAGAAACAAAGTTAGAGCTTGCTATCAACACGCTTGTTTAAAATATGTTTCTAATGAAAAGATGACTAATCAAACTTTAAGAGATAGATTCAAGATTGATGAAAAAAATTCAGCTATTGCTTCTCGTATTATTCGTGATACTATAGAGGAAGGTTTAATTAAAGAAGATGACCCAAGCAGTGCATCAAGAAGGTTTGCCCGATATATTCCGTTTTGGGCATAAATACCTGGCATGTTTATTTGACGGCTATTTGATTATTAACAGTTTTTACTCTAAATACGTATCAAATTCGTTACTTTTTATTTGACGGCTATTTGATTTCTGACGAACCTTTTTACCATTGTCGGAAATGTATAATAGCTTGGCGCTAAAACACGGCGGAAAATTGATGTTAATCCCAGATTTTGCAATAGGAATTAAATTTTAATTGGAAAAGGTTGGGTTAAA
>CAYMUL010000033.1:0-39164 GCA_964393605.1 uncultured Ignavibacteriaceae bacterium | reverse complement strand
TCAAGTTGTATTTGAAACTTTTTCCTTATCTCTATTTTATTTTGGACAGCAATGATTAAATGGAATAAATCACATTAAAAAAAATTTTTTTTAATAAAAAATTTATTACTTTGCATACAACAAAATTTTACTTATTAACTAAACTAACTGAATTAGTAAAATGTATTATTCAACATATTCAATCACAAAACAAGGAGAGTAACATTGGCCGGTCAACAACAGAGTGGTCCGAAAACTGCCTTTGGTCGTTTTATGGTCTACAAGTTCATCCCGCAGTACGCAAATAACGTACAAGGTTTGGTTTACATGGGAGCTGCAATCTTAATCATAATCATTGGATTACGCGGATTAGGAACCGCCGCTTACGGAATACCAATCGTACCTAAATTCCTCTTTGACGAAGCACATAAAGTATCAGTTAACTGGGTTATGGTTGCTTTGTTCTTAGAGTTCGGATTGCTTTTAACATTAGCACTCGTAACATTTTTTACCCCCGAAGAAGATGCTGGTCATGGTGGTCATGCAGAACAAAAAGCCGCACCTACCGATGGCGAATTACAAAGAATCAAAGCTCAACTTTCTGAACTGAAGAATATTGCAGAAGCAGATGTGAAAGCATTGAATTCTTATATCGACGGTCTTGGTGAAGTGAATAAGAGATTAGCTGCTGTTAAGCAAGATTTCTTTAAATCACTCTCCGAATTAAAACAAGTATTTAAATAACATCAATTCATGAATAAAACAAAAGGAGTTTTGTAATGGCTAAAGGTAGTGGCTCTAAAATGCTCTACTTTGTTCTTTATGTTTTACTGCTGTCTGAATTGATGGTAGTAATCACGGAACGTGATGAACTCGAAGAACAAGAGCATGCTGTTAGAGACAAAATGCTTGCAAGCATTGCGGAATCTTATAAAAAGCCAATTCAGCTTACTGCAAATCCCAAACTTCTCGATTACAATGTCGGCTCAAAGGAAAATCCTTCTGCTGAAGTTAGCTTCAGCGTATTCGGTTTAGTTTCTGACGAAGAGAAAGACGGCTTAGTTTTCTACATCAATGCGAGTGGAAACAAAGCACCTCAAGGATGGCCGAGCGGTGGAATCAATTCTGCCGATGCCGGTGATGGTCCTTATAAAGTTATTAATAATCAAGGTGCAGGTATCTTTACCGCCGGAATAACTAACGAAGGAGAATTCAAATTCACCATTTACTGCGAAGTAAAACGTGAATTGCCCGGTTATCTGAAAGAGTTGCCTCATCTATATGAAGCTTTGAAGGAAATGATCGGAAGTATGGAAACAGCCAAAAGCGATGCTGAGCTGTTCACCATTATGGCTAAGCGCCAGGGTGGAGTCCAGAAAAAAGGTTTAGAAATAGAATTCTAATTTTTTCAGTCCGGGGTGGATTCAACTCCGGACTTTTTTTAATTTATTTAATTTAATCTTTCATTAATGAGGGACCAATGAGAAAAGCTATTTTGCTTTTTTTGTGCTTTATAACCAGTTTGACTTTTGCACAAAAAGAATCGATATCTGAAGATACTGTTAAAGCTGTTACGAATGCCGCATTCAATGTTCCGTCTTTCGGGGCAATCTCTCTGCAGAATGTACTTAAGATAGATTACTCCGCAGAACTATTGGATGCAAATCAAAATAAAATTATGGATATTACTAACTTCACTCAAAAACCGACAAAAGAGGAATTAGCTCTTAAGGTTAAAGGTGGAAGAGGTGCTACTGTGAATATAGTATTACATCCTAAAGTTGAGCAGCCCGGTCGATATTATGCTAAACTTAGAGTTTCGGCAAGTACAGAATTGGGTTCTGCAACAAAAGAAGTTTTTTATCCGATCATAGTTTCATATCCGACTTTGGCTGCACCTATCGATGTTAGATCTTCATATTTTTATACGGAATCAGCGACTTTCAGTTTCGCAACAATTGAATATAACGACCCAACGAAATATTCATTCGTAATGACTGATGACGGAGGAAATACTCTCGTCAGTGGAAAAGGTCCTATTGTAAAGTTAGATACATTAACTAATAATATTAATAATGTTGGTAAACGTGTTACGGTTAAAGGTCTTTATGAAGGGAAAGAATTTACATTTGGACAAAACGGACAAACCGGAGCTACTTCATGGCAATTTACAATTGATAAACCAGCCATTTCAAAATTTAATAGTTGGGCATCTGATCAACAAAAAACTCAAGACACATGGATAACGCCCGGAAATCCTTCAAGCAAATCTTTCCTCTTCACGTACTTCGGAAAAACTCCGAATGGCTATGTTGCAATTAAACCGGAAGTTAAGAACCTTTCTGTTCGCTCCGATCCGGAAAATTTTGTTTCAGGTGCGAGAGTAAGGGGTGGAGGCGGAGTGTTTTCTTACATCGATATCGATGTGAACCCTGAATTTATGGAATTGATGGAAGTTGGTTCTGATGTGGACATAAAGTTAACAATTACTTTCAGAACACAATTTGGCGAACAAGTGAGAGAGGAATATTACGGATTAGTAATAAAATAAAATTTAAATGGAAAATGAATCAGGATGGTATATGAAAAATAAACTACTTATTACTTTTCTCCTGCTGGGGTTAAGTGTTACCGTTCTTCCTCAAACTTCGGTTGAAGATTTTTATAAGAAAATCGATTTGAAGCTTAAGAAAGATAAACGGTATTTGAATCTCTTTTATTATGATTTTAGTGCTGACAACAATTTGGTCTCGCTAGTTCCTATGATTCCAAGAATTAATGGTCGTGAAGCAATTTCTTGGGAGATCAAAGACAATGTTCAGTATCGAATTGTTTTTTTGAAAGAAGGAATCGGTATCGATTCTTTAATTCTTCTCTACATAGATAAAATAACCGATTTGACAGCCGGCGGAGAAGGATTATTTCAAGAAGGTGGCGGACCAAATATTGATACTCAACGTGTTGTTTATTTCATGGATATGTATTCTCTCAAGTTGAATGATAAATCGTTATACAATAACCTATTTAATTTCACAAAAGATAAAATTGGACAACTTGAAGATTCTCCACCTTCAAGTCTACTCGGTATCAATCCCGATGAAGAAGTTAAAACAAGCTTAGGAATCTCTTCTCGCGATAATACAGATTTTTTAAATTTCATGCGTGCCAATCATATTCATTGGTATCCACGACCGAAAGTTGTGAAGCAAGCTCGCAGAGGTCAAAAGGTTGAAGAAAAAACTTCTTATAAAATTGATGCAAGTTTTATGCGCTGGAGTTTTTCACACGAAATTATGGAGTTCGCCGGTTTAGCAGGTTCTGCATTTGATTGGAATACAATGAGCCGCGTCGTCCCAATTCTTCCATGGAAGAGCATGGCTTTTTCAGGTGCTTTCAGAACTTTAATTCAAGTTTCTGAAAAGAAAATTGATATCGCTCAAGCTTTAGTTGTAGATGCGAGAATTCATGCCCGATTGGGATTGAACTCAACCTCAGTTGCCAATCTACCTTTTGTTCAAGGTGGAAAGCCCAGATTGGTGCTTGGAAGCGGAGCCGGACTGGATGTAAGTTTTACAAGACCTTGGGGCTTACCATTCATGAATCTTTATATTTTAGCAGGTTCAACCGGATTTACTGATCCTCCGAATGATGTAAAAGTTAGTTCGAAAACTGCCGGTGCAAAAGATGCTTATTTCACTTTTAACGAAGCCGAATTTTCTTATTCATTTTATTGGAACACATCTGATAAATTAAATGCTCGTTTCAGATTTGACGTCGGTATCGGATATTATGATGTTTGGCGTGCTACTTACGTGGGAACAAGCAAAAGCCCGAGTAAAAAGGAAACAGTTCAAGATAATTTTTACCCCGTTTTACATATTCATTTCAACTTCGCCCCGGAGAACAATGAATTTTATGGCGGAAGTATGAGATTGTTCGATTCCTTTGCAACACTTACAGCATGGTTAAAGCTCATGGAATTTGAAGGCGGACATTTAATTCGCTTCGAAGGGCAGGTAATTTCTCCACCAATTGCTCGAAAGCAACGGGAATGGGAAACTGCCGGAGGTGCTATTTTTCAACTTCGATATCGTTACGGTTTATAAGGAGGTTTTGTAATGAAAAAATTTTTAATATTATTCCTCATTGTAACTGCATCTTTCTCATCGATTCTTGCGCAAGAAAATGAAACTCTTAAAGATTTAAGAAAGATTTATGAAAGTCTTGAATACAATACAATCGCTTTCGAAGACTTAAAAAAGAATTGGGTAATTAATGACCCAACTTTCGTCAGAGAAATTTACAACAAGTTTGTTGTTAAAGATGCTCTTAGAATTAACGACAAAAAAGTTGATCTCGATTTTGTTAAATCGAAGACGGAAGAGATTTATGATGGGCAACTCGTCATAATTGTAAGGAAACGGTATTATGACGACGAAATTGAATTCTTCGCATTCGTTCCTGAACCTGAAGTTAAAAAGGAAAATCCGGCGTTCTCATTTGATCCTATCACCGATGGTTTTTACCTTAAAGATGTTCTCGGTACGAAACTTTATGAAAGAATTCAAGAACAAACTTATTTTTTGAGTGACGTAACAAAAGATATTTACGATGTAAAAGCAGGTTATTTCTTTAAATTGTATTTGAATATGCTTGAGCCTGAAATTATGTTTTGGAATACAACTTCCGATTTCAGAAATAAATATTTACTTTCTTACGTCGGTAAATGGGGTGAGGATTATATCTCCTTCCCGGGCTGGCAATTGAATGAATACATTGTTGGTACAAAACTAACCTATTATGAAAAACTTGCGAGCGATCCACGAAACTATACTTATAGTGTTACAATGGGAATTAATATGCCTGCCGGTCGTCCTTTCGTATCAGACGGCGGTTCAAAACCACTATTCGTAACGGGCAATGCATTCTATTATGAAATCTCCGCAAATCCATTGAAATATTTTGTGGAAGGTTGGGATGATTTTGTGATGACTATTAAAGGAAAATATACCGTTACTGATTTTACACGCAAAGATCTCGGCAGAAATGATTCTATCGATTTTTACTCAAACAGAAGTTATTTTGTACTCGATTACAGATACAGAAACTTATTGAATCTTTCAGATTTTGGAATGCTCGAAGTCGGCGCAGGTTTGGGACTACCTGATATGTATCACTACCAAATTATTCCTAACAAGAAAAATTTTGAAGACCTCGATAAAGGAAAAGATTTCCTTAATAAATACTCTCAGTTCATCTATTTTGATGTTGGAGTTACAAGATTCGGCGGATTAATTCAGCATGATACTCATTGGATGTTGAATTATAATATCGGAGACGGTTACGGTTATTTTGGTGCGCGTTCCAGAGTGATGCTTAGCGATAATTTCGGTTTCGATATTGGTATTCAAAGAGGATTTGGCTTAAGTAAAACAAAGTTTCCTTACAGAACTGATGCTTACTTAGTTTTTTCTCCGATTCTCAAAATCAATTATTGATTTTTGAATTTTCACAATACTGATTATTGCTACAAATGATGAAAAGTCTTCTGTGTGTACTACTAATAACTTGCGCAATCTTTCCGCAACACATCAATGATGTGTACAAGAAAGTTGAGCGCAAACTATCTGTTGATAAAAAATATCTAAACATATTTACTCTCGAGTTCAAACCGACGAATGAAGATTTGAACGGCTTGACAAATATTCCGCGATTCGAAATGCCGGAACCCTATTCATTCAAAGTTGCAGATAACATCACCTACAATATTGTATTTCTAAAAGAAGTTATAGAAATTGATACAATGACTATTCTCTACATAAAAGAAATTGTAGATAAATCCGTAACAGATGAAAATCTTTTTGGTGGGAGCGGTGGTCCTCAGATTGATACTAATATGGTACTTCGTTTTACTGATATTCAGGAACTCTACGAAAATAGTTTTTCTACATATTCTAAATTGTATAATATATTAGTTCGGGAATCGCAAGAGATCGAACCAAGTTCTTTACTCGGTATTAATGTTGATCAAGATTTTCAGAAGAGCCGCGGAATTTCAGGGCTTAACAATCAAGATTTCTTAAACTACATGAGAATCAATAGTATTCATCGATATCCTCCGATTGTGGACGAAACTAAAACTTCAAAGAGATCGAGAAGAGGGCAGAAACCGGTTGTGGCAACTGACTATCAAATTGATGCAAGTTTTTCGCATGTTAGTTTTTTTCATCCTTCGATGGATTTGGGGTTCAGTACAATCAGCGCGGAACTCGGCTTCGGAAGTAAAGTGTTAGGAATTCATCCATGGCAATCGATGACTATGAGTACCGGTATTCGTGCGCTTGTAAGTATTGGCGGTGAAAAACCAAATCTTAACGATGATTATGTAATTGATGCAAGACTGATGGGGCGCTTAAGAATTAACACTTCCGGTTTTGCTCATCATCTACCTTTTTTATTTATCAACAAACCTTTATTGAACGTTGGCAGCGGAGTAGTTTTCGATTTTGCAACTACTCGCGCATACGGGCTTCCATTTTTCAATTTGTATCTTTCAACCGGCGCGGTAGATGTTAGTAATCCTTTCGTGAAAATCGGGAAACCGGATAGCTCCTTTGGATATTTCACTTTTAAGCAATGGGAGGCATCAATGTCTTTCTATTGGAATAGTAGCGAAGAGCTAACAATGCGATTTAGAATGGATGTTGGTATTGGGAATTATGATGTGTACGAAGCTAAGTATTATCAAGGTGTTTCAAGAAAATTGGTGTACAATCAAATTCAACCGATGCTCAAAATACATCTGAATTTTTCTCCAAAGAATAATGATTTTTTCGGAACAAGTTTCAAACTGTTTGATAACCATTTGTGGTTTGATTTCTGGATTAAGCTTTTCGAACTGGACGAAACACAAAATTTTAGATTTGAATCTCAATACATTTCCGCACCGATGTTCAGAGGGACTAAACCATGGGAAATGGATGGAGCCACGTCAATTGTTCAAGTCAGATATAGATATGGATTCTGATTATGCAAAATTTTTACTATAAGTTAATTCTCTTTTTCATATTCACATCACCTATAATTTTTTCGCAAGACGCTCCGCCTGTTGACTCGCTTACAAAGATGGAGCGAATTGAAAAAATTTATAATAATCTTGAATACAACACTACGGCATTCAATGATTTAAAACAGACATGGATTGTTACCGATCCGGTTTTTGTTCGAGAAATTTTCAATAGATTTATCGTTAAAAACGCTCTTCGTCTCAATGGCAAAAAACCTACTTTGCAAGAGTTAAAACAAAAGTCGAAAGATATTTATCTCGGAAATGTCTTTATCGAATTGCGAAGAAGATACTATGATGATGAAATCGAAGTACTTCGTTTCTTTACCGAATCCAAATTGCAAATAGCAGATACGAGCGATTTTTTCTTCGATCCAACTTTGGATTTTGTGTACATCCAGGAGGTTTTGGGAATCGATCTTTACAACGATCTGAAACGTCAATTCTATGCATTGAACGACATAACAAAAACTTACTACGATAGTAAATACGCTTACAATTTCGATATCTTTATCCATTTCTTAAATCCCGAATTGATGTTTTGGAGTGTTACCACAAATCAACGCAATAAATTTCTTGCATCGATTATCGGACGTTGGGGAAATAACAACATCAGCGTTCCCGGTTGGTTTTATCCAAATTATATCGCCGGTGTGAAAGTTACGTATATCGATTACCTCGTAAATAACAGACCCAACAACACATACGTACTTGAAATCGGCGGAGGAATCCCGTCGCGTCAACCGCTACTTGGTTTTGAGAAAGACAACATCGGCAAGAGAATTTTTCACACAGGTTCAAATTTCTATTTCAAGTTTATCGGTGATCCGTTTAAACTTTTCCTGGAAGATTTTTATGATCTTGAACTCGATATTTCCGGTTCATTTTCTTTAACTGAACATAAAGTAAAGGATTTTGGAATTAATTATCTTACACAATTCCAATCCATCCGGAACAATTTTGTTTTCATGGTTAGGAAGAAAGAATTACTAAGCTTTAGCGAAGTTGGTTCACTCTATGCAGGATTAGGTCTTGGATTGTACGATGTGTTTAATTATTTGCTCGACCCGAAGAAAACAAATTTACAAGATCTTGACGGAAGTGCCTCTCACATGCGATATAATCTTTGTACCGAAGTAGGTGTATTTGGAGAAGGTGGATTACTCGGACACGATGTTACTGTATTCAACAATTATAATTTTTCTGAAGGAAACGGTTACATGGGTGTCAAAATGTATTTTATGTTAACCGGAGTTGTTGGTTTCGATTTCCGTTTCTTCTCGAACTATCGTTTTGGAAATAAAGCATTACCGTTTTATCGGTCTGAAAGTTATATAACTTTTTCACCCGTTTTTAGAATTAATTATTAAATCCTTTTCGAAATGAAAAATATTTTCGGCTAAGGAGTATTTTGATGTTAGAGCCATATAATAAAAAAATGACAAAAAAATTATTTTTAATGTTGTTACTACTCCAGATTATTTTTGTAAGTAGTATTTTGAATGCCGCCATGGTTGAACCTCCGCTTGTACCAAGCATTTTGGTTCTTTCTCCTAATGGCGGTGAAACGCTTTTTGCAGGCACTAACACTACGATTACCTGGAATAGTACTGATGTTGAAAATGTTAGAATTGATTATTCTACTAACGGTGGTTTAACATGGAATATTATCATTTCATCTACGCCTGCAGGCACAAGTCAATACACATGGAGTATTCCGAGCGGTATTTCTACAACACAAGGAAGAATTCGAATACTTGATGCTTCTTCAGCAGTTATCAACGATGCAAGCAATAGTAATTTTACTATTAGCCGGTTAGAACTTTCAAATCCTGTACTCGCTGAAAAGTTATTGATCTCTCAGTCTTATAATATTCAATGGGTGGCAAGTAGCGATATATCAAATATAAAATTAGAATATTCAACCGATGCAGGTTTTAGCTGGAATACTATTTCTGCTTCTACTTCTGCAAATCTTGGTACTTATGCATGGACAGTGCCTAACGCTCCAACTAGCAGCGCACTCATCAGAATTGCATCGACTACCAATTCCGCTCTTGCCGATACTTCACCTCAATTTACAATTGCTTCAATTGCACTCACTTCTCCGAATGGTGGAGAAGATTTAGCTTCAGGTACAACTCAAACAATTTCATGGACAAGCAGCAATGTTTCGGAAGTTAAATTAGAATATTCTTCCAACAATGGAATTAGCTGGAACACTATTACTTCAAGCACACCTGCCGGTGCCGGCAATTATGCTTGGGATATTCCTACCGCACCAACTGCACAAGCACGTGTAAGAGTTACAGATGTTTCCGCTTCAAACGTTACTGATATGAGTGATAATGTTTTCACAATCACTTCAATCAAAATCAGTTCACCAAACGGCGGTGAAGGGCTGAAAATCGGTGCATCCAAAAATATTACCTGGACGACAAATCTTACCGGCAACATCAGTATTGAACTTTCTACCGATGACGGAAGCAATTGGACTACTTTAACAGGTTCTACTTCGGCAAGTGCCGGAACATATAGTTTTACAGTTCCGAATTCTCCTACAAATCAAGCAAGAGTTCGTTTAAAAAGTTTAGTGAACACTTCTGTACTGGATGTTAGTGATAATACTTTTACAATCGGCGATATTACAATTTCTGCACCTGCGGGCGGCGAAGCCTGGCAAGCCGGAACTACTCAAACTATTTCATGGACTTCGACTAATGGCATTACAGTTGCCGCGATTGAGTACACGACCGACAACGGAACAAACTGGAGTACTGTAACATCTTCTACTTCGGCAACTGCCGGAAGTTATTCTTGGAGTATCCCTTCTTCACTTGCCGCTTCTTCGGTTAAAGTTAGGGTTAGAGATGCGCAAACCGGAACATCGATCGTTGCTGTTTCTAATGCGTTTAGTGTTTCTTTGTTAAGATTAACTGCGCCAACCAGTGGCGAAGTTTTTCAAGCCGGTGCTAACACTTCGATTACATGGCAAAATTCTTCCAACATTACAAATTTGACTTTGCAATATTCTACCGATGCAGGATCAAACTGGGACAACATCGCTACGGGTGTTGTTGCTTCTGCCGGAACTTACACATGGACGGTTCCTGCGGGAATTTCTACAACGCAGGGTAGAGTCAAAATTATTGATGAAAACAATACTTCAACCACAGCGTCAAGTCAAAACAATTTTAGGATTGGCTATGTTACTGTTACTTCTCCAAATGGAGGTGAAAAAGTTTTAGCAGGCGGAACTGCGGCTATTACTTGGTCTGCCGCTTCAAGTTTATCATTCGTTAGAATTCAATACACAACTAATTCCGGTACTTCTTGGAATACGATTACGAGTGCCGCGAGCGCGTCCGCCGGTACATATAGTTGGTCAGTTCCAAGCATCACTTCTACAACAGTAAAAATTAGAATCAGCGATACATTCGGTCCCGCTATTGCAGATACTTCAGACAATACATTTACAATTGCGGCATTGCGAGTTGTTTCTCCAAATGGAGGCGAAGGATTTTTTACGGGAAGTTCTCAAAATATCACATGGGTTAGTTCATCCGTTAATACAATTAATATAGAATTTTCGAATGACGATGGCGCATCCTGGGTTTCCATAGTTACAGGCGTAAGCGCGGCACTCGGAACTTATGCATGGACGGTTCCATCTTCACCCACATCGCAAGCGCGTGTTAGAATTATCGATGCAGATGTTCCAACTTTTTATGATTCGAGTGATAACGCTTTTAAAATTGGTAACATTTCTGTTGTCTCTCCTAATGGCGGAGAAATTTATCAAACCGGAAGTTCGAAATCGATTACTTGGACGAGTTCCTCAAATATTACTTCTTTCAATATTGAATTATCTACCGACAACGGAACTTCATGGTCAACTGTTACATCGGGTTTGAATACAACTTCGGGTGGATACACATGGAGTATAAGCAACTCACCAAGTGCGCAAGCATTAATTCGTGTTAGTGATGCTACAAATACAAGTTTGAAAGATGTGAGTGATGCAGTCTTCTCAATTAGAAGATTAAATGTTGTTTATCCAAATGGAGGTGAACTATTACAGGTTGATAGCACATACAACATTACATGGTCAAGCAGTAACGTTTCGAATATCAAAATTGAGTACACAACTAACAACGGAACCGATTGGACTACAATCATAAATTCTACTGCCGCCGCACCTCAAACCTATGCATGGACTGTCCCAAACGCACCGACTAAACAGGCAAGAATTAGAATTTCGGATGCGGATAATCCCAGCGCAAATATTATGGATACCAGCGATGCAGTGTTCATTATAAGTTCGATAGCACTCACTTCTCCAAACGGCGGAGAAAATTTCCCGGTTAATAGCGTTCAATTGATTAAGTGGAGAAGTCACAGTTCGATTAATAAAATCAGAATTGAATATTCAAGCAACAACGGTACTTCGTGGAATGTTGTTACCGATTCGACAACAGCATCCGTAGGACAATATAATTGGACAGTACCGAACGCCCCTTCAACACAAGTTTTATTGAAAATAAATGACTCCTCAAATCCATTAATTGCCGATACGAGTGATGCAGTATTTTCAATCAGTACAATTAGATTAACTTCTCCAAACGGAGGAGAAAAATATCAAGCAGGCGCAGTGAAGAATATCACATGGCTAAACGTTAGCAGCATTGCAAATGCTAAACTTGAATATTCGGTTGACAATGGCGCAAATTATTATACCATCATCGCATCTACGCCTGCGAGCAATGAATCTTATGCATGGACTTTACCTGATTCCGCATCAGCAAATGCATTAGTTAGAATCAGTGATGTTTCTAATTCATCCATCAGCGATATAAGCGATGCAGTTTTCACAATGGCGAAATTGAGACTGACCGCACCGAACGGTTCCGAGAATTTGCAAGTTGCAAAAACTACAAGTATCACCTGGAATGCTTCGAACATTACAAGTGTGAATTTAGAATATTCAACAAATAACGGCGGCTCATGGACAAGCATTGCAACAAACTTAGCCGCAAGTACAGGAACATATACATGGACGGTTCCGGATGCCGCGACTTCATTGGGGCTCGTACGTGTTAGTGATGCTTCCGATGCAACAATTTTAGATGTGAGCGACGGCGTTTTCAACATTATTAAATTAACTCTTACTTCTCCTGTTGGTGGAGAAGGTTTAACAATCGGTGCAACTAAAAATATTACATGGTCAAGCAGCGGCGTTGCGAATGTTAAGATTGAATATTCTTCAAATAACGGTTCCAGTTGGAATACAATCCAATCGAGCTACGCGGCTGCGGGCGGTAGTTACGCTTGGACTGTTCCGAACGCTCCTTCTAATCAAGTTAGAGTAAAATTGACAAATGTTGCCGTTACCTCAATAGCTGATTCGAGTAGTTCCGCATTCACAATTGGTTCTCTTGCACTCACGAGTCCTACAACCGGCGAGCAACTGCAAGCAGGAACCACAAAACAAATTACATGGACAAGCACAAGCGGAATCTCGAGCATAAAATTAGAGTACACTACCGATAACGGCACAAGTTGGAATACGATTGTTTCATCCGCGAGTGCATCGCTGGGTTCATACAATTGGAATATTGGCGGTTCAGTTTCAACAACAACCGCGCGCGTAAAAATTACAGATGTCGGCACTTCATCTATTAAAGATAGCACCGGTTTATTTACGATTGCGACTTTACAATTAACATCTCCGGTTGGCGGAGAACTTTTCCAAAACTCTGCAAGCAAAAATATAACGTGGACAAGTACAATTTTAACAAACGTTAAATTGGAATATTCTTCTGATAACGGAAGTAATTGGAATACAATAATCGCATCAACACCTGCGGCACCACAAACTTATGCATGGACTGTTCCCGGAGCAATCTCATCTTCTCAAATGCTCGTTAGAATTTCAGATCCTTCGAATAGTTCTTTCAGCGATCAAAGCGATGCAGTTTTTAAAGTCGGCGATATTCAAATAACTTCGCCAACGACGGGAGATGTTTGGCAATCAGGCACTCAAAAAAATATTACATGGACTGCATCATCTTCAATTTCAAGTGTGCGTTTAGAATATTCTACCGATGACGGAACAAGTTGGAACACAATTGTAACAGGTACATCCGCATCTGCAGGAACTTATAGTTGGACTATTCCAGCTTCACTTTCAACCTCGACAGGTAAAGTCAGAGCTTACGATGCAAGCGGTACTTCTTCCGGTATTGTTGGAACAAGCAACTCGATGACTTTTACAAATCTTGCCGTAACCGCACCAAACGGCGGTGAAAAATGGCAAGCCGGTTCAAACAGAAATATCACTTGGACTAATAGTTCATTGATTACAAACGTAAAAATTGAATATAGTACGAATAACGGAACCACATGGAATGATGTTGTAACATCTACGCCAGCCGCCGCCGGAACTTATAGTTGGAGTGTCCCCTCCAATTTATCTTCTGCGCAGGGTTTGGTAAGAATTAGCGATGCATCTAATTCAACCATTAAAGATTCCAGTAATAGCGTTTTCTCATTTGTTACTTTATCACTTACGAGTCCTGTAACCGGAAATTATTGGCAGGGAGGAACAACGAAGAATATTACGTGGACAAGCACGAATCTTTCTGCTGTTAAGTTAGAATATACTTCGAACAATGGAAATACGTGGAATACAATTATCAATTCAGTTTCTGCATCTGCGGGAACTTATGCATGGGCAATTCCTTCAACACCAACTTTGATTGCAACTTCGCAAATGCGTGTGAAGGTTACTGATGTTTCCGAATCGACTGTACGTGATTCAAGCGGACTTTTTAAATTAGGATTACTCGCTGTTACAAGCCCGAACGGAAGCGAGCAATGGCAGGCAGGCACAACGCAATCTGTAACATGGTCAAGCACAAACATTACAAACGTATTAGTCGAATACACAACCGATAACGGAAGCAATTGGTCAACAATTGTAGCAAGCACACCGGCATCAAACGCAAGTTATAGCTGGGCAATTCCATCGAATATCTCGACAACGAGCGCGAGGGTAAGGATTATCGATGTTAGTGATAATACAATTCGCGATTCATCCGACAATACATTTACAATTAATAATCTCGTACTTTCATCGCCGACCGGAGGAGAACAACTTCAAGCCGGAACGTCAACCAATATCACATGGTCTGCGAATTCGTCTATTACAAATATTAAAATAGAATACTCGACTAACGGCGGAACTACTTACCCGAACACGATTACGAATTCAACAACTGCTTCGGCGGGAACTTACGCTTGGAGTATTCCTGCATCTTTAACAGGAACGAATATTAGAATTAGAATTTCGAACACAGCGAGTTCTTCCGTTAAAGCTGAAAGCGGAGATTTTACAGTCAGTATTTTGAATTTAACCGCGCCTGACGGCGGCGAATATATTACTGCCGGCGGAAGTAAAAATATAACTTGGAGTTCTTCAAACGTGTCCAACGTTAAATTGGAGTACACGGAAAATAATGGAACTTCATGGACAACAATAATTGCATCCACTGCCGCAGCTGCCGGAACTTATTCGTGGAGTGTACCTTCAACTTTAAATTCTAATCAGGGAAGAATAAAAATTTCTGACGCCTCAAATTCAAGTATCAAAGATTCGAGCGCGAACACTTTCAGACTTGGTAAAATTGAAGTTACCGCACCGAACGGCGGAGAAACTTATCAAGCCGGAACATCTCAAAACATTACGTGGACTGCAACATCAAGCATTTCATCTGTATTGATTCAATATTCCTCCGATAATGGATCGAACTGGAATTTAATCAGCGCATCAACAACAGCATCTGCCGGAACTTATGCGTGGGCAATTCCATCGTCTCTATCATCCGCAAATATGTTAATTCGAATCAGCGACGCCGCTTCTTCGCTTGCAATTGCTGATGTGAGTGATGCAGTATTTGCAATTCGCTCATTAAGATTAACAGCTCCGAACGGCGGTGAACATCTTCAAGCCGGAAGCGTGAAAACTATTACATGGACTGCAGGCTCTAATATTTCTCAAGTCAAACTTGAGTATTCAACAGATGGAAGTAATTGGAATTTGATTGCAAACAATTTAACCGCAAGCAATCTTTCATATAGTTGGACGGTTGACAATATCGCATCGAATTCCGTTCGCATCAAAATTTCTGACGCATCAAATTCCTCAGTACTTGATACTACCGACGCTGTTTTCAGAGTTGCTAATTTAGTATTAACTGCACCTGACGGCGGAGAGAAATATCAAGTCGGTAAAATTAAAAATATTAGCTGGTCTGCATCTTCAAACGTCTCAACCGTAGATATATTTTATTCCACGAATAACGGAAGCAGTTGGACTTCAGTCGCTTCGGGCGTTACTGCGAGCGCATCTCCGTATTTATGGACAGTACCATCGGCAACAACTACGACAGCAAAAGTCAGAGTGATGGATGCTCAATCCGGTTCTGCAATTGGTGATACAAGTGCATCGGCATTTACAATTACAAGATTACAAATTACACAACCAACCACCGGCGATAGTTTGGTCGGCGGTGCTACGAAATCTGTGCAATGGAGTTCAAGTTCAGATATATCTACGCTCGCACTTTATTACTCAACCGATAACGGTTCAACATGGTCTTTGATTAGCAACACTGTTACTGCCTCGAACGGCGCGTATGATTGGACTGTGCCGCCAAATATCAACTCCTCAAATGCAAGAGTGAGAATTGTTAACGCATCGGATGCAACGATTGCAGACACAAGCGCGCGATTCGCAATTTATTATCCATCAATTTCCTTAACATATCCCAACGGCGGAGAATTTATTAAATCGGGTTCTGCTCTCGTCATTACATTCACGAGTTCAAAAATCTCTACCGTCAAAGTTGAATATTCTACGAACAATGGTACAAGTTATTCAACACTTACATCAACACAACCTGCAGATTCAGCAAAATACACCTGGATAATTCCTGACACACTCAGCAGTGCTCAAACTTTGGTGAGAGTCAGCGATGCTAATAATGTATCTGTCAACGACGTGAGTGATTTTTCATTTAAGATTGGAAAAGTAACTGTTACATCACCAAACGGCGGTGAAAAATTATTTGCCGGACGAACGAAGAATATTACATGGAGCGCAACTTCAAGCGTATCTAATGTGAAGATTGAATACTCTTCAAACAACGGAACAGGTTGGTCAACAATTTCAACATCAACAACTGCCAGCGCAGGAACTTATGCATGGACTGTGCCGAGTAGTGCAACAACGCAAGGTTTGATTAGAATTTCCGATGCCGCTTCGTCGAATGCAATTTTAGATGTGAGCGATGCAGTATTTACGATTAGTTCTATTGTCGTTACTGCGCCAAACGGCGGAGAAGATTTGCAAGCAGGTAAATCAACTACAATAACTTACACGAGTAGTTCTGATGTTGCGAATGTCGGAATCGAATATTCCACAAACAACGGTACAAGTTGGAATTCAATCATCACAAGCACAACCGCGAGCGGAAGTTATAACTGGACTGTGCCTGCCGGCGTTTCATCTTCCCAGGCACTGATAAAAATTTATGACGCAGTCGCTTCAACAAATTACGATTCGAGTAACGCGGTCTTTAATATTAAATTAATTTCCGTTACACTTCCGAATGGAGGAGAAATTCTTCAAGCCGGTGCTGCATATAATATCACATGGAATAGCGGTTCAATTACAAACTTGAAAATCGAATATTCCACTAATAACGGCACGAGCTGGTCAAGTGTTGTTAGTTCTACTCCTGCCGCCGCCGGAACTTATGCATGGACTGTTCCCGCAGTTGCAACTTCGCAAGGAAGAATTCGTTTGAGTGATGCATCAAATTCTTCAATACTTGATATTAGTGATACTTCATTTACAATCGGAACTCTTGCTCTGACCGCACCAAACGGCGGTGAAAATATTCAAGCTGGAAAATCGACAAATATTACATGGACTGTAAGTTCATCTATTTCAAATGTTAAACTTGAATATTCAACGAATAACGGTACTGCATGGAGTACAATTATTGCTTCAACTGCTGCATCTGCAGGAAGCTATACTTGGAGCGTACCGATAGGACTTTCATCAACTCAAGCTTTGGTGCGAATCAGTGATGTGTTGAATCCAACTCTGCTTGATGTGAGTGATGCTGTATTTAATATTAAGAACATTACAATTGTAACGCCAAACGGCGGTGAAGTTCTTCAAGCAGGCGCACCGTACAATATTACTTGGACAAGTGGTTCGATCACAACTTTGAAAATCGAATACTCATCGAACAACGGAAGTTCATGGACAATACTTTCAAATTCTACTGCCGCATCGAGTGGAAGTTATGCATGGACGGTTCCTTCAATTGCAACGACACAGGGGAGAATAAGATTAAGCGATTCATCCGCATCCACAATTCTTGACGTGAGCGATACTTCATTTGCAATCGGTACTTTGACTGTTACTGCACCAAACGGCGGTGAGAATATTCAAGCAGGCAAATCAACAAATATTACATGGTCTGCAAGTTCATCTGTTTCGAATGTTAAACTTGAGTATTCTACTAACAACGGTTCGGCATGGTCAACAATCGTTGCATCAACACCGGCTTCAAGCGGTACTTACTCATGGAGTGTTCCAAGTGGAATCTCTTCAAGCCAGACTCTTGTAAAGATTAGTGATGTATTGAATACTAATTTAGTCGATTCGAGTGATGCCGTATTTAATATTAAAGATTTGGTAATAACTTATCCTAACGGCGGAGAAGAATTGCAAGTCGGTTCATCAAAAAATATTACATGGACTGCCGGAAATATTTCGAATGTAAAATTAGAATACTCGACAAATGACGGTTCATCGTGGATAACGATTGTAAGTTCGACAGCCGCTGCCGCAGGCACTTATGCGTGGACTGTTGCTAACGCGCCCTCAAACATAGCGAGATTCAGAATTACTGATGCATCTGCATCCACTATACTTGATTTAAGCGATACAACTTCAAGAATCAGCAATGTTACAATCACATCCCCGAATGGTGGAGAGCAATGGCAAGTTGGTGCTACTAAAAATATTACATGGACTCGAACTTCAAATGTTACTAATGTTGATCTTTATTATTCGACTGACAACGGAGCTAACTGGGCTTCAATAGACCAAAATCTTACTGCATCTACATTAAGCTATGCATGGATTGTGCCATCGACCGTTTCTTCTCAAGCACGTGTTAAGATTGCCGAGAGTGGAACTAATCTTGCAATTCTTGATTCGAGCGATGCTGTATTCAGAATTTCTAATCTTGAAATTACTGTTCCTGACGGTGGAGAAAGTTGGGCAGGCGGAAGCACGCAGGCAATTAGATGGATCAGTAGTACAGATATTAGCGGAATTAACATTTACTATTCCACGAATAACGGAACTTCATGGAGTAGTGTTGCCCAGGGCGTAACCGGAAGTCTTGGAATTTATAACTGGCTCGTTCCCACAAACATTAATACTTCGCAAAGTAAAATTAGGATTGAAGATTCATCAAATGTTTTACTCTCCGATACGAGTAATTCGTTTTCAATCACGTATCCAACTGTTAGTCTCTCTTCTCCAAATGGTGGAGAGAATATTCAAGCCGGTATGTCAACAAATATTACCTGGAATGTAAATTCTGTTTCTAATGTAAAATTAGAATACACACTTGACAACGGCACAAATTGGAATACGATAATCAGTTCAGTTCCATCGACAGGCGGAACTTATGCATGGATAGTTCCCGATACTGCATCCACGACTAATGCACGTGTTCGAATTAGTGATGCTTCCAATCCAACGGTTTATGATTCCAGTGAAAGCGTTTTCACTATTACTAAACTTGCCATCACTTCACCTGACGGCGGTGAAATTTGGCAAGCAGGTTCCAATCAAAATATTGCGTGGGACGTTAGCAGTCACGTTGCATCATTACGTATAGAATACACAACTAACAACGGCTCAAGCTGGAGTGTAATTTCAACCTCTACTACGGCATCTACCGGAAGTTATGCATGGACAATCCCCTCCACTTTAAGTTCTACAACAGCAAAGGTTAGAATAAATGTTGTTGGCGCAACGACAATTGCTGATACAAGTTCCGCATCATTTAAAATAGGATGGATTGTTGTTACATCGCCAAATGGCGGAGAGAATATTGTTTCGGGAAAACGAAAAACCATTACATGGTCTTCAAGTTCGAGCATCTCAAATGTAAGAATCGATTATTCATTAGCCGGCGATTCAAGCTATATCACTATTGTTACCGATACGGTAAATGCAGGATCGTATTCGTGGTACATACCACAAGATATTTACTCGAGTGATGTGCGTGTGAGAATCAGCGATGCGTCATCTGCCTTGAATATTTTCGATAAGAGTGATACTTCTTTTACAATAAGCAATTTAAGAATTACTGCTCCAACAGCAGGGGAGAATTGGCGTGCCGGATCGACGCAAACTATTACATGGAACAGTAGTCCGAACATAACGCTAATTAAACTTGAATTATCAACGAACAGCGGAATGTCGTGGGATACAATTAGAACAAATATTAATTCCGCGGATAGTTCATTAGATTGGACAATTCCTACAAACTTAAGTTCTCCATCATGTAGAATTAGAGTTACCAGTCAATCTTTAACGAATATTACGGATACAACCGGACTATTTACGATATTCATTCCAAGTATTACTGTTAGTTCTCCAAACGGCGGAGAATATGTTCAAGCCGGTGATACAACAAGAATCAGTTGGATAAACTCTTTTGTTACAAGCGTCAGAGTTGAATATAGTACAAACAACGGAACAGATTGGAATACAATCACCGCATCAACCAGTGCCGATTCCGGCTATTACGATTGGGTTGTAAGCAATTCCATCTCTTCCACTCAAGCATTAGTTAAATTGACTGACGTAACGAACAGCAATCTTTCAGATTCGAGTAATGCGCAATTCACAATTGGCTGGATACAGGTTTTAACTCCTAACGGCGGAGAAAGCATTCTTGCCGGAAGTGCCACGAATATCACATGGAATGCAAGTAACAGCGTCAGCGCAGTTAATATTGAATATCTACAAGACTCAACCTGGTCGCCTGTCGGTACAAATATTTCTGCCGCGCTACAAACTTATCAATGGAATGTTCCGCAGGTTGCAGTTGAAAATTCTTCGATTAGGATTAGTGCCTCCGGTTCTTCGTTGCAAATTCAGGATACGAGTGACAATAGATTTGCGATAAGTTCTATTACAGTACTTTCACCGAACGGCGGAGAATTTTTACAAAGCGGTGTAAATACAACTATTTCATGGTCACGCAGTTCGAATATCTCAAACGTAAAAATTGAACTCTCTACAAACAACGGAGCGGGTTGGTCAACTATTATTCCTTCAACCCCCGGAAGTTCGGGTCAATATACATGGAATATTCCGGTCGGAACATCCGCAGATTCAGGACTTATTAGAATTAGTGATGCTTCATCGACGCTTGTTTATGACGTAAGTGATAACACATTTAAAGTTGGCGCACTCCAAATTCTTACTCCGAATGACGGGGGGAAATTATTAGTCGGAGGTACCCAAAGAATTACTTGGGATCATTCCGCGAACGTACCTTTCATCGATTTGCATTACACAACTAACGCTGGAACTTCATGGATTCCAATCCTCGGGGCACAAGCACTAAATGCAGATTCTGCTTACTTTGATTGGACTGTACCCAACACTCCAACAGATTCAGCTAAAATTAGAATTAGAAGTACATTAAATACAAGTTTCCAGGGTGTTACGAATAACTTCTTTACCTTTGCGAAATTATCTCTCACTTCTTTCAATGGTGGACAGGTAATTCAAACAGGAACAGAACAAGTTATAACCTGGCAAGCAAGTAAAGTTCAGTTCGTTGCAATCGACTACACGACAAATAATGGCGTTGATTGGACTACTCTAACTGCGGCTACTCCCGGAGATTCCGGTAAATATACCTGGACTTTGCAAGATGACATTAATCTTGCCGGTGCTACTTATAAATTGAGATTGAGAGATCTATCGAGCACAGTAATTGTTGATACCAGTAACGCTATATTTACTGTCAGTTACTTGAAACTCGTTTCTCCAAACGGAGGAGGCGGACAATTAATAGGAACATCGTACAACATTCAATGGCTCTATTCTGCCGGCACAATGCAAAATGTCAAACTTGAATACACTACCAATAATGGTTCAAGCTGGATTACAATAACATCAAGTTATCCGGCAGACTCGCTACAAAAATTCTGGCTTATTCCGAGTACGCCTTCGGCTTCTTGCAGAGTAAGAGTTAGCGATGCCGCTAATACTTCAACTGTGAAAGATATTAGCGATAGTACTTTTACATTAAGCTCAATTGCTGTTACTTATCCAAACGGTGGTACAAACCAAAAACTTCAAGCCGAGAAAATTTATAACATCAAATGGACGACTTCGTTTATTAGCCGAATTACAATCGAGTTCTCCATCGATAACGGAAGTACGTGGAATTTTATTGCTGACAATTTGGATGCAACTTCAGGCCAATATGCTTGGGATGTAGATAATTTCCCGACACAACAAGCATTGATTAAAATTAGCGATTATCAAAATCCGAATGTTTATGATCTGAGTGATGCAAATTTCAAAATTGTTACATTAAAATTAACAGCACCAAACACGGTAGTCTCTTGGAATATCGGAAGTACACAACGAATAACCTGGCAAACTCAATACATAGATTCCGTTCGGTTACAATTTTCTTCCGATGGCGGAAATACATGGCCGGTAAATATTATTTCTTTACCTAGCGACTCAACAGGTTACAACTGGACAGTGCCGGATATTAGAACTATTAACGCACGGATCAGAGTTACAGAAAAAAGCGATGTGAATTTAAACGATGCCGGAGATACAACTTTCAGTGTTAATGAATTTCCGAAGGTTACTCAATTTGCAACTTTCCAAAAAGATACTGCACGTCTGTTAATGAATAATCCAAACACCGGAGAAATTCTTTCGCTAACTAAATTGGAATATCAATTACCGGGTGAATCGCCCGTTGATGTTACAAATGCTTTAGTAGGAAGTTATACCAACATTACTCAGTTAGTGGATACGATCTATTGGAACACTGCCGCTAGTCTCAATTTGTTTGAAGGAAAACTCACTGTTTTTGTTACTTACAAGAATAATTTCAACTTTGAATATCGAGTTCAGGTTGATAGCGTTGGTATTGATAATAAAGCTCCGGTTTTTATTGAGACAAGTTTAATTAAAGAACAAAATCCATATTTACTTGGTTGGGATGAAGTTAGATTCCTCTGGAATAATGCTACCGATACTAATACGCCAATTCTTTATTCTGTCTATATCTCTGATAGCGCATCGTTTGCTTCAACTCCTTCAGGAATAACGGACAACGATACACTATTGATTACCAACTTGCGTACGGCTACAACTTACAATATTAAAATGGTTGTTACGGATAAACTTGGTAACTCCGCATCTTACACTACAACTTATAAAACACTCGCCGTTTCGGATTTCTCCGCAGACAATAGAATTGACGCAGTCGATCTCGCCGCATTTGTTCAGGCATGGACGAAGAAGGATTCTATCTTCGGTGCTGATATGCATCCTTATACCGATACGATTCCTCGTATTGCAGTCAAAGGTAATAGTAAACTTGATGTGAATGACCTCTTCGTATTTGTCAACATGTGGAATTATTATCAAATTAATAGAACTCTTCCAAAAGTGAACTTTGCCGTCACCGATGAAAGCAAAGTAATCAAATTCAAAAAAGGGGAGAACAACATCTCTATTCCTCTTGACTTGAAAGGATTTGATTTGCTCGCACTTTCCGGACAAATTCGTTACAACACGACAACGATGTCGCTCGACTCAATTTCTTTCGGTGCAAAGATTGCATCTTCACCGATAGCATTAATTTATTCGGATACGCTCAATGGTGCTGTGTATCTTGACTACGCCGATCTTTCCGGTGGTATCGGAAATGAATTTACTCTGAATGCTCGGATTGATGCATCATTCGATCGAAACACCAAGAGAGATTCGATGACCATTTTCATACTCGGTTATGATCATGAACTTAAACAGGTTGTGCAACGTTCCGTTACATTCACTCTTCAAGAGGTTCCGAATACATTCACACTTTATCAAAACTACCCGAACCCATTCAACCCGATAACCACGATTGAATACGATATTCCTGAGAAAGCTAACGTTGAATTAACTCTCTACGACATTCTCGGAAGAAGAGTTGCTACACTCGTGAACGAAGTTCAGAATGAAGGAACGCACCGTTATCAGCTCTCTGCATCGGAATTAAGAGGTGGGCTTGCCAGCGGCATCTATATCTACAGAATAAACGCAGGATCATTTACTTCCACTCGTAAAATGGTATTGTTGAAGTGATAGGAGATATGAAAATGAAAAAGAATTTTATGAATGACACTTTGAAAAAATTTACTTCGCTAATTTTGGTTCTATTCACAGCCATCTTTAGTTTAACTAATTTTAACGCATGCAATACCGGCAATATTGTTGATAATCCTCCACCTTTTGTTCAAATTATCGAAGGACCTCTCGAAGGGCAAATCATCGTTCAAGATTTTGTAAATTTTGTCTGGAATGCCAGCGGTGCAAGTTTCCAATTCCGTTATAGATTGCTCGCCCTTGACGATGATAATTTTCCGACAACGTATCAGGACTGGACTGATTATGGCGATGAAATTGAAGTTGCTTATGATAATTTAGATGAAGGAAAATTTCGTTTCGAAGTTCAGGGTAAAAGTGGAAACATTGAACCCGATCCCGTCAGCCGCGATTTCTATGTGAATGCAGTTACCGGTCCATCAATGTTATTCTTTAAAACACTAACGACTTTGATAGTGAATCAGACGGATTCAATCGCCGTTTGGATGGAAGATGTTGATAGTCTTTCCGCGTTCCATGTTGTTGTTTCATTCGATAAATCGAAAGTGGAATTTGTTTCCGCTTCAGCCGGTTCTTATGTAACTCAAAAAAGATTCAGTCAACTAATTGTTCCCGATATGGGCAGTCAAAGTGTAATTGCGGAGGCAAATTCAAAAGGAAGAGTGGATATAACGAGCGGAATTCTAACAGATTTGGGAAGCGTTCCATCAACTACTCTTAGCGGCTCCGGTAAACTTTTGAATTTAGTTTTTAAAGGAATTGCTGCCGGTTCATCCAATTTGACTATAACAAATCTTGAAATGAAAAGCGGAAACGGAGGAACAATTTCGTTCAATCCTCCTAAGAATGGAAAAATCGTAGTTAAATAGTTTAGAGAATAAGTTCGAAGTTCTCGCGGGCGGTGATGACTTCTAAATTAGCGTTGGGATAATTCTTTTCTTTATACTCGATCGCAGTATTCACCAATTTTTGAATGGCGTAGTCATCATTTTCGGGGTCGTGATGTGTGAGTGCAAGTCTTTTAACATTTGCTTTAACGGCAAGATCAATTCCAACGAGCGCTGAGCTGTGTCCCCAATCTACTTTTTGAATCTCTTCGGCAAAAGAATATTGTGCATCAAAGAAAAGCAGATCGGCATTTTTATAAAAGTCTATATACTTCTGAATTCTTTCCGGCGGAAGATTATTGTACTCGGCATCGGTTGCAAAGATGAAAACTTTTCCGTCGTGTTCTACGCGATACCCATAAGATTTACCCGGATGATGCAACTCGATATTATTAATCTTCACATTGTTTATTTCAATTTCCGAATTGACGGCAAGTTGAGTAAATCTTTTTTCGGAAGGCATAAAATCAAATGAAACGGGGAAGAATCTAAAATCTTGTTGTATCTCCAATCGCTCTTTCAGTTGTGAATGAGGAGTATAAAAATTAAGTACCGTTCCGGTTTTATAGGCAGGCTGGAAGAAAGGGAATCCTTGTATATGATCCCAATGCGTATGACTGATGAATATATGAATATCCGATTTTTGCAGCCCCTGACGTTTGCAAAGAAATTCTCCAAGCTCTCTAATGCCCGTTCCCATGTCAAAAATTATGATTGAACCGTTCGCTCTTACTTCCACGCAAGTAGAGTTACCGCCGACAAGCTGTGTATGCCATGTATCAAGTTTGCCGAGGAATTGTTCTCTCTTTTTCTGTGTAGAGAGATCTTCTTTTGCAGCAATCTCTAATATTTTCAACAGCTTATGTCTTATCTGATATGAGGTCGGAGGCGTTGGTAGAGACCCTCGTACTCCCCAAAATCTAATCTTCATTCAGTGTAGCCGGGTTAATTGTTAGTTCCTAATTGTTTTATCTAGTTTTATTAACAAAATAGTAAAAGTTTTTGAAATTCAAATTGACGAAATCCACACATTGAGTTTCTTAAAGGTTAAGATAATAATGATACTACAACTTTCTAAAATTTGAATTGCATAAGGCAAGTTAAAATATTTCGAAGCAAATTGAAAAATTTTTTTTGTAAAGAATGAACCCTGCGCCGATGCAAATTCTTTTGTAAAAACTCAATTTTGTGAAAAGCAAAATAGATTAGGGGGTGAACATGCTTAAGAACAATAAGAGTAGGATTATGATTAAGAAGAAGAAGTGTGAATTGTGTTCCTATCCATCGGGAGAGAATTGGCTTCGTGTTTCTAAGTGAACTTAGTGGTTTAGTTTCCTTTTTTACCACTGAGGCACTAAGCACACTAAGTTACACTAAGGGGATTCGCGCATGGGACGAATTAATAATTACAAATTAAAAATGAATAACCCTTTGCGTCTCGGCGTCTTTGCGGTGAGAAAAAATAAAATTCTTTTGCGTAGTTTGGCGAACGTGGCGGTAAAAAAAGAAATTAGTTGTATGAGCGGAGAAAGGGAATTGACAATGGACAATTGAGAATTGATAATGAAGTTTGAACAATGACAATCAAAAATTCCTCTGTGTTCTCTGTTGTGAAAAAGAAGATTGGTTGTATTGGCGAAGGAGATAAAGATTAAGAGAAGGAGAAAGAAGAAGACAAGAACTGAGAATTGATTAATAGCTCGGGCGGATGTTCAACCTTTTTTATTTTTTGGACATGACAGCATTCTGTTCAAACAATGACAACTTATCGTCTCTGGTACACGAATATTTGTGCAATTAAATTATGCTGCTGACGATGTAGAAAATTTCCTCTCTTAATATTTTAAAAAATTTGCAAAATTAGATTTAACTAAAACACTTTTCAGTTCGGAGTAAAATGATTTATATTTCAAACCAAAAGTTGAAATAAGTTGAGAAAAGAAATTAAATTGATACAACAGGTACATGGCTTTACACTTGCAAAAAATCACTACGAAAATTTTCCGGTTGTTTCGTTTTTGCTTCCGCGAAAATTTAGGAAAGATGTCGCCGCAATTTATTGGTTTGCAAGAACGGCAAGAGTAAAAAATGAACGACGGTAGTACTATGGAATTAACAAATCAAAACTATTCAGAATGGTTTGAAAAATTAAAGATTAAAATTAAAACGGCTCAGCTAAAAGTTGCGGTATCTGCCAATAGCCAGTTAATAGAGCTTTATTGGGATTTGGCAAAAGATATTATTGAAAAACAAGAAAATGCTAAATGGGGTGATGCTATTTTAGATCAATTGTCTATCGATTTAAGATTAAGTTTCCCAAATATTAGTGGCTTTTCCCGAAGGAATTTATACGCAATTCGCCAATGGTATTTATTGTATTCCGTTGAATACAAATTTGTGCCACAAGCTGTGGCACAAATTCCATGGGGACACAACAGACTCATCATTAGCAAAACTAAAAATGTAGTAGAAGCCATATTTTACTGCCAGGCTACTTTACGAAATGGTTGGAACAGAGAGATGCTTGAACTGGCAATGAAAGACAATTATTTCTTCAAGAAAGGTAAATCGATTACAAACTTTCATGATACATTGCCTCATCCTCAATCCGAATTGGCTCAAGAAACGTTAAAGAATCCTTATAATTTTGATTTCTTAGGCTTAGAAGGAGACGCATTGGAAAAAGAAATCGAAAATGCCATGATAGAACATATTACCCGGTTTTTAATTGAATTGGGAAAAGGTTTTGCCTTTGTCGGAAGGCAATATAACTTGGTTGTCGGAAATACAGACTATTCGATCGACTTGTTATTCTATCATCTAGAGTTACGTTGTTACGTCGTAATCGAATTAAAAGCTGGTAAGTTTAAACCCGAATATGCAGGCAAACTCAATTTTTATCTTTCAGCAGTTGATTCTCAATTGAAACACCCGACCGATCAGCCATCAATAGGCTTGATACTATGTAAGCATAAAAATAAAGTCGAAGCAGAGTATGCTTTACGAGATATCAATAAACCCATAGGCATAAGCGAATACATTTTGACACAAGTACTTCCCGAAAATTATAAAAGTCAGCTGCCTACCGTAGAACAAATAGAAAATCAACTAGAACAAAGGAAATTATAAAATCAACGATCTCTCGTCATCACTATTTATTCAGCATTTTCATTAATTTTTTGAGATAAACATCAACACCAACGACAAAAAAGCATTGTATTTATTGGCTGAGAATCACTACGAAAATTTTCCGGTTGTTTCGTTTTTGCTTCCGCGAAAATTTAGGAAAGATGTTGCCGCAATTTATTGGTTTGCAAGAACGGCTGATGATATTGCTGATGAATTAAAAGCGGACGAAAATACTAAACTTGAATTACTTCAAAAATTTGAAGATGATTTTCTCTTCGCGTTGAATGGAAATAAAGAAAATCGTTTGCATAAAATTCTTGCCGACACAATACATAAAAGAGAAATTTCCGTTTCATATTTTCTTGATTTACTCTCCGCATTTAAACAGGATGTTGTCAAAAACCGTTATAAAACTTTTGATGATGTTACGAATTACTGCGCCCGTTCGGCTAATCCTGTCGGTCGAATTATGCTTGAATTGCTAAATATTAGAAATGAGGAAGCGTTCATCTATTCCGATAAAATTTGCACTGCGCTTCAGTTGACTAACTTCTACCAAGATTTCAGCAGAGATTTGGCGATTAATCGAATCTACATTCCACAAGATGAATTGGAAAAGTTCGGCGTCAGCGAAGAAAATCTTTTACAAAAAAAATTTGATAGAAAAATTCAATCGCTAATAAAATTCCAGGTTGAGAGAACGCAAAATCTTTTTGACGAAGGGAAAAATCTTTACAAATATTTAAGCGGAAGATTTAAGTATGAAATAAAATGGACAGTTCTCGGCGGCGAAAAAATTTTGGAGATGATACGCAAACTTGATTATAATTCGATAGAGAATCGTCCGCATTTAAACAAAATCGATTTTCTGCTACTATTATTTAAATCTTTTTCAAATGGCTGACATAGTTATAAATAAAAACAAAAATAGCAAAAGTAGTTTCTACTATGCGTTCAATCTGCTTCCGGCAATTAAACGGGATGCGATGAATATTGTCTATGCCTTCTGCCGTGAAACCGATGACATTGTTGACGAGAACAACGATAAACTCGATTCAAAATATCAAAAGCTGGTGAAGTGGCGTACCGAACTTGAAAACGCTTTTGAAAATAAATCCGAATACCTACTGCTAAATAAATTTGCGAACGTATCAAAGCAGTTTAACATTCCGCACGAACATTGTTTCGAGTTGATTAAGGGAATGGAGATGGACTTGATTAAAAATCGTTACAAAAATTTTGATGAACTTTATCAATATTGTTACCGCGTGGCTTCAACGGTTGGACTTATCTGTGTTGAAATATTCGGCTACAAACATGAATCCGCCAAACAATTTGCAATCGATTTAGGAATCGCTCTTCAACTAACAAACATTATTCGCGATGTAAGTAAAGATGCAAAAGAAAATAGAATTTATCTTCCACTCGATGAACTTGAACGCTTCGGATATTCCGAAGAAGATATTTTGAAACGAAACTACAATTACAACTTTATCGAACTGATGGAGTTTCAATCCAGCCGCGCGAAATGTTATTTCGAAAATGCAACGCGCGATTTGGACCTCGACGATAAACCATCGATGTTTGCCGCCCGCGCCATGCAACACATCTATTTCAAACTTCTGGAAAAAATTGTTAATGCCAAGTATGATGTGTACAATAAAAATATTAAGGCAACTAAATTTGAGAAGGTCGGAATTTCGCTCGGAGTTTGGGCAAAGTACAATTTAGTTTATAGATGAAAAAAATTGTTGTCGTGGGGGGAGGATTGGCAGGGCTTTCCGCCGCTTCATTCCTTGCAAAAAAATTCCATGTACAACTTTACGAACAATCGCCTAAACTTGGCGGCAGGACTTATTCATTCATTGATAAAGAATCCGGCGATGAAATCGATAACGGTCAGCATTTGCTACTCGGTTGCTACAAAGATACTTTTGAATTTTCATCGCTGATTAATGCCCAACAGAATTTTATTTTTGAAGAATCTTTAAAAATACCTTTGGCTTCACGTAGCGGAAAAATTGATTTTCTCCAAGCCACATCAGCACCGTACCCACTTTCACTCTTGTTTGGAATTTTGAATTTCAATCTGCTCTCATTTATTGAGCGATTGAAAATTCTTGAGCTCATGACAAAAATGTTCTTTTCAAATTACAATGCTGATGAATTAAATGTTGAGCAGTGGCTGAATGAAAACGGACAAACAAAAAATATTAGAAAATATTTGTGGGATATACTTTCGATTGGCGCATTGAATTGTAAGCCCGAAAACGCATCGGCGGAAATATTTATCCGAATATTACGCGAAATATTTTTTACCGGTGGAACCTCATCGAAATTTGTCATTCCGAAATTTGGGTTGTCGCAAACTTTCTGTTCACCTGCGGAAAAATTTATTAAAGAAAATAATGGAGAGATTTTTCTCTCAAACGGATTGAAGAAAATTGAAGCGGATAATGGTACAATAACCAATTTACATTTCGACAAAATGCTTACTGATTTTGATGCGGTGATTTTAGCGCTTCCTTCTTTTGCTTACAAAAATATTGCTGGTGCAGAAAAGTTATTTGAAATTCCGGAGATTGAACATTCACCGATTCTAACTATCCACATTTGGCTCAAACAAAATTTCTTAAAAAAAAAATATTATGCGTTGATCGATTCTCCCGTGCATTGGGTTTTCAATCATGACAGATTTATCACAATAGTAATTAGCGCGGCAAACGATTTGACTAATAAAGATGAATCAGAAATTTTCTCAATCGTTTGGAAAGAAGTGGAGTCATGTTTGCAATTAAGGAGCGAGCAACTTGTTCGTTATAAAATTTTGAAAGAGAAGAGAGCTACACTCGTTCCTTCCAAAGAAAATCTTGAAAAAAGATTGCAGACAAAAACGAACTATGAAAATTTATTTTTGGCTGGGGATTGGATTCAAACCGAACTTCCAGCAACAATTGAAAGTGCCGTTAGAAGCGGTAAATATGCGGCTGCGGCGGTTATCGAAAAAATTTCTTAATGTGCATCGAGCCAATTATCACCGATACCGGAATCGACTACAACGGGAACATTTAAAGGTAGTGCAGTTTCCATCAATCTCTTAACTTCACTTTTGACTTCATCAATTTCATCTTTATGAACATCAAACACTAATTCATCGTGAACTTGCAAAACCATTTTGGATTTATACTTTTTCTGTTTGAAATGATTATGAATATTTATCATCGCAAGTTTTATCATGTCTGCCGCCGTGCCTTGAATCGGCATATTGATTGCAACTCTTTCTTCAAATTGGCGGACGACAAAATTTTTGCTGTTGATGTTTTGTAAGAATCTTCTTCTGCCGAGAAGAGTTTCGGCGTAACCTTTCTCTTTTGCCGCTTCAATTGAATCATCCATAAATTTTTTTACTTTGCTGAAATTCGTAAAGTAAGTATCGATAACTTCCTTTGCATGCGTTTGAGAAATTCCGAGACGATTCTTTAAACCGAATGCGCCGATGCCGTAAAGAATTCCGAAATTGACTTCCTTCGCTTTTCTTCGCATGTCGGGTGTAACTTCTTCAATAGCAACTTGAAACACAAGCGCGGCAGTACTGCGATGAATATCTTCGCCGTTGATAAATGCTTTTGATAAAGTTTCATCGCCGCAAATACTCGCCATGATTCTCAATTCAATTTGGCTGTAATCGGCAGAAAGAATGACATGGTTACTATCGCGCGGCACAAACGCTTTTCTTATTTCCTTTCCGAGATCGGTGCGGATTGGAATGTTCTGCAAATTCGGATCGTTGCTCGCAAGTCTTCCCGTTGATGCCACAGTCTGCGCAAATGATGTGTGTACTCTTCCGGTTGAAGGATGAATCAACTGCGGAAGCGCATCGGTGTAAGTGGATTTAAGTTTTGCAACTTGCCTGTAATCAAGAATCAAATCAATAATTTGATGTTCACCTTTTAACGATTCGAGAGCGCGCGCATCGGTTGAATAACCGGTTTTAGTTTTTCTTCCTTTTGTCAATTTTAATTTATCATAAAGAATAACTTGAAGTTGTTGAGGGGAGTTGATATTAAAATTTTCTCCCGCGTGAAAGAAAATATTTTCGGAAAAACGATTCATCATCTTTTCAAGTTCCGCGCTGAGTTCGGAAAGAATTTTTCGATCGATTCTGATTCCTTCGCGCTCCATATCTTCAAGCACGGTAACGAGAGGGAAATCTACTTCGTAAGCGATTTTTTGTAAATTTTCTTTTTCTATCTTTTCGGAAAGTACATTAAAAAGTTTTAGAGTAACATCGGCATCTTCGCACGAGTAGTTCGAGAGAGAATGAAGATCAACATCAAAAATTCTCTCAGCATCTTTTTTCTCTCCGATTAAATCCGAAAGGGGAATCGGTTTGTAATTGAGATAATATTCTGCGAGGTCATCCATCCCGTGTTTCTGATCGGGATTTATTAGGTAGCTTGCAACCATCGTATCAAAATAGAAATTATTTATCTCGATGCCGCAACTGCGAAGAATCGAAATATCGAACTTCCCGTTTTGACAAATCTTTTTAGAATTTTTGTTTTTGAAAACCGGCGAAAATATTTCTAAGAACTTTTGTAAATGAAGTCTGTCGTGCAACGCTCTTCCGAATAATCCATCCGCTTCCTCAAACGGATTTATCGCTACAAAATACGCTTCATTTTCTTTGAAAGAAAAAGAAACTCCTGCAAGTTTTGTAGTGAAATGATCTAACGAATTTGTTTCCGTATCGAAAACAAATCTTTCAACATTCAGCAGTTTCGCGGTGAGTGATTTTGCCTCTTTCTCATCTGCGATCAATTTATAATTTGTTTTGGAACTATTGTACCGTTCGGATTCACTTTGTGTCTCGCTTACTGCAATTACTTCTTCTTCTTCTTTTTCCGCAAATAATTTTCTGATTCGAATGTATTGATTTTTAAATTCGAGTTCGGTAAAAATTCTTTGAAGTTCTTCAAGATTCGGCGGAGTGAATTCCAATTTATCAAAGTCAATTTCAATTGGAACTTGAAGATGAATAGTTGCAAGTTTTTTGGAGAGAAACGCATTCTCCTTATTGACCTCGAGTTTTGTTACGGTCGCTTTTTTAGAAATCTTTCCGATGTTCGCGTAAATATTTTCAATCGTTCCAAACTCGGCGATTAACGGATTTGCAGTTACCGGTCCGATGCCTTTAACACCGGGAATGTCGTCGCTCGGATCGCCAACGAGTGCTAAATAATCTATCATCAATTCCGGAGGGAAACCAATTTCTTCCGCCGCTTTTTTGAAATCTATTATTTCGAGATCTTCGTTTCCTTTTCCGGGGCGGATTAAATTTACATTTTCATTTATCAGTTGAATGTAATCTTTGTCGGGAGTAATCATAAAAGATTGTAAATTATTTTCTGTCGCAAGTTTGACTGCTGTGCCAACAATATCATCGGCTTCAAAACCGGGCGCAATCAAAACGGGAATATTCATCGCCGAGATTACTTCCTTTATCTTTTCAATTTGAGGAATGAGATCGTCAGGAATGACTGCGCGTGTAGATTTGTACTTCTCATACATTTCGTGCCGAAAAGTTTTCTCCTTCGAATCGAATGCCACGCCAATAAAATCCGGTCGCAAATCTTCGAGCAGTTTAATTAGTTGATTAACAAATCCGTACACAGCGGAAGTTGGAATTCCTGTTTTAGTTTTTAACGGACGCGAAACAAATGCGAAGTATGCTTTATACGCTATCGCTAACGCATCAACAATTACAAAAGTTTTTTTTTTATTTCTCATCTTTTTCTTTTGTAAAATATTTTCTATAGAAATAAACCGGCAAGCCTGCGGCAATCAGCAATACGCCCATCATTGCATTTTCTGTGTCGGTTACAATTGTGTTGATTAAAAAGAGTGCGGAGAATACTACAAACAAAATAGGTGTGTACGGATAACCCCAAACTTTATAAGGGCGGGGAACGTCTTTCATTTTCTTTCTTAAAACTATAACACCGTAGGCACCCATCATATAAAATAACCATGAAGCGAATATTACATAATCTGTAATTGTATCGAACGAGCCGGACATAACGAGCATCGCCGACCAAAATCCTTGCACGATTAATGAAATGTGCGGCGTAGAAAACTTAGGATGAATTCTTCCGAGCGGTTCGAAGAATAATTTTGTTCTTGCCATCGCATATTGCACTCTTGCAGTGGCGAGCAAACTTCCGTTCAATGCACCAAAGGTCGATATGATCACGGCAATTGAAATTATAGATCCTCCCGATGAACCGAAAATCTTTTCCGCGGCAGTTGCCGCAACTAATGGAGACTTCATCATTTCATCGATTGGAAGCACATACAAAAATCCGATGTTGATTACTACATAAACGCCAACGACAATCAGTGTGCCGTAAAGTAGTGCTTTCGGAACATTCGTCTGCGGATTTTTTACTTCACCCGAAACGAATGTTACATTATTCCATCCGTCGTATGCCCAGAATGCGCCCGCCAATGCCAACCCTATCATCGCTATCATGTTAAAGTTTTCAGGTCTTGAACTTGCATCTGTTGCGAGATTTGAAAAAGAACCATCCGCAAAAACCAGCAACATAAGCGTGAGTAATATTATCGAAACAATTTTAATGTAAGTTACGACAGTTTGAATAATTCCGCCGAACCTGACACCCAAATAATTAACGACAGTAAGAAACAGAATCGCGCCGATAGCGACCAACTTCGTACCAAATTCTGCAAAAGGAAAAATATCTCCAACAAAAGGCATATAGAGGGAAAAGTTTTTCATAACTTCAGGTGCTTCGGGAAATTTGAAAAAGTAACCGAGATACTCCGCGAAGACATAAGCAATAGCCGCCTGGCTTCCGGTTTGAATTACTGCAAGTATAGACCAGCCGTAAAGATAGGCGGTAAAATCTCCGTACATCTTTCTGAAATAAACATATTGCCCGCCGGTTGCATCAATCATTCCTGCAATCTCAGCATTGACGAGCGCACCGATAAATGTAATCGCTCCGGCAATAACCCAAATAAATATCAATAGTTCGGGGGAAAGCAGTTGTCCCGCCATAGTTGCGGGCTTTCTAAAAATTCCCGAGCCGATCATCGAACCGGCAACAATCATCACTGCGGCTGTGAGGGAAAGCCCTCTTATCAATTCTTTTACTGGTTTCTGCATTGTTAGTTTTGTTCTCTTTTTAATTTATGGAAGAAACTCTTTTGATTTCAATTTCAGTTTAGCAACAAATTTTTTTTCATACAAGAAGTGAATAGATAAATTATTCTTGCGAGCAAAAAAATCAGGAATGATTTTTCTCTCTAAAATTCTTCGATGCGCAAATTACATCGAGAAAAATTCAGATTTCTTCTTCTGTGTTTCGACAAATTATTTTATATTGATTGAAACATTTCTAATCAAATTTAATTTCTTAAAATTTTTTCATTTCAAACAGACTAATCAACATCACAATAATTAAAAGGAGAGTTTATGGAGAATAATAAACCACGTGAAGAATGGGGTAGTAAAATCGGATTGATACTTGCCGTTGCGGGTAACGCAATCGGGCTCGGAAATTTTTTACGCTTCCCTGTACAAGCGGCACAAAACGGCGGCGGTGCTTTCATGATTCCATATTTCATATTTTTTCTACTTCTCGGCATCCCGTTGATGTGGATTGAATGGGGAATCGGAAGACACGGCGGAAAATTTAGGCACGGAAGCGCACCCGGTATGTTCGATGTATTGTGGAAACATCCAGCGGCAAAATATGTCGGCACTCTTGGTTTATTTATTTCTCTCACGATAATGATTTATTATACTTACATCGAATCATGGACACTCGGCTTCAGCTTCTTCTCCCTCTTCAAAACTTATTTTGATCAAACAACATTCGAATCGATGCGAAGCTTTCTTTACAGTTATCAGGGAAGGGAAACATCGGAACATTTTTCTTCGGTGCTGACTTCATATTTATTCATGTTGGCAACGTTCACGATTAACTTCTGGGTATTATTCAAAGGTATTTCAAGAGGAATAGAAAAACTTGCGAAGATTGCAATGCCGATGCTTTTTGTTTTCGCAATTGTTCTTGCTGTTCGCGTGATTACTCTCGGCACACCTGATCCATCTGCACCCGAAAATTCTGTTTGGAATGGATTCGCTTTCATATGGAATCCAAATTTTGCTGAGTTGAGTAATCCTTCTGTTTGGCTTGCCGCGGCGGGACAAATATTCTTCACGCTCTCCGTAGGAATGGGAACAATCCACGCATACGCAAGCTACCTCAAACCGAAAGATGATATTGCATTGAGCGCATTAACAACGAGCGCAACAAATGAGTTTGCAGAAGTTGTGCTTGGCGGTTCAATTGCAATTCCTGCCGCTGTTGCATTTTTCGGTTTAGCGATGACGACCTCAATTGCCAAAGGTGGTGCATTTGATCTCGGTTTTGTTTCGATGCCTTTAATTTTTCAACAAATTCCTTTCGGAGAATTTTTTGGATTCATCTGGTTTCTGCTTTTATTTTTTGCAGGAATTACTTCCTCCGTCGCAATGGGGCAACCGGTCATTGCATTCCTCGAAGATGAGTTAGGAATGAGTAGGAAGAAAGCAGTTGCTTTTCTTGCAGTTACCGTAGGGATTGCAGTTCACTTCGTCATTTTTTATTTGAAGTACGGTTTCCTCGATGAGATGGATTATTGGGCAGGAACTTTCGGGCTTGTTGTATTCGCCTTAATTGAAGTCGTTCTCTTCATGTGGGTCTTTAATAGTAAAGATGCCTGGGATGAAATGAATTCCGGCGGAGATATAAAAATTCCGAAAATATTTTTCTACGTAATGAAATACATTACTCCGGTTGTATTATTTATTGTGATGGTTTGGTGGGCAAAGAACGATGCAATAAATATTTTGCTCTTGAAAAATGTTGCACCCGAAAATGTACCTTACATTTGGGGTGCGAGAATATTGATGATTGTCCTTCTCGGTGCGTTGATATTTTTGATCAAAGTTGCATGGAAGAAAAAACATTCATAAGAGACTAATCTGATGAAACTAAAACTGCCGAAACTTCACAATCAAATTTTGATTGCGCTGATTCTCGGATCGATATTCGGAGTTCTCTTCAACGTCAATAAAAATTTATTGATCTTTGAATCTGAAAAGAATAAGGAAACCTTCTCCAATGTTGTTGAGGATTGGAGAGAAATAAATTTCATCGTTGATGACGCTGAAGTTTATACTTTCAAGTCGAATCAGCAGCAGCAGATAATTTCCAAATTTGATGAACTGAAATCGCAAAACAAAGATTACAGAATTCAAGTTAAAAACGGAAAATTAAATGGTACAGCTGAAGAAGAATTCTTACTCTCGTCAGTTACATCCGTAAGCCGAGAAAAAACTCTGCCGGCGAAAATAAAATGGATTGGAGATATATTCATTCGCTTGTTGAATATGATTGCAGTTCCACTTGTACTTGCTTCATTACTCGTTGGCGCGGCAAGTTTAGGCGACATAAAAAAATTCGCACGCATCGGAACAAAAACAATTGTTCTCTATCTCGTTACAACCGCATTCGCAATCACAATCGGTTTGGTTGTGGCAAACGTTATTCAACCCGGAACAAGGATGGATAAAACAACTAAAGAAAATTTATTGGTTTCTTATCAAAACGAAGCGGCAAAAAAAACGAGCACCAAAATTGAAGTTGGTGACGAGAATTTTATTGTAGATATTGTTCCGAAAAATCCATTCGCTGCACTTTCTACCGCCAACATGCTACAAATAGTTTTCTTCGCTCTACTTCTCGGAATGGTTTTAACGATGATCGATCCGACGAAAGCTAAACCGGTAATTTCATTCTTTGAAGGATTGAGTGAGGCGATGATCAAACTTGTCGATCTTGTTATGATGATTGCACCCATAGGGGTTTTCGCATTGATTGGCGCGGTTGTCAGCGAGTTCGGGTTTGAAATATTGCAAACGCTTATTTGGTACGCGGTTGCGGTTGTTCTTGGTTTGTTGATTCACACACTCGGGACATATGCATCGATTGTAAAATTTTTTGTAAAGATGAATCCGATTGATTTTTTCAAATCGATACGACGCGCACAAATTGTTGCATTCAGCACGAGTAGCAGCGCGGCAACTTTACCGGTTACGATGGAATGTGCGGAAGAAAATCTTGGTGTTTCAAAATCGATTTCAAGTTTTGTGTTGCCGCTCGGTGCTACTATTAATATGGACGGAACGGCTTTATATCAAGGTGTTGCCGCAGTTTTTATAGCACAAGTATTCGGAATTGATTTAACTATTTCACAACAACTCACAATTGTATTAATGGCAACGCTTGCATCAATCGGAACTGCGCCGGTTCCGGGCGTTGGAATTATTATGCTCGTTATTATTCTTAAAACAGTTCACATCCCCGAGGAAGGAATTGCACTAATTTTAGGTGTCGATAGAATCCTCGATATGTGCCGCACAGTTACGAACATTTCCGGAGATGCTATGGTTTCTGCAATTGTTGCAAAAAGTGAGGGTGATGATTTAAAACTTAATCTTTCAAATGCATGATAAAAATGAAAACAAAAATATTAGTAATCTCCATAATTCTTTTTACTCTTTCAATACATCCGCAAAAAAAAGACACACTCTTCATTGCATTCTGGAATGTAGAAAATCTTTTCGATACGCTCGACGATCCGAACATAAACGATGAAGAATTTTTACCTTCCTCAAAATCGGAGTGGAGTGATCAGAGATTCCAAACCAAAATAAAAAATCTTGAAGAGGCGATTGCATCGATGAATAACGGTCGCGGACCGGATTTTCTTGGATTGTGTGAAGTTGAAAATCTTTTTGTACTTGAAATTCTTACTTCCGGTGCGCTGAAAAAATTTAATTACGGAATTGTACACGAGGATTCCCCCGACCGCCGCGGCATTGATGTTGCAATGCTCTATAAAAAATCAAAGTTCAATTTCATTTCTAAAAAAAGTAAAGAAGTCAATCTTCCAACGAAATATCCTACAAGGTTACTATTGACCGCTAAATTCAAGGTGGGCAGAGATTCGCTTGTCTTCTCGGTGAACCATTGGCCTTCGAGAAGAGGAGGAGAAGATGAATCTGAAAAAAATAGAATCGAAGCCGCTTCTACTTTGAAAAATTTCTTACACGAAAATTACACTGATGAAAAAATTATTATCATGGGGGATTTTAACGATGAGCCGAACAATGTTTCGATTACGAATTTTCTCACGGCAGAAAAATACAGTTGCGAAAATGTGAATCCTAAACAAAAAAGTTTTTTCAACCTTGCCTCTAAAAAACATGAAGAAGGTACCGGCAGTTATAAATATCGCGATGATTGGAATATGATTGATCAGATAATTGTTTCATCAAATTTGTTGTCCGGGAAAACTCAGTTTATCTGCAATAGTTTTGAAATCTATAATCCGCATTTTCTTCAAACACACAGCGGAAAATATGAAGGTGCGCCATTCCCGACTTACGGCGGTGGTCGCTATCTTGGCGGCTACTCCGATCATTTTTCCGTCAATGCAAAATTCTTAATTG
>CAYMUL010000032.1:0-39859 GCA_964393605.1 uncultured Ignavibacteriaceae bacterium | reverse complement strand
TCTTTTTATAAAAGATTAGATTATCTCAAGCTCTTGTTTGCGGGTTTGAAAAGGCAATCGTTCCGCGATTTTGAAATCATCATCGCCGATGATGGTTCACCGGAAAATATTGTTCACTCGTTAGAAATTTTAATGAATGAAATTCCTTTTACCTCAAAACATCTGTGGCATGAGGATAAAGGATTTCGCAAAAACAGAATTTTAAATCAAGCAATTGAATCATCAGAAAGCGAATATCTCATCTTTATCGATGGCGATTGCGTGCCTCATTCAAGATTTGTAGAAGAACATCTAAAACAAAGTGAAAAAAATATTTGTTTGACAGGGCGAAGGGTGAACCTCTCTGAAAAAATTACTGCACAACTCACTCCAAAAAAAGTTGAAAACGGATTTTTGGAATCGCTTCCGAAATTGGTTATTGACGGAGTATTCGGAAAATCTTTCGATGTGGAAAAAGGATTTTATTTTAAGAATGATTTGTTGCGAAATTTTTTTAATAAAAAGAGAAGGGGAATTCTCGGCTGTAATTTTTCTCTTCACAAAAAAGATATGCTTGCAATCAACGGGTTCGATGAACGATATGAAGCTCCGTCAATCGGCGAAGATTCAGACGTTCAATTCAGATTAGAACTTGATGGAGTTGAAGTGAAATCGTTGAATAACATTGCGGTGCAGTACCATCTTTTTCATAAACTTCAAGAACGACCGCAAAAAAATCTTGACCTCTTTGAAAAAATAAAAGAGGAAAAGAGAACATTCACCGAATTCGGCATTCGCCGGGGTTGAAGATTAAACTCAATTTTTAATTGTGACTTCAATTTTTGTTTATTAAAGAATAAAAATTTAGGGGAATAAAATTTTACTTTGACGCAGTCTGTTTTTTAACAAAAATGAATTCTCTATATTCACATTCAATTATAACCAAACTTGCATCGGAAATTATATGATTAGAAAAATTTACATCCTCTTACTTGTTATAATTTTTAACGCCGCAAACTACTCGCAGTGGAGTGAATCCGGTTCGTTACCGCTCAATTTTGTATTGAATGATTTTCACTTCCTATCTTCATCACAGGGTTTTGCTACAAGCGCGGTAGGAAAAATTATCCGCACGACCGATGCCGGTCTAACTTGGAATTTGAGAGACGATTTGAATATGCAAATCAATACAATCCAATTTGCTAATCCGGGAAAGGGTTGGGTCGGAGGAAATAGCGGACGAATTTATAAAACAGTTAATCGGGGTAGATATTGGCAAAATCAAAGTTTGATTTCGAGTCCCGCAAACTTGCGCGACATTACGAAAATTTTTGTTCTTGATTCGCTCACACTTTGGGCTGTTGGCGGTGAGTACGTTAGTCGTTCGACTGATGGCGGTTCAAATTGGAATTCTATTCAACTTGCCGCATCAATTACTGATGTCTTTTTTACTTCTGCAAGCAATGGCTGGGCTTCCGGTAATGATTCGGGTATTGGTAAAATTTTTAAAACTACCGATGGCGGATTAACCTGGAGCGAAGTTTTTTCTTCCTCATTTATTCTGTCACAAATTTCAAAAATATTTTTCATAAACAATTTAGAAGGTTGGTTCGTTGGTGCAAGAGGGCGAGTTCTTAAAACGAATAACGGCGGTGCTTCATGGGATTCACTCACAACAAATCTGTCTCAGACTGTAAATCTAACTTCTATTTTCTTTTCAAATAGTTCCGTCGGTTGGATTGGTGGAAACGAAGGAACTTTACGGATGACAACTGACGGTGGTAATACTTGGACTTCGGAAGGAGACGGGCTTACCGATTGGACTGCGCAGAAAATTCATTTTCCGAATTTGACTACAGGTTTCTTCTCGAAAGGGAATAAAATATTTTCTCGTAAATCATCAATGCCTATCAGATTAAATTCCCCCAACGGAGGTGAACGATTAATCTTTTCTTCGATTTTTAAAATAAAATTTGAAGTGAATAATGTTGCATTTGTTGATTTGCATTACTCCACAGATGATGGTGCGAATTGGAATTTGATACAGTCCGGCTACGGCACACAAACCGGATTTTATGATTGGACAGTTCCCTCAGCACAAACATTTCTTGCAAGGATTAAGATTAACGAAACTTCATCACGAAATTCATTTGTAACAAGCGAACATGCATTTTCTATCGTTCCTCAAATGTCGATTACAGTGATTCAACCAAACGGTGGTGAAGTTTATTTCATCGATTCTATTTATTCGATAAAATGGAATCACGTTGGAATTGAAACTGTGAATATTCAATTATCAACTGACAATAAAAATTCATGGCAAACTCTTGCTTCAAATTATCCCGCAGACTCGCTTAAATATATTTGGACAGTAAATGCTTCTCAATCGGAAAATTCTTTTATAAGAATCATAAATTTCGATGACAGTTCTTATGTTGATACAAGCGATATTGCTTTCTCAATAAAGCGTCAAGTTCCCGTTGCGCCACAATTAGCGCATCCCGTTAATGGTGCAAAAGGAATTTTAGCCGGCGATAAATTGAAGTGGAATTCGCGTCCGATAATCTTAAATTATCATTTAATCTTCTCAGACGATTCTACATTTTCTTCTTCACTCGTAAATGATTCGACGTTAACAGATACAACATTCACGTTGCCTCAACTTTCACAATTAAGAAAATATTTCTGGAAAGTAAGAGCGAAGAATGAAGGTGGATGGAGTAATTTCTCTTCAACTTTTTCGTTTAATGCAATCGGATTGCCTGCTGCTGTTCAATTAAATTCTCCAGCGAACAATTCCATAAATCTCCCGAGCGAAATTACATTCAATTGGTATCACGCAACGGAGTTGACTGAAACAATTTCAAAGTATTGGTTCCAACTTACAACTGATACTTTGAGTAATTCATTTGCGGTCAACGATAGTTTATTGAACGATACAATCAGAACGACAACAAACATCGCTTACAATCAAGAACATTATTGGCGTGTAGCGGCAAAGAACGAACATGGTTGGGGAAGTTTCAGTTCATGGTGGAAATTTAAAACTTTGTTGCCTACTCCCGGTGCAGTAACACCGATAGCACCCGCGAATAATGCGGTCAATCTTAATTTACCGATACAAATTATTTGGAGCAGTATAATCTTTGCACAGAAATATCACCTCGATGTTGCGACAGATTCTTCTTTTACCAATATCGTTTTCAGTGATACTGCATTAGCAGATACTTCACAAAATTTTAACAATCTTACAAATAACACAACTTACTATTGGAGAGCGCGTGCATGGAATACATCGGGCTTTGGTCCATTCTTGCAGGTTCAAAAATTTCATGTAATACCTGCGATGCCGCCTGTGCCAAATTTAATTTCGCCAAATAATAATGTTGTCGGAATGCTTCCGCCGCTTGTGTTTAATTGGAATGCTTCTTCAACTGCAACAATGTATCAGTTTGTGATTTCAAGCGATTCTTCTTTTACAAATATTGGATTTACTGATTCAACTTTAACTGATACAACAATTTCACTTTCGCAATTAAATTCTCTCACAAAATATTTTTGGAAGGTAAGAGGAAAGAATGTGGCGGGTTGGGGAAATTATTCATCCGTATTTTCATTCACTACACTTGGAACTCCTACTATACCACAGCCGGTTTTCCCCGCTAATAATGCACTCGACATCCCAATCAATTTGCAGTTCAAGTGGACGAAAGCCGCCGATCGATTCAATGAAACCGTTACGAAGTATTGGTATCAATTAAGAAGAGATACGAATACGGTTACTTCTGTTCGTGAAGATTCCACTTTGGTTGATACTTTTTACAATGTTCAAAGTTTAGAAAATAATAAAGAACATTATTGGAGAGTTGCGGCAAAAAATCAAGCAGGCTGGGGAAATTTCAGTAATTGGTCGAAGTTCAAAACAATTGTTCAAGCACCGGCGCAAGTGAACTTGAGTTCACCCGCTAATAATGCGGTTAATCAACCGGTTGCACTAACTTTACGCTGGTTCGGAATTTCGATTGCAGAAAGTTATCGATTAGAAGTTTCCACTGACCAATCTTTTAATTCGTACATTCTTATAGATTCAACATTGACTGATACATTCAAAGTTATTTCCAATCTACAATTGAACGGACTTTACTATTGGCGCGTCCGGGCGAAGAATGTCGGCGGAATTGGTGATTGGTCTGATGTTTGGAATTTTTCTACCACACTTCCGAAAGCAACGCTTGCATCTCCCGACAGCGGAAGTATCGGCAATGAATTAACAATAATGTTTTTGTGGAATCAGACAACCGGCGCATCGAAATATCATATTCAAATTGCAACCGCGCCAAATTTTCTTGCACTCATTGCCGAGGATAGTAACGTTACTTCACTACAAAAACAATTTTCAGATTTACCCGCATTTACAGATTTATATTGGCGCGTACGTGCAGGTAATGCCGGAGGTTACGGTGCTTTCTCTAACGTGTGGACTTTTAAAACGAAAGGCAATCCGTTTCAAGTTCAGTTGTTAAGCCCGGTGGATAGTTCAATTCATCAACCGATAAATTTAAATTTCGTTTGGAGTAAGCCGGGTGAAATTACCGCTTCTTTACTCGGAAAAGAAATCGGGACGATTGAAGGTGTCAATAAATATTGGCTCGAAATAAATTATGATACTTCGAACGTCGCAATTTTTGTTGACTCAACAATTACGGATACAACGTCGCTTGTTTCTAATCTTCAACATCTCACAAAACATTTTTGGCGCGTGAAAGGAAAGAACGAAGCTGGTTGGGGTGCGTTCAGTAATTGGTTTAACTTTACAACAGTCATTCAAGAGCCGGATACCATTATTCTCGCATCGCCCGAAAATAATGCGGTGAATCAACAGATTGATATTTCGTTAAATTGGTTTAGCGAAGCGCGAAGCGATCGTTATGAAGTTGAAGTTGCCGAAGATTCTCTCTTCACTACAATTGTCTACAACGATACTTCGATAACCGATACTTCCACAACTGTAAACGGACTCGATTATCTCACTAATTATTTTTGGAGAGTGAGAGGAAAAAATATTGGTGGGCTTGGATTTTATTCGGTCGCACGAAAGTTCACTACAATAATTGAAAGACCTGAAACGCCGATGCTATCTTCACCTGATAGCGGAATAACCGCGCTTGTTCCGCCGATTATTTTGAAATGGCATAGTTCACTTCGCACGGAAAAATATGAACTCGAACTTTCGAAGTTCGCTGATTTTTCTACTTTGGCTTTTGCAGATAGCAATATCGTTGATACACTGAAGCAACTACCTTCTGTAGATTATTTGACAACTTATTATTGGCGAGTGCGCGCTGCAAATATTGGCGGAGTTAGTGATAATTCAACTGTGTATCAATTCAAAACAGTCGGTTTGCCTTCTACGATTAATCATATCTATCCAACCGCGAATGCAGTTAATATCCCGATCAACTTAACTTTTAAATGGACAAGATCGTTCGACCAAACCGATACGATTTCTTTTTATCATCTTCAACTAACAAAAGATACGACATCAAATATTTTTACGATGAACGATTCTACTCTAACCGATACTTTTGCAGTAGCTACAAATTTAGAGAACTATGTTTATTATTATTGGCGAGTTCGCGCGATTAATGAATTTGGATGGAACAGTTTTACACAATGGAAACGCTTCCGAACCATAATTCAAGCACCTCCGGCAATTGTGCTTTCTTCGCCGGCAAACGGAGCCGTGAATTTGCAAACAAGTCTTGTTTTCTTTTGGCATCGAGAACCGATCTCGACTAAATATCATTTTGAATTATCAACTGATTCACTTTTCACAACTTTCACATTTCGTGACACTGCTATTGTGGATACATTCCGGGGTTTGCCGTTACTTCTTACTAACAACTCAAAATATTTTTGGCGTGTTCGCGGAACAAACATCGGAGGTTACGGAGCGTACTCACAAGTATTTAATTTCTCAACCGTCGTTTCCGCGCCGGCTCCACCAATTTTGACAAGCCCGACAAACGGTGCAATCAGCATCCCAATAAATTTAACTTTAAAATGGGATACAACTTTGCATTCGGATATTTATTATTATCAACTCGCAAAAGATGCCGGATTCACACAATTAATTTTAAGCGACTCAACAATATCAACTTCGCAAAGTGTTATCGGATTGAATTATAAAACTCGATACTATTGGAGAGTTCGCGCAAGAAACATTAGCGGCTTCGGCAGTTGGTCGAACATTTTTAATTTCTTAACAATAAAGCGACCTGTCTTGGCACCGACGAATCTTGTTGCTTTCAACTCAGGAGTTATGCGCGTTAGTTTAACGTGGGAAGATAATTCCAACAACGAAAGAAATTTTGTTGTGCAAAGAAAATTTGGTGATTCATCAAGTACGGAACCGTTCGCGGAGATTGCAGTACTTGATTCTAATTCAACAACTTATGTCGATAGTATATTCTTAGTTTGGGGAACTTATACGTATCGCGTGTATGCATCAAGTGAAGATACGATTTCCGCTTACAGCAATCTTTCGCAGTTGCAAATCATCAGCAGTGTAGCCGATGTTTTACCAGGCATTCCGGAGAATTATGAATTGAAAAATAATTTCCCGAATCCTTTTAATCCCTCGACGAACATAAGGTTTGGTTTGCCTGCGAAGAGTAACGTTAGACTTGTTGTTTATAATTCAGTCGGTGAGATTGTTGAAGAGTTAATGGATGAAGAACTTCCTGCGGGAAATTACAATCTTAAATTTGTTGCGGAAGGAATTCCTTCGGGAGTATATTTCTACCGGATTACCGCTTCCGAAATTAGCGGAAGTAGAAACTTCAACGAAGTAAGGAAGATGTTAATTCTAAAATAGGTGAACGTTCGTTTTGAGGATAAACTTGAATTGTAATTAATATTTTTTCTTTTTAGCTTTGAAGTGAAAAAAGAAAAGTTGAAGAAGAATTTTTAATAATGAACACACAATCAATCACAATAGATTTACCGTTCGATATTTTGCAATCGCTTAATAAGAATGAAGCAGAAATAAAGGAAGACATAAAACTTTCTCTCGCTCTACATTTATATTTACTCGGAGAATTAACTATTGGTCGAGCCGCAGAACTTAGCGGATTATCACTATTTGAATTTGAAACATTTCTTTCGAAAAATCAGATTCCAATTTCGTTAATTTCATCCGAGCAAATATTGAAAGAATCTCGACAATTAAAATAAATGAAAAATGGATTGGCAGTTGTGGATGCAAGCCCGATTTTTTCTTTGGCACTTCTCGACGAACTTTCGCTTTTGAATTTAATATTTCAGGATGTAAAAATTTCTAATGCCGTTTGGGAAGAAGTTACAATGGATAAATCTTCGGCAAGTAATGAGAAAATAACTCAATTCTTTTTCAATAAAACTGAAAAAGTTACTTCGAAAAGTGAATTAACTTCAAGTCTTGGCAAAGGCGAACTTGAGTCGATGCTTCTGTACAAACAATTAAACGCCGAATGGTTATTAATTGATGATAAAAAAGCAAGACGAACAGCCGAAGCAAATGAGATAAAATGTATCGGTACACTCGCCCTTCTTTCCTATGCCAAAGAGAAAGGGCTGATTGAAAATTTAAGATCTCGATTTATAAAATTTCTTCAGGGGAGAAGATACTATTCAATTGAAGTTCTAAATAATATTCTTATTGATAAGGATGAAATGATTATCGAGATGTAAAGACTGTTAAAAAAATTCCCTCTCTTCTTTCCCCTTTATTCATTTAATACTGTAACTTTCATTAGTTTTGCAGTTGAGATTCAACAAACAAATTTGAGCAAAACATGAAATACGAAAATGAATTGAAAGAATACCTTGCCGGCATCGAGCTTCTAAAAAATAAAATTAAAGAATTCCCATTTGAATCCTTGAACCACAAACCCGCGCTGGGGAAGTGGAACATCACTGAAATCATTGTTCATCTCACCGATGCAGAAATGAATGCGGCGTTACGCATGAGAAAAATTATTGCAGAGAGTGGCGCATCAATAATTCCTTATAATCAAGATCGATGGGCATCGGAACTAAATTATCAATCTCAAAATGTTGATCAAGCTGTGGGATTGTTTGCTTTGATTCGCGATGTCAATTACAAAATATTAATCAACTTGAAAGATGATGTTTGGGATAATTTCGTCATGCATCCTGAATCCGGTAAAATTAATTTGAAACGTTGGCTTGATATTTATAACGAGCATCTCAAAAAACATTTCACGCAAATGGAAAATTGTTTCAACGATTGGAAACAAAAAAAATAATTCATGCCGATAATAGATCAGATAGAGCCATCATGGATTGAGCACGGTTACGGTCCGCGCTTTCAAGGTTTCCAAAACCTGATGCACCAACGCATCCGCGATGTTCTGCTGGTTTCAAGTTTGTATGATCTTTATTTATTTGAGGAAGATGGAAGATTGTACGAACTCATTCGAAATGAATATCAGGGATTGCATTTAAGTCATTCTCCTGAAATTACTCGCGTCGGTTCAGCAAGTGAAGCACTTCAGCACCTCGAGCAAAATCCGCATTATGATTTGATTATTACTACTTTGCACATCGATGATATTACACCGATTCGCTTTGCTAAAACTTTAAAAGAAAAGAATGCAAATATTCCTGTTGTACTTCTTGTCTTTGATAACCGAGAGCTCAATCAACTTTTAATTCATCAAGATGTTTCCGTCTTCGATAAAATATTTTTATGGCAGGGAGATTTTCGTTTGATCATCGGCATCATCAAATACCTTGAAGATAAACTGAACGTTGAGCATGACACAAAAGCAATTGGTGTGCAGTCAATTATTCTTGTCGAAGACAGCATTCGTTTCTATAGTTCGTTCCTTCCGATTATTTACACCGAACTTTTGAAACAATCTCAACAATTAATAACCGAAGGAATAAATCTTTCTCACCGCTATTTACGCATGCGTGCGCGCCCTAAAATTTTATTGTGTTCAACTTATGAAGAAGCAATCGACTATTTTAAAAGATACGAAGAGTGCATTCTCGGGGTAATATCAGATATAGATTTTAAGAAAAACGGAATGCATGAATTGAAAGCCGGGCTCGAACTTGCAAAGACAATTAAACATGAGCACTTTGATATTCCTATTATGTTGCAGTCGAATAATCCCGATTATGCCAGAGAAGCAAACAAACTTGGCGCATCATTTATTTTAAAAGATTCGCCGACTTTATTTGAGGAACTTCGTTTGTTTATGAACCAACATTTTTCATTCGGAGATTTTATTTTCAAAACCAACTCCGGCGAAATTGTGGGAGTTGCAACCGATTTGCGATCACTCGAATCACAATTGAAAAATGTTCCTGAAGAAAGTATCCGCTTTCATGCCGAGCGAAATCATTTTTCAAATTGGTTGAAAGCGCGAACTGAATTTTGGCTCGCCGAAAAATTACGCCCGAAAAATGTTTCCGATTATTCTTCAATCGATGAATTGCGCAATGATTTAATCTCTTCGTTGCGCGCGTATCGTCATTTGCGGCAACGCGGAATCATTACCGATTTCAATAAAGAAACATTTGATCCCAAATATTCTTTTGCGCGAATCGGCGGTGGCTCACTTGGCGGAAAGGCGCGTGGATTGGGCTTCCTGAACATATTGATAAATAATTATCGTGTAGCGGACCAATTTGAAAATATAAAAATTAAAGTTCCTGCCGCAGTTGTTATCGGCACCGATATCTTCGATCAATTTCTTGACGAAAATAAATTAAGACAATTTGCATTGAATTCCACCGATGACGAAGCAATCAAACAAAAATTTATTACTTCGGGAAAATTCAATAATGAAACATTGCGTCATCTTCGAGATTATTTAGAAATTATTACCCAGCCGATTGCGGTTCGTTCTTCAAGTCTGCTCGAGGATTCGCAGTATTTTCCCTTCGCCGGGGTGTATAGCACTTACATGCTTCCGAATAACAACGGAAACATTGAAATGCGTCTCGCGGAATTAATCAACGCAATAAAATTAGTTTATGCATCCACATTTTTTAAAGGTGCGAAGGATTACATCAAAGTTACATCATATCGACTTGAAGAAGAAAAAATGGCCGTGATCATTCAATCGATGGTCGGTTCGCAATTTGACGGAAGATTTTATCCTCACTTTGCAGGGGTTGCACGTTCCTACAATTTTTATCCCGTCGCTCCGCAAAAATCTGAAGATGGAATTGCCTCCATTGCCTTGGGGCTTGGCAAGTGGGTTGTTGAAGGAGGCGAATCACTTCGCGTATCGCCGAAGTATCCGAATCATATTATTCAGTTTGCAACTATTGATGAAACATTGAAAAATCATCAAAAGAATTTTTTTGCAATCGATATGAATTCCGACCACGCATCCATCATGAATGATACGAATGGAATTATTAAAAAATTTTCGCTCGCAGATTCGGAACAGGACGGAAGCTTATTTTATGCGGGTTCAACGTATGTTCACCAAAATCATGCGATATATGAAGGCATCTCCCGCGAAGGAATGCGGCTAATTACTTTTGCACCGATATTTAAAAGCAAACTTTTTCCGTTGGGAGAAATCTTAGAAACACTTCTTGAAATGGGTCCGTGGGGAATGGGAACTCAAGTTGAAATTGAATTTGCAGTCCGAATTTCTAAAGAAGGAAAACATGAATTTGGAGTTTTGCAAATGCGTCCTCTCGTTCTCTCACAAGAGATGGAACAACTTGATATTAATGGTTTGCTTGAAGAAAATATTTTTTGCAAAAGTGGAAATGTTCTTGGCAATGGTGTGTATGATAATATTTATGACATCGTAACCGTTGATATTGAAAAAATTGATCGCTCGCAAACAAGATTGATTGCGAGTGAAGTGAGTTACTTCAACCAAAAACTACTTGCAGAGGGAAAAGAATATTTGCTAATCGGCGTTGGCAGGTGGGGCACATTTGATCCATGGTTGGGAATCCCTGTTGCGTGGGCGCAAATCTCCGCCGCAAAAGTTATTGTTGAAGCAAGTTTCAAAGATTTTATTGTTACTCCTTCACAAGGTTCACACTTCTTTCAAAATCTTACTTCTTTCATGGTTGGATATTTTACTTTGGATGAACATGACTCATTAAAAAAAATGGATTGGCATTGGATTCAAGCGCAAAAATGCGAAGAGGAGAAACAATTCGTTAAACATATCAGATTACAAAATCCACTCACAATAAAAATTAATGCACGAAACAAGATTGGTGTTATACTAAAACCGTTCCGTTGACTTTGTGTTATGTTGAATCCGATCATCTCTTTAGATTTCATCTGCTATTATTATTATTGCGGTGAAGAAAGTGAAGAATTATTTTAAGCGAAGAAAATTTGGCAACACTTAATTCAAGATTTGTAAAGAATTTTAGGAGAACTGAAATGAAACAGATAATAGTTTTGTTACTCTCCGCGATTGTGGGAGTAGCAATAATGAGTTGCAAAGAGAGTGGTACAAACCCTCCCGAAGAAAAACCTCCTGGCTATCAGGAAGATATACCATGGCCAAGTTTAGCAGACAGCCCATGGCCGATGTTTAGAGCTGATCCACAGAATACTGGCAGAAGTAAATTTTCCGGCGCACAGTTTGGCAATGTAAGTTGGACACTCGACTCAATTAATACGCAAACAAATCTTAGCATTACAACGGATTCAAATTTAATTCTCCTCTCGTCTGAATATCATAATCCATTTCTCTACTTTATAACCAAAGAAGGATACCTGAAAAAGAAAGCGTCCGCATTTTACGGTGCGAATTGCCCGACAGTTACAAGCGACGGAAAAATACTTTTAATCGCACAAAATAAGATTAACGCTATCTCAAATAATGGAAGTGTTATCAGCTCCACCCAAATGGAACAGTCGTTCAGTCATAGTGGTGTTTTTATCGATAAAGATGGAAATATACTTTATGTTGGAATAAACAAACTGCATAAGATGGACAAGTTTGGTAATAAAATATGGACGTTAAATAATGATTCGTTAAATAATTGGAGTGGGATAATTTCATTCTCCCCAAGTGGTGAAAATCTATATCTCGGCGGCTTGGGATTAACGAAAATTGATTTGATTAATAAAAAAATAAATTGGATTTATGGAAAGGAAAATATTAAATCAACGATGGTTGATTCAAAAGGAAATATTTATTTTCATTCAAAAAATTATGATGGAAAGTGGGGACTAATTGCACTCACAGCTGATATGAAGGAGAAGTGGATTTTTGATCAGTATGAGAATAAAGGAGCTGAAAGTTATTTGGCGATAGATAAAAACGGTAATATAATTTTTGATAACATTGTCCAATTATTTTCTATTTCCCATACCGGAAAACTAAACTGGAAAGTTAATTTAAATGGATCAAGTTCGGGATTTACAGTCGTTGATAACAAAGGTAGGATTTATGTTACTATCCAAATGAACACAAAAATAGCATTAAAAGTATTTGATAGTTCAGGTGTTGAGATATTAAATTGGATTTCTCCGGAGGGATGCATCACCGGTAATGGAATAGCAGTCGGATATGATTGCACAATAATTCCAACTTGGGATTCCGGGGAAATTTTTTCTATCAAATGAACTCAAGAACAGAGGTTCGGAATCTTAGGGATACAGATTGAATGCGGTTATTCAATTCAATTTTCTCACTGCGGTCAAGAGCTTGGCACTTAATCTGGTTTGTCTTTTTTAAGCAAAGATATCTTTAAAGAATTCATCTTTTTACAGCCAAGTAGAAAATCTATAAAACTAAAAATATTTCTGCACTTGAAAAGTAAAAAGTGTTAATGTCGAAGCGGTTTTGGAGAAAGCCGAGGCATAATCGAATTGCAGTGTTAAACTATATCTGTCCACATTATTAATTTCATCTCCGAAACGATAACCCAATGAAACAAATGATGAAACGCCGACAAGCCATTTATTTTCGTCAGGAAAAATTCTATCATTCAAATACGCCAATCCAATTCCTTCATTCAAGAAAAAATTTCGTCTTAATTTTTGTTCGATAAAAAGTAAAAGTGTAATCGCTTTCATAAAAGAATAATATTTGTTCACATTACTTTCAGGTAATAATTTCGAATAATCTTCCGCAAAATGAAAAGCGAATTTGAAATGAAAGTCTTCCCAACTTTCATTCTTCAAAGAGAAAAAAATATTGCCGGAATAAACGACAACGGAAGGAGAATTTCCGCTAATTACTCCGCCACCGATTCCTGCACCTGCGTCGCTTATCCTAAATTGCGCCGTAATCACAACCTGGAAAAATATTCCAAAAATAAAAATGAGTCTCAACTTTAATTCACTATTTTTTTGTTGTAAAAATATTCTTTTCTTGCAAAGAAAAAAATGAAAGGAAAAATATGGAAGATAAACTTTACACTTATAAAGCATTTGTTTCATCTGTGTATGACGGCGACACATGCACCGTTGAAATTGATTTGGGACTTCACACCTGGGTTAAGGGTGAAAGCATCAGATTACACCGCATCAACGCGCCGGAAGTCAAAGGAGAAGAACGAAATGCCGGCTTAGTTTCGCGCGACTTTCTAAGAAATCTGATTTTGAATAAAGAGATAATACTCAAAACTATTAAAGACAAAAAAGAAAAATATGGTCGTTACCTCGGCGAAATTTGGTTACAGGATGAATCTGGTAAAATGATTTGCATTAATGATTTGATGGTAAGCAGCGGTAATGCAATCTATAAAGATTATTAAAAAATTTTCATTGTAAAAAATTAGAATTACAGAGACGCTCCGATTTATGAATTTGATTTTCCTATCTTTTGGAAAATATCATTCGTAATTTTGTGCAAGAATTTATGAACTTTAAATCGCGAGTAACAATTGGATATAGTAAATAAAACCGTATTAGTAATCGGCGGCTGGGGATTGGTCGGCGGCGCAGTTTGCAGAAAATTAATTAATCAATGCCCCCAAAAAATTATCATCACTTCTTTAAAAAAAGAAGAAGCCATCGATCAGGTAAATAGACTTCGCAAAGAATTTCCACTTATCCCGCACGGATATTTAATTCCATGGTGGGGAAATATTTTAGTGCGTGATGAATTTAAAGACAAGGACAGGTTTGCGCTTCTTTCCGATAAAAAGAAAAGAAAAATATTGATGCAGGATATCCTTGAAGACCTTGACGAAGATATTCTTCACAACGCCGCGCTTTACAAATTGATAAAAAAATATAAACCCGATATTATAATTGATTGCATCAACACTGCAACGGGCATCGCTTATCAAGATATTTATTCAACTTACAAACGAATGAAATATCTTTTTTCACAAAAACCATCGTCCGAAAAAGTAATTGAAGAAACGGAAAAACTTCTCTGCACAATGTACACTCCGCAGTTGATACGACATATCCAAATTCTTTACAACGCGATGCACGAAGCGAAAACAAAAATATATTTTAAAATTGGAACAAGCGGAACCGGCGGCATGGGTTTAAATATTCCTTACACGCACAGCGAAGAGAGACCTTCGCGCGTACTGTTGAGTAAATCCGCTATTGCAGGCGCGCACACATTGCTTTTGTTTTTGATGGCGCGAACTCCTGACTCAGCAATCACCAAAGAAATTAAACCGACTGCGGCAATCGCCTGGAAAAAAATCGCTTTCGCTTCAGTTAAAAAACGTGGAAAGGAAATTGAACTTTTTGATCTTCCGATTGAATCGGCAATTAAACTTGAAAAGAAATTTTCTTTTTCTCCGCCGAAAGAAATAAAACCGATGAATGAAACTTTGAAATCGGTGTACATCGATACAGGAGAAAACGGAATTTTCTCTCGCGGAGAATTTGAGGCAATTACCGCGCAGAAGCAAATGGAGTTCGTTACTCCCGAAGAAATTGCAGAAAGCATAATCTTCGAAATAAAAGGGGGCAACACAGGCAACGATATTATAAACGCGCTTGATAATGCTACGCTCAATCCAAGTTATCGTGCAGGATATTTGCAGCACTTTGCCGTCAACAAAATGGCAGAACTCGAACAAACACACAATGTTCACTCCGTTGCATTTGAAATGCTTGGTCCACCGCGACTATCCAAACTACTTTTCGAACTTCATCTTTTGCGATTGATAAACGGAACGATGAAAAATATTATCACCGTCTCACCGAAACAACTTTCCGATCGATGCGCTAAATTGATTAATGAAGATGAAAAATTACGTAGTGAAATTCTTTCCATCGGAATCGGAATTTTATTGCCGGACGGAAAAACTTTTTTGCGCGGGAAAGAATTAAAAATTCCTGTAAAAACCGGCGATGACGAAATTCTTCTTTCCAAAAAGTTAATCAATCATTGGGCTGATAACGGCTGGGTTGATTTACGACTCAGCAACATGAAAGTTTGGTTGAAGCGTATTCAATCTTTGGTGAAAGAAGCTGAATCTATCGATGATCACGATGAAGGCTCGCAACATGTTCGCACAAAACAATATTGGAACAACTTTGAAACAATCGATGTCGGGAGAGTTGTAAGCTGGATTTTTATCAACGAAGAGCGCGGAAACCGGATGAAAGATTGACCCTTTGATTTTACCCTAAAATCGAGGAAATAAAAAATTTCTTGATAAATTTTTAATTTTATTTAAAAAATTATAAGTAAATTTTTAATTATGATTCAAAGATTTTCAGAAAATATCATCAAATCCAACATTTTCCGTGGGAAGGCAATTATTCTTTTAGGTGCGCGGCAGGTTGGAAAGACAACTTTAGTTGAAAATATTCTTAAACAATTTCCAACTGAAGGGAGATATCTTAATTGCGAAATTTTATCTGTGGAGCAAAATCTTAAAGATGCCGAACCGGAAAAATTAAAGGCATACTTTGGAAATTACAGAATCATCGTACTAGACGAAGCGCAAAATATTTCCGGAATCGGAAGAATACTAAAAATAATTGTCGATACGTTAAAAGAAGTTCAGATCATCGCAACCGGTTCATCAAGTTTTGAACTCAAAGAAAAAACTTCCGAGCCGATGACAGGAAGAGTCATTCATCATACATTATTTCCGCTTTCGGTTTTAGAGATTATCGAAGAGAGCGATTGGTTGGCATTCGATTCAAAGTTAGAGAGGTTACTTCGGTTCGGGTTTTATCCGGAGATTTATTTATCCGATGAGAAGAATGCGAAATCAAAACTCGCAGAAATTTCTTCAAGTTATTTGTTCAAAGATTTATTAATGTTTGAAGGAATTAAAAAAGCAGAGTTAATAAAAAATCTTGTTATCTCTTTAGCATTTCAAATCGGGAATGAAGTAACATATAATGAGCTAGCGAATAAACTTGGTGTAAGTTCACTCACGATTCAAAAATATATCGATCTACTCGAAAAAGCGTTTGTAGTTTTTAAACTGAATTCATTTTCAAGAAATGCTCGGAAGGAAATCACGAAGTCATTTAAAATTTATTTTTATGATGTTGGAATTAGAAATGCAATCATCAATAATTTTAATACACTTGGGTTAAGAAACGATGTTGGCGCGCTGTGGGAAAATTTTTGCATCGTCGAAAGAATGAAGTCAAGTCATTACTTTAACAGAAAAGTTAGTTTATATTTTTGGCGAACATACGATCAAAAAGAAATTGATTATGTAGAAGAAACGGACGGCAAAATAGCCGGCTTCGAATTTAAGTTTTCAGAAAAATCAAAATCGAGACCGCCAAAATTATTTACAGAAACTTACGGTGCTGAAGTTGTAACTATTAACCGTGCCAATTTCTGGAAATTTGCTTCGCTAAAGGAATAGACTTTATAATTTTTTTATGGCGCAACTGCTTGCATCATTATTGCGCAAAGCCATGCCCCGTAAGTCCCAATTGCATATCCGAGCACTGCAAGCAATACTCCTATAGTAGCAAGTGAAGGATGAAACGCAGATGCAACAATTGGTGCCGAAACGGCTCCGCCGATATTTGCCTGGCTTCCCACTGCAACAAAGAAAAAAGGCGCACGTATAATTTTTGCAACCGTCAGCATTAATGCGATATGTATTAAAATCCAAATTGCGAGGACAACGAATAATCCCGGTTGTTCGAAAATTGCAAGTATGTTCATCTCCATTCCAATTGTCGCAACAAGAAAGTAAAGAAATATAGTCCCAAATTTTGATGCGCCGATTCCTTCCATCTCTTTTACTTTTGTGAATGAAAGTAAAATGCCGATCGAAGTTGCGATGACGACCATCCAAAAAAAGTTTGAAGTAATACTATACTGAGCAAGATGAGGATAGTTCTCTTTGAAAAATGGTCCGATTATATCTGCAAAAAAATGAGCGACGGCAGTTACTCCGAATGCAACTCCAAATAGAATAACTAACTCCGCAGCCGAAGGATTTTTTGTTACACTTTTTTCGAATCGATCTAATTTATTTTTCAACTCTTCAATGGCGGAAGCATCGGCTTTAAGTTTCTTGTCAATTCTTTTTGAGACCCCTGCACCGTATAATAACAAAGCCATCCATATATAAGCAACGACAACATCGGGAACGATAATTGCCGAGAAGAGTGAATCGCTTACTTGAAAAATTTCTTTCATTGCGGTTTGATTCGGTGCGCCTCCAATCCAGCTTCCGGCAGTTGTTGACATCGCGCGCCACACTGCATCAGCACCACTGCCACCAACGGTTTCAGGGCTGAATATTGAAACTAATAGTATCGACAAGGGTCCGCCAATTACAACTCCGAGCGAGCCGGTTAAAAACATTATTAATGCCTTCGGTCCGAGTTTTAAGATACCTTTTATATCCACACTTAAAGTTAAAAGCACAATAGATGCAGGCAAAAAATATCGTGATGCTACGAAGTAAAGATTCGATGTCTCAGATGAAATTATTTTTGCGGAGTTTAATAATCCGGGGATAAAGTAACACAGCAAAATTGCAGGTACGATTGAAAAAAATTTCTTCAAATATTTTTGTTCACTCTTCGCGGCGTGAAATATAAGTGCGAGAATAATAAATAAAACTCCGAGAGTAACTGTATCGCTTTTTATTAACGACTCCATTATTGCCTTTTCTAATTTAAAAGTAAATGATTGTTGATTTCAATTTACGCATATCAAAATTATTTTGGGAAGAACATCTCTTAAAACTGTAAGAACTTTTTTTATTTTCTCATACAGAAAAAATTTAATTATAAAACTGTAGTTACGCAATCGTTCTTTGAATCAGATTTTATAAGATCATCAATAAATATTTGGACAAAGAGAACATTGATTTAAACATTTATAAATCAGTAGTATCTGAGTCATCGAAGTGCGGTTATCGCTTTTGTGCAACTTCAGTTATTTTTCCAATAAGGTTGACCGGTGAAGAGAATTATTGTTACTAAGGTTGAGAAATGAATTAAGGTTTATCTTTGCCATATTTTGTTTGATCATGAAATTGCAATAAGTTTGAAATGATTCTTGAACGCGAAAAATGTTTTCTGATTATGAATTGCAATAGTTCTTGTAAATTATGAATTTCTTAACCTTATTTTTAATGAACCTAAGTAGCTGAAAACTAAAATACTAAAAACCTTATTACATTATTCACGGCAGTTACGCAATCGTTTGTATTATCTGATTTTCAAGAATATTACAATTAGAATTAGAACACTGATACGCTGATTTTGAATGACACTCGCTGATAGAAATCAGTGAAAATTATCTGATCTGTGTCATCAGAGTGCTATTAGTGCTTATGAAAAACTTCTGTTATAAAATCTACTTACACGGAAAATTTGATTGGCAATTTCTAAAGGAGATTTAATTTCATCTTTGAGTCATCTTCAGATTTGTCAGGATGCATGCAATCAACTAATTTGTTTTTTTTTTCGAAGTTCCATCTTAACCCGAAATAATCTTCTCTAAAAAATTTTAAATATTAAGGATATATCCTTAATATTGTCGAGTAATTTTAAGGAAATAACCTGATGAACGAAATGAATAAAAAAGTAATTTTAGAGCAATTAGATAAGAAAATGCAGAAATTTGCGAATTTGAAGGAGATTGAAGTTCCTATCAAAGGTTGGATTTATACTTTAAGAAAATCTTTGAACATTTCACTTTCTCAATTGGGAAAGAAACTTGGTATTACAGCACAAAGTGCCAAAGAGATTGAAGAAAGGGAGCAGAATAGAAGTCTTACCTTAAAACGGTTTTATGAAGTCGCGAATGTTTTGGATATGAAATTTGTTTATGGTTTTATCCCAAAAGAAAATTCGCTCCGTGAACAAATTGAAAAAAGAGCATTCGAAGTTGCAAGAGAAATAGTAATGCGAACCTCTCATATGATGTCGTTGGAAGATCAAAAAAACACAGACGAAAGATTAAAAGAAGCTATTAAAGAAAGAGCCGAAAAAATTCAAAGAGAGATGCCGAGATTTTTATGGGATTAGATTTAGATTATACTGATGGTCAAACTCCAATTGATGCGGATGAAAAAGTAGGATTGAAGATTGATACTATTTCAACACTCGGTGAATTAAATGAATTAGAACAAGTGAACATTGAAAAAGCACTCGAATGGATTTTAAAGAGAAAACAAGATGTTGATAAAATTTTAACTGAAGATTTTATTTCTCAACTTCATAAAAAAATGTTTGATGATGTGTGGAAATGGGCTGGCACTTTCAGAACTTCAAATAAAAATATTGGAGTGGATAAACACCGGATAAGAATAGAATTAAAAAAACTTATAGACGATTGTAAATACTGGATTCAAAATCAAACTTTAAGCGCGGATGAAATTGCAGTTCGTTTCAGCCATAGATTAGTAAGCATACACCCCTTTCCAAATGGTAATGGAAAACATTCGAGATTAATTGCTGATATTTTGGTTAGCTACGGACTTGGTGAAGAGCATTTTACTTGGGGCAGTAAAAATCTTACAAAAATGAGCGAAGCAAGGAAGCAATATCTTGAAGCTATAAGAGAAGCGGATAGTGGTAATTATAAATTGCTAAAAGAATTTGCACGTTCATAATATTATTTCCCAAGAGAGATTATTCAAACGCAAATTAATTTCAGAACTGCACTGCTTTACGAGTAGAGGTTAAATTCGTTCATTTCAATCTTCTTCTCTAAACTTTAATTTGCCACATCAGTTAAGATGAGCTAACTTTATTTTCAATATTAAATTCTGTTAGGAATATTTTGACACACGCTATTTTTTTTCTTCTGTGTTTAACACTTCATTCATTTCTTTTCCCGCAAGCTACGTGGAAAACTTTAACCAACGCTCCCACAGCAAACAGACACGATGATATTTTTTTCATTAATGAAAAAGTCGGATGGACTGCAAACGGTCGCGGACAAATTTGGCGAACGACAAACGGCGGCGATTCGTGGACCAAACAATTCGACAAGCCTACAATCTATTTCAGAAGTATTGGATTTGCCGATTCGCTTCATGGCTGGGCAGGGAATCTCGGAACAGAAGAATTCGGCGGACAGATTGATACTAATATTATCTATGCTACAACCGATGGCGGAATCACCTGGGTTGCGCAAACTAATTTTAATGGAATTAAACCGCGCGGCATTTGTGGTATTTCTGTCGTGAATGATTCTGTTGTCTATGGCGTGGGAAGAGTGCGCGGTCCAAGTTTTTTTCTCTTTACTAAAAATGGAGGACAAACGTGGACAACCGTTGATATGTCATTTTATATCGCGGGAATGGTTGACGTAAAATTTTTTAGTGAAGATAGTGGATTCATCTGCGGAATGTCGAATGTTGATCATGCTAATTCAAGCGGAAGAATTCTCTTCACTTCCGATGGCGGTTTTACGTGGGAAACTAAATTCACTTCAAGTCGACCAGGCGAGTGGGCTTGGAAAATTTCTTTCCCGTCGCGAAATGTTGGCTATGTTTCTCTCCAAAGAAATTCAGGCGCGCCGGTAAATTTTATTAAAACTACAGACGGCGGAAATACTTGGACTGAAAAATTACTTTCCACAACAGCATATTATGTGCAGGGAATCGGATTTGCGACTGACTCTCTCGGCTGGGTTGGTGGAAGCAGCACTCTCGCACCGAAAGAAACTACCGACGGCGGTGAAACTTGGCACACTTTAAATTTTGGCTCGCGTGTAAATCGAATTAGAAAAATTCATGACTCTCTACTCTTCGCTTCGGGAACAACGCTTTACAAATATTCATCACCGCATCAAACAACAGGCGCAAAGGAATTATTCATTCCGCAAGGTTTTGTTCTTGAGCAAAATTTTCCGAATCCATTTAACTTCTCTACAAAAATAAATTTCACCGTTCCGTTTTTTGTCGCGCCGAATGATTTTGTAAAACTCGCTGTTTATGATTTGCTCGGAAATAAAGTAATTGATCTCGTTGAAGAAATAAAAGAACCCGGAAATTACACAGTAGTTTTTGATGCGAAGGATTTGCCTTCAGGTGTTTATCTCTACAGAATTGAAAGCAAAGATTTTTTTGCAGTGAGGAAAGCAGTTCTGCTGAAATAGAAAATTGAATTCATTAATTTTGAATTGTAAATAAAATATACTTTGCCCCCGTAGCTCAGTGGATTAGAGCGTTGGCCTCCGAAGCCATGTGCGCAGGTTCGAGTCCTGCCGGGGGTACAAATTTTTTTCAGGAGAATTATGAAATACAGAGAGTTAGGTAAAACAGGAATCAAAGTATCCGAAATATCTTTGGGATGCTGGACGATGGGAGGATTGAATTGGGTTGATGGCGTTCCAAACGGTTGGGCTGATGTGAACGAAAATGAAATTGCCGATGCTATAAATTATGCGATTGACAATGGCGTTAATCATTTTGATAATGCGGACGTGTACGGCAACGGAAGAGCGGAAAGAATGCTTGCACGAATTTTAGAGGCGCGATCTAAAGATGTTGTGATTGCAACTAAAGTCGGTTGGTTCCCCGGCACGGCTTCTCATGCATTTGAAGCGCAACATATTCGTCATCAATGCGAACAATCACTCGTGAACTTAAAAAGAGATTACATCGATCTCTATTATTTTCATCACGGACATTTTGGGAACAATGATGAGTACCTCGACGATGCAATTGATACAATGAATAAATTAAAAGCCGAGGGAAAGATTCGCGCAGTTGGTCAGTCTGCATACAAGCATGAAGATTTTGTGAAACTCGTGCCGAGAGTTAAACCTGATGCGCTTCAAAGTTTTTGCAGCGCGGTCGATGATCGATTTATTGCCGATGGCTCTCCCACAAGAAAATTATTGGATGAAAATAATATTTCGTTCGTTGGCTTTGGTCCTTTGCAACAAGGAATTTTGTTGGGGAAATACAATAAAGAGAATCCGCCCAAGTTTGATGCGGGTGATCATCGTGCAAACGCCGCAAGATTTAGTAAAGAAAATCTGACGAAGATGGAACCGAAAATTGCAGAGTTGAAAAAGCGATTCGGCAATTCCACCGAAGCATTGGCGCGAGCATCTTTGCAATATTTATTGAAGTTCAATGTTGTTGGGGCGGTGATTCCTGGTTTCAGAAATTTATCGCAAGTAAAAATAAATCTATCCGCCGCCGATAAACCGTTAACTGATGATGAGTTTAACTTCATCATTGAATTGTACAGTGATTTGAAGTAAAATTTATTTAACGCAAACTACTTTCCAAAATCTTTTCAACTTCCTAATAATTATTTGGTTGAAAATTTCTCTAGAATATGAAAGAAAGGCTACACAGAGTGTCACAGAGAAAATTCACAAAGTTACACTGAGTATTTTAGCGGCGAAAAAAAATCGTTACTACGAAACTTTAGTGCCAATCAGTTTAATCTATGTCATCAGTCTGCTATTATTCGATGAGATTTGTTCTTTATCAAAAATGACATCACCGTTATTTCATTTTGTTTTTATTGAACGGGATTACTAATTTTAATCGTAATTTTTTACATAATCAGAGGTGTCTCATGGGAAAATATATTTTATCGCTGTTAATGGTTTTGCTTTTCTTTGGATGCAAAGATGAAAGCACAAACATCACGCCGATTCAAGAAGGCGTTCAATCGGAAATCGCATGGGGAAGTCTTGCAAACTCTCCCGCGCCGGTTTATCACATCGATATGCAATCTACAGGAAGAAGCAAATACAGCGGACCTACAAACGGAACGGTGATTGATTCAATCCCGCTCGACAATAATCAATCGGGTATTGTTATCGGTAAAGATAAGGAGTGGTACTTCTGCGATCGATACTACATTTATTCTTTCAAAGATTCGGTGAAGTGGAAACAATTAATCGATATGGAAATTACAAGCACACCTGTTGCGCTGGCAGATGGTTCTATTCTGGCAATTGGAAGTTCTGTTCGTTCGATTATAAAATTCAATTCGCTCGGCGACACAATCTGGCATTATCAAAATAGTTCACAGATTTGGAACCTGGCAATCGGAGTTGATAAATCAGGCAATATCTATTTTGTCGATGCAGGCAGAAACTTAAAATGTCTTTCATCAAGCGGACAAAATTTGTGGTCGATAAATGATTCAAAATTTTTTGGCGGCGGAGATCAGGTGTTATCATTTTCGGCTGATGGCAAAACGCTCTATGGCATCAATCCGCAACAAGGAGTTTTTGCCGTTGATGTTGTGAACAAATCTTTAAAATGGTTTTATGAATCGCCGAAACAGTTCAGCGGCATAAGTGTTGATTCATACGGCAATCTTTACTTCATTAAAGAAGATACTGTGCTGAATACAGGTGCATCGGTGAATTCGCTTGTATGTTTAAACTCAAGTGGCGCAGTGAAATTCAAACATACATTTTATAGCAAATATAGTTTGATGGACAACGTCGAGCAAGCAATTGATGTGAATGGTAAGCTTTATTTTGGCGGCGATACGCTCATCGCAATAAATTATAAAGGTGAATTGAAATGGAAACTTCCGCTCCCGGGATTAATTCATACTTCAATTATTTGCGATAAAAACTCGAATGTATATTTTGGATGTTACGGAGAAGCGAGTTCGGAGAATTACATTTTTTGCGTGAACTCAAATGGTCAGAAAATCTTTCAAACAAAAATTTTGGGAAGAGGATTTAGCGCAAATCCCGTCATTACAGAAGATGGAAAATTATTGATTCCAGAATTCAGGAATAATAAATATCTATACGTGATTAAATAAAAAGGAGAAGGAATTCTTTAAAGAGAATTCCTTCTTTAAATTTAATTTTTTACCGTTGCTAAAACTTTAACATCAATCAGATGATACGCGCCAAAAATTAAACCGGTGAAAAGCAAATCGCCGATTAAAGTATTTTGGAAGAAAGGAATTGCGGCGGTGTAGCAGGCGATTAATCCGCTCAATGTTTGCGGGTATAAAAGTCCGGTCATCCAAAAAGCTAAATTAGTGATGATAAAAAATATTAGCGATGATGCGATAGAAGCGGCGGCAATATTTCCAACCTTGATTTTGTTCGTCAATGTCATTCCCAATGCAACCGTGATTACGAAACTTAAATAGACAGCCCACATTGTGTTGTGAAAGCCGAGAATTAAATCAGTTAAAAATAATGCGGAGAGCGGAATTGCGAAGGCAAGTTTTTTATTCGTAAAATGTGCGCCTCCGAAAAGAGCCATTGCCGCAATTGGTGCCATGTTTGGCGGGTGCGGAAGCATTCTGAATATTGCCGCGGCAAATATTAAAAATGCAATTGTAATTAATTTGTTTGAAAAAATTTTTTCTTTCATAAGTATCTCCGTTTCTTCTACTTTAATTAATAAGTTGTTTCAAATATAATAATTTTCTTTAAAATCATTTTTCATTTTAAAATATGAATTGAGCCCGGATTAATCCCCACCGAAATTCTCTTCGTTTCTTTTCCCGTTAAATCATACTCAACAATCTCTCCACTCTGCTGAAAATCTTTCGGATTACCAAAATAAAATTTTCCCCGCAATTCATCGTGAGCTACAGAATATATCACTCCAAACACAGGATTAACCGTCGTCGCTTTTGCAAACGCAGTATCGGTAATTGTTTTTGTTGCAAGATTGACTTTGAACGCGCCGTCATTATTCACGACAAGCATCGTGTTCGCGTCAAGCATGATAGACTCTCCCGGATTTTTATAAATGAAGATGGAATCGGTAACGGAATTTGAAACCGCAGAAATTTTGTACACACCTCCGCGTCCCGTTGTATCTGTATAAAGTCCTGTGCAGACAGCATAAATATTATTCGCGTTATCTTTTAACATTACGCGCGGATTGTTACCGACGTTCACCGTTGCAATCACGGCATCGCTCGCCACATCAATAATGGAAATAGTTTTTGAATTTCCGAATCCCGAATTTGCAACGAATAATTTTCCATTCGAATAAACTATTCCTTCCGGATAGTTACCGACAGAAATATTTTTGACAACGCTCTTGCTCGACGGATTAAATTTTACAACTTTGTTTCCGTAGAGAGAAGTTACGTAACCGGTGAGTGAATCAATAATTACAAGCTCGCGCGGGCTTCCACCGCTTCCAAGATCAATTTTTCCGAGTGATTTGAAATCATTCAAATCGACTATTTCAATTTTGTTTGAGTTATCAACGGCGATGTAACCTTTTCCGTTAAATGTAAAAATTGAATTTGCATTATCTCCAAGGTTACTTCCACTATTTGCGGTAGCGTAAATGTTATTAGTTGTTGTACCATTTTCAAGATTATGGAATGTAACACTCGCGTTATTTTGTCCGAACGCCCCTTCGTTAATCACAACAATTCCTTTACTGATAGAAGCCGGCGGCGGATCGATGATAACATCATCCTCGCATCCCGCGAAAAAGAAAAATAGTGCCGAGGAAAAAGTGAGTAAAAAGTTTTTTGTTTGTTTCATTGTAACTCCATTGTTAGTGATATAATAAATGTTCGTAAAGGCATTGGGAATGATTGAATGATTGAATATTCCACATCAAATAAATTGTAAATTGAAATTCCCGCGTTAGCTTTTGCAGCGAAAAAATCGAACGGATAAGCGAGGTGCAGATCAGTCAAGTAATATGCGGGTAAGCGATAGATCGGATTATTATCGGAAGTGTAAAATCTTGAAGAGACAAATTGCGAATTAATCCGCACGGAAAAATTGTAAAGAGAAAAATTAACACCGCCGGTTAAAATATTTTGCGGCGTATAGACGAGATTTTTGTTGAACGAGTTATCATTCTCGATATTTGATTTGTTCAACGCATTCAAAAATGTGTATGAAAAATTTATTCTGCTTTTCAGGAAGTCAAATTGTTTGTAGCCGTTCACTTCAAAACCGGATGATTGTATCGAAGCAAAATTTCTCGGAGTTTGAATTGCAAGCCGCGAAGGAATCCAAAAAATTTTATCTCTTCCCCAAATATTAAAATAGATGAGTGAGAAATTTTTGTCGTCATCGCCGAGGTCTGTTTCAATTCCGCTTTCAATCCATTTGTAATTTTCTTTCTTTATCTCGTAATGATTAAAAACTTCTGCGTAAAATCTTTCATTCATATTTGGGAAACGATTGCCCGAATTGAAGTTTATTTTTGCTTTGATAGGGAAAGTGAAATCGAGTGAACCAATTGCGCCGAGCGTGAATGAAGTCAACTGCGAATTGTTCTTCTCAACCGCAATGAGTTGATGTGAAAGAATTCCAAAGAAAGAAATTTCTTCAACATTTGAGTCAACAAATAGAAGATTGTATTTGGCTGACGCAAAAAATCGATTTGAATTTTGAGAAAGCGATTCACTGCTTCCGATTGACGAGACGAATGAAGTAATTCCCTCCAAACGCCATTGCTCGAACTGATATCCAAGATTGAATTTCAATTCATCAAAATCATGCGCAAGCAAAGTTTGCACTTGAAATGAATTTATCTTCGATTCTTTTTCATCGCTTTTATAAATTACAATTCCCGTTGGATCGCTTAGTTTTAAATTATTTTTGGCGTATGAAATTGTCGTTTCCAATTTTCTTCGCGCGGAAAATAGATGATTGAAATTAAATACAGCGAGCAGCGAATTGGAGTAGCTCCTTGCCGATGAAGACGCAGGATTATTCGTTACAACGAATCCCGGAATACCGTTGTTGTAACTTAATGAATGCGAATAAAATTTCAATTCATTCTTTTTATTTTTCCATTTCAAACCGAGCGAGCCGAATGTTTTCGAGTAATCAGAATTTGTTCTTTCAAATTCTTCTTCTTCAAAAATGAAATCGAAATTATTTTTTGCGTAGGAACGATTGAGACTAAAATTCAGCGCGACACTCTTGAGATTCTTTGTTCCGGCAAAGTGGAAAGTTTGCGCGTTATCGCTTCCGTATTTAATAGCAAGAAAATATTTATCAACTTCGCTTTGCGATGAATATAAATTCATTATTCCTCCGGGAGAAATTTGTGCGCTTGCAAAATCTGAAACAGAAAAAGTTAGGAGCTGAACATCGTTTGAGTTGAGAAGAGAGAAGTCGAATAACCCTGTGCGAAGATCGTTCACAGCCGCATTATTAAAGAGTACGATGCTGTTTTCGGCTCCGAGTCCGCGATACGAAATTGTTTGCGGAGAACCTGTGCCGTAATCTCTGATGAATAGTGAAAAAGAAGATTTGAGTGCTTCCCCGAGCGCTACATTTTGAAGTTTATATTCTTCCGAAGGAAAGAAATAAAAAGCAGGATCGCCGACAAAATATTTTTCCGCCGAAACTGTAATTGAATCAAGTTCGAAAGAATTTAAATTCGAATCGGTCGTATCGCTTTGTGCGAAGGATTTTAGAAAAGAAAAAGTAAAAAGAAAAAGTAACGCGAATTTCTTCATTCAAAATATAAATTGCGTCTTGTGGAAAAGTTGGGGAGGGGTTCCGTCTTTTCCGCGAAGACAGATTAAAAAAAATTAGGCAGGTCTCCTGGCTCCAAATTTACTTAGCGCCTTCCCGTTTTTACAGTGGCGAATGCTAAGCGAATCATTTGTTACAGTTGCGCGTCAGCTCCGGAATTAAACCGGATTCCCTATTCTCCCCGATTCTTCGGGGCACCTTCATTAATTAAAAGAACGATGCAAACTTAATATCGATTTAATGAAAAACAAAATTTTAATTTGAAATTATTTTTCTCGCATGAGCAATGAAAAATTATTTTGGAATTCTCTTTGTTCAAATTGTACGTTTAAATCTGAGACTCCCCCCAATTGCATCTAAACTAAAAATAGAATACTGATGACACAGTTTAAACTGATCTTCATTGATTTATTGAAATCTGCTATGAGAACTTTACAATTAAAATCATAACCAATTTTGGCAAAATATTTTTTTCAGTCTCTGTATACCCTTGTCAATTTTGGCTAAAACAACCATGTGCAAAATGTTCAACTGTCGGTTTAGGCGCAAGAAATTCAGGAAGATAAGAACAGTTGATTGTGTCATCCCTACGGGATTTAGTATTACGTTCATGTTTTTTTGTTACCAACATATTTTCCCTAACGGGAAAAATCATTTTATTATTGTCATCCCGAAAGCTTTCGGGGATGAAATATTTTTTAATGTTTTGGAATGTTCTCACTACCAAAATTGGAGCAACAAATTGGTGAACATTTAACTTTGGTTCTGGTTTGTCCAGGTTAGGTCAAGCCGATCTCTGAAATAAATGTCGGGGCAAAAAAAAATTAATCAAGTGAGTTAGAAAAAATCTAATCTTCATTTGATGAGAACCATTTTCCTTCGTGCAGTGAATTCGCCTGCTTGCAATTCGTAAATGTAAGTTCCGCTCGGATAAATTTTCGAGTTAAAATTCACTTCGTAATAACCGCTTGATTTTTCTTCATTCACTAAAACTTCAATTTCTTCCCCGAGTATGTCAAATATGGTTAAACGGACTTTAACATTTTCGCCTGAAGGAATTGCAAACCTGATTTTCGTAGCAGGGTTAAACGGATTCGGATAATTTTGTTCAAGAGAAAAATCTTTTGGAAGCAAATCTTCTTCGCTTCAAAGTTGGGCGAAAAAGTGAGGGAATACTTCTTTTTGTCTCGAAAACTTGTTTTGATTTGTATTAGTCAATTTTTTACATTACACAAGATTCGTAAATTTTTTTGATAAAAGAAGACTTTGTACAAATTAAACTTTAAACGAGTTATCGACATCCTTTTAGCGTCGCTACTATTTATCGCTTTACTGCCGGCGATGATTGTAATGTTTCTAATTCTCTTCGTGGAATTAAAAACCTTTCCACTATTCATTCAATCAAGAGCACTGACATTTCGCGGAAGTTCTTTTCGTATTATAAAATTCAAAACCATAAAGGATGATTTTAAATCAAGCCGCACAATAAGCGATGAAAATTCTGTATTTCTCAAACCGGAGTTTGAAAAATTCATTCCTCCATTTTCAAAAGTTATGCGATTGACAGGCATGGATGAACTCCCGCAATTGCTGAATGTGATTGCCGGAAAAATGAGTTTAATTGGTCCGCGTCCACTTATGATTGCCGACCTTGAACTATTGCAGAAAGATGAACCCGAATTACTCGCACGAAGAAATGAACTCGATTGTCTTCCCGGCATTACAGGTTTGTGGCAGACACTCGGCAATCGCCAACTCGGTTTGCAGAATTTAATTGAGCTCGATCTCCTTTATAATAAAGGCATATCCTTTTCGCTCGACCTGATAATATTTTTTATAACAATACCATTTATTTTATTGGGGCTTTCTTCCGATGCAATTCTTGTGAAGAGAGCGAAAGATAAAATAAAAATAAGCGATTGGCTGATTTTAATAAAAGAACAACTTCTCCTAAAAATTAAAACTTCTTTTTCGACCGGACATTTTTAAGAGAATTGAAATTTTAAATAAGTTTTAGATTATATCACTTCAAATTTATTTTGAAGTTAAACCGCAGAACAATGTTAAAGCAAATTTAACATAACCGCATTGGTTTGTTCTCTCGGTACTTTTAATTTATTACAAATTTATTTTTCAATTTAATAGGAGGTAAAGAATGAAGAAGGCAATCATCTTTTTTCTATTTGTTTTATCGTTTGTGAATTATGCACAATTGATTGATGAGAACTTTGAATATGGCGAGACAGAAACAGATTTAGTTACTGTAAGCAGTTCAACGTGGACAAATCATAGTGGTGGCACTACTATAGACGATGTCCAATATTTAAACAGTGGATTGAGTTACACAGATTACGCCAACTCAGGCATTGGAGGAACTGCCTCGCTTTCGGGTTCAATGACCGGTGATGATAACCGTTCTTTCACATCACAAAATAGTGGTTCACTATTTTTATCGGCTTTAATTAATGTTAGCTCAATTACAACATCAGCTTCAGGGGAGTATTTTTTACATTTTGGAAGTACGAGTACGCATTATTGTAAACTATACGCAAAATCGGTTAGCGGAAATCTAAGATTCGGAATTTCAAAAGCCAGTGAAGGAGCAACTTTTTCAGAGACTAATTTTTCAGTCAGTACTACATATCTAGTAATTCTTAAATATACCTTTAATGGTTCAGCTCAAGATGATCGCGTAGATCTTTGGATAATCAGTTCAGGCGTTCCAAGTACAGAAGAGTCTGCAGGTACTCCAACTGTTGAAAATGTAACCGCAGCAAACACAGATGCGTCATCAATTTCGGCAGTCTCATTGCGACAAGGACCATCGGCGCACTCTATCAAAATCGATGGTATTCGTGTAGCCACTTCTTGGGGACAAGCTCCTCTCCCCGTCGAGCTCACTTCTTTCACTTCAAAAATTATTGGGAATACAGTCAACTTAAAATGGCAGACAGCAACTGAAGTTGAGAATTATGGATTTGATATTCAGCGTTCAGTTGTCAGCGGTCAGCGGTCGAGCGATTGGGAAAAGATTGGTTTTGTTCACGGACATGGAAACAGCAATTCGCCAAAAGAATATTCATTTGTCGATAATATTTCTGCACCAAACGGAAAATATTTTTACCGCCTAAAGCAAATCGACAACGACGGAAATTATGATTTCAGCGGCATTGTTGAAGCAGACTTCGGTTTGCCGAACAAGTTTGAACTAAAACAAAATTATCCGAACCCTTTTAATCCAAGCACCGAAATCGGATTCGCATTGGCAAAAGAAGGTAAAGTAACTTTGAATGTTTATAATGTACTCGGAGTGAAAGTAGCGACATTGCTAAACAACGAGTATCGTGAAGCAGGTTATCATACTTTGCAGTTCTCAACGCAGAGCTATCAATTACCGAGCGGAATATATTATTACAAACTTGAATCGAGCGGAAATGTTCAAGTTCGTAAAATGATTTTACAGAAATAATTTTAGCGCACAGGTTAACTACAGCCTGTGCGCATTCAATTCTTATATTTGCAATCAAAATATTTTAAATAATGACTGCAAATACCACACCGACAAAAATCCTCATCAAAGGTTACGATAAGGAAGAACTCAAATCAATTATGCAAGAAATGGGGGAGCCTTCATTTCGCGCCGAACAAATTTTCAATTGGATTTATAATCATCGAGTTGAAGAATTTGATTCGATGCTAAATCTTTCCAAAGCACTGCGCGAAAAATTGAAGGAAAAATTTTCTCTCACTGCACTTTCGTTAGTTGATTCGCAAATCTCCAGCGAAAGTGAAACAAAAAAATTTCTTTTCCGCACAAACGAAAGCACCGTGATCGAGTCTGTTATCATTCCCGAGCAAAGCCGCGTAACCCTTTGTTTATCAACTCAGGTCGGGTGTCCGCTCGATTGCAAGTTTTGTGCAACGGGATTAATGGGCTACAAAAAAAATCTATCCGCCGGTGAAATATTTGATCAATATTCACTTGCTCAAAAAAATTTTGAAAGACGAATTTCGAACATAGTTTATATGGGAATGGGCGAACCTCTCTTAAATTTTGAAAACACGGTGAAGTCATTAAAAATCTTTGCAGATGAAAAAAGTACAGGCATCAGTTTGAAAAAGATTACAGTTTCGACTGCGGGAATTCCCCACAAAATTCTTGAGCTTGCAAAAGTTGTGCGAGGAGTAAAACTTGCATTCTCGCTTCACTCCTGTTTTGAAGATGTGCGAAGTAAAATTATGCCGATCAATAAAAAATATTCTTTACAAGAAAATATTGAAGCAGTACAGCGATATGCGAGAGAAACGAAAACGCGAATCACTTTCGAATATGTAATGTTGAAAGGAATTAATGATAGGGAAGAAGATATTGCCGCGCTTGCGAAATTGTGTAAAAGAATACCGTCAAAGGTGAATGTGATTCCTTTTAATTCGCTGAAACATATGTCGCCCGAAGGTTTGTCTTCGAAACTTGAATCATCCTCCAAAGAACATATAGAACATTTTGTTGACGAACTTATTCTGAATAACATTTCGGTATTTGTGCGCGATACTCGCGGCGATGATATAGCCGCGGCATGCGGTCAGCTTGCGGTAAAGCAGAAATGAAAAAACTTTCGCACGCCGAGATTTCCAAAAACCGGTTGAAACTAACCGCATTGCACGAAGCAAAGAAGATGCCCGTTGTCGTTGCGTTGAATAGCATCCGCAGTAATTACAATGTCGGTTCAATTTTTCGCACTTCGGATGGCGCAATGATTGAAAGCCTTTATTTATGCGGCTACACTCCGCATCCGCCAAAGAAAGAAATTCTGAAAACTGCACTCGGTTCAACCGAAAGTGTAAGCTGGTTTTATGAGAAAAATATTTTTTCTGTGATTGAAAAAATGAAAAGCGAGGGCTATAAAATTGTTGCGCTTGAATTGGCATCTCAAACAAAAAAATATTATGAGGTTGGTAAAGAAGATTTTCCGATTTGTTTAATTATAGGAAATGAGATTACAGGAATTTCGGATGAGATTTTATCGCTGTGTGATTTTTCAATTGAGATTCCGCAGTTTGGAATAAAGCAATCTCTCAATGTGGCGGTTGCGTACGGCATTGCAATTTTTGAGTTGAGAAAAATATTTGAAAATGAAAAGTAAAAATTGATTTCAAAGTAAAGAATTATTTACTCCCGAATAAAATAGATGTTTTACAAGGTTCACAGCGAACGGACAAGATTACTTTAGCGACGGCAACATTTTTGAAATGATCACATTTTCGTTTCGGTTCTTCCAATCAAGTAATCGATCTTTTTTGATGATTGAGATATAGTTTTATCCAATTGAAATCTTCAATTAACTTTTGAAGATTCAAAAATGATTCGCGATTCATCTCCAAATATTTCTCTCGCAACATATTCGTTTCTTCTCCCTCATTTTTCTTGAATAGCTCGACAAGATAATTTTTGAAAATCGTAAAGTTCTCGCTCAAATCGGAATTGATTTGCGCTATGTTTGTTACTTCGGGATTTTTTGGAGCAGATTTCGCAATGCTCATCAAACCCTTGATATACTTGGCGGCGAACGATAGTTCATCCACAGTGATTAAATCTTCACGCGATGCCATACCAATAATTATTAGCGCATCATCTTTGCAAAATATTTTATTATTCGAATACTCTTCTACATTTTCGATAAATTCTTTTGGGTCTTTAATTTTCATTTTACTTTCACTCCGAATCCGATTCCATCACCAATCGGAAGGATAGTTGAATTCAGTTTTTCTGTTGCTAAAAATATTTCATTAAATTTTTTAATCCGCTCAGTAGCCGGTTTTTCTTTTTTTGGAACTTGGGCTTTGGCGATGTATCCGCCCCACAATAAATTATCGGCGATGTAAATTCCGCCGACGCATAAAAGAGGAAGAGATAAATTGAATAATTCGACATAATCTTTTTTGTCCGCATCAAGAAAAATTAAATCAAACTTAGTTCTGATTTCGGGAAGAATATTTTTCGCATCACCGAAAAGCAAATCGATTTTATTCTCGACTGATGCTCGCGCGAAATATTTCTTTGCATGAACAATATTGTCCCCACTCTTTTCGATGGTAGTAATTTTGCAATCATCGCTTAAACATTTTACAATACGAATAGTAGAATAGCCGATTGCCGTACCGATCTCCAGCACCGATTTCGGTTTAGTTGACTTCACCAATATTTCTAAAAAGCGAATCGAGTTTTTATCAAGAATTGGAATATTGTTTTCACTCGCAAATATTTCCATGTCAGTCAGAAGTGCATCAGTAGTGGTTGAAACTGATACCAGGTATTTTTCAATCGATGAATCAAGGATATTCATATTAAGTTAAGCAAGTACGGTTTTATTTGTATTCGATCAATTTAAGGTTTTCGATAAATCTAAAATCTTTTTTGTTTTTGCTTATGAGTTGAACATTCCATTGCAAAGCTGTTGCGGCAATTAAACTATCGGCGATTAATAAACCATGGCTGAGTTTATAAATCTTTAACAATTTGCTTGCCGTTTTTGAAATTGATTCAGTGATGTTCAAAACGTGAAAAGAAAGAAGAAATTTTTCTAGGAGTTTGATTTCATTTTTATTTCGACACCCAACGATTAACTCCATTTCGGTTACCAAACTAATTGAAAGATTATAATCAAGAGATAATGTTTCTAATTTATTAATAGCTTTACCCTCACCTCTGCCTGCATCAATTAAGATATCGGTGTCAATCAGAATTAAGTTTTTCAAACCCATTTTCCCATTCTGATTTTCGGATTGATCTTACCCAGCTTGAACTATCGTTAAATTCATTTCTATTTTTCCAAATGCCGATAAATTCGGAATCGGAAAAGTTTGGATTTTTCTTCTTCCCTTTTTTAATCGATCCATATTTTTTAGAGAGCGATTCCACGAGCGCAATCACTTGATTTTTTGCTTGTGTCGGTAACGATTCAAATTTGAGATTTAATGTTTGGTTATTCATAATAGTTCTTCATTAAGTTCGAATTCAATTTAAGTGAATCCCAATTTATAGACAATTCAATTTTAGACTTACGCTCGAATGCTCACTTCAACAAAATCATTTGCTTGCCGAGAACTTTGTCCCCATATTTTAACATGTAAAAATAAACTCCGCTTGCGCATGGATTGCCGATTGAATTTTTTCCGTTCCATTGTACAATATTTTCGCCGGCGATTGCTTCGCCATTAAATATTGTTCCGACTTTTTCACCGATTGAATTAATGATAATCAATTCAACTCTTTCTGCGCGCGGTGCGTTAAAAATTATATTCGTCAAGTTATTAAATGGATTAGGATAATTTTGTAGCAATATAAAATCTTCCGGCACAAAATCGGAGCGAACATCAATTTCATCTTCACCAATCTTCATGAAATAATTTTTTCCACTTTCCGGCGTGCGAACTTCTTCGGTAGATGAACCGCGCTTATATGTAAAATAAAAATTTAAGTTTTGATCTGAACTATAACCATTCAATGTATAAGTGTAACGCAATGTGTCAACGTTTGACAAACTTGCTTCAACGAAATTCTTTCCGTCGGTAGAAACATATACTTTTGGGGAATTGAATATCAAACTATCATCGAGAAATATTTTATTTAAAATTGTTTGCGAGCTGTTTTGATGAATGTTCGGAAACTCGATTGCGCTTTTTGCTTTTGTTAATCCATAGCCCCTTAAATTGTTCGGAGTGTTCGCGTTATCGCTGTTTGCAATCATGATGCTTCTAATTTGCTTATTGGAGAGATGAGGAAAAGCAGATTTTAAAAGTGCACCGATACCCGCGCCAATCGGCGTTGCGGCTGATGTTCCATTTCCCGAACTATAACCGTCAGCCGTTGATGCAACCGCGCCGACAACTGAAACTCCCATTGCTAAAATGTCAGGTTTAATTCTTCCATCGGAAGTTGGACCGTGCGAGGAAAAACTTGCAATTTCATTTTTATAATTAACCGCACCAACTGCAATAACATTTTTCCCGTCTGCAGGAGCAATGATATAAACCCATGGCTTGTTTCCTTCATTACCCGCGGCGGTGAATACGACAATGCCTTTATCAAATGCAATGTTTGCGGCTTTGGTAACAATTGTTGTGTTGCCATTTAAATCATCGTATGTGTAAGAATTTTCCGGCGGATCAAATTGATTATAACCGAGCGAACTTGTTGTGATATCAACGCCGATGCTATCCATCCATTCAAGTGCGGCGACGTAGTTATCTTCTTCAATATGTTTTTCGGAGCGAACGTCTTCAGTCTTTGCGAGAACAAATGAAGCGTTGGGCGCAGCACCGATCATTTTACCCGAATCACTTCCCGCGAGAATTGAAAAAACAAAAGTCCCGTGCGAATGTTGATTTGGCGCATCGACCGCTTCGTTTGCAGTGATTGTATCGTTGAAAATAAAATCATATTCGGCAATCACGTTTCTTGTTTTAAGAGAGATGTGTCGTTCCCAATCGAAACCGGAATCAAGCACGCCGATCAAAACATTTTCTCCTTTAATTCCTTTTTTATGTGCGGCAATAATTTCAGAAAGAGAAAGTTGTATTTCACTCGGTCCATATTCATTTTGAATATTGGAAGGAGAAAAATTTTCTTTAAACAAATATTTATTCTCTTCTTCATCTATGCGAATTAATTTTTTCACTCGTTCAATCTTTGCAACAAAAGAAAGGGAAGAAATAGTTTTAACTTGTCGAGCATTCAATTCTACACTGACCGAGTTAAACCATTTTGATTTTCGAATAATTTTTACGCCGAGTGATTCAAGCGATTGAATGTACTCTTCTTTTATAGGAATGTCTTTGTAATCGATTTCAATACCGTTTGTTTTGCGGCGATCATTTGCCCGTTGTGATAAATTATTCTCCGCAGAAAAATATTCCGGCAAAGATTTTGAAAGCAGTTGAGATTCTTTAATTCCTTTATCTTTAAAATAAATAAAATATTTTGACTGCGCCGAAACAACAACTGCACCGACGAACAAAAGAAGAAATATTTTTTTGATCATTCAATCACTTTAAATATTCTATCGAAACGAATTGCCGAAAGCAAAGTAGATTTTTCATCATTCACAGAATAATAGACAAGCATCGCTCTGCCAATTAGTTGATCGTCTTTGACGAAGCCCCAGAAGCGGCTATCCATGCTGTCGTCGCGGTTATCCCCCAAAACAAAATAATGATCATATTTAAAAGTATAATTAAACGCAGGCTTACCGTCAATCTTAATTTGTTTTTTCGAAACGAAAACGCCGGCAAAACCAAGCTCTCTTTCAATTGTCAATTTCCAATCATCAATATTGTCGTGATTAATTTCAACCTTCATTCCTTTTCGGGGAACTACAATCGGACCGAAATTATTTTCATTCCAACTTTTATTTCCGGGAAAAAGATCGCTGAATTGTTGTGAACTATTTTCTTTACCCTCTTTTTTATTTTCGAGATACGGTTCACGCCTTACAGTTCCGTTGACAAATAGTTCATCGTTGATGATTTGAATAGTATCTCCGGGAAGCCCGATAATTCTTTTCACATAATTTATTTTTTCTTTTGCGACAATCTCATTCTTACCGCCGGGGGATTTGAAAACAACTACATCTCCTCTTTTATATTCGCTGATGAAAGGAAAACGAAATGAAGGAACTTCAAAGCCCACAACCGGAAGCGTAGTACCCGTTGATGCACCGTAAAATAATTTGTTCACAATTATGAAATCGCCCGCGAGTAAAGTTTTTTCCATCGATGTTGTTGGAATGGTGAATGCTTCGATGGCAAATATTTTTACAACAATCGCAAGCAATATTGCCGCGAATAAAATTTTAATTCCTGTTTTCAATATTCACTCCGTTAATCATCAATTTGCAACACAGCTAAAAAAGCTTCTTGAGGAATTTCAACATTTCCGACTTGCTTCATTCTCTTCTTTCCTTCTTTTTGTTTTTCGAGAAGTTTCCGTTTACGTGTAATATCTCCGCCGTAACATTTTGCCAAAACATTTTTTCTCATCGCTTTTATGACGGACTTCGATATTACTTTTGTTCCGATTGCGGCTTGCACAGAAATTTCGAAAAGTTGTTTCGGAATTAATTCTTTTAATTTATCGCAAACTTTTCTTCCCCAATCGTATGCTTTGCTTCTGTGAACAATCATCGAAAGTGCATCAACCCCTTCAGAATTAAGCATAATGTCGAGCTTCACAAGATCAGATTCTCTGTATCCGATGAACTCATAATCAAACGATGCATAACCTCGGGAGATTGATTTTAACTTGTCGTAATAATCAAAAATAATTTCGGAAAGAGGAAATTCAAATTGAAGATCTGCGCGGGTCGGATCCAAATAAGTTGTATTCTTATACACGCCTCTCTTATCCATCGAAAGTTTCATGATGCTTCCTACATATTCGCTCGGACAAACAATTTGTGCTTTCACAAAAGGTTCTTCAACAACTTCAATATCTCCCATCGGAGGCATGTGGTCGGGGTTATCGACAATAACTTTTTCTCCGTGCTTGTCCGTCACTATATATTCAACGTTCGGCAGTGTTGTAATGATTGACTGATTAAATTCTCTGAACAATCTTTCCTGTACAATTTCCATGTGAAGCAAACCGAGGAATCCGCAACGAAAACCAAAACCAAGCGCGGCAGATGTTTCCGGTTGAAAGACAAGAGAAGAATCGTTCAACTTATATTTATCAAGCGCATCTCGCAATCCTTCAAAATCTTCTGTGTTGGTCGGATACAATCCGCTGTACACCATCGGTTTGATTTCTTCATATCCGGGGAGAGGTGCATTTGCGCCACCTTTTGAAAGTGTGATTGTGTCGCCAACTTTTGTATCGTGAACATCTTTGATTGCCGCAATGACATAGCCAACGTTGCCGGCAGTTAATTCTTGTGTTTCAATTTTTTTTAAGCCAAGAATTCCAATCTCTTCCGCCTCGTACAATTTTGAGTGTGCGAAGAATTTTATTTTATCTTTTTTGTGAAGAACACCATTGAAAATTCTAACATAGGCAATTGCGCCGCGGTATGCATCAAAAACAGAATCGAATATGAGTGCTTGCAAAGGCGCATCACTATTGCCTTTCGGCGGCGGTACTCTTTGCACAACGGCTTCAAGTATTTCATCGATGCCGATGCTTGCCTTTGCGCTTGCGAGAATTATATCTTCATCTTTCGCGCCGGTTAAATCTATTACTTGATGTTTAATTTTGTCAATCTCCGCCGAAGGAAGATCAATTTTATTTAGGACGGGAATAATTTCCAAACCCGCATCGACTGCAAGATATAAATTGCTGATTGTTTGCGCTTCAATTCCCTGAGCGGCGTCAACAATTAACAGCGCACCTTCGCAAGCGGCAAGCGAACGGGAGACTTCGTAAGAAAAATCTACGTGTCCGGGCGTATCAATTAAATTTAAAATATAATCTGAGCCATCAATCGACTTGTATTTCATTTGTATAGCGTGAGATTTAATAGTTATCCCGCGTTCCCTTTCCAAATCCATATCATCTAAAACTTGCGCTTTAGATTCGCGTTGAGTGATTGTGCCGGTTCGTTCTAATAGTCTATCTGCAATCGTTGACTTACCATGATCAATGTGCGCAATGATGCAAAAGTTTCTGATATTATTCATTCGTATCCAAATTTGAAGTGCAAATTTACCATAGCCCGCCCCAAGTTCCAATGTAGTTTTATGTTTGATTTGTGAAGAAAATTCTACCTCGACAGGGTTAAGCAATTAAAAATTACAAATTAAAAATGAATGATTGACAATGGACAATGGACAATGGACAATGGACAATGGAGAATGGAGAATGGAGAATTGTCCGACGGACTCCTTTGGAGACAATCGTGAATAATAAATCCCTTAGTGTCTTGGTGCCTTTGTGGCATTCTCTTTTTTTCAATAACAACGATTAATAGCAAGTGGAAAGAATTAAAAATTACAAATTAAAAATGAATGGTTGGGAATGGACAATGGAG